>JACQZN010000048.1 GCA_016213845.1 Candidatus Wallbacteria bacterium
AGACCAGCGAACAGATCTCCCATTTCCCTGGTTGAGCCTTCGCTGTGCTCGATTCTTCATTGCCGGTTCCCGGCTCCCTGTTCCCTGTTCGACTGGGACCAGACGCGCGGGCCGGATCGAATTCTCCGACGCGCTCCTAGGGGCGACTGACCGTCGGCCCTTGTCCGCCCGGAGCAGGCCGATCGGCTCGCCGGTTCGCAAAGCCTCCCTGGCGTGCTGCGGCACGAGCGGGGGCGCTTCGAAGCCGGTCACGCCGCCGTGCCACGCGAGCACGGCTGCCAGGGCAGCTCAAACCAGAACGCGCTTCCCTTCCCGACCTGGCTCTCGACGCCAATCTGACCGCCATGCGCCTCCACGGCCAGCTTGCAGAACGTCAGCCCCAGGCCCGTCGAGTAGACCAGGTTCTGGCGCCGCGAGCTGGCTTGAAAGTACATGTCGAACACCTTGTCCCGGTACTCTGGCGGAATTCCCGGACCGTTGTCCTCCACCGTCACCTTCACGCCAACCTCCCGGGCCTCGATGCCGAGCGCGATCGTGCCTTTGCGGCTGTCCGTGAACTTGAGCGCGTTTCCGAGGAGATTCTGGATGACGCGCTGAATCAGGTGCGCGTCACAGGTCAGCCGCGTGGACGCCCTAGGAGAGGCGATCGTGAGCGTTCGACCCTTTTTCAGCGGCTCCAGTCTAGCCAGCGAGCGGTCCGCCAGGGACCTCACTTCCACCTCCGAGAGGTCGAGCGCCGTGTGCCCTTCTTCCATTCTCCCGACGTCGAGAATGGAGCTCACCATCTCCACCAGGCCCTCCGTCGACCTCAGCGCCGAGGCCACGCACTCGGCAGCCTCCTTCGGCAGCTTGTCCATCAGCGCCAGCTCCAGGAATCCGCCGATACCGGTAAGCGGCGTCCGCATGTCGTGGACGAGCATCCGCGTCAGCATCTTGCGCTGCGACTCCAGTTCCTGGAGCCGGATCAGGTCGGTCTGGACCCGATCGAAGAGCCGCTTGGCGTGCACCGCGTTGCGGACGCGAAGTCTCAGATCCTCCGGGTCGATCGGCTTGGTGAGGAAATCGCTGGCCCCAGCCTGGATGCCCAGCAACCGGCTGGTCCTCTCCTTGAGCGCGGTCACCAGCAGGATCGGGACATGCCCTGTCCGCGAATCCGACTTCAACTGACGGCAGACCTCGTAACCGTCCAGGTCGGGCAGCATCACGTCCAGCAGAATCACGTCCTGGGGCGAGGCCTGCGCGCGCTCGATAGCCTCGCGCCCGTCTTCGGCGAACGTGACCTCGTGCCCTCGCACCTCCAGCAGGTCTCCCAGCAGCCGGCGATTGCGCTCCTCGTCGTCCACCACCAGCACCCGGCCCGCACTCACCTCTGGCGTCCCGGAAAGATCCAAGACCTCAGTCACCAGCGCCCTCCTTTCGTCCCGTTCCCCCTGCTCCGATCCCTTCCAGCGGCACGGCGAACCCAAACGTGCTGCCTCTGCCTTCGCCCTCGCTCTGCACCCAGACACGGCCGCCGTGCAGCTCCACCAGACGCTTGGTCAGAGCCAGCCCGAGCCCCGTTCCGGACGGCTTTCCTCGACCGGCCCTGGACACCTGGTAGAACTCGCTGAAGAGCCGTGGCTGTTCGGTCACGGCGATCCCGATCCCGCTGTCGGCCACGCTCACGAGCAGCTCGCCGCCCTCCCGACGGGCGGTCACGGCAATCCTCCCGCCGTCGGGCGTGAACTTGACGGCGTTGGAGATTAGGTTGAACATCACCTGCTTGAGCCTCTGCCGATCGGCCGTCAGCTCGAGCACGGCGACCTCGTCGTCCAGCCGGGTCGCAAGCTCCAGGCGCCTCCGGGAGCAGAGGCCCCTCAGGATCGACAGGCTGTCGTCGAGCAGCGCCGCGAAGGCGAAACGGCTCGGCTCCAGCTCCATCCTCCCGGCCTCGAGCTTGCCCAGGTCCAGGAGCTCGTTGACCAGGGACAGAAGATGGTCGCCACTCTCCAGGATGTCCCGAACGTACTCCGCCTGCTTGGTCGTCAGCGGGCCGAACGACTGCTCCTCCAGGAGCTGCGAGAAGCCGATGATTGCCCCGAGCGGCGTGCGCAGCTCGTGACTGATGCTGGAGAGAAAATCGGTCTTGGCCCGGTTGGCCCGTTCGGCCGACTCCTTGGCTGCCGTCAGTTCCGAGAGGGCTTCCTCCAGCTGGAGCTCCTTCTCGATCAGCCGGGCGTTGAGCTGCAACGAAGCCTCGAAGGTCGAGAAAAGCATCTCGACGACCTGGAACCGGTCGACCGAGATCGAGTGGACCCGGTCCGCAAGCGCCACTTCCATCACGAAGCGCTGCGGCAGCTCTCCCCGAGGCTGCTCCCGCGCGGCCAGGAGCCGTCCGATCCGCGACAGCAGCGTCTGCTCGTTGCACGGCTTGGCCAGGAAACCGTCGGCCCCGGACTGAAGTGCCCGGATCAAGTCGTCGGGCTCCGCGAGCGAGGTCAGGAGGATGACCGGAATCCCGGCCAGTCCCGGCTCGTCCTTGAGCCGGCGGCTCAGCTCGCAGCCGTCCATCAGAGGCATCCCCATGTCACTCAGCACGAGCTGAGGTCTCCTCCCCGCCACCAGCTCGAGCGCCTGCCGCCCGTTTTCCGCCAGCCGCACCGTGAAACCGTGGCGTTCCAGCATGAACCTCAGCTGCAACGCCTGTGTCGGGCTGTCCTCGACGATCAGCACCTCGGTCCCCAGCGTCACCTTCCCTCCCGTTTCGCCTCGATCGAGCTACGCGCCTCCGGGTCGAACCCAACAGTGACCAAGGTCACGATACTGCGCCTCGCACACCCGAATCAATCCCGCGCCGGGGCACGGGTGCGCGCGCAGAAGGTGCCTCCAGTGCAGATCATCCTTCGACAAGCTCAGGATGAGCGGGGAGCTGACCCCTGAACCGCGCGCCCCCCCCAGACGCGCCGAAGCCCCCCCCAAGGACCACGGCAAAGTCGTCGGAAATCGGGCACCGAAACCCCTCGCAACCCGCTCAGCGTGCGTCAGATCATTGCGGGGTTTCGGATCCAGTCCCCGAATTCCTCCTCCGCCGCTCCGACTCTGTCCTTCGCCCTGCCCCCCCCTACTCGCTACTCGCTACTCACTACTCGCTACTTTTGAGCGCGCCTAACTAGGCCGCCGACTTGCTGCCTCAGCCCGGTTTCCAGGCGGGGGCGGCGTCATCCTCACGGCTGACGACGGCCACCTCGACGCCGCTCATCCGGGCGAGGGTTCCAGAGAGTGAGTTCATCTCTTGACGGGACCAGCCGGCCAGTGTCTCCCACACTTGCCCGTCTTTGCCCACCAGAAAGATTGCCGGGACTGTTTCCAGGCCGAAGGCGCGCGAGGCGGGATAGCCCTCGCCGTCCAGCAGCATCCGGAACGTGCAGCCCCGTTCGGCGGCGAACCGGACGGTCTCCTCGGGGCCGTCCTGGCTGATACCCAGCACGGTGACGCCGGCATCGCCGTAGGCCGCGTGGAGCTTCTGCAGGTATGGGAAGGTGAGCTGGCAGGTCGGACAGCTCACCTTGAAGAAGGCGAGCACGACGGGTCCCAGGCTGACCGCGTCTGGAACGCTCACGACCCGCCCCTCGGGGGTGGGCAGCCTTATGGCGGGCGCCTGGAGACCGGGCTGGATCATCGCTCACTCCTCCCGGCGGTCGGACACGGAAGCTTCGGGGCCGCTGGGACGCTCGCCTGACGAAGCGGGACGGGGCGGAGGATCGGACGGCATGTCGTCGGGCCGCACGCCTTCGCCCCTTCCGCCAGCGGGCGGTTTGGGCCCATCCTCGGCGGGCGGGGCGGCACGCGGGTCGATGACGCCGGCGGCGGGTAGCTTGCTCTCGGGGGCCGGTTCATCGGCCACGGAGCTGTCGCGCCCCGGCGGCTTGGCCTCGGAGGAGCCGAGCTTTACGGCGCCAGCTGGCGTCTCGGGGCGCGGGGTGCGGGAGCCGGAGGCGCCCGGGCGCTTGGGGCGCTTGGGTTTGGGCTGGGCGACCTCCGCGGGTGTGCCGCGGCCGAAGGCGGCGTAGAGCACGGCCATCAGGAAGAGGACCGCGGCCCAGGCCAGGGGCCAGTTGAACTCGGAAGTGGCGGGGCCGCGGTTGGCCTCCTCGGTCTCCAGGCGGCCGACGGCGGCCTTGACGGCGGAGAAGGTCATGTCGCCGTCGGTGTCGAAGAGCGCCGGCTTCTCGAGGAACTGCTTGAGGGCGCGGCGGGCGAGGTATTTGACCACGGGGTCGTCGTGGGAAAGCGCGACGGTCAGGGCGCGGATGGCGGAAGAGTGCTCGACGCGGGCGAGCTTGATGGCGGCCTCCTGGCGGACCTTGGAGTCTCGGGCGTAGAGGTCGTCGCGCAGGTGAGCGGCCATGCGGGCCAGCTTCTGCCGTTCCAGCGACTGCTGGTCCTCTGCCACGGCGTGGGCCGCCGAGGCGCGCTTGGGGGAGAGTGCGGCGTTCAACTCCTCGATGGACGGTTTGAGTCGTGATGCACTTCCCTCGGCCCCCACCAGGTCCACCTTCATCGGCTCTCCGGCGGCGATGGCGGCCTGGGCGCGCTCCAGCCAGTCCTTCTTCTTGGCGTCTTCGAGGGCTGGCTCGAGCTTCTCCAGCGCGGCCTGGCGGCCCGGGTCCGGCACCTTGCTGATGGCGGCGAGGGCGATCACGAAGAGGTAGAGGTTATCCTCGGCTGCGGCGAGCTCGTAGAGGGGCGGGAGGATTTCCGGGCCACCCAGCTCCTCGAGCGCGCCGACGGCCGCGGCCCGCTGCCAGCCGTCCTTGGAGCGCGTCATGCCGGCGAGCACGGTGAGGACCTTTGCGCGGTCGAAGTTCCTGAGCGCCTTGCAGGCGTTGGCGCGGATGCGCGGCGCCAGGTCCGTCACGTAGGGGGCGATGACGCGAACGGCAGTGACGTCGCCGGCGTACTCGAGCGCCTCGATTGCGTTGGCGCGCACGCGAGCGTCCTCGTCCTTGAGGCAGGAGACCAGGCGATGCGCGTGGGCCGGGCCGGCGAGCATGCCGGCGGCTAGGACCATCGATGCCTTGACGTGCGAGTCGGTCTCGAGGGGGATGCGGTCGAGGAGGAACTCGCAGAGCTCCCGGTGCGAGGGGCGGATGTCGCGCAAGGCCGCGTGGCGGGCCTTAGCGTCGCGGTGACACAGGCGCAGCCGCAGGCGCTCGATCTCGTCCTCGCCTGCCTCCGTCAGCGGGGCGGCGCCCTCGGGCGCGTGGCGGTCCTTGAGGGCGCGGAACGCCCAGGCGGCGTGCTGGCGCACCTCTTCGGAGCGGTCGTTGGTCAGGCGGCTCACGGGCTCCAGCGCACGCTCGTCACCGATCTCCTCCAGGATGCGGAGCGCGTCGACGCGTTCTTTCTCGACGTCGCTCTCGAGCATGTAGAGAAGCCGGTCCTGCTCGATGACCTCGTCACTGCTCGGGTCGACGGCGGGCGCCGGGCGCCGGGCGGCGCGATCCCGCGCTGGGGACGGTGCGGCGGACGCGGGGGATTCCGGAGCGGGAGCGGCCGTCTCGGAGGGTTCCTCGTCGGGGTCCACTTCGATGGGCGGCGCGAAGGCCGGGGCCGAACCGGCGAGCAGCTTCATCGCCGTCGTGTTGCCGCGCTCGGCGAGCATGTGCAGGGTCTCGGCGGCACGGGCGCGGACGGTCTCGTCGTCGTCGGCCAGAAGCGGAGCCGCGACCAGGGTGGCGTCGTCGCGCTCGATGTCGCTGACGACATAGAGTGCGCGGAGCCGGTCGTCTCGATCCGGGCTCGAGGCGAGCTCTCCCAGCGGCTTCTGGATGTCGGTGCCCGGGATGCGTCCCATCAGGACCAGCGCGTTGGCCCGGACGCGGCCGCTCGTGTCGCCCAGGCGAGCGGCCACCTGCCTGCCGACCTCCGGGTCGGTGGCGAACGGGTAGAGCGATTCGATGGCGTCGGCCCGCACGCGCTGGTCGGCGTCGTCCAGGAGCGCCAGCAACGTCTTGACGGCCCGATCGCCCGCCAGCGCCGCGATGCCACGAATCAGTACAGAACGGACCTTTCCGCTCTTTTCGACTCGGAGCCAGGACACGAGCTGGGGGGCCAGGTCGCGGTCGCCGGCGGCGATGAGCGCGGTCAGCTTCTCGATCCTCTCGGCCTCGGTTCCCTCCGGGGCGGCGACGTTGGCGGCGGCCTCGGGCGTTGCGGGCTCGGCGCCGCCACCTTTGGCCGCCAGCCGGTCGAGCAACGCCCGGGCGCGGCGGCTGCCGCCCCTGGCGAAGGTCTCGAGCGCCTCCCTGGCATGGAGAGCCTGGGGCTGCGGGTCCTGCCGCGCCACGATCGCCAGAACGTCGAAGAGCCGCTCGCGCTTGAGGCGCCCCAGCACGCGCACCACGGCCTCGCGCACGTTTTCCTTGCCCGAGACGAAGATCTTCTCCAGGTAGCGCCCGAAGATCACCTCGTTGCCGCGATCGAGGTAGCGGCTCACGTTGGCTACCAGGCGCGTGTCGTCGTGGCCGGCCGCAGCGGCGAAGAGCAGCGCCAGGGACGCCTCGCCTCCGACGTAGCCGATCGCCTCCACCGAGTTGGCCCGCACGCGAGGGTCCGCGTCGGCCAGCAGCCCTTTCAGCACCGGCAGACAGGCCGCGTCGCCCAGGATGCCGAGCGCCACCGCCAGCTTGGAGCGGACGAACGGCTCCTTCTCCAGCTTCAACAGCGACGTGTAGAAGGGCAAGAGCTGTGGGTTGCCGAGCGCGATCAGGTGCTGGATTGCCCGGATGCGATCGCCCACCGAGAGCGTTCGCCAGCGCGAGACCAGCACGCGCAGGTCGGGCAGCTTGCGGGGCGCCGGCCGGCCGCCGCCGCCCGGCTGTCCCGGTTCGGCCGCCGCGCGCTGCTTGAGGATCAGGAGCCCGCGCTTGGCGTAGAAGCGCACCTTCGTGTTCGGGTCTTGCCGCGCCGCGCGCTCCAGGAGGGGCAGCGCCCGCAGATCGCCCGCCTCGACCAGCCCCACGACCGCTTGCTGTCGAGTGTCCGGCAACGGACTGCCCAGCTCCTGCTCGAAGCTCTCGAAATGGCCCATGTTTGCGGTGACTATACCAGGAGAGAGTAGCGAGTAGTGAGTAGAAGACCCGGGACAGCTAGCCGCCACGCCCTTTCCCCTACTCGCTACTCACTACTCACTACTCGCTACTCGCTACTTGCTAGACTGCTCCCGTGCCCGACACCGGGCAGCGTCCAAGGAGCGCCGAAATGCTGAGCAACAAGCCCGATCACTTCCAGACACGAAGCCAGTTCAAGCTCAAGGGAAAGACCTACGACTATTACTCGCTGCCTCGCCTGGCCGCGTCGGGACTGCCGAACGTCCACCGGCTGCCGGTGTCGCTGCGCGTGCTGCTCGAGAACCTGCTGCGCCACCAGGGCGGGCCGTCGGTCTCGCCCGCCGACGTGCAGGTTCTGGCCGGCTGGAACGGCACCATCGCCGAGCGCGAGATTTCCTTCATGCCGGCGCGCGTGCTCCTTCAGGACTTCACGGGCGTCCCGGCCGTGGTCGATCTCGCCGCCATGCGCGACGCCATCGCGGCCATGGGAGGCGACCCCGGGCTCATCAATCCGTTGAGGCCCGCCGACCTCGTCATCGACCACTCCGTGCAGATCGACTCCTTCGGTACCGCCGCCGCCTTCTGGGAGAACGCCAACCTGGAGATGGAGCGCAACCGAGAACGCTACGTCTTCCTGCGCTGGGGGCAGAAGGCCTTCGCCAACTTCCGCGTCGTTCCGCCCGACACCGGCATCGTCCACCAGGTCAACCTGGAGTACCTGGCCAGCGCCGTGTTCGTCGAGAAGTCCGGCCGCAAGCGCGTTGCCTACCCCGACACGCTGGTCGGCACCGACTCTCACACGACGATGATCAACGGCCTGGGAGTCCTGGGCTGGGGCGTCGGCGGTATCGAGGCCGAGGCCGTGCTGCTGGGTCAGCCGATGCCGATGCTGATCCCGGACGTCATCGGTTTCCGCCTGGAGGGCGAGCTGCCGGCCGGCGCCACGGCCACCGACCTGGTGCTGACCGTGACGCAGATGCTGCGCGCCAGGGGCGTCGTCGGACGATTCGTCGAGTTCTTCGGCCCGGGCGTCACCAGCCTGTCGCTGCCCGACCGCGCCACGATCGCCAACATGGCGCCGGAGTACGGCGCCACGGTCGGCTTCTTCCCGATCGACGCCGAGACGCTCTCCTTCCTGCGCTTCTCGGGCCGCGATCGCGAGCTGGTCGAGCTGGTCGAAGCCTATACCAAGGAGCAAGGCCTCTTCCGGACCGACGAATCCGCCGACCCCGTCTTCACCGACGTCATGAAGCTGGACCTGGCCACCGTGGTGCCCAGCCTCGCCGGCCCGCGACGCCCGCAAGACCGGGTGCCGCTCTCGAGCTCCAAGGCCGACTTCCGCAAGAATCTGGCCCAGATGCTCGAAGCCAAGAAGAAGCCGGCGGACTCGACGGCTCCAGTGGACCCGTCGGGGGCTAAGGTGACGCTCGACAGCGACGGCGTGCGCTACGACTTGAAGCACGGCTCCGTCGTCATCGCTGCCATCACCAGTTGCACGAACACCTCCAACCCCTCGGTGTTGATGGCGGCGGGGCTCCTGGCGCGCAACGCGGTCCACCACGGCCTGCAGACCCGACCGTGGGTCAAGACCAGCCTGGCGCCGGGCTCCAAGGTCGTGACCGACTACTTGCGACAGGCCGGGTTGCTGCCCTACCTGGAGGCGCTGCGCTTCCACGCCGTCGGCTACGGCTGCACGACCTGCATCGGCAACAGCGGGCCCATCCCCGAACCGATCTCCCGGGCGATCCCGGAGGGAGACCTGGTGGTCGCCGCCGTGCTCTCGGGCAACCGCAACTTCGAGGCGCGCATCAGCCCCCAGGTCAAGATGAACTACCTGGCGTCGCCGCCGCTGGTGGTCGCCTACGCCCTGGCAGGCACGATGGATATCGACCTGGCCTCGGAGCCGATCGGGCACGCGCCGGGAGGCAAACCGGTCTTCCTGAAGGACATCTGGCCTTCCAACGAGGAGGTCGCCGCGGCCGTCAAGGAAGGTCTGCGCTCCGAGATGTTCGAGCGCGAGTACGGCAACGTCTTCGAAGGACCCGCCGAGTGGGCGACGCTGCCGGTACCCGAGGGTGACCGCTACGCCTGGGACGGCGAGTCGACCTACATCAAGAAGCCGCCGTACTTCGAGGGGATGACCGCGGAGCCGGGCGGCCTTTCCGACATCTCGGGGGCGCGAGTGCTGGCGATGCTGGGCCACTCCGTCACCACCGACCACATCTCGCCAGCGGGCAACATCAAGGCCGACAGCCCGGCCGGCAAGTGGCTGCAGGAGCGCGGCGTGGCGCCAAAGGACTTCAACAGCTACGGCGCACGGCGTGGCAACCATGAGGTGATGATCCGCGGCACCTTCGCCAACGTGCGACTGAAGAACTTCCTGGCCGGCGGCGTCGAGGGCGGTGTGACCGTGCACCTGCCGGACGAGGCACCGATGACCATCTACGACGCCTCCGTGCGCTACCAGGCCGACCGCGTGCCACTGGTGGTGATCGCCGGCAAGGAGTACGGGACCGGCAGCTCGCGCGACTGGGCGGCCAAGGGAACGCGGCTGCTCGGCGTGAACGCCGTCATCGCCGAGAGCTTCGAGCGCATCCATCGCTCCAACTTGATCGGGATGGGCGTGTTGCCGTGCGAATTCCTCCCCGGCGAGAGCCGCGAAACCCTGGGCCTCACCGGCAAGGAGACCTACGAGATCGGAGGCATCGCTACGGGCATGGAGCCAGGCAAGCTCTTGACCGTGCGCGCCCGTTCGGCCGACGGCCAGGCGCGGGAGTTCCGCGTCAAGGCGCGCGTCGACACCCCCGTCGAGCTCGACTACTACCGCCACGGAGGCATCCTGCAGTTCGTGCTGCGGGGCCTGGTGAAGCAGTGAGGGGAGAGAGTAGTCAGTAGACAGTAGTCAGTAGTCAGTAGTCAGTAGACGCTAGCGGCACATACCCTCAAAGGCGCGAGTTCCCACGGATATCTGATGCAAGCTCTCCCTCAGCCGATGTCATTCTTGTTCCCTTCCCAAATCGCGATGCTCTCTTCTCCCTACTGTCTACTGACTACTGTCTACTGACTACTTCCCCATGACCTGCGACGAATGCGGTAAAGACTTCGAGGGCGGCCAGACATGTCCTCATTGCGCTCGCGAGATCGCGCACTTTTACGAGAGCGAGGTCAACCCGGCAGCCGGCGGCGCGCCGCTGGCGATTCTCGGGAACCTGCTGATCTTCCTGGCGCTCTTGCCGGTGATGCTCTTCGCCTGGAGCTGGATGAAGCCGGCCGCCCTCGTGGCGGCGGCGGGGCTGGCCTGTCACGTCCTGGAGCGAGTCCGCTCCCGCTGACGTGGGAAAACCCGTGGCGTCTACCTGTACCGGGGTTCCTCGGAAACCCGGTACAGGTAGACGCCACGGGTTTTCCTCCCGCTGAAGCAATGCCGGAGAACCGGTGGCCAACGGCGGGTTCTTCGTCATGACAGGCCGGCTCGCGTTCCACGCCTGCGGCGTGCTGGTCCTGACCTTCTACGGCTGGCGGGTCTGCCCGTTCATCGAGCGGCTCGAGTTCGTGGAGCTGGCGGGAATCCTGGCGGCGGCGATGCTGCTCGGCGCTCTGGCGCGCGCCGGTGTGGAGCCGTGGCTCGAGCGGCGGGAAGGCCGGGACTTGAACGCCGGGCTCCTGCGGCCCGGGACGCAGTGGTTTTTCCTGGAGCTCGGCGCCTGGGTCGTCGCCGGCGTCGCGTTCTCGGCCTGGAACCTGGCCTGGTACGGCTTTCCGATCTTCAAGAGCGGGACGAAGATGCTGGCCGGCTGCGTCACGCTGGGAATCTTCGCCGCCGCGCACCACTTGCTGGAGCGCCAAAGGCTGCTGATGGATCGCCTGGTGGAGAGCGGCAACCTGCGCGCACTGCGTACGGACCGCTTCGACTCCATCGCGACCCGGCTGGTCCGTTTCCTGGCGCTGATCGCAGCATCCGGCGCCGTCGTGATCCTGCTCCTCTTCCAGAAGCAGTTTCTCGAGTACTCTCAGTCGCTCTTGCGCGGCCACCCGTACTCCTTCCGCGCCGTGGTGCTCGAAGTCGTCTACGTCACGTCGGTGCTCCTCATTTGCGGCTGGCTGGTGGCGCGCAGGCTCGCAGCCAACCTGGCGCGGCTCTTCGCGCTTCAGCTCGCGGCCCTCGAGGAGGTGCGCTCGGGCCGGTACGACACGTTCGTCCCCCTGGTCTCTAACGATGAGTTCAGTCGCATTGCCCAAGGCACAAACGAGATGATCGAGGGCTTGAAGGAGCGCCAGCGCCTACAGCGCGCCTTCGGCAAGTACGTCAGCCCCCAGGTGGCCGACGCCATCCTGAAGAGCGAGCAGGGCGCCGAGCTCGGCCGCGGACGCGAGGCCGAGGTGGCAGTGCTCTTCACCGACTTGCGAGGCTTCACGGCGCTCTCCGAAGGGTTGCACCCCTCGCAGGTCGTCGAGCTGTTGAACGAGCACTTCACCGGCATCGTCGAGGCCGTCCACCGCCGCGGAGGAGTCGTCGACAAGTTCATCGGCGACGCCGCGATGGCCGTCTTCGGCCTCCAGGGCCCCGAGGGCTGCTGCGACGCCGCAGTGGAGGCCGCCCTCGAGATGCGCGATACCCTCACCGCGCTCAACGCCCGACTCGCCGGCCGCGGTCTGCCCTCGGTAGAGCACGGGGCCGGCATCCACTTCGGCCCCGTCGTCGCCGGCAACATCGGCTCCCCGGATCGCCTCGAGTACACCGTCATCGGTGATACCGTCAACACGGCCTCCCGGCTGGAGTCGCTCACCAAGGAGCTTGGGCGTCCTCTGGTCCTCTCGGAAGCCGTGCTCGAGCGACTGAGCTCGCAGAATCGGGCCCGCTTCGACGACCTGGGCGAGCGCGCCATCCGCGGCAAGGCGGACAAGCTTCGGCTCTACGGAGCCGCGATGCTCTGACGCGCCTTGCTGGTGGCCTCCCCGGCCAGCGCCCTGCGGAGATCCTCCGCGTTCCAGCGCGCTTCGTTGTACACCGCCAGCGCCAGCTCGTGCAGCTCGAGCGCCTCCGAGAGCTCGGGGGTCGAGCCCTTGGCAGGCGGGTTCAGCAAGTCGTAGGGCCACCGGGCGGACAGGCCGTCCCTCACCTCTTCTCGCATCGCCAGCTCCCGGCCCAGGTTTTCGTCGTTGGCCAGGATCTTCGATTGCTCCTCTTCGAGTGACTTTCCCAGCTCCGCCCGGCACGCGCAGCGCATCAGCACCTGGCTGGGTGTGGGCTTCGGCGCGGCGTCGAAGCGGCGCATCGCCTCGCGCAGGAGCCGCTCGCGCTCCTGGCGGATGCCGGCGTTTCCCAGGGCGCGCGCCACGGTCGTGAAGATCACCATCTGCCGTCGCGAGAGCCTGGGCTGCTCTACAAGGTGCTCGAACGCAGCCCGCCCCAGCTCCACCAGCTCAGCGGCGTAGGCCGCCATCCCGATCGAACCCGCCTCCCAGCGATAGGTCGACTTCATGCAGGCCAGTCCGCCCTTCCACGCCGGATGACCCGCGGTCAGCAACCCTGCCGGCAGCGCCTCTACCAGCCTTCGGATCGTCGGCGCCAGGCGGCGGTCCAGCTCGATGGACAGATGGTCGCCGTCGACCCCGAGGGCGTCCTGCGCGAAGCTCTTCCGGTAGAGCAGGTAGGACTTCAAGATGGCGTGCAGATCGGAGTGCAGCTCCGCCCAGACCAGAAAGAGCATTGCCCCGACGTATCCCGCGTCCATCGCCGCGTCCTCTTCGCCCGAAGCGACAGGCTTCGCTAGCCCCCGCAGTGCCTGGTCCACGGGGTCGAGCGCGCCGAGGAAGATCGCGGTGATCTCCTGATTCAGCTTTGTCGGGTTCACCGATGCGGGGTGCGCGTCATAGTGCCCCCGGAGCTTCTTCCCGTTGGCCAGCGTGGCGAGGAGCTTCGTCTCGGCGGCACTGGCGTGCGAGACCGAAGCCATTGACGCAGCAGGCAGAGCGACGGGGGCACCCGTCGGTTCGCCGCGCATCCAGAGCGCCCCAAGCGCGCCTGCTACGAGGAGAACGAACGCCACGACAGGCGTCACCCTGCGGCCTGGCCGCGCGGCGAGCATCGCCGGCTGGCTGACCAGCGTTGGCCGAGCCGCCGGTGCAGCGGACGCGACTCTCACGGCGATCGTCGCGCGCGCTTTCGCGGAGACGGGAGCGATTGGCAGCCCCCGCAGTGCGCGGTCGAGCTCCGCGGCGCTCCTGAAGCGCTCGGCCGGGCTCTTCGCCAGCGCGCGCGCCACGAGCCGGTCGTAGGCCGCGGGCAGACCCGGCCTCGCGGCGCTCAAGCTCGGCACCGGCTCCCGTACGTGCATCCTCAACGTCGTCAGCGGGTCTTCCGACTCGTAGGGTGGGCGGCCGGCCAGACACTCGAAGAGCACGATCCCCAGGGCGTACAGGTCCGACGCCTCGGAGGCTGCCTGGCCCGAGGCCAGCTCTGGTGCCATGTAGGCAGGCGTGCCCAGGAGCAATCCGCTGGCGGTGCGAACGCCGCCGCCGAGCAGGTCCTTTGCGATGCCGAGGTCGCCCACCAGAGGGCCCCGGTCCGACGAAAGAAAGATGTTGGCGGGCTTGAGGTCCCTGTGGAGCACGCCCGACTCGTGAAGCGCCCGAAGCACCTCTGCGCAGACCCGGGCGACCTCGACGGCATCCGCTGGCGGCAGGGTCCTCTCCCGATCCAGCCTGGCTCGAAGCGTTTCGCCCGAGATGAGCTCGTAGGCCAGAAAGAGCCGTTCCCCGGCCTGGCCGACCTCCAGCACCCGGACGATCCCCGGGTGGGAGACGCGCGCGGCGAGCACGCCCTCCTGCACGAACCGCTCGCGCTCCCGCGCGTCGGCGCAGAGCCCTGGGTTGAGCACCTTCAGCGCCACCTCGCGCGCCAGCGAGAGCTGCGTCGCCCGATACACCGAGCCCATCCCGCCCGCGCCGAGCAGCTCCCCCAGACGGTACCCGCCGACCAGCGCACCGGCGCAAAGCGACGTGATGTCCTTCGGCGCGCTCACTTCAGCAACCCGAGCTTGCGCCCGGCGACGCGCGCCGCCATCCGCAGCCGGTCGGGCCACGGCAGGCGCCAGAAGTTGGTCGAGACGACGCCGCGAGTGAAGAACGTCTTGCACGAGTAGTCGATATCGATCTCGGCCAGCACCGGCCTGCCCCCGCGGACGGTCTGGAAAGCGTCTTCCAGCTTCGCGCCCAATTCGGAGTCGTTGGATACTCTGACGTGGCGGCAGCGGACCGCGCGCGCCAGGTCCTCCACGGAGTAGGGACTGAGAACGCTGCAGGTGTCACGGTCGAGCGCCGTCCGCTGGAACTGGACGATCTGACCCAGCTCCTGGTCCCGCAGGACGCAGACGAGCGGGGCGGCTCCGCGCGCGGCGGCCGTGATCAACTCGAGGCCCGTCATCAGGAGCGCGCCGTCACCGGCGAGCGCTACGACGTCTCTCTCGGGCAGCGCCAGCTTGGCGCCTATGGCGGCCGGAACGCTGTATCCCATGCAGCTGAAGTCGACCGGCGCCAGGAACAGACCCGGCGCGGCGAGCCGCAGGTGCTCCATCGCGAGAAAGGTCCCGTTGCCGCTATCGGTGGCGTAGACGGTGTCCGGCCGGGCCATCCGCTGCAGGCAACCGAAGAGCGCCGCCGGGCTCACTCGGCCGCGACTGGCGTCACGGCCCCTGGCAGCCGCGAGCGCGGAGTGACCCGCGGCGATCTCGTGGCGCAGCGACTCGCATGAGGCGGCCGTTCCTCCCAGGCGCTCGAGCAATCGCTCGACGAAGAGGTCGGCCCGGGCGACGACGGTCTGCCTGGCCGGGTAGTTGCGGTGGAAAACCCGCTCGTCGATGTCGACGTGAATCAGCTCCTCCGGAGGTTTCAGACCGTAGCTTGCGGTGGCGACCTCGCCGAAGCGGCAGCCGATGGCCAGCAGGCAGTCGCAGCGGTCCATCACGCCTCGAACGAACGGCGGAGCCGACGCGCCAAAGCCGTTCCAGAGCCAGAGAGGATGCTGCTCGGGAAAGACTCCCTTACCCTGGATGGTGGTCGCGACGGGCGCCCCCAGCCGCTCGGCTAGCTCGACCAGGCGGGTCGACGCAGCCCGCGCGCCGTTGCCGACGTACAGCGCCGGATGGCGCGCCTGCCGCAGTCTGGCTACCGCAGCATCGACCTCGGCCCGAGCGGGCTCCACGACAGGATCGCTCCGCCGACTCCGATCGGGCGGCGGGACGTCCTGGGCCAGGGTGTAGTAGTTCGCCGGGATCTCGACCGCGACCGGGCCGGGGGCCCCCGAGCGCGCGATGGCGAAAGCGCGCCGGACCAGTTCGTAGACCTCGCCGGGCGTCTGCGGCCTCAGCGTGGCCTTCGTGACAGGCGAGAGCATCGAGAGCTGATCGACGTCGTGCAGCTGGTAGGCCTTGCCCGTATCGTTGCGGATGCCGCACGTCAACACGACCATCGGCACGTTGTCCATGAAGGCCTCGGCGACGCCGGACATGGCATGCGTCACGCCGGCGCCGGGGACGACGTTTGCAACGCCCACGAGACCCGTGCACCGGCTCACGGCGTCGGCCATGAAGGTGGCGCTCTGCTCGTCGGTGACCAGGACGGGATCGACGCATGTCGACCGCTCCAGCGAGTCGTAGAGCTCGATGTTGTGCGTGCCCGGAATGCCGAAGGTCAGCCGGACGCCCTCATCCTCGAGGGCCCAGGTGACCAGCTCGGACGCGCGGAGGTGCATTGGGGGAGAAGATGGAAGTCAGAAAGTGGAAGGTGGAAGCAGGGGGAGAGCCGCTACTGGACCTGAAGAGTCGGTGCAATCACCAGTAGAGCCAGCGAGCAGTTCCTGTATCGTTCGGACCGAGCTTGTCCGGAGGCAAGGCCACACCGGGTGCGGCCTTCGACAAGCATGTCCTGAGCTAGCCGAAGGGCTCAGGCCGAGCGGATTCCCATGCGAATCAATCGCGAGCTCCACAAGCATCCCTGCGATTCTCAATTCTTCTCCAAGCTCGCTGCCACGCGCTCGGCGACGCGATCGGCCAGCGCCATGATGGTGACGTACGGGTTGATCTCGGCGCAACCGGGAAAGAGGCTGGCATCTGCAACGTAGAGCCACGGCAGGCCGTGGACCTGTCCCCAGCAGTCCGTGACGGAATCGGTGAGGCTGCTGCCCATGCGGCATCCTCCCATCAGATGGGCGGCGGCGATGGGGACTTTGCCGGGCTTCACGCCGGATCGAGGGATGAGCTCGTCGAGCCGATCGCGCTCCGAGGACTCGATGAGGAACCGCTGCCCTGCGGGCGCGTGCACACGCTCGGCACCGGCGGCGAAGAATATCCGCGCGCTCGCCTTCATCGCCTCGTGTAGCGAATCGAGCACCCGCTCGGAGAGAGAGTAGTCGACCACCGGCTCACCGCGGGAGCCGATCGTGACGCGGTTCTCCGGCCGCGCGTCATCGAGCGCCAGCACCAGGATCATCTGGAGCCGGTCCATGCCGCTCATGAGCTTGGAGTGCTCCGCGCCGAAGCCCGCGAGACTCTTCGCCGTGGTGAACGGGAAGTACATGCACGTCTCGAGCAGGAACCGGTCCGTCCGCGCGAACTGGTCGCAATAGAAGCTCTTCGGGTGACCCTGATGGTTGGTGATGGCGCGCGCGTGCTGCGCCACCAGGATGAGCGCCGGGTGCGCGGTGAAGTAGAGCCCCAGCGCGGGAAGCGCGACCGGCAGCTTGGAGCGCAGCAGGAGCGCCGGGGAGTTCACGGCCCCGGCGCACACGACGACGGCCTTGGCCCGGATCCGGTACTCGCCCGGCTCCCAGGCCGAGGGCTCCCCTAGCGGCGAGGGCACGACGGTTGCGACGCAGCCGCGCTCCTCGACCCGCTCCACTCGGCAGTTGGCCACGACCTTCACGCCCTGCCTCTCGGCCGCCGGAAGCTGTACGCGATTGGTGCCCTGCTTGGCCGCGTTCGGACAGCCCAGGTTGCATAGGCCCGCCCCCTGGCAGCCCTTCACGTTGATCGGGAACTGCTCGACCGCCCACCCCAGCCGCCGGCAGCCGTCGCGGAAGAGGCGGTTGTTGTCGTTGAGCAAGGCCTCGTCCAGCAGGTGCACGTTGTTCTGCTCGAGCACTTTTTCCGAGCGCCTCAGCACATCCTCGGAGTCGAGCCCGGGGACGTTCCACTTCACGATGACCCGCGGCGGTACCGTGAGCGACGTCCCCGTGTAGACGACGGTGGAGCCTCCGTAGCCGCGGCCGAACGCCAGCGTCATGCCGAGGTCGCGCGTCAACATGCCGCCGCGATCGAAGTAGAGCCGTCGGGCCATCTCCAGCTCTTGACCTGTGAACTCGTGTTCCCGGAGCTTGGGCCCCCACTCCAGCACGGCGATGCGGGCACCGGCCGCCGCAAGCGGTCCCAGCGCGCTGGCAACGGCGCCGCCCCCGGCGCCAGAGCCGATGATGACGACGTCCAGCTCCTTCTCGATCACCGGGCCACCCGCAGTCTCTCGTTTCCCCGCGGGTCCGGCCGATACCCGATCGCGACGCCCACCTCGGCCCGCCCGTAGTATCCCATGAAGACGAGCGACTTCAGCCCCCAGAATCCCTTCCGAATCAGCCCGACGGGACAGTCCTGGAACCAGGCCAGCACGGCGTCCTGCCGCGTCTGGTCGAGCCAGTCGAACGGTACCAGGTACCGCGCCGCGGGCGCGTAGCGCACCACCGCCAGGAAGAGCCTGAACTGCCGCTGCAGTGCCGGCGGCCGCTCCGCGAGCGCTTCTTCCACGATGGCCCGAAACCGCCCCAGGTCGTCTGGCTCGAGCCGCGCCACCTCGGGCACGACTCGCTCCGCCACCCGGAACAGGAAATCCCACTCCCGCTTGCCCAAGACGCCCATCGTGCCCTCAAGCGTACCGTAGGGAGAAGGGAGTAGCGAGTAGTGAGTAGCGAGTAGTGACGGGGGGGCATCAAGATTGAGATTCTTGCGAACCGCGTGAAGCGGGTGGAGCAATCCTGAACCGCCGATGCCGCCAGGCCTCTACTCACTACTCGCTACTCACAAGGAAACCCCGGCCACGAGGGCCGGGGTTTCCGGAGTAGTCCGATTCAGCCTAGCGAGACAGGGTGGCCTCGCCGGTCGTCCAGTGGCGATGGTTGCACTGGTACCAGCCGTGGCAGCCGGAGCCCGCGCAGGCGCCCTTGGAGCAATGCGTATCGCCGCAGCCGCCGTGGCCGTGATGACCGCAGTGGTGGCCCCAGTGGAACACGCCGAGGCACTGCTCGTGGTGCTCCTTGTTCTTGTGGCCCTCGCCGCACTTGTGCGAATCGCCGCAGGAGTGATTGCAGCAATCGTCGTCGTCGTCGCACTTGGCGTGGCAGCCCTTGCTGCAGTCCTTGTTGTAGTGGCCGCCGGCGCCGGCCTGACAATGATCGTCCTTGGCGCACTCCTTGGCGCACGCAGCCTTGGCCTTCGGACACTCGGCCTTCGCCTTACACTTGTCGCACGGAGCGGCCGGATCGCAGCAGGCCGTCTTGGCCGCATCGCCACAAGTAGCAGCAGGAGCCTTGGCAACCGCAGCGCCATCATCCGTCCGGAGATCGGCAGGAACGGCCTCCGACTTGCCGCCGGCGAACACGCCGCCCACGACCAGGACCAACCCCAACAGGAGCACCAGGGAACCTCTAACCAGTTGCATCGCAACCTCCCGAAAGTCATGCCGCATCCGTCTCCCAGCGCTCGGGAATGGGCGCTTCGGACGCGACATTTGTCCGAATTGAAACTGTAACGGAGCTTCAATCCGCCTGTCAAAATTTTCGGCCCTCGCAATCGCGAAAGCCCGCTTCCTGACAGTAATCGCCCAAACTATCGACGCCAAAACACAGCAACTATCGAGGACTTTTGTCGGCCGGGAGCCGGAATCCCTTGCACTGTGGCCTCGCCGAGACGGCCGACGTGCGCTATCCTGCGGCCGATGCCTCACCTCGTTGTTCTGGGAAACACCGTGGCCGATGTCCTGGTCCACCCGATCGATCGATTCCCGGAGCCTGGGCTGTCGCTGCACGTCGAGGGCGCGCGACTCACCTTCGGGGGCTGCGGCGCCAACACGGCCAACACCGCGGCGAAGCTCGGCGCGCCCACGCGACTCTGCTCGGCCATCGGCGACGACGAGATCGGCAGATTCGTCCTGACCCAGCTCGCCCGGAATCCGCGACTGGACGTCTCGGGCGTTGCAACTCTCGGCGGCGTCGAGACCTCCGTGACGCTCGTGCTCATCCACCCCGCCAACGAACGCAGCTTCATCTGCCACTCGGCTGCCTCCAGCCGCCTGGAGCCGGCAATGCTCCCCGAGGACTTCCTCGAAGGCGCGGGCATCCTTCACTACGCCGGGTTCTTCCTCTTCCCCCACCTGCTGGGCAAAACCGCTGCCGGAATCTTCCAACGAGCCCGGGCGGGCGGAGTCGTGACCAGCCTGGACGTCGCCTGGAAGGAGGGGCTCGACTGGACCGCCGCGATCCGCCCTTGCCTGCCCCACCTCGACTATGTGATGCCGAATGTGGACGAGGCCTGCCGCGTTTCGCGGCAGTCGACCCCCGAGGACGCCGCCGCCTGGTTCCTATCGGGCGGAGTCGGGACCGTCCTCATAACGCTCGGTGAAGCTGGCGTTCTCTGGGCCACCGCCGAGGGCCAGTCGGGCCGGATGCCCGCCATCTCGCTGCCGGTCGTCGACACCACCGGAGCAGGCGACGCCTTTGCCGGCGCTTTTCTCGCCGCCACGCTCGCCTCTAGGACCGAGCCCCGCTTTGCCCCCCTGGAATCGCGCCTGCGTTTTGCTTCCGCCGCCGGTGCCCTGGCCTGTACTGCCATCGGCGGCGCCGACGGCCTGGTCAGTGCCGAGCAAGTGGAGAAGCTGGTTGAGGGGAGAATCTAGAATCGAGAATTGAGAATCGAGAATCGAGGAGCTCGCTACTCACTACTCACTACTCACCACCGCCACGTACGCCAATCCCGTGATGGACGCGCTCACTGTGGCGCCGAGGCCCAGCAGCACTCCGCGATCGTCGGCGGCCTGGATGCAGGCGGCTTGACCGGGCAGGCCGATGACCTGCTCCTCGACCCCCGTGGACGGGTCCAGAACGACTAACTCGGGCGTCTGCGCCAGCTCGACGACCAGCAGCCGGCCGCGCATGAAGCGGCAGCCGAAGAAGTTGGTGACCGGCCGCCGGCCGGCGCCGTAGCGCCGTTCCCAGATCACGTGTCCCCGGGCGTCCATCGCTCCGTAGTTGAACGGAATCGGCTCGGGGTGAGAGCAGCGTTCATGCTTTAGATGCTCTTTCGGGTCTTTTGAGTCGAATTGACGCAACAGCCTCGCTCCGGAGGTCCCGAGCTCCACCGCTCGCAAGAAGAAGAGCTCCGTAGTCAGCTCCTGGTCCGGGTCGCCCGGCGCCTCTTCGGGGGCTGACACGGGCCCGTCGACAGCCAGTCCCGTCTGGCAGTCGAGCATCCGCCTCAGCCGCGTGTAAATTCGCTCCCCCTGCAGGAGCAGCGGCCCGTCGGCAGGCTGCGCCCGCATCCCGGCCAGTCGCCGAAAACCCGCCGACAGCCGCTCCATCGCCCCGGACCGGGGCCACTCCCAGAGCAACCGGCCGGTCTCGGCCGACAGTCCCCAGATGCCGCGCGTCTCCAGCGCGGCGCCCGCTCCGCTCACCCGGGTGCCGATGACGACCGTCCCCGCCACTCCGAAGATTTCGTCGGCCCGACACCCGCTCGCCTGCCAGATCCGCCGGCCCGTGGCCCGCTCCAATCCGAACCAGCACCCGACAACCGAGCCCTCCAGCAGCCGGGCATGGCTCAGGCGGCCTCCGTGCTCGCCGGCACCGAGCTCTACCCGCCAACTGGGCTCCGACTCGAGCAGCATCGGGCCCCCTCAGGGTAGACGGTGCCGCGCGAAGAACCCCCAGATCGTCGCCGCCGCGTCGAACCCCGCGACGTCCTCCCCCACGACGAACCTGGGCAGTAGTGGTGCGCCGCCCGGCCAGACATGTCCCCCGCCCTCGATGGTGATGAGCACGATCTCGGCGCCGCCGGGCGACGGCGTCCAGCTCTCGGTCCGGACCCGGCCCTTCGTCTCGATCTTCGGAGCGCCGGCGCAGCGGTTGAGCTCCCGCCACCGCGCGAGCGTCCACGCCACCGATCTGTGCGGCAGCCGCGTGATCGAGTGGGCGCCCACGCCGCCTTCGTAAGGGGCGTTCTGGTCCGCGGTGCCATGGATGTGCATCACCGGAACCGGCCGCCCGGGCCTGCAGTCCTCGACCCCCATCGGTCCGGCCACGCTCGCGATGGCGGCGATCCGCTCCGGGAGCTCGCACGCCAGCCGGTAGCTCATCAGCCCGCCGTTGGAGAGCCCGGTGGCATAGACCCGCTTCGCGTCGACCCGGAAGAAGCGCGCCAAGTCGTCGAGCAGCGCCGCCGTGAAGCCGACGTCGTCGACGCCCTGCTTCTGAGCGTACCCGCAGCAGTACCCGGCGTTCCAGGTCAGCATCCGGCGCGCAAACCGGCCGGTCCCGTCGGGATAGACGGCCAGGAAGCCGCCGCGCTCGGAGGTCCTGTCCATGTTCGTCCCGCGCCGCGCCCCCGAGGCGCTGCCGCCGCCGCCGTGGAAGTCGAGCACGACGGACACCGGCCGGGTGGCGTCGTAGGAGGCCGGCACGTGGAGCTCGTAGCGTCGCTGCCGCCCGCCGAACGCGAGCAACCGCTCGTAGTCCCCCGGCGCCACGCGCTTGCCTGCCTGCGCCTCGGCCAGCGCCGGCGGCCTGGGCGGGCCGCACTCGGCCACTTGCGTCGCCAGCAACCCGAGCGCCGCCGCGCCCACCACAACCGCCGCCATCCGGCTCGTCTTCATCTTCATCGGGCCATCCTCGCTCCCGGCCCCGCGCCCGCGGCCCAGTCCGGGAACCCGTCTCCGTCCTCATCGGCCAGGAGCGGCAGCCTCGAGCCGTAGGCCTCGTCCACGTTCGAGAGCGCGAACGACACGACCCTGGAACCGTCCGGCGCCGTCACCGGCCCCTCGATGCGGCCGGGCACCCGGAACAGCCACTCCGGATTGAAGCGCTCCCGGCCCGTATCCTGACCTGCAACGATGAAGTGAGTCGCAATCTTGCCGTCGCCGTCCACGTCGCAAGGCAGGTCTTCCGTCGAGTAGAGGACCAGCCCCCGGAGGAACGCCAGCAGCTCCTCGCGACCCTCGGCACCCAGTCGCGCGAATGCCTCCGCCGACTTCGCGGCCTCGCCCCCGTGACGGCGGATGGCGCTCTCCAGGTCGAGGCTGGCGCCGTCGTGACCGTAGGGAGCGGTCGAGCCGACTCCCCAGAGCGGCGCCGTCCGGTGGCGCCGCACGACGCTGCCGTCGAACTGCATCTCCTCGAACCCCTCGCCCAGGTCGTGCGTCCGCAGGTCCGAGTAGATTCCCCTCACGCGGAACCCGTCCCGCCGGGGGAGCCATCGCCCGCCCTCGCGCCGCGCCAGCGTCACCAGCCTCCCGGTGAGCTCCCCGGTCTCGCGGTCCGCGCTCACCTCCAGATCGAAGAACCGGCGATCACCGAAATCTCTACCCGAAGGCTCCTTCGAATCGGATTGGCCCGGCGCCAGCTCCCAGTCGGGCGTGTGGCAACTCGCGCAGCCGATCCTCGCGAACGCCGTCCTGCCTCGCCGGGCGGGCTCCGAGACGATTCGCTCCGCCGGCCGCGGGTGGTTGAGCTGGAACCACTCGGCGAGATCCAGGTCGCCTGCCGAAATCTCCTCGCCGTGTCCGTCCCGATCGGGATCGTCCTGGCTTCTGCCGACGCCGTCCAGCGCCGCCCCGCGATCCCGCACGGCCGCAGTCGCGAACTGCTGGGCGCCGGCGCCCGACACGCCCGACAACCCGTCGCCGTCCGGGTCCTCCAGGATGATCGGATCGAAGGCCTGGAGCCCCGAGTGCAGGTCGAACGCCGCCGCCGTGAAGGCCCGAAGCGTGCTGGGAACGGGCGCTCCGTGCTCCGTCTGGCGCCGGTGGTGACCGTGGCCGAAGACCTGCCACTCGAAGGCGTACCCCGCCACGCCCCCGTCACGAAGCGTGCGAGCCCACGGGACGCGTTTCCCGGCCCCATCCACGTACCAGATCGCCAGACTCGGGTCCAGGTCCGGCCGCCCGTCGCCGTCGGCATCGTCGAATCGGCCGAACGAGATCCGCGCCGCGCCTCTCGCAGGCGTTAGCCAGGCCTCCCGGCCGGCGGCCTCGCGGACGGAGATCCACCCGTCGCCTCCGGAGTCGGCCTGGGCCATGAGCATCGAACGGCCCTGCCACCCCAGCATCTCGATCAGCCCCGCGCCGAATAGGTGGGGCGTGTTGCGGCCTCGCCCCCCGTTCTTGGCGAAGGTCGCCCCCGATCCCATGTCCCGCCACGGGGTGTTGTGACACATCGCGCAGGAGCTGGCGTGATCCCGGCCCGCCATCTTCGTGGCGCCGTCCTCGAGCCGAGCGCCCGCCTGGCGGCCCGATTCACCGAAGACCCCGTCGGCGCTCGAGAACTCCCGCAGCGTCAGCTCCCGGCCGCGCTGGTACCCGAGCCAGGGATCGACCTGCATCAGGTACGCCGTGCCTCCGGCCAGCGCCGGATCTTCCGTCCGGACTGCGCGGACCCTTCGAGTCTTCACCGACCGGCCCGTCAGGTCCCTGGGACGCTCGAACGGATTGTCCCATGACGTCCCAGGGCGCGCCGACTCCAGCGTGCCGCCCCGCGGCGGCGGTCCGGCGAACGCGGTGGACGCGACGAGGGCGAAGACTAGGAGGTACTGAGTGGTCCAGTCAGGGGCTTCGCCCCCGAACCCCCACCAGGAGGCCAATGGCCCCCTGGACCCCCTTTGTCTTGCGGGCATGGAGAGCTTCGAGGATCTCAGACAATTCGAAAGCTCCGGTGACTCTCCGTCTGCGCGAAACTCTCGACTTCGCGCGCTCACGGGGGGCTCTGCGGAAGCACGCGATAGTACTCCGCCTCCGCTCCCTTGGCCACGGGCACGAGCTCCAGATCCCGCTTCATCTCCTCCTTCAGGAAGGTCTTGCGGAACTTGCAGAGGAAGGCGCCCGGGGTCAGCACACCCTTCAGCTTCGCCAGCGCCTCCACGTCGGCCGCAGGCGCCTCGCGGTTCGGAAACCACCAGTACGCGGGGCCGGACTCGTCGGCGTTGACGGGAACTCGCACCAGACTGCCCTTTTCGGGCGGGTACTGGGTGTCGAGTCTGGCCAACGCCTGCCGCGCGAACTCCGTGTCACTCCCGGAACCGGCGGACTTCAGGTATCCGGCCCAGAGCTCCTCCTTCATAGCAGCAAGACTCACCACGCGCGCTTCCATCCCGGCGTCGGGCATTCCGGCCTGCCCGTAGTGCGCCAGCGGCTTGTCCAGAAGCGCGGCGTCCGTCTCGCCCAGCCGCTTCGCCCAGTCGAGCTTGGTCGTGTCGAAGCCCGGCACCTCCCGGCGCATCTCCTCGATGCGCCGTTGCCGATCCTCCAGCTCCCGGCGCTCCTCGTCCGTCATCTGCTTCTGCCGCCCACGACCAGTCGCCCTCCAGGTCCATCTGCTCCGGCGACTGCACGTAGAAGAGCGCCTCCGTGTTCTTCTTCACGCTGATCTGCGTGATCTTGAGCGGATAGATCAACTTCTCGCTCGCGAAGGCGAACCGAGTCGGCGTCACTTCCCCCTGGTAGCTCCCGCCCGAACCGGGCTTCATCTGCTTGGCGTCGATCTTCATCACCGTGAAGAACCACTTCTGGCGGATGTAATGGTCCAGCGTCGCCTCGTCGCCCGCGTACTTGTACCGGTTCTCCTTGAGCCACTGGAAGAGACCGCTGGCGTCCGACGCCGTGATGATCTTGTAGTCGAGAGAGCCAACGACTCCCTTTTCGAGCACCGTCACACCCAGCGAGTCTTCCTCCACCGAGTCCGCCATCCCCTTCTCGAAGACCGCCCCGGGCGAGCGGGCCATCCTGTAGGCGACCGGCTCCCATTCGGGCCGCACCCGCTCCGGCATCGGCAACAGAATCGTGTAGACCGCCAGCCACTTGAAGAAGTCGCGCGGCATCTCGTCCAGCTTCGGCTGACTCGGCGTCGGAATCACCATCCCGAAGTCGCGCGCGTCACCCTCGAAGGCCGGCTGCACCGTGAAGCTCTCCTTCTTCTCCTTCGGCTCCCATGTGATGAATGCCTTCTGGCCGGGCTGGTTGACGTCCCGATCCTGCGCCGAGAAGTAACAACACGCACCCCACGCCTCCCCGGCCGCCACGGCCGCCACCACCGCGATCGCCACCCACGCGCGTCGGACCATCCGGGCCTCTCCCTTCGTCTCGTTGCTGCTCGGTGCCCCTCCAGGATACCAGCCCGCCCCCCCTTCCGACCGGCTCCCCGTCCTTGCATCCAGACCCGCTTTGTGCTTTACTCCAAACCCTTCCGGGGGCCGCGCGGCCCACGGCCGACCGGGGCGAATCGCCCCACGAACCCGCCCCCGAGATTCTCATGCAAATCCTCTCTGCTTTCAAAGCGTTCTTTCGAATCCTCTCCGACGCCGACTTCGCCCGCCAGGTCGACGAGCTCGACCGCCAGACGACCGCCGCGTCCCTGGCCATCCTCGTCGCCCTGCAGCGCGAGGGCCGCATGATCGACTTCCTCCTGGAGGACATCGCCAACCTCGACGACGACCAGGTCGGCGCGGCCGCCAAGGAGATCCAGCGCAAGTGCCAGAAGGTCATCAAGGACTTCGTCGTCGTCGCCCCCGTCCGCGACGAGCGCGAAGGCTCCAAGATCACCGTAGAGGACGGTTTCGACCCCTCCGCGGTCCGGCTCGTCGGCAAGGTCGCCGGCGACCCGCCGTTCAAGGGCGTGCTGACCCATCACGGCTGGAAGGCCAAGGAGGTCCGCATCTCCCCGATCCCCCCGGGCCAGGACCCCACTATCATCACCCCGGCCGAAGTGGAGATCCGGTGACTGCCGCCTCCTGACCCGCGCCCGCCCGCCGAGGAGTCCCCATGATCCAGTCTCGCTACGTGGTCGGCATCGACCTCGGAACCACCAACACGGCCCTGGCCTTTCTCGACACGGCCGTCGCCGAGCCCGAACAGCAGAAGGTCGAGTTCTTCGAAATCCCGCAGCTCGTCGCCTCGAGCCAGGTGAAGCCGCGCCCGCTGCTCCCCTCATTCCTTTATCTCCCCGGCGAGCACGAGCTCCCCGAGGGGGCGCTGGCGCTCCCCTGGGACGCCGAACGCGGCTTCGCCCTGGGTGAGTTCGCGCGCCAGCAGGGCGCCCAGGTCCCCCACCGGCTCGTCAGCTCCGCCAAGAGCTGGCTTTGCAACCCGGAGGTCGACCGCAAGAGCCCCATCCTCCCCTGGAACACCGAGGACGAGGTCCCCAGGCTCTCGCCGCTCGAGGTCTCCGCCCGCATCCTGGCCCACCTGCGGGAAGCCTGGAATGCAAAGATGGCCGCCGAGGACGAATCGCTGGCGCTCGAGAACCAGGAAGTGATGTTGACCGTCCCCGCCAGCTTCGACGCCGTCGCGCGCGAGCTGACCGTCGAAGCCGCCCGGCTGGCCGGCCTGGAGCACGTCACGCTCCTGGAGGAACCGCAGGCAGCCCTCTACTCCTGGCTCCAGGCCAACAACGAAAGCTGGCGCGAGCAGGTCTCGGTCGGCGACCGCATCCTGGTCTGCGACATCGGCGGCGGTACCACCGACTTCTGCCTCATCTCGGTGAGCGAGGAAGAGGGCAACCTGGTGCTGACCCGCGTCGCCGTCGGCGACCACCTGCTGCTGGGCGGCGACAACATGGACCTGGCGCTGGCCTACGCGCTGGAGCGCAAGCTCGAGGACGACGGCAAGTCGATCGACGCCTGGCAGTTCTCCGTGCTGGTCCACCAGGCCCGCCAGGCCAAGGAGACGCTTCTGGAGAACCCGGACCAGGACGAGGCCCCCGTGACGATCCCCGGCCGCGGCTCCAGCCTGGTCGGCGGCACGATCAAGGTCAAGCTGGCGCGCCAGGAGCTGGAAGGCATCGTGCTCGACGGCTTCCTCCCCGAGTGCGGGGCAACCGACCGGCCCAAGGACGCCCCCGACATCGGCCTGCGCGAGCTGGGGCTGCCTTACGTCCCCGACGCCGCCGTCACCAAGTACATGGCGAAGTTCCTCGGCGACCACAGAGGCGCCTCAGAGGGCCCCGACGAAGTCGAGTTCCTGCGGCCCAGCGCCGTGCTCTACAACGGCGGCGTCCTCAAGGGCGGCGCCCTTCGTGACCGCATCACCCGCATCCTCGGCGGCTGGCTCGAAGAGGCCGGGGCCGGACCGGTCAAGGAGCTGCCGAACCCCGAGCCGAGCCTGGCCGTGGCGCTGGGAGCGGCCTACTACGGCGCCGCGCGCCGCGGCCGCGGCGTGCGCATCCGGGGCGGCACGGCCCGCGCCTATTACATCGGCGTCGAGACCGCCCGGCCCGCCGTCCCCGGGATGCCAACCCCGGTGAAGGCACTCTGCGTGGTGACGCTCGGAATGGAAGAAGGCACCGAAGCCGAGCTGCCGGAAAAGGAGTTCGGCCTGCTGGTCGGACAGTCGACGCGCTTCCGCTTCTTCGCCAGCACCACGCGCCGCGAAGACCCGGTCGGCGCTGTCGTCGCGCGACCCGAGCGGGACCTGGCCGAGATCGACCCGATGGAGGCCGCGCTGCCCGCGCGTTCCGGCGGTCCGACCTCGATCCCGGTCCACCTGCACTCTAAGGTGACCGAGGTCGGCACGCTGGAGCTCTGGTTCGTCCCCCGCGAGGGCGAGGAGCGCTGGAAACTCGAGTTCAACGTCCGCGAGCGCCCCGCCGCCAGGGCCGAATCCGACCCCGAGGAGTCCTCCCCCAAACCCACCCGCCCCCGCGCCCGCAAGCACTGACCCGCCCCTCTCCCCTCAAGCCTCACCCCTCTCCCCTCAAGCCTCACCCCTCAAGCCTCAAGCCTCACTCCTCAAGCCTCACCCCTCAAGCCTCAAGATGATCGGCATCGACCTGGGCGCCTCCAACTCGGCGGTCGCCTTCACGGGCGACGGCGAGGAGATTCGCGTCTTCGCACTCCCGCAGTTCTTCGGAAGCGTCGACGTTCGGCCGGACCCGCTGCTCCCGTCGGTGCTCTACTTCCCGACCTCGCACGAGCTGGCCGCGGGTCCTCTGGGACTGCCGTGGGACCGCGACTGCCCTTACGTCGTCGGCCACC
>JACQZN010000049.1 GCA_016213845.1 Candidatus Wallbacteria bacterium
CCGCTGCTGCCGTGGCCGCCGCTGCCCCCGCTGCTGCCGTGGCCGCCGCTGCTCTCACTGCCCCCGCCGCTCCCGTGTCCGCCGCTGCCGCCCTCGGAGCCGCCACCCGGCGTCCCGCCCTGGGCACCCGGACTGCCGGGTCCCGTGCCGGCGCCGTCATTCTCCTGGGGCTCGCCCGGCGGTGCGCCATCCTCTCCGTTGCCGACGCCGTTGTTCCCGTTGCTTCCGCTACCGGAGCCGCCGACCCCACCGCCGTCACCGTCTTCCTCGCTCGATTCGCCCGAGTCCGAACTGCCCGAGCCCGTGTAGGCCAGGATGTTGTCCGCCGACGTCTGCAGCGTGGCGCTTGCGCGGGTTCCAATCAACTGGAACGTAGTCAAGGCCAGCCCAGCAAAGAACGCCAGTAGCAGCACATACTCTGTAATGCCTGCGCCGCGCCGGTTCCAAACCTGCGGATGCTTCACTGCCAGACCTCCAACATCGGTCATGATAACCCAGGAACCGCGACACCGCAGCCCACTCGACCCATTCGGTGATTCGTGGTACAGATCGAGAGCACACGCCACCGAGGAGGCATCGTGACTAGCCGCTCCTTCGAAGTCGAGCCCCACGACGACACTCACCCGCTCGAGGCCGAGGCTGCTGCCCGGTTCATCGCCCTGGCGCCATCGGAACGGGAGCGGCTGATGGACCGACTCGAGCACGAGCAATGGGCCCGCGGCTTCACCTACGAGCGCGACGGCAAACCAGGCCTGATCTCGCTGGGAACGATGCCGATCGTGCTCGCAGATTCGCTTGCGAGCCGGCTCTTCGAAGTGGCCATGGCGGTTCGTCGCTTGATGGCAAACCTGCCCGATCTTTGGCTCGCCAGCGAGAGGGTCCGCCGGCTGATGCCGTTCTCCGAGTCGGAGGCTCGCTGGATTCGTGACACGTGGACCCCCGCCCATCATCGCGCCCAGGGTATCGTCTCCCGCCTGGACGCCGACATCAAGCTCAGCGGCGAAGGCGCTGCGTCGACTCGATTCTTCGAGTACAACGGAGTGGCCTGCGGCGGCCTCTACTATGCCGAAGTCGCCGAGACACTGGCCGAGCAGGTCCTGCTGCCCGAGCTCGGGCTGAGCGGGTTGCGCCGCCCTCCCCGAATCCCCCAGATGATCTCGAATGAGCTGCGACGGCAGGCCACCGCCATCGGCCGGTCCGGCAATCGGGTACTGCTGCTGGAGAACAAGGACTGGGACAGCGGAATCACCGAGGCCCCGCAGTTCGTGCGAATCTGGCGCGAGCTGGGCCATGAGGCCGTGATTGCCGATCCCCGAGACCTCGAGCTCAGGGGCGACGACATTTTCTTCGAGGGCATCGCCTACGACCTCTTCTATCGCCACATGGAGGTCAGGGACCTCCTGGACCTGGAGGAAGTCCGTCCCCTCGATGCCGCCCGTCACGCGTTTCGAACCAATCGGGTCGTCAGCTCGCTTTCGGGGGAGTTCGATCACAAGTCCGCCTGGGAGGTCCTCGACGATCCGGCCAACGCCGGTTTCTTCTCTACGGCGGACCTGGCGCTTGTCACGCCGCATGTTCCCTGGACACGTGTCGTCCGGCCCTGCCGGACCCGCCTTCCCGACGCCTCCGAGGGGGATCTCTTGGCCTACCTCTCGAGAAGCCGCCAATCACTGGTCATCAAACCAAATCGAGAGTGCGGCGGCGTCGGCGTGACAATGGGTCCGCGCACCACCGATTCCGAGTGGTCCACCGCCATTCAGACCGCACTCGCGGCCCCGGGCGAGTGGGTCGCGCAAGCCCTGATCGCCAACGCCTCTAAGCGGTTCCCCGTGCCCGACTCCGATTCCGGTTACCAGGTCTCCCCGCGCTACGTCGCCTACGGTTTTGCCGCTACTCGAGACGGTCTTGGCTGCCTGGGCCGTTACAGCAGCAGCCCCGTCGTCAACGTGAGCATGGGTGGCGGCATCGTCCCCGTGATGCGCGCGCCCTGAGCCGGCAGGCACCGGGCAACGCTCGGGCTGAGCATGCCGAAGCCCGCCCCTAAAAGAGGCCGCCGGAGAGTGCTCTCCGGCGGCCTCGTTCTACAACCGAATCGCGTAACTACTGGTTGCTCTCGAGCGTGAGCGGCGCGCTCTGCGGGCTGCCCAGCAGGTAGCCCATCCCACGCCGGATCTCGAAGGAGCCCGTCGAACCCGGGACGAACGGCTGGAACGTGCCGCGGCCCGTCGCCGGGTCGCGGCCCGTCTGCACCACGAAGGAGGCACCGAGCTGCTCGGCAAGATCGCGTGAGTCGTGGTTCTCGGGAACGTCTCTGGGATACCCGATGGTGTTGACGCCACGACCGACCTCTCGATCCGCCTGTTCCTCCTCCCACTGGACGCCGCGGAACTGGAATTCCCGCTCGGTCCGATTTCCGCGACTGCAGATGTAACCTTCGTTACCCGTGACATTGAAGCCCGGCGTCAGGTCCGGCAGGAAGACGCGGAACCGCGGCTGTCCGTCGGCTCCAGTCTCCGTGCGAACGACCCAGTCGAGCCCCATGTCACGCGAAAGCGCTCCTGCATCGTAGTCCGTGCCGTCATTCGTGACCGGCCGCAACGGAACCGAGATCAGATTGACGCCCGGGAGCAGATCGATTCCCACGGGCGGCTCAAGCTTGGAGCGGAAATCTCTCTCATGCTCGCCCGCTGCGATTCCGCGGCGACCGATGCTGAACACCGGCGGGGCCACGGCCACCGAAACGCCGCCTGTGGTTGTGAGGCGCGCCTCGAACTTGTCACCAGGCGCTGCGACCGCCGTCTCTGCGCTGGTGAACTCCACGGAATACCGGCCCGTAGCGCGGTCGACCTCGGAGGCGACCTCCAGCCCGCGCGTCACGTTGCGAATCGTCAGCGTCAGTGGCTCCGTCGGGACCTCGCCTCGAGGCGCCGATCGGACCTTTCCGTAGATCGCAAGCCTGTCGGTGTCCTCCACGGCGTCTTCCAGGTAGATGGACCGTCGGGCCGTGTTGCTGAGTCCCCGGCCGATCGCCTTGAGAGCGATCTCGTTACGGCCGGGCTTCAACCTCTTGGCGTCCAGCGCGAAGCTCTCGCCCACGCCGATGGTCCGCGGCGGATTGCCCAGGGACCAGACCAGGCGTCGTCCGGAGAGCCGGTTGCCGTCTTCGTCCGTACCCTGGCCTCGGAACTCGATCTTGTCATCCGGGAAGAACCGCGCGTTCTCGTCGGGCTTCAAGATCTCGACCGTCACGTCTTCCTTGGCTGGAGGTGCCGTCAGCAAGTCCTGCGTGATCTCTCCGGCCTGCACTTCACCTGCTGTCACTACCCGGCTAGCCGGGTCGGAAACCTGCAGCCGCTCACCCTTGTCCGAGAGCACCTCGAACACGAGTGTGTCACCGTCCACTACCAGGAAGCGGTTGGCGCCGAGACCGCCGAAGGTAGTGCTGAAGCTCCCATCCTCAGACGACGAGGACGGAGTGACCGAGGGCGAAGACACGGCCCGGCGCGCCTTGTTGATGGCGCGAACCTTGAAGCCCGGGCCGACCGGGTTACCGGAGGAGTCGAGCACCAACCCGTTCACCACGAACTGGGTCGCACCGATGCGCCGCTCGCCAACGCTGATCTCGAGCGTGACCTGGTTGTTCCCGGTGTTCTGCTCCACGTTCGACGGGTCGGAGGAGTCGATGCGCACGACCACCTTGTGCTGCCCGACCGACGCGAACGCCGGCAGGGGCAAAGGTCCGACCTTTCGCACCTGCCGTGCACCGATGCCATCCAGAGTGAAGACCGTCGTGGGCGTGGTCGGCAGGGCGCCGTCCGCGCTGGCTTCTGGATCGACATAGGCCCTCAAGACGCAGCCGGGAGACCCGGTCGCGCCCCGATTCGCCAGCAAGACACCCAGATCCAGCGGCTGTCCCTGCTCCGGGTCCCCGGGGACCACGGCAGCGTGCTCAATGACCAGGTCGTAGCCGCTGGCTTCAGTACCGCTGACGAAGAACTCGTGCACGCGGGTGTTGTTCTCTTCCACGATTTCGCCAATCGCGTTGCCGTCGTCGACGAACACCACGACGTTGTGCTGTCCCTCGGTGAGCGGTCCGAACGTGACCGGCTTGAGCGGGAAGACCGAATCGGGCGCCATGTGATCGATCGTCAGTGTCGTCAGCAACGTGCCGTTGGACGCCGCCGTTCGATCCAGGTAGAGGCTGACCGTAAACGTCGTCACCGGAGTGCCGCCCCGGTTGGCGACCGCGGTCTTGACCTCGATGGTGTCCGAAGTGCCCGGGCGGAACGGATTGATCTGCACCAGCGCCGGCACGAGGTCCGTGCGGGCAAACCGATCGTCGGTGACCCGGCCGACGCCGAAGGGCGCGGGCCTGGAGTTGTTACCTTCCTCCTGCTCGTCGACCTCATTGCCCGTGTCGACGGATAGGACCAAGTCATAGCGACCCTCGGGGAGCGGACCGAAGTTCACCGGCGGGATCGGGCGCCCCGTGAAGGGCGGCAGATTCTCGACGGTCCCGGTTGCAATGACCGTGGCGGAGGCGTTCTGCCGGAACAGCAGGTCCGCCTGCTCCACGTGCGTCTCGAGCCTCAGCTCCCAATTGAACTTCGCAGCGGGGGCGCTGCCGCCGTTGCCGACGGAGAAGAACGCAGTCAGTTCGGTCGAGCTGGTCGCGATCTCCGGCTTCACCGAAATCGGTCCCGGCACGATGTCGGCCTTGTCCTGACGCCCGGCGAAGGACTTGACCCCGATGAGGTAGGTTCCCGTCTGGAAGGAGAACGGAGCCGAAACGATGGCGTAGTAGGGACCGTCGTCCTCGGCCTGGAAGCTCACGTGGGACCCGCGTCCCTGTCCGAGGTCCCTGCGAATGGCCCGGCCCGTCTTGTCGCGAATCTCGAGGATCGAATCGAAGAGGCCCTCGAGACCCACACCCACTTCGTAGAACTTCCCGGTCGCCGTCGCAAAGACGAAGACGTCACGATCTCCCAGCGGCTGCTTCTTCTGCAGTCCGGCCATGATGGGCGGCACGTCGACCGCCAGTCCATCGCGCCCGGGCTGCACCTCGGCGATGTTGTCCGCATGGTCATCTTGCTCGGCCTGGCCAGCCAGGATCTGCACGGGGACCGGGCTATCCAGGAAGTTGTTCTGCTTGTCGAACTCCGGAACCACGTTCTCGGGGTCGATGGCCATCGCGATCGTGTACTGGCCTGCGGTCAGCTCGGGCGGCAGCTTCACGACCGTCGCCGTTCCGAACGGTGTCGAGGCAGCCGCTTCGAGGTGGACTTTCACTCGCCCGATCGGCAGGTAGCGTCGCACCTCACCGTCGCTGGCCACGTTGAGTGCTTGACCGGTCTGGAACGTAAAGTTCTGGTCGGGCTGAGCCATGAAGATCACGTGGAAGTCGACCGGCCGGCGGATGTTCTCGCCTCGACCACTCCACTTGATCGTGAAGTCCTGACCCGCGGTGCCTTGCGACTGGCCAAACACGCCCGTCGCCACCAGGTCCGGAATCTCCTTGAGGTACTCAGGCGTGGTCACCTCGAGCGGGTTGGCCGAAAGGACCTTGTTGTTGCCTCGGGTCTCGGCCAGCTCGGGGAGTCGGCCGTCGGGGTCGACGACCATTGCGATGAAGTAGGGGCCGGGGCGGACGAACGGCGGGATGTTCGTCTCGAACCGGAGCTCCCGAACCTCCTCGCCGCCGATGCCCGGCACCGGCAACCGTCCCATCGGGAAGTTCTCGCCCACGACCGGGGCGGCCGCGCCGTCGCTCGACAGGATCTGTTCCCGCGTAGCGAAGAAAGCCACGTCGAAGCCGATCGGGACTGCCTGGGTCGTCACATTCTCGACCTGCCCGGTCACCAGCAACCGCTCTCCGGGGAAGGCAGCTGAGGCTGTCGGACTGGCCGGCCTGGCGGAAACCGAAAGCGCAGCCAGATCGACGAGCTTGCCGCCTGAGGTCGGCGCCGTGATGGCCAGGGGTGCGAAGCTGCGCGCGACATTGTTGCGCTCATCGGTCTCCGCGACCAGGTTGCCACTGTCGACGACCATGCCCAGGAAGTAGCTTCCGGGCTTGAAGAACGGCGGCAACGGGAACTGCCCCGTCACCACTCGAGACTCACCCGCCGCCAGTGACGGGACAAACTGGGTCCCGAAGGCGAAGTTACCGAGCTCGATCGTGCTCTGAGTGGACAGCACGAACGACACCCCGAATCCCGGGCTGGGGTTGGCACCCCGGTTGACTACCTCACCCGCGATCGGCATCAGCGCGCCGAGCTCGGCCGAGGTCGGCCCAGTGACGCCGACGGCGACCAGGTCGGTCACGCCTGCTTGCTGATCGCCGACGGTCATCGCGCCGAGGGAATCGACGACGTTGTCACCCTCGTTCGTCTCGAACACGAAGTTCTCGGGATCGACCCGCATCTGGACCTTGTACCCTCCCGGCCGCAGCGGCGGGAGAGGCACGGCCAGGGTCCTGGTGACCGACTCGCTCGGCGAGAGGTGGTCGACACCGGCTCTTCCCAGGTGAATGAAGTCCGTGAACGTGCCGATCTGCCCACCACCCACGAGCGAGAACTCGAGGGCGAAGGGCCGGAACACCTCGAAGGTCGAGCCGTTCCTGACCTGCCCTGCGATGCCGAGCACGCTCCCTGGCTGCCCCTGGGAAGGCGGGTTGAGCACGGAGACTGCAACCAGGTTTGGCTGCCCGCCCGAGGTGCTGCCGGAAATGGGAAGCGGGAACGGATTGGGCGAGCGGTTGTTGTGGTGCGGTTCCTGGATCCGGAAGTTCGGATCGATCACATACGACAGCGCGTACTTGGGAGTCACGCCCGCCATCGTCGGAAGCGGCGGCACGAAGAGCGTCACCGTCGTGAAGACGGAGGTGTCCTGCCCGGAGGGATTGACCCGCACGCTGGTGGTGAGCGCCTGGAACTCGCCCGAATCGGTGAAGAACTGGAAGGCCAGAGGAACGTCGATCGCCGTCTGCAGTCCCCGGGCGATGAAGAAGGCCGTGGCCTGGATCTGCGAACCGACGGTCACCGGGCTGAGAGGACCGCGGATCTCCCGGTTGTCCAGGTCGAGGAACTGGGTGGCGCCGCTGCCGAAAACGCTGACGCGCTGGCGGGAGAAGCGGGAGTTGTTGCTCTCGTCGAGCTCGGGGATCTGGCGATCATGGTCCGCGTACATCGCCAGCAGATACTGGCCGGGCGCCACCGTGGCGGGCACAGGGAAGTGGCCGAAAACGGGGCGCGTGGTGCCGGGCTGCATGCCCTCTCCCACGAACGTGGCGCCCAGGAAGACCAGGCCGGTCGACTCGTCCTGACTGTCGAGCGGCGCGTCGGAGGCCGTCAGTGCAAACCCGACCGGGAACCCGGGCGCAAAGCCCGTGTTCTCCCGGTTGGCCACGACGCCCCGGACAGCGATGAAGCCGCCGGCCTGCGCCGTCGTATCGCCACCGCACTCGAGCGAGACCAGGTCGGGCAGGGCAGTGGAGGCCGTGCCGCCGATGTCCGTCGTGTTCGGCGCGCCGCGCTCGTTATCGCCCTCGTTCGACTCGTTGACGAAACCCTGCGAATCGGCGAGAGCCGCGACCTTGTAGAGACCTGGAGCCATGAACCCGGGCACGAAGAACTGGGTGGTCACGGGCGTCCCGGAGTTGGCGGCCAGTCCCGGAAGCGGAACCTCGCCCAGGAAGAAGCGGCGGGAATCTCCCGTGACCGCGCTCGAGGAGGCCAGGTTGAAGGCGACCGCGAAGCGTCCGGCGGGTGCAGAGCCCGTGTTCGTCACCTCCGCACTCACCGAGATCATCTGACCGATCGTGGCGGTGGACGGGCCGCCGACCGCCGTGAAGGTGAGATTCGGTGCGTTCACCGTCTGGCCGGAGCCGACGTTGATTCCGCGGAAACTTCGGATGGAGTTGTTGAACTCGTTGGACTCGCCAATGAGCTTGCCCGGGTCGGCCTCGAGCCGCAGGAAGTAGAAGCCAGCCGGTAGATCGAGCGGCAGTTGTACCGTCTCGGTCGACCTGAAGGCCCCTCCGGCGCTCAAACCGGGAGCGAAGAACTTCTTCAGGAACCGCGGCGCCATGGGCGTCGCCGAGTTCGGATCCGAATCGAGCAGCAACCCGACCTCGAACTGCGGGACCGAAATCGTGCCGACGTTCTTGACGACGACACCGGCTTCGATCGGCTGGCCGGCCTTCGCGTCGAAGATTCTCGGACTGACCTCTGCGGCCGCGAGATCGGGCTGCTGGTCGCCGATGGTCTGCCCCGTGCGGATCGACACCGCACCGGCGCTGACCAGGTAGTTGTTGAGCTCGTTGCCCTCAGCGACACCGAAGCTGGGATCGTCGGCACCGGCCGCCGGGAAGTAGGTGCCCTCACCTACATTTGCCGGCAGAGTGACAGACTGGAAGACGTCGAAGGATTGGCCCGGCTGCAGACCCGGCACGACCACGTCGGCCAGCCGGCTGCCGTAGGGCGGACCTCCGTTGGCAGGCAGGAACTGGTTCAAGGAGAAGCCGAAGCCGACCCGGAACGAACCGGCTGCGGCGCGGCCCTGGTTGAGGATGGTCGCGTTGAACGGATACTGGCCGCCCGGCGTGCCCGTGCTGGGCCCTCCGACCGCCGTCACGATCAGGTCCGGCTTGTCCCCGCCGCCGCCGTTTTGGGGCGGCTGGACGGTGACGGAGGAGCCGGAACGGATCTGATTGTTCGACTCGTTGAGCTCCGCGACACGATTCCCGGGGAGGTCCACGTCGAGTCTCAGGAAGAACTCGCCCGCCACGAAAGTGGGGACGATCCGATCGGTCGTGAAGTTGAGCGGGGTGCGGCTGGCCAGCCCAGGGAAGAACTGCTCACCGAGCACGATCGGGGCCGCGGTGGAGTTCGTCGCGGACTGAAGCAAGAACTGAACACCGAACGGACCGGACGCGCCCGAGCCGGCGTTCTCGACGGCTGCGGAGATCGTGAGGGTGCTGCCGGCGGTGGTCACCGGCGACCCGCCGACCGCGACGGCCACGAGATCCGGTCCCGTGCCCGTGGTTGTTGTCGAGCCCCGGACCTGCGTTCGGTTCGGCGAGAAGACTGTGTTGTTGTCGTAGGTCAGCTCGCCGAAGACCTTGGCGGGATTGGCCACTGCGACGACGAAGTAGTCGCCGGGGGACACGTTCTGCGGCACGAACACGGAAGCCGAGAACTGATCGGAGCCGGTCGCAGGCAACGTGGGCCTGATGATCGGCTCGCCCAGCGGCACATCGCCACCGGCACCGGCGGCAGCCGGCGGGTTGAAGATGGAATCCGAAGAGAGAAAGAAACGCACCGCCCAGTCCGGAGCGGGGCCACCGCCCGCGTTGTGGAAGGCACTGGAGACAGAGAGGAGCGCGCCCGCGGAGGTCACCGGGGCAGGCGAAACGGAGTCGGCCACGAGATCCGGAGGCTGGAAGTTCGGCTGCGCCGCGATCCGCGTGGCGTTGAGACTCGAAACATCGTTGTTGTTCTCGTCGATCTCGGCGACCTCGTTGAATCGGTCTGCCGCCATCAGCGTGAAGTAGGCGCCCGCGGCCAGCGACGCCGGAATCTTGGGGCTGGTCGTGATCACGTCAACGGCGCCTGCCGCCAGCGCCGGCCGGCGCATCTCGGCGATCACCAGGTCGGAAGGAGCCGACGGATTGGGCGGATCGAACTCCGTGTCCGTGGAAAGCGCGAAGCCGACCCCGAAACCTCCGGAAGCGGCGGTGCCAGCATTGCGGACCTCCACCCGGAGACCGAACGGGGACCCGGCGGTGGCCGTCTCGGGCGCCGTCAGGTTCTGCGACACCAGGTCGGGCCGGTCGCCTGTGGTCTGACCCTGCACAAAGAAGGGCTGGGCCGTGAAGCGTGTGTTGTTCGCCTCGTTGGTCTCCGTCACGTTCTTGGTGACGTCCGCCACGAGCGCCACGTAGTACTCCCCGGGCGGCAAGTCACCCGGCAGCTTGACATCCGTGGCGAAGGTCGAGACCGCGAGCGAGCCCAGAGGCGGTCGCGGCAACGGCGCCAGGAAGAGAGGCCTGTCCCCCGGGTTTCCCGCGGAGGGAAGATCGAAGAGCTGGTCCGTGGACAGGAAGAACTGCACCCCGAAGCCCGGTGCTCCGCCCGAACCGCCATTCTTGATGCCACCACCGACGTTGACCGTGGCACCGGCCGTCGGCGTGGTGGCGCTGGTGATGGTCACGCCCTCGACCACGAGGTCCGGACTGCCGCTCGGCGTCTGGTTATTGATCTGAGTGGCATGGGTAGCGCCCCGGACGTTGTCGGCCTCGTTGGTCTCGGTGATCAGCTGGGCGGCATCGACGACCGCGAAGACGACATACTGGCCGGGCTGCAGATCGCTCGGCAGACCCAACGTCAGCGTGAGGTCCCGCGATTCGGCGGGGGCGAGGCCCGCGAAGGGGATGTTGTCCCCGAACGGCCGGTCACCCGTGCCGCCTGCACCGGGCGGGTTGAAGACGGTGTCCGTGGAAAGCAGGAACCGCACGGCGAAAGGTCCCGCCGCCGTACCACCCAGGTTGCGGAATCGAGCGCCGACGAAGATGTTTCCCGGGACGGTCGCCGAAAACGCGGCGTCGACGCTCTCCATCGCCAGGTTGATTCCGGCAGGCGGCTGCGTCGTGCCCGGCTTGATCTCGAAGAGGTCCTGGCGCACGAACTTGTTGTTGGCGGTGGTCGATGGGCTGTCACCGGAGCTCTGCGGGTCGATGAAGACGCCGATGGCATAGTGGCCCGTCGTCACGTTCTGCGGAAGCGTCGCCGTCAGCGGAATCTCTCGCCTGGGATTCTCGGGCGAGATCGGACCCAGCGGGCCCTCGGCCAGGAGCCCCTCGAAGAAAGGCGAATCGCGGCGGATGAAGACCTTGACGACGGTCTGGTTGGAAGTCGCGGAGCCCATGTTCTCCACGCTGGCCGTGACCGGGAAGCTCTCGCCAATCGTCGCAGCGAGAGGTGCCTGCAGTCCCGTGGCCGCCAGATCGATTCCCGGAAGGCCGGGACCGCCGCCAGCAACCAGCTGGATGGCGCGTGTGGCCCGATTGTCCGGCGTCGTCAGCGGGGTCTCGTTGACCGACCGCGGATCAATCTTCACATGAAGCTGATGTGCGCCTGCCGGAACTCCCGGAGGCAGCTGCACGACAACGACCTTGCTCTGCTCGACCTGCAATTGCAGGCTGTCCAGGGGCTCGCGCTTGATCGGAGCCGGCTGGTTGTCCATGAGGAAATCGATCGTCGTGGGCGGCGACGGCGCATCGCCCACGTTCTTGACGACGACCGTGAGCACGAGCGGCTCGTTCAGGGGCGCTTGGGGCGGCCCCTGAAAATCGAGAATCTTGAGATCCGGCGCAGCAAGCGCCTGGCCCCCCCCGGCCAGCACCAGGACCGCAGCCAACAATGCGCCCAGGATTGCAGAACCGCTCCGCTGAACCGTCATCTCAAACCTCCGCTGAGTTCGATGGATGCTCTTCATGATGTTTTCTCTCAAAACTCCCGATGGGGTGTCGCGTTCCAGTCTTCTACAACTTCACCTTGAATTCCAGTGTGGAGATCGAGGAGTTGGCAATGTCCGTTCGCGTCAGCCCGTACCCCGAGGGCTCGACGGAGAACTCCTTGCCACTCTTGTCCCGCACGGCGAACCGGAATCGGTCGCCCTCCTTGATGCGCGGGAACTCGCCCTGCAGATCGATGAAGATCAGGGCGAACTTGCCGCCCTCGATCTCCTCGCTTGTCTTGCGATCGCCCCGTTCCGTGGTGACGTGCATGACGTAGCCGGGCGCAAGCGGCTTGCCGCCCGAGTCGTAGACCCGGCCGCCGAAGGCGAACGCCTCCACCGCTTCCTGAGGCGGCAGCTCGACCCGCACCACCCCGACGTCCAGCACGCCGGCCGATAGAGCCGCCTGGTCGAGCTTGAAGCTCGCGGCCTGCCCCGCCCTCATCGGCACAGGTTTCGCCATTGGGTCCTCGACCAAGATTCCCACTTCCTGCCCAGCCGATAGCCCCGAAACGGTCAACGTGAACTCTCCAGTGCTCCGATTGGGACTTGCGGTCCCGCTCACTTCCACACCCTTCGTCCGCGCCCTGACCGTGAAGCCATTAGGCGCAGCCTGGTCTGTCTCCGTCTTTACGATTCCCCGGATCTTGACCGACGCCGGCGTCTCCGCCGCGTGCGCCAAGGTCCAAGCAAAAACAAGGCCGAGAATTCCGAACATGATCGAACGAAGTCTCATTTTCCTGCTCGCCTCCCGGTGGCTCTCCTCGCGGCAGCTCTCACGGCTGACCCGGCAGGGTCAACGGCTGCGGCCTAGGAGCTCCCACAATGTAACCCTTCCCCTCCTCCAGAGGGAAGCCCGATCCTAGACCCCGCACGAAGACCTCGAATCGGCCCCCGAGCGTCCGCCCCACAAAGGCACTTCCCGACCGTTCCAGAAGCTCCGACGCCATCGACCCGGCCTGGGGGCCAAACGGCAGCCCCACCAGCCCCGTCCCCCTGGGCAACGTCGTCCTGAGCTGCTCGGCAGGCCATGACACGCCGCTCCAGTCGACCGTGCCGGGTCCGCCAGCTCGAAGCACCAGGTATCCCTCGCTGCCGCTGAGCTCGAAGTCCTCGCTCACATTCGGAAGGAAGAGCTGGAAACGCCCCTGCCCCGAGCCGTCCGCGCGCACGCGCACCGCGAACGTTCCGCCCGTCGCCCGGACCAGGTCGGAAGCCCTCGGAGGAGCTTGGCCCGTCGTGTCCGGATTGACCGGCACGCTGAGCAGGTTCAACCCCCGCTCGAGCGCCACGCGCCTCTGCCGGGCCAGCAAGCCCACGCGCAGGTCCACCGTCCGCTGCTGCGTTACCAGGTCCCGCAGCCCCACGCGGAACAGGGCCGGCGTCACGGGCAGCCGCGCCAGCCGCGCGTCCCGCACCTCCAGCCGCATCGTCTCCCCCAGCACGGCCACCGATTCCGCGGGCGATAGAAGCGTCACCGAATAGGCCCCCCCGCCGCGCACCAGCCCGCTCGCCGCCCGACCCGTTCGCGCGTTCACCAGCGTCACCACCGACCCGGCCGCCACTGCCGCCCCGGTGGCCGAGAGCCTCGCCACGCCGGCCGCGCCAAGTCTACGAGTGAAAGGCTCCGAATGCTCCTGGACTTGCACGTCGAGGAAGAGCTGCGCCAGCTGACCGGATTCGTCGCGCGCCTCCAGGCGGACACGATTCCGTCCCGCCGGCAGCCGGCTGGCCAGCTCCTCCCCCACACCGAACGGCACGGACAACCGATCCGAGCTCCAGCTCAACCTCTGGCCGGTCAGCCGCCGTCCGTCGGACCCGGTCGCTATCGCCTCGAAGGCTATCGGCTCGTCGGCAAGGAACAGGTCGCCCCCTGCCGGCCGCAGGATGCGCGCCGTCACCATCCCCCTCGGAGACGGCACCACGCGCACGTCGGCCCGGACCCTGCCGGCCGAGACCGCGCCGGCAGTCACGACCAGAGTCGCCGGCGACGCCACCGCCGGTAGCGCACCGGACGGCTCCTCGACCACCAGCTCCAGCTCATCACCCACGGCGGCCGCGATCGGCTCCTGGGAATCGAGACCTCCCAGCGTGACCACGTAGCTCCCCTCTACCGACGCGTCCGCGGGGACCAGCGCCCGGGCAGTGGACCGCCCCCGCGTGCGGTTCAACGCCCGCACGCGCGTTCCGGCGAGAACCGCCGCCCCACCTCCGCCGGAGACTGTCCCGAAGAGCTCCAGCGCCTTCGTGGAGACCCGGCTCTCCGAGACGGCGAAGGAGAGCGTCGTCTCGTTGTCGAATGGATTGACCTCCCCCGCGGCGACTGCCGCCACCCGGACCGAAAGCCGGTGGATTCCGGCCCTCGACAGCGTCCCGAGCTCCACCGCCGGCAGCGTCGCCGTCGAAGCAGCCGCCACCGACAAGAGCCGAGTGGCCGCGCCGACCTCCACTCCGTCCAGGAACACGCGCGCGTCCAGCGGACCCGACCCCGTATCGCCCAGGTTCGAGACGAATCCCGCGAGCGCGATTGCATCACGAGTCGTTGGAGCCGCCGGCTCCACCGAGATCGGACCGGGCACGAGCTCGAAGCCAGACACCTGCGAGGGGGCCACACCGAAGGCAATCGACAGCCGCCCGTCCCCGGCGTCCGCTCTGGGAACGACTCCCTGCGGATCGACCTCGAGCGTGAGCGAGTGCGCCCCCGCCGTCAGACCTGCCAGCGCGACAGGCGGCAGCGCAACCCGCCCGCCGGCTGCCAATCCATCGATCGAGAAGACGGTCACGATTCGTCCCCGCGCCACCGAGCTCCGGTCCAGCACCAGCTGAGCCGAGAACCCGGGTGCCCGGGCCGTCCCCAGGTTCCCGATCGTGCCGAGAGCGACGACCCGCCCCGTGGCCGTCGTCGGCCGGAACGGATCGATCGAGAGCGCCAGCGCCGCCAGGCTTGCGGCAGGACGGGCCGCGGCCACCCTCAGCGCCACTGCCGCCGAGTTGTTCCCCTCCGCGCCCTCGGCCACCTCATCTGCGGCGTCGACATTCAGGACGACGTCATAGTCGCCGGCTGCCAGCGGGCCCGTCACGACAGGCCCGATCGCGGCGGACGCCAGCGCCGCGAGCCCTCCGATACGTCCCGATCCGAGCGAGACCGCGGCAAGCGCGGCGCGGCCCTCACCGCAAAGGACGCAGATCCTGGGAACCGCCCGGAGCTCCCATCGGAACGCCCCGGCACCAGCCGTTCCGGCATTCGAGACCCTCGCCTCCACGCGGACCGACTCGCGAGTCGTCGGACTCGATGGCGAAAGCGACACCGGGCCGGCAACCAGGTCGGCTGCCGCGGGCAGGGAGGAGCCGACACTCAGGCCGAGCGAGTAACCGCCCAGGGGCGCCGGCACCTCGTGGAGCACCAGGACGGTGTACCTGCCAACCTGGGCCAGCTCCAAGACGTCCAGCCGCACCGGCTGCCCGGGTGCGGGAACCACGCCGCGCACACGGGAGCCATCGGGCCGGACCACTTCCAGCGCGGGCGCCGAACCGCCGAGGGCCGAGAGCGTCACCTGGGCGAACCCTCCTGCCGTCGAGACGTCGAAGAAGTAGGCGTCGCGATCACCCGCCGCCTCGAGGAGACCCTGCCGGGCCGCCGGCCCGGCCGACAGGCGCTGAGACTCCGAGAGGCTCGAAGGCACCGGCTGCCCGGGTGCGGGCGGTGAGTCGTCGGCCGCGAACGTGCCGGCCGCGACGGCCACGAGCGGGCTCTCCAGCACGCGCACGTTGTCGAGCTCGTCAGTCTCGGCGTACGCATTTGCCGGATCGATGACCAGCGCTATGCGGTACTGGCCCGCCGTCAAGCCCGGCCGGATCAGGCACGGCACGGAAACAGTCGCCGACGCGTTGGCGGGCACGCGCGCCGTGGCGCGGCCCAGCACGATGTCGGCGGGTGACGGCACCCGGCCACCCTGGGCAGACAGGACCACCTGAGCCTCCACCGGCAGCGTCGCGGCCGAGCCGCGCGCCGCCACGGTGACCGACACAGGGAAAGTGGAGCCTGTGACGGCAGCCGCAACCGAACCGAGCGCGGCTGCTGCAAAATCCGGCGCGCCCGCCAGCAGAGGTGGCGTCGAGATCGCGATGGAAGAGGCCGACGCCAGCGTGTTGTTGCGCCGGTTCGCGTCCGGAACCCTCCGCTCGAAATCGGCGGAGACTCCGAGGAAGTAGTCGCCGGGCGGCACAGGCGGCATCGGGAAGGCCCCGGTCGCGAGCACGGTCTGCCCGCTCGAGAGCGCCGAGAGCGCCACCGAGCCGAGAGCGCTCCCGGCCTCAGGTCCGTCCAGCGGCCGCGTCGTCAGGAAAAACCGCACGAGGAAAGGCGAAGCCACCCCCGAACCGCCGGAGTTGGCGACGGCAGCGACCGCCGTCACGCGGTCGCCCGGGAACCTCGGGGCCGGACTGAATCGCGCGAGCGACACCTGCAGCACGGACAGGTCGGGCAGCGCGGCCGGGCTCACCGGAAGCAAGAGCGCTGTCGGCGCGGAGGACCGGGCCACGTTGTCCAGCTCGCTCGGCTCCGCGACGAAGTCGTTCGGGTCGACCAGCATCGCGACCGTGTAACTCCCCGGAGAAAGGAAGGACGGCACTCCGCGAGTGGCGGAGAGGCTCCGCACTTCCCCGGGGGCCAATGCCCCGAGCAGTGCGGGCTCCCCAAGCGGCGGGTCCAGGATGCTCGACTCGCCGCCCGAGGTCAGGACGAAGACGATCGAGGCGTCGGCCTGGGCCGGACCGTCGTTTCGGACGGTTCCGGTGACACTCAGCCCTCCCCCGAGCGACGCGGCGCCGCCCGCGACGACCGACACGGCCGCCAGGTTGGTCAGCGCCGCGCTCCTCGCCAGTCGCGTCAGGACCGTTGCCGTTCCCAGATTGTCCAACTCGCTCGACTCCACGACGCTTCGTGCGGAATCCACTTCGGCTCGGACGGCGTAGCTGCCAGGTCCCGCGGCGGCGGGCACCGGCGCGGTGGGGGAGAGCGCGATCGACTCGCCTGCCCCCGGCCCCGGCAGCTGCAGGGTGAGCAGCGGGAGTCTCGCAGCCGGATTCGAAGCCGGATCGCGCTCCTCGAGGAAGAAGGCCACGGCCACCGGACCCGACACAGGCACGGCCGAGGAGTTTGCGACCGTCGCGGCAAGTTGCATGACCTGGCCGGGCTGTGCGCTGACCGGCCCCGAGACCGCCGTGACCGTCAGATTGGGAAGCGACGCGGGCGGCGGCGGCTGAATCGTGACCGCCACCGCGAGGGCGGGCGAATCGTTGAAACGCGGCTGGTCGATCGCGGCCGAGGGATCGGCAATCGACTCGAGAGAGTAATTCGCTCCGCCCAGATTCGGGTCGGGCACCGGCACCGGGGGCACCACGACCTGCTGCGTCAGGGTCCGGACCTCTCCGGGCGCCAGGCCGGGCACCACCAAGCGGCCGAAGAGGTGAACGTTTCCGCCCGGGGGCGTGAAGAGGTTCAAGGCCAGCTCCACGTCCAGGGGCGAGGTGCCGCCGACGAGCGCCACCACCGAGGTGACCGAGATCGTCTGGCCCACGGTGAGGTCGCGCGGGTTGCAGTCGACACTCCGCACCACCACGTCGGCGGGAGAAACGATGGTCACGGCCGCGCCTGCGGTCGCCACGTTGTTCCCCGGATCGGGGTCCGCGGCGGAAGCGCCGGAATCGACGACGACCCCTACGAAGTAGACACCCGTGGCAATCCCGCTGGGCACAGCGGCGCGGCCCGCGACCTGTGCGCTGCTCCCCTCGCCGGCGGTCGCCACCGAGAGCGGCGTGCCGAGCAGGATGTCCGTGCCAGCAGAGAAGTTGCGGTCGCGCGAGAGGAAGAATCGGGCCGTCGTGGAAGTCGACGCGGGCCCCAGGTTGGTGACGGTGGCCGAGAACTCGAGCGTGCCGTTTGCGGCAACGCGGGTGCTGGCCGTCACGGCCGTCACGGACAGATCGGCCGGTTCCCCCAGCAGCACAGGCGCAGCGCTGAACGTGAAGTTGTTGGCCTCGCTGGCTTCGAGGACGGCGCGCGCGCTGTCCGCCTCGCAGTAGGCGAATGCGGGGCCGGTCGCGATGTTCGACGGGAAGGTGCCCGTGACGGCGACGGTGGCGGCGGAACCTGCGGAGAGCGGCGGAACCTGTGCGAGGCCGAGCAAGACGTCGGTCGTGGCGCGGGAGGCCGAGCGCGCCAGCCAGAGTGATGCCCGGCTCGCGGGCGCCGGCGACCCGCCTGCGTTCCGCAGCACGGCCGAGAAGCCTGCCCGGGTGCCGAGCTGACCCGCAGACGGCGCCGTGAGAAGCTCGACGACCAGGTCGGCCAGCGTGGCGGGAGTCGTCACGGGGAAAGCCGCAGCGCTGGCCGCCGTGTTGTTCGTCTCGTCGGACTCCTGGACGCGGCCTGTGACGTCGGCGATCAGCCCGACACGGTAGCTGCCGGCGGGGAGCGCCGCCGGAACCGTGGCTGTGAGGGCGCACGGGACGGCTTGTCCCGAGGGCAGCGTCCCTACGAGGACCGTGCCCAGGAGCGCATCGGCCAGCGAGATCGTCGAGTCCGAGGAGAGGACGAAGCCGGCCTCGAAGGAGCCGGCGGCCTGCGAGCCCGAGTTGGTGACCACGCCGCTCACGAAGACGGGACGATCGACCTCCCCTGCCGAGGGCCCCGTGACGGAGCCAGAGACGAGGTCGGGATCACCGGCGTTGCCCTGCTTGGGGCTGACCGTGAAGGCGGCGGGCGTGCTGAGATTGTTCGCCTCGGAGGACTCGCGCACGAGGTCCTCGGGGTCGGCCCGCAACAGCAGCTGGTACTCGCCCGGCAATACCGGCGGGATGGTGAGCGTGACGCGGGTAGAGATCGTGCCGGCGTCGACCGTCCCGGGTGCGGCCGTGAAGTTCAGGAACGCCGTCCGGCCTGCCTCCGGATCACGTGCGTCTGCCACCGCGTCGGGCGAAAGCAGGACGGCAGCCGTGGCGTGGAAGGCGCTGTTGCCGTCCACGATGCCGCTGAGAAGTCCGTCGAGCGTGATATCGGCCAGCACGACGTCGCTGGCCACGGCACCGGGCGGGGCCGAGATCGTGGCGTTGCCGAAGTCGGGGAGGTTGGCGTTGGCGGCGCGGTAGACGCCGACCACGAAGTCGTAGCGCGTCATCGTGATCCCACTCGTGCAGCGGAACAGGTAGTCCGCGGCCGCGGGCGCGGTGAAGCTGATGGCGGACACCCGCCGCGAGAGCGCGTCCAGCCCCTGAAAGGCAGGCAGCGCTCGCGCGCCGGTGGCGTCGAAGAACGTGGCGCCGAACTGGGGACCGGGCGCAGAGACGGCCGTCACCCGCAACGTCACGACGTCGCCGAAGCGGGCGCGGACCTTGTAGAAGTCGACGTCCGAATCGGTCTCGAATGCCCCTCGGAAAGATCCGACCCCGAAGAGCGTGCCGGCACCCAGAAGAGTCGCTGTATCCGCTGTGTCGTTGCGGCCGGCGCCTTCGAGCTGCGAGTCGAGCGGCTGCGCCACAGCCAGCGGGGGCGCCCCGAAAAGCGCAAGGAGTAGAAGGACCCAGATGAAGGGCCAGCGGGCTCGAGCTTCGAGGTGCATGTCGGCCATCCTCCTACCGGGGCGCCTCGCCCGCCGGTCGCGGCCTCGCCCGTGCGGCCCCTCAAGGGCCGGGGAAACAGGCTCGGACGTCCTCGAACAGCTCTGGAGGCACCAGCCCCGAGATATCGCCCTGCAACCGGGCGATCTCCTTGACGATGCTGGACGAAAGGTAGTGGTACTTGGGCGACGTCATCATGAACACGGTCTCGATCTCCTGCGCAAGGTATCGATTCATCGAGGCCATTTGAAACTCGTACTCGAAGTCCGAAATGGCGCGCAGCCCGCGCACCAGCACGGCAGACCCGCGGCTTCTGGCGAAGCTCGTCAGGAGCCCTCCGAAGGTGGTCACGCTCACGTTGGGGAACGGCTTGACGATCTTCTCCAGCATCTCGAGCCGCTTCTCCTCGGGGAAGGCGAATCGCTTGGTGTTGGAGCTCTCGGAGATGGCGACGACCACACGAGCGAAGAGCTTGGAGGCGCGCTCGATGATGTCGAGATGACCCAGGGTCGCCGGATCGAAACTGCCGGGGTAGATGGCGGTGATGTCCATGGCTAGTAGAAGTCGGAAGGTGGGGGGAGAGTAGTCAGTAGACAGTAGTCAGAAGACAGTAGTCAGTCGTGAGCTTTGCGGGTCGCTGGTGGGGAAACTGGCACAAGGTCGAGCGTCCGCAGAACCGGGGCCTGGACGTCCTTCGGCGGGAGCGGGACGAGTGTTACCCCGGATGGATCAAGGTGCATGACAGGCGGCCTCGGAGGGATCGTGACCGGCAGACTTCCTACTGGCTACTGACTACTGGCTACTCCCGTACGCCGGGCTCTCCGCCAGCGAGCGCACGAGTCGGCCGATGCCCTGGGTCGTGAGAATGCCGGCCATCAGCGTGCCGATCTCGCCCAGGGCGTAGGCTCCGCTCTTGCGCTCCTCGGCGCGGTTGCTGGAGAGCATCCCGTGGAGGGTCGTGACGACGCGCAGCTCGCCGAACTTCCAGATGGCCTTCACGGCGTTGGCCCGCACGCGGTGGTCGGGGTCGCGCAGGCACGTGGCGATGTGCGTGACACTCTGGCGGGTGAAGACATGCTCGAGCGCCTCGATGGCGTTGGCGCGCACGCGGGAGTCTTCGTGCTTGAGGAAATCGACGATGAGCCGGGTGCTCTCGTCGCCCGTGCCGGTGCGGGCAACGGCCAGCAGCGACGTGGCGATGACCTGATGATTCGACTCCTGCTTGAGGCAGGCGCGCAACCGGGAGTTGGCGGCCTTCACCTTCATGTTGCCGAGCGATTCGATGGCGTAGAGGCGGACCCAGATGTTGCGATCGTTGATGGCGCCGATGAGAGTCTGGGCGGCACCCGGGTCGCCCAGCTCGCGCAGGGCCTTGGCGGCGTTGACGCGCACGGCGGGGTCGGCGTCGCGCAGCCCCTTGATGAGGAAGTTGGCGCCATCCGGGGGCCGGAGCGCACCGATGGCGTAGCAGGCGCTGGCGCGGTGCCACTTGTTGGCGTCGGCCAGCATCGCAACGAGCGAGTCGAGCGCCCGGCGGTCCCCCAGCCGGCCGAGAGTGATGCACGCGTTGGCGCGGACACGGTTGTCGGGGTCGGCCAGCATCGGTCGCAAGATGCGCTGCTTGACCGGGTCGCTGACGTCGAGCGCGGAGATCGCCTCGACGGCGTTTGCGCGCACGCGCCGGTCGCGGTGGGCTGTGAAGGGCTCAAGCGTGTCGACCAGACGCGCGTCGCGGGTTCGGGCCAGAGCCATCACGAGGCTTGCCAGCTTCCGGGGATTCGCCTCGGTCTTGAGGAGCCCGCTGAAGCGCACGATGACGCGGGGGTGGCCCGGGGCAAGCCGGCCGAGCGCCTGGATGGTGGTCATCTCCAGGTACTCGTCCATGCGGCCGACGCGGTCGAGCAGGTAGTCGGCCCACGCCGGGTTCAAGCTCTCCCCCATCACTCGCACGACGGCCGTCTGGACGCCGGGATCGGAACTCTCCAGGGCGTCCCTGAGGAACTCCTCGGCGGCTGGCGTGCGGATCTTGGCGACAGCCGCGACGATGGCCTGCTTGAAGCCAGGTCTGGCGTCCTCGCGAAAGATGCGCACGAGCGGCCCTAGGGCCCGCGCGTCACCCATTTCGCCCAGGGCTAGCGGGACGTTTTCGTCGGCGGCACCGCCCCTGAGCAGATCGATCAGGCGATCGATGGCCTCGCGGGCGTGGAGCTTTCCGAGCGCGGCGGCGGACTCGGAAGCAACCGCCAGGTCATGATGCTCGAGATTGTCGATCAGGAGCTGGACGCAGGGGCGGAGGATGGCGTGGGCGGTGCGCTGGAGGCGTTCGGAATCGCGAATGGTCAGGGCCGGCGTGTCGGCGGGTTCCGAGGGAGTCTCCGGACTCATCGCCTCGAGGTCGGAGAGCGGGACCAGCAACGACCCCCTGCTGCTGCCGGCGGACGGGGTGGGAGGGGCGGGGCCGACTCCCGTGAGCGAGCCGGTGGTGCTTGCGCTTCTGCTGGCGCGTGGTGTGCCTGCCAGCCCCGAGGGCGGGTCGAAGGCGTCGGGCGCAGCGAGCTCGCGCAGCTCCTCGGCGGGGTCGAGCTCCAGGACACGCAGGGCCTTCTTCACGAAGTGGCGAACGGCCAGGCTGCAATCCGAGAGCCCACGAGCCTTGAGGACCTCGACGGCTTCTGGGGTCCCGATACCGGCCAGCCGTCGAGCTCCCGCAAGCCGCACCCGCTCCTCCGGGGAGTCGAGCATCTCCACGATCGGCCCGAGCTCCAGTTCGGTCACGGTCCCGGCGCTCCCGTCGGCGCGACGCGCCGGTCGCCGCTCAGCTCGCGTTCGATGTCACTTGGCTTCGACTCCACGCGGGGCGGCTCGGGAATGCTCAGCTTGAGCTCGGGCTCCCGGCGGCCGCCGTCGTCCTTGCGACTCACCGGACTCGAAGGAGCCGTCGCATCCACCGACACCGGGTCGGGGCCGGTCTCGGCGCCCGGCGGCGGCCAGACGAAGTCGGGGTGCTCCGAACGGAACTTGTCCAGAGCCAGGGCGAGCTGCCGCTTGTACTCGACGTGGAAAATCTTGTAGGCCTGGTAGGCCGCTTCCAGCTCCGGCGTCACGCCCGAACGGTTCGCGAGGAGCAGCCTCGAGAGGTTCTGGTAGGCCCGCACGTACTTCTGGCGAGCTACTTCGACGGAGCCAGCCGCGTAGCTCGTCGGCAGCAAGGTCTTGTCGAGCGAGGTCTCGGACTTGTAACACTCCTCGATCCGGATCGCCGCCAGCCGGCTGTACGGGGAATCCGGATAGAGCCGGACCAGCTCGAAGTAGTAGTCGCGGGAGCGGTCGAAGTCGCGGTTGTTCTGGTAGGCCAGCCCGATCTTGTAGAGGAGCCGCCCCTGGCCCAGGAACTTCGCCTCGCCGTAGGACTTGATGAAGCTACCTGCTGCGTCGTCGTACTTGGCCGAGCGGAACTGCTCGTCCCCCTGGCTCTCGTAGTACCACTGGTTGCCCAGCAGGAAGATGAGAATCAGCAACAGGACCGTCAGGCCCAGGATGATCCCCAGCAGGATGTTGCGATACACGGGCCCACTTCCAGTTCTCGCGGCGTCCGGTTCGAGGCCCCTATTCTAGCCCAGGACCTGGTAGCGGTCACCCACTCTTGCGACGTTGCCCTTCAGCAAATCGATCTCGACGGCCCGGCCGCCGTCCTCGACGACCGCGAATGGCACCCGAAACATGCCCAAGTTGATCAGTTCCACCGAGCAGCTGGGCCTCACGGGGGGTGAGGGCGGCCCCTTCCGGTGGGTGCGCTCGTCCTGGATGCGCTTGATCTTCTCCTCGATTTCCTGCTCCTTCTCGAAGAAGTAGAGGTGGTAGTAGACGGAGCGCCGTTCCTCCTCGAGCTCCTTGGCGAGCTCGTCGAAGTAGCTCTCCATGACCTCTTGCCGCGCGCGATCCTGCTGGGCAAGCCACTGACGGATCTCGTCGAGCCGCCTCTGGGCGTGGCTGTCGAGCTCACGGACCGCCAGGTCGTGAACGCGTTCCAGCGCTTCCCGCAGCGGGCGCTCCACCGACCCCGACAGCCCCTCCCATGGATGCTCCGGCGCCAGCAGTCCGCCGGCCTCCAGGGCGGGGTGACCGCTCTTGAGGTCGAAGACGAAGGCCGGATGCGAAACTTCGTCCTGGACGTGGCGGTAGACCAGCCGGAAGTTCAGGAGACCGAGCGGCCGGTAGACCAGCGCCGGTTCCGCATCGCCGACTCCCCCCCCCGGGGTTCCGAGCACGGTGCGCGCGGCGTCGAGAGCGGCCGCCATCCCGATCCTGGGCTCGCACCGGACGTTGCAGAAGTGGCCCTGGGCCATTCCGTGCTCGACCAGCTTCGACAGGTCGCGGCAGCTCGACTCCTCGGCGGCCGGGTCGACGGCCTGGCTCAGGATCAGCGGGAACTCCACGCGCTTCCTCGAGGGCAGGATGTCCTGCATCGAAGAGCTCACCTCGAAGCCGAGAATGTCGTTCGTGACGTCGACGAGATCAGCGCCATGGAGCTCGCAGAACTGCTCGAGGAACCTCCTCAGGACCTGGCGGGGTTCAGTAGAGTGCATCCTGAGCCTTCTTCACCCGATCGTAGTCGCGCAGCGCCCGGGAGAAGTGCCGACCGAGCTTGTCGAAGTTGTACTTCAGCTCGCGCTTCGACTTCGACTGTACGACGATGTCCATGATCTTCTCTTCCAGGTCGATGCTCTGCTTGGTCAATCCGAGGATGATGTCGAGCTCTCCGACGACCAGTTTGAAGAGCCGGATCTTGTGCATCAGAAGCTCGACGACGTACTCCTCGATGCTGTCCCGGTAGAAGATGTTGAAGATGTCGACGTCGCGCTGCTGGCCCAGCCGGTGGACGCGGCCGATGCGCTGCTCCACCTTCATCGGATTCCAGGGCAGATCGAAATTGATCAGGTTCCGGCAGAACTGCAGGTTGCGCCCCTCGGCACCGGAGTCGGTACTGATGAGGACCCGGACGTCCTTGGCGAACTTGGCGATGATCTCGTCCTTGTGGCGGGGCGTGAGGCCTCCGTAAAACAGGATGTTGTCGATGTTCGCCTCGTTCATCACACGCGCCAGGTGCTCCTGGGTCTCGCGAAACTGCGTGAAGATGATGATCTTGTCCTTCACGCTCTTGACGATGTCGACGGCCTTCTTGACCTTCGCCACCGTCTTGATCTTGAGCGCCATCCGCTTCAGATGCGCCAGCTGCTCGGCGAAGCCCGGGGGCAGAGAGGGGTTGACCAGGATGCGCTCCAGCGTGCTGATGAGCGACTGCGGGCTCGACGTCACCATTCGCTCCAGCAGGATGAGCGTAAGCCGGTTGATGCCCTTCTCGAAGTGGCTGACGCTGCCGTAGCTGGAGCTGATGAACTGGTTCAGGTAGCTGTACGTCTCGAGCTCCTGCTTGCCGAACTCGACGGGAATCAGGTGGACGTTGCGCTGCGTGAACGGAATTGAAGTCTCGCTGCGCCGATGGCGGATGACGACCTTCTCGAGCAACTCCTTGAGCTTGTCCGGATTCTTCGGGAGCTTGGAGTTGGACGTGATGGTGAACTGCTTGCGGAAGAGCTTGCGAGTCTGCAAGAAACCCGGCTTCAAAAGGAAGATCAGGTTGTACAACTCTTCGAGCGAGTTCTGGATGGGAGTGGCGGTCAAGAGCAGGAGGAACTTCGTCGAGAGGCCCTGGACGAACTTCCAGTTGAGGCTCCGGTGGTTCTTGAGCTTGTGCGCTTCGTCGACGATGACCAGGTCGTAGGGGTTCGTCTGGAAATTCTTGCAGAACCGCTTCGCCTTCGCGCTATCGATACTGACAATGAGCTGGTCGGCGTCGTTCCACTTCTCCTTGTCCAGGTGAGTCTTGAAGTTGAAGCCGAACTTCGTCGTCATCTCCTCGCGCCACTGCAGCACGAGGCTGGCCGGCGTCAGGATCAGCACGCGCCGGACCAGCCCGCGGTGGAGGTACTCGCGCAGAACGAGGCCGGCCTCGACAGTCTTGCCCAGACCGACCTCATCGGCGAGCAGCCCCCGGCCGTGGAAGTCCTCGATGACGTGAACGACGGTCTCCACCTGGTGCGGGTAGAAGTAGATGCGGTCGACCTTCGCGCAACGCAGCAGCGTGCCGAACCCCCGGCTGTCAGCCAGCTTCTGCGCCGCCGCTCTCAAGAAAAACTGCTGCGGTGACGAGACCTTCTCGAACACGCTGCCCGCAAGAGGCTCTGCCCCGCTGACCGATTCCAGCTCTGGTGACTTGTTTTGATTTTGACGCATGCGCTCGCTTCCGCCTCGCGACCTCGGAAGCGGGATTTGCAATTGTAATACAGCGACCCCGTCCGGAGCAATGGAAGTGGGCGGGGAGGTGGAAGATGGGAGGGAGTAGTCAGTAGACAGTAGACAGTAGACAGTAGGGGGGGCGGGCACGGTCGGCTCGGCCATCGGTGCCGGTGGCTCCTCGTCAGCTCGGTGACGGACGCCCCTGCCCCTGCCCCTGCCCGCGAAAACCCGGTACAGGTATACGCCACGCACCTTCCCCCGCCACGCACCTTCCCCTGCCCGCGAAAACCCGGTACAGGTATACGCCACGCACATTCTCTCAGCTCGGTGACGGACGCCCCTGCCCCTGCCCCTGCCCCTGCCCGCGAAAACCCGGTACAGGTACACGCCACGCGCATTCTCTTCGCATTCTCTTCGCGGCGATTGCCGTGAACTTGGGCGCGCCGGGACTGGCCGGCGGTCAGCGGTCGGGCTGGCTGCGGGCGGTCTCTGCCTCCCCCGATGACGGGCTAGGAGCCCTTGCCCGGGTGCTCGGCCTTGGGCAGAGGGATCAGGATCTTCTCGCCGGGCTTCAGCGTCTCCTTCTTGTTGTTGTAGAGCTTGATCAAGGAAGGATCGCCCTTGCCGCCGTAAAACTTGTCGGCAACCGAGGCGAACGTGTCGCCGGCCTGCACTTGGTAGAGCTTGAAGTCGTAGGAGGCGTAGTCCAGCTTGCCCTCGGCCGGAGCAGCCGCCTTCGGGGCCGCGGGCGCCTTTTCCTGGCCAGTCTTCGCGCCGGAATCGGCCGCGGCGGCGCTGTGCGCCGTGGCGCGGGCTGCCGGACGCGCTGCTCGCGGAGCCGTGGCCTTTGCCTCCGGATCTTGGGGGATGACCAGTTCCTGGCCGACGCGAATGCGATCCGTTGGAGCCAGTCCGTTGGCGTCGGCGATCAGGTAGAACTTCTGGCCCGAGCCGAAGAACTTCTTGGCGATCCGGGCCAGCGTGTCCCCTCGCTGCACCTTGTACATGTCGCCCTCGGGGGAATTGCGAAGTGCGGAGCGCGAGGGAGCGGCCGGTTGAGCCAGGGGCTCTGCCGGCCCGGAGGGCTCGACCTCCGTCCGGTGCCTGGGCTCGGCCACGCCGTACTTTTCGGGCCGAGGGCGCTCGGGGCCCGCCTCGTCGTCATCGCGGGAGACGCCTTTCATCTTGCCGAAAACCGACCGGATGCGCTCCAGGCGCTCATTTTTCTTGCCTTCGATGTCGGTGAAACGCTCGACCGGGGCCGCAGCGCTGTCGGCCTTGGCGGCGTCCACTTCGTCGGAGGACCCCTCCTGCTCCAAGGGGAGCTTCGTCGTCCGGGGCGGTGGGTCGAGGTCGATCACCTCGATCCCCTTCTTTCCAGTCTCTGCGGCCGCCAGCGAGAAGACCAGCGCCGTAGCAAATGCCAGCGATAGCAACCTTCGGGTGATCACGAACGACTCCTTTTTCTGATGAGTGGGGCTTTCCGTCACCGCCGCTTGCGAGCGAGTGACATGATCGTCATTTTTCGCGTTCATTTTATCACGACACACCGGAGGATCGCGCGTCCAGAGAAAATTTTTTGAGCGGGACATTGCTATACTGCACCTGACGCGCGATGCCGATCCACCGACTCGAAGAACTCACATGGAGGCAGCTCGATCAGCTGCCGCGGGATCGCACCGCGATCCTCTTGCCGATCAGCCCCCTGGAGGAGCACGGGACCCATCTCCCTGTTGGGATGGATGGGTTCACCGCGGTGGCGCTCGCCGAGACCTGCGCCGACGAGTTCGTCACTCGCGATCCCGGCCGGCACGCCGTTCTCGCCCCTCTCGTTCCTCTGGGGACGTGGACCTTCGACATGGTCGGGTCGGTGAAGGTGCGACAGCGCGTCGTGCGCGAGCTGGCCTCGGACCTGGGCGAGTCCTTTGCGCGCTACGGCTTCCGCCACATCGTGGTGACCAACGGCCACGGCGCGCCGGGACACATCGTGGCGCTGGAGGAAGCTTGCGACCGCATCACCCGGCGCTACAGGAGCAAGGGCGTGCAGATGGTCAGCCCATTCGGCCCGATGGTCTCGCGCTACTTCGAGGGCCAGTACGGCGCCGAGCTGGCGGCCGAGACCCAGGGCGAGCTCTCTGCCGAGCAAGCCGCCCACCTTCCGGACGACATCCACGCGGGGATGTTCGAGACGTCCCTGCTCCTGCACCTCAAGCCGCACCTCGTGGGGCCGGAGTACAGAACACTCCCACCGGTCCTGATGCCAAAGGAGAGTCTGGGCCTCACCTCTGCGCAGGTCGCCGGACAGGGGCTGGGTTATCTCGGCTACCCGGCCAGCGCCCGCGCCAGCTTCGGCGAGGCGGCGGTTCGCCTGGTCCGCCGGGAGCTGGGCGAGCTGCTCGACCGGATGGTGGCCGGCGAGGACGTGAGCGCGCTGGTCCACTCCAGCTATGGGCGCATACCCTACTTCCGGACCGACTTCTTGCGAGTGCTGCTCGGAGCGGCCCTCGCGCTCGTCCTGGCGATATGGCTGTTCTGGCGGTAGGACCAGCACGGAATGGTGCGTTGACATGATCGCAGGCGCGCTCTATAGGCAATGGCGGGCCCGCGGCGCCGTAGCCCGAGGCTCGTGTTCGGCCGTTTCCACCGGCACGAGACGCAGGCCCGAAAGTTGCTGAGGCGGCTCCCAGTCCCGTGAACAAGCTCTCCGGTCCGATCGCGCTCCTGCTGGCGTGGCTTGCCTTCGCCTCGACGACCGGGTGCGGCGGCGGTGGCGGCGGGAGCAGCTCCACGGCCGGAGGAGGCTCCGGCCCAGGGACGGCCGGCACCACCAGCGGCGCGGCGGTGAAGGGCCCGTTCTTGCGGGGAAGCCCGGTCAAGATTTTCCGGGTGACGGGTGGCCAGCAGGGTGACCTGATCGGCACCGGAACGGTAGGTGACGGCGGCACCTTCAGCATCCGGCTCGCCGACGGCAGCTACTCGGGACCGCTGCTCTTCAGCGTGTCGGGGAGCTACTCGAGCGAGTCGGGCGGCACGGACACCATCTCGGAGACCAACCCGATCTTCGGCTTCCTGCCGAGCTACTCGGCCGGCACGACCGAAGCGAACATCTCCGTGACGCCGCTGACGCACCTGGCGCTGCAGCTGGCGCTGGGCCGCGGGCCGCTCGGCTCCGCGTCCATGCAGTCGGCTTCCGACGAGATCGGCACGCGCTTCGGCCTGACCAACATCGGCCGGACCGTGCCTGCCGACCCAACGGCCGCGGGCAGCCAGGACAGTCCCGCACTGCGGTACGGGCTCGTGCTGGCGGGGCTCACCCAGCAGGCCCAGATCAAGAGCGTGTCGACCGAAGCGCTCATCGCCAGCCTGGGCAGCGACGCGGCCGACGGCAGCCTGGACGGCCAGGCGGCCTCGGGGGCGCTGGCAGGGTACAGCTCTAGCTTCTTCACCAGCGATCTGGCGGCGGGCGTGGACAGCTTCGTCCAGAGCACGAACAACCGCTCCAACGTCACCGAGACTCCGACGGAGCTCAAGCAGAGCCTGACGCGCGCGCTGGTCTCCATCGGCAACCTCGCACTGCCGTCGCTTGCGGCGAGGGGCCAGATCGTGACGGCGACGGTGCTGCTGGCCAACACGGGAGGCAACCCGGCGCGCATCGACGCCGTCACGCTCACGCCCAGCCAATCGGGCGTCTCGGTGACGGCATCGGCCTCCAACCCGGGCACGCTCGGCGCCGGGCAGAGCGCGGTCTTCACGTTCTCGATATCGATCGACTCGAACGCTCCTCCAGGTACACCGACTTTCCAGCTGCGCGTGGACGCGACCGACACAGTCACCAACCAGCCCGCTGGCGCCGCTCGTTCCAACGCGGGCTCTCTGGCGATCCAGGAGCCGTCGTCGGTCTCGATCGGCAACCTGCAGACTCCCGGGACGGTGGTGCGCGGCGGCAGTTTCAGCGTGCTGATGCCGGTGACGAACTCGGGCGGGGCCGCGGCGACCCTCGAATCGGCGGCGCTCACGTTCTCCGTCGCCGGATTCGGCGCGCAGGCCGATTCGGCCAATCCGGTCCGGGTGGAAGCCGGCGACTCGGTCGCCCTGCGCTTCATCGTGACGGTCGGCTCCGGTGTGGCGCCCGGCAATGTGACCATCGACGCGCGGGTGACTTCGAGGGATACCGCCAGCAACGGCACGGGGGAGGCAGTGCTGGCAGGGGCGGGCGTCGTGAGAGTGCTGTCGCCGGCGGCGCTGGCCATCGGGACGATCCTGGGCTCGGGGCCGCTGGTGGCGGGGCAGACGATCGTGGTGAGCCTACCGGTGACGAACTCCGGCGAGTCGGTGGCGACGATCCAGTCGGTGACGCTCGGGTTCGGCACGACGGACCTCACGGTCACGCCGCTTTCCGGCAACCCGGGCTCGATCTCGCCTGGCATCACCAGCCTGTTCCGCTTCCGAGTGACCGCGGGCGCCAACACGGCCGGCCGCAGCTTCACGGCGAGCGCCACGGCCCAGGGCACCGACTCCTCGAGCGGCGCATCGGTCTCGGCCCCGCCGCGAGGGGATGCTGGAACGCTCGTCATCGTGCGGCCGGCCACGCTCTCAATCGGCTCGCTGGCGCTGCCTGCGTCGGTGAGCGTCGGCCAGACGTTCACAGCGACGCTTTCCGTGACGAACACGGGCGAGTCGACGGCGGACATCGGGCTGGTGTCGGTGACGTTCGACAACCCGGGAGTCAACACGGTCGCGGGGGTCTCGAACCCTGGCTCGATTCTGCCGGGGGCCACGCAGACTTTCCGCGTGAGCGTGCTGGTGAGTAGCAACGCATCGCCCGGGCCGGTGGTCGGGTCGGTAGCGATCACGGCCGTCGATCGGTTGAGCGGCGCAAGCGCCTCGACCTCGCAGGCGAACCTGGCCACGGTCAATGTGCTGACACGCGCGGCGCTGGCGCCGCTGTCGGTGGCGATAGCCCCGCTCGTCTCCAAGGGCCAGACGACCGTGGCTACGCTGACGGTGCAGAACGCCGGCCAGGCACGGGCAACGATCACCGCGGCCAGCCTGACCTTCAGCGATCGCAACATCACCGCCGCGGCCCGCGCCGACAACCCGGCGTCGGTGGCAGGAAATGCGACAGCGCAGCTCAGGTTCGACGTGACGATCGGCTCGGCCGCCGCAAGCGGCATCGCCACGATCGGGGCCAGCATCTCCGGCAAGGACGCCAACAGCAGCGCTCAGACCGGGGGCTCCGTGGCCGACGCGGGCTCCACGCTGGTCCAGACACCCGCCGCGCTCTCCGTGAGCACGGTGAGCGGGCCGGCACGGCTCAGCCAGGGGCAGACGTTCACGGCCACGGCGACGATCGCCAACCTGGGCGAGGCAGCCGTGAGGCTCTCGGCTGCGTCCTTGACCTTCAGCAACCCCAACGTCACGGCGTCGGTCGCAAGCCCCAGTCCCTTGCCGACACTGGGCCAGGGGCAGAGCGTGCTCCTGCGCTTTTCGGGGACGGTCGGGGCCGCAGCCGCACCTGGGCCGATCACCGCCGTGTTCGAGGCATCCGGCCGCGACGTGAACTCGAGCGCCACGGTTCGCGCCAGCCAGACGCAAGCGCTGTCCGCGACCGTCGACACGCCGGCGGCCGTTTCGGTCGTCAGCCTGGTGCCCAGCACCGGTACCGTGAGCCAGGGGCAACAGTTCACGGCCTCCCTGACACTGCGCAACAGCGGTTCGGCAACGGCCGTCTTGACGGCCATCTCGCTGGATTTCGGCTCGACGGGCCTGACGGCTCCGGCCGCCAGCACGCCCGTGAGCTTGGCCGGCAACGGCAGCCTTACCACCCTCGTGTTCCAGCTGTCGGCAGCAAGCGCGGCGGCGGGCGCGGCCTCGTTCTCCTCACGCGTGAAGGGATTCGATCAGAACAGCCTGACGGCGTTGACCGTGGCGGCGGGGAGCGCGGCAGTGCTGGTGCAGACACGGGCCGCTCTGCGAGTCTCGGGGCTCGCCTTTTCCCGGCCTGCCTTCACGATGACGCAGGCCCAGTCGGCCAGCATCACGCTGACGCTCACCAACGATGGGCAGGCCGGCGCCGACGTCTCCTCGGCCCAGCTCCTCTTCGACCGGGCCGTCCTCTCGGCGGCCGGCCAGTCAGTGAACCAGCGAATCGCGGGCGGCGCCAGCAGGAGCTTCGTCTTCGGCGTGACGGCCTCCCCGACGCTGACGGCGGTGGTCAAGGTCGACGGAGACGCCACGGCGCTCGACGCCAACAGCCGGGCGAGCGTGGCGGTGACGCGAGGCAACACGCTGACGATCACCGTGCAGCGCCCCGCGGGCCTGACCCTGGACAGGATCGACGTTCGGCGGACGGTGACGCTGGGTCAAGTGACGGCTGCGACGATGGTTTTCCGCAACTCGGGCGAGGCCGCGCTGACCTTGACGGCAGCCGACGTGGTCCGGAACCTGCCGCTGGTGAACCTCTCGAGCTTCTCGGGCTCGGTGGCGATCGCGGGCGGCCGGACGGCGCCTGCAGTCGTGAACATGACAGCCGTGGCGCTGGGCGCGGTGACGCTGACCTCGGCCACGGCACAGGCGACAGAGGACAACACGGGCAAGCGGCTGACGATCGTGAACGGGATGACGCTGCCGCCGACGATCACGGTGCAGGAGCCGCCCGGAATCCGCGTCGATCTGCCCCAGGTTCCGGCGTTCGTGTCGATCGGTCAGACGTTCAGCGTGACGGCGATGATCGCCAACACGGGAGAGGCGCCGCTCGTGCTGACGGCGGCGACCGCGGCCTTCCGGCCTCCGCCGACGCTTCCGGCGACGGTCGTGACGAACCTGGCGTCGCTCACGATCCCCGGATTCACGACGGCTCCGGTGGTCTTCTCGGTGACGGTGCCGGTGACCGAGACCGCGGGCGTGCGGGACCTGGACCTGGACGCCACGGGCCAGGACGCAAACACGGGCCTGGCCTTGCCGACCGCGACCCGCAGCCCGGCGGCACAGGTGACGCTGCAGACGACGCCGCAGCTCTCGATCCTGCCGCTGGTCAAGCAGGGGACGGCCAGCCGCGGACAGACCTTCACGGTGACGATCCCGGTGCGGAACCTGGGCCAGGCGACGGCCCGGGTGACGGCCGCAACGCTGGTTTGGAGCAAGACGAAGGTGACTTCGGCACTGGCCGCGGGTCAGACGCTGGACGTCCCCGGCGGCACCACCGGCACCGTGGCCATGACCGTTACCGTCGCCTCGGATGCTCCATTGGGTCCAGTGACGTCAGTGGCTACAGTGGATGCGATTGACGTCAACAGCCGGCTCGCCCTGCCGCGCCTGAGCTTCGCCAGCTCCGTCCCCACCACCATCGAGGCGCCCGCCGCGCTCTCCATCGTCAGCTACAAGGGACCGAGCCGCGTCAGCCAGGGACAGAGCTTCACCGCCACTGTCGGCGTCAAGAACCTGGGCGGCGCCCTCGCGCGGATTCGCGACGCCACGCTGGTCTGGTCGCGCCCCGGTATCACGGCTACGCTGACCAGCCCGGCCACGCCCACCTTCGTCACCGGGGGAAGCTCCGTCACCACGACCGTCCTGCAGTTCACCTGCTTCGTCGACGCCGCCGCTCAGACGGGCCTCACCACTGGCGACGTCACCGTCAGCGCCAACGACGCCAACGGCGAGCTGCTCGACATCACCGCCTTCGCCCCGCGCATCGCCAGCACCACCGTGCAGACGAAGGCGACGCCGCTCTTGGTCTCGCTCGGCACTCCGCCCACCATCTCCCAGGGCCAGACCGCCCGAGTCTCGCTCACCGTCACCAACACCGGCGAGGCGCGCGTCCTGCTCGATCCACCCACGCTCTCCGTCCTCGGCAACACCATCGTCTTCAGCGCGCGGGCCTCCAACCCGACCAGCATCGCCGGGCTCGCCTCGGCGGCGCTCTCATTCGACCTGACGGTCTCGGCCTCGGCGACCCCGGGCACCACCGACATCTCCGTGCAGCTCTCCGCCCACGACGAGAACAACCCGGGCCCCACCATCGTCGCGTCCAATCCGAGCATCCGTCAGATCGTCATCCAGCGCCCCCCTCAGCTGACCCTGGGCGACCTCATCAGCGTGCCCGCCCACGTCTCCCGCGGCCAGCTCGTGAAGCTCTCTCTTCCCGTGACCAACCCGCCGGACGCTGCCACGGCGCGCTTCAACGGGCCCAGCCTGGCCGGCTCGGCCGCCGGCGTCTCCACCGTGACCACGCCCCCTTCGCCCAGCGTGATTACCAGCGGCCAGACCACCAACCTCGTCTTCCTGACCTCGATCTCGTCTACGGCCACCACCGGCACCATCTTCCTCCAGGGCATCGTCCCGTTCATCGACGCCAACACCGGCCTGCCCGCCGGCACCGTCACGCGCAACCCCGTTGGCCAGCTCGACGTCCAGCTCGGCGCCAAGCTCTCACTCGGCCAGTCAGGCGCGCGCACGTCCGTCACCCAGGGCCAGAGCTTCAGCGCGACCATCGCGGCACTCAACCAGTCGGGCGGCGCCGGCGCAGCAGCCACCGGCACAGCCGCGGTTCTCGTCAAGAGCGACTCCACTTTCTCCGCCACGCTGACGCAGCCGCCGGGAACCATCAACGGTGGCGACACTGCCAACTCCACCCTCAACATCGCCACCACCAACCCAGCGACGACTCTGGGCACCAAGAGCGTCTTCATCACCTACACCGCCCGCGACGCCAACAGCGGGCTCATCACACCCGACACCACCGCGTCCCTCACGGTCAGCTTCATCGTCCAGCGCCGTCCCACGCTCACTGCCCAGTCGCCGACCATCCCCGCCACGATCTCCCGAGGCGAGCTGAAGGTTCCGGTGTCCATCTCGTTCACCAATGGCGCCACCGACAGCGCAACTGCGCTCGTGACAGCCGTCAGCTTCAAGTTCCTTGCGGGCGGCTCCACCGACGAGAGCGCGCGCTACACGCCGACTTTCGTGACCGCGCTGCCGCTGGCCATAGGCGGCGGGGCCACGGGGACGGTCAAGGCCCTCTTCGACGTCGGGGCAAACGCTTCCCTGGGCGCCCTATCGGTCACGGCAGACATCTCGGCCCAGGATGCCAACGACTCCGCGCCGTTGACGGTCCCCTCCCCCGCCGGCACCGGCAGCTCCGTGGTCGCCGCCAAGCCCGTGCTGAAGCTTGCGGGTCCCACCAACGCGCTCCCGGCCATCTTCCCGGCCCAGAGCACGCTCTCCACGGGGCAGACGGTCCAGTTCCGCATGGAGGTGCGCAACTTCGGCGCCGCCAACGCCAACATCACCGGCGGCAGCCTCTCCTTCTTCTCGGGCTTCGTCAACAAGACCTCCGAGTACACCGTCGCCCTGGTCTCGGGCGCCGGCACACTCGGCGTCGGCAGCACCGGAAACACCAGCGCAGCTACGCTCGTCTTCAACGTCACACCGTCATCGGGGGCGGCCGGCTTCGGGACGATCTCGGTCGGGGGAACGGTCGTCGCCACGGCTTCCTCGGGCGGCGCCGATGTCACCACGTCGATCACCCCGCCCGTCACGGGGGGCACCTTCGTCCTGCAGAAGGCCGTCAGCCTGACGGCCCCGGACATCTTCTTCGACCCCATCCTGCCGACCGGCGTCGACCGGGCCAGCACCACGACTCCGGGCGACATCGCCTTCAGCCTGGTTTCGGTCCGTGTGAGAGTCAATAACTCCAACGGACCCAGCGGGGCCTCGATGCTGATCTCGGCAGCGACCCTCGAGCTCAAGACCGGCGCCGTCAGCGTCGACAGCGAGTACAGCGTCACCGGGCCCGCAGGCTTCCCGCTCACGCTCGCCGGCAACGCGACGGCCTTCCTCACCTTCACCGTCGCTGCGAAGCCTACGGCACAGAAGGCCGTCATCGTCAGCGTCGTCCCGAAGATCACGGCCGCCGACGCAAACATCGGCTCCGCCTCGCAGGTCTCCGGGACTGCCGGCTCGTGGATCGTCCGAGACAAGGCCAAGGCCCTCGTCGGCCAGCCCGACTTCCAGACGGCCACCTCGGTTCCGCCTGCCGCAGGTCGCATCAATGGCGCGCTCGCAGCCATCTCCGATGGCGTCCGGCTCTTCGTGGCCGACACGCAGAACAGCCGGGTCCTCATCTTCCCGAGCCTCACCGCCACTACTCCCGTGACCTGCTTGGGCCAGGCCAGCTTCACCGCCGGCGCTGTGAACGGGGGCGGAGCGGCCGGTAGTTCCACCCTGAATGCACCTAGCGGCCTGGCGATCTCGGGCACGAAGCTGGTCGTCATCGACGGCGGCAACAACCGAGGCCTGGTCTTCAACAACTACACGACGCTGCCTCAGTTCAGCGCCCCCGCCGACGCGGTCTTCGGCCAGGCCGACTTCACCAGCAACATCGCCAACCGCACCGGCGCAGTGAGCGCCGACGGTCTCTCCAACCCCAGGTCGGCCGTCGTTATCGCCGGCAAGCTGCTCGTCAGCGACAGCGGCAACAGCCGCGTGCTCCTCTACGACCAGATTCCCACCAATTCCAGCAACACGCCTACCGTCGTCATCGGCCAGACCGGCATGACCGGCGGCAGCGTCAACATGGGCGGAGCAAACCCGAGCGCGGCCTCACTTGCGTTCCCGGCGGGCCTGGGCACCGACGGGCAGCGGCTCTTCGTCGCCGACCAGGGCAACGATCGGGTCCTGGTCTTCTCGCCGGTGCCGTCCGCCAACGGCGCCTCCGCCGGAAGCGTCCTCGGTCACGTCGACTTCGTCTCCGGCACCGCTTCCAAGCCGACCACCGACGGCGGCCTCAGCCGCCCGACTGGCGTCACCGCGGCCCTGGACAAGATCTTCGTGGCCGATCAGGGCAACAACCGAGTGGTCGTCTTCCTCAACCCCTCGCCCCCGACGCTGCCGGCCATCGGCGCCACGGCGCTCGATCTCTTCGGCCAGTCCCGCTTCACGGAAAGCGGCGCCAACAACTCCGTCAGCGGCACGCGTGACGCCTTCAGCCTCTCCAGCCCTGCCGACGTCGCCACCACCTCCATCACGGACGCCGCACGCCTCTTCGTGGTCGACTCCGCCAACCACCGCATCCTGGTCGTGCCGGTGCCCTGAGGTCCCAGCCGCTGCCGCGGCCACTCACCGGCTTGTCATGGGCGCAATCGGGGGCTATCCTGTGGACGCCATGAACGCTGCGAAGCTCGTCCTCACCGCTCTGCTGTCTTTCGCCCTCTGCCAACCGGCGGTCCACGCCGGTGGATTTCCGTCGCTCTCCGGCCAGGCCTATCTGGAGCAGGCCGCCGCGGCCATCGAGGAGGCCCTCGACCGGGGCGATCCCGGGCTGGTCGAGGAGTTCGCGGCCTTGAGCGAATCCGGCGCCTACGCAACGGAGCCACTCGTCGGCAAGGCGTTGAAGCGGCGCGTGGTCCGGCTGGCGACCGCCCGGCTGGCGTCGACCGCCGACACGGCGTCCGCCGTGAAGCGCCGGCTCGCGGCGGCGCTGACGAGGCTCGAGAAGCCACCTCAGGCCCCGGCACCGGCGGGCAGTCACGCGCCCATCCGGCTGCCCGCAGACGAGGCAGCCCACATGCGACTGGCGGAGTGGTGGTACATCAACGGCCACCTGCGCGACGACGAGGGCCGGGAGTACGGCTACGAGCTGACCTTTTTCCATGTGCGGCCGGGGATCTTCTTCGTTCACACCGCCATCACCGACATCGCGGGCGGCAAGTTCCACCGGCGCCGCGAGTACCTTTCGCCCCTGGCCTGCCGGACCCCGACGGACCGCCTGGACGTCGTCTACGGCAAGACCCACGCGCTGACACGCGGTGAATCGGGCCGGGGCTACGCGATCCGCGCCACCACGGACGGCGGCGCGCTGGCACTCTCATTGCGACCGCTCAAGGCCCCCATGATGGTCAACGGCGACGGGATCATCGACATGCCAGAGGGCACCTTCAGCTGGTACTACTCGATGACCCGGCTGGCCACGGCGGGCGAGCTCGAGCTGGACGGGAAGAAGTTCCGGGTTGCCGGCCTGAGCTGGATGGATCACCAGTGGGGGAATTTCGTCACGCTGAGGATCGGGTGGGACTGGTTCTCCGTGCAACTCGACGACGGCAGCGACTTCAACATCTTCAGCTTCCGCAAAGGCAACAGCGCCCCGATCGCCCAGTACGTCAACCGCCTGGACGGCGCGGCGGTGCTGACCACCAGCCACCAGGTCGGGCTGGAGCGGCTCGCCTGGTGGAAGAGCCCCGAGACCGGAAAGGACTACGTGACGCGCTGGCGTCTGGCGGTCCCGGGGCATGCCCCGATCGATATCGAGTCCCGGCTCGACGGGCAGGAGCTTCCTCGCGCTCCGTTCGATCCCGCTCCGGGATACTGGGAAGGCAAGTGCCGCCCGAGCAGCGGCGGGGTGGGCGGGGTCGCCTACTGCGAGCAGTTCGCCTACCCGCGGTAGCGGGCGTCCGGTGTTACTGCCGGGCGGCCAGCACGCGCTCGGCGATGGCGTTGGCGCGGCCGCGGTAGGCGCTGCGGGCGCCGAGGACGTGGGTGGCGTGCCGCGAGGCGCCGGCCACCAGATCGCGGGCCCGGACGGAATCAGCCTCGGCCAGACCCTCGATCCCCTCGGGAACGCCGGCGGTGCCGTCGGCGACCACATCGACGCCGGTCGCCTTCTTCAGCTCGGCCAGCGCTGCCATGAAGGACTCGTAGGCCGTGTCGGCGGTCGCCTTCAGCGTCGCCAGCTCGGCGGCATATCCGCCCGCGGACTTGTTGCCTGCGCGCACTTCCTCGGCCAGCGCGGCCATCAGCCGGGAGTGCAGCTCGTCGAAGGCGGGAGCCTGGCGATCCGAGGCGAGGGCATAGTCGATCTTCTCGAGGGTGAAGTCCTGCGGGGCGGCCGTCTGGGTGTGGGCCGGCTCGGAGCCGGGCGTGAAGATGATGTCACCGCTGCTCGGCGGCTCGGCGGCGAAAGTGACGCCCAGGGAGAGCGCCAGGGCCGTGAAAGTCGGGAGCAATCGGGTGCGTGTCATCGAAAGGGCCTCCTCGCAAGTTGATGCCACCAGCGACTACGTCCCGGCTGGGCCGAAGGTTGCGCCCTCAGCGGCCGCGGAAGAAGTCGACGGTTCGGGCCAGTCCCTCGCGCAGGGAGGTCTTCGGCTCCCAGCCGAGCAGCTTCGCGGCCTTTGCGGCAGAAAGCGAGCTGCGCCGTTGCTCACCCGGCTTGGCCGGGGCGTGGACCTCGTCGGCCTTGCTCCCGGTCAGCTCGCGCAGGATGCGGAAGAGGTCGTTGACGTCGGTCTCGATACCGGTTCCGATGTTGTAGGCGCCGCTGGGCACAGACTGCAGCGCGCGCACGTTGGCCGCCGCGACGTCCTCGACGAAGACGTAGTCGCGCGTCTGGCCCCCGTCGCCGTTGATGACGGGCTGGTCGCCGGCCAGCAACTTCTCAGCGAAAATGGCGACGACGCCGGCCTCGCCGTGGGGGTCCTGGCGGGGGCCGTAGACGTTGGCGTAGCGCAGCGCCACGTAGGACAGACCCGTGAGGGTGTGGAAGTAGTGGAGGTACCTCTCGAAAGCCAGCTTCGCGACCCCATAGGGGCTCAGGGGGTAGCACGGGTGGTCCTCGGAAGCCGGAAAGGACTCCTGCTCGCCGTAAATGGCACCTCCGGTGGACGAGAAGATGAACTTGCGGCAGCCTGCGTCCACGGAGGCCTTCAGGACTCGCAGGCCTCCCAGGATGTTGATGTCGGCATCGAGCATCGGGTCCTCGACCGACTTGCGTACCTCCATCTGGGCAGCCAGGTGATTGACCACGTCGGGCGCCCACTCGGAGACGGCACGCACGGCCTCGGGCGACCGGATGTCGCAGGGGAAGAAACGCGTCTGCGCCTGAAGATTGGAGCGCTTGCCATGGGAGAGATCGTCGATGACGGCGACCTCATGGCCGGCGGCCAGGTAGGCATCCTGGATGTGGGAGCCGATGAACCCGGCGCCCCCGGTGATGAGGATCTTCATGGGAGCTCCGAACTCCTTTCCGGGTTGGCTGCGGGGAGCTTGCCCGAGGACAGTGGCGCAGGTCGATTGTAGACGGCCGCGCTGCCGAGCTTTACGAACACCAGGAGGGTACCGACGGCCGCGACACCTCCCGCCAACCAGGCGAGCTGGCTCGAGGCCACGTGTACGGTCACGGCCAGCAGCCCGTAACCGATCGAAAGGAGGTAGAGGGCCAGGACCGCCCTCTTGCGCGACAGTCCCAGGGCGACCAGCCGGTGGGAACAGTGGTCCGCGCCACCGACGTACACCGGCCGTCCATTCGCCGTGCGGTGGATGGTGACCAGCGTGGTGTCGAGGATAGGCAGCGCCAGCACGAGCATGAGGATCAAGAAGTTGACGTGGTCGGAATGCGGCAGGCGCAGCTTCATCGTCAGCACGGCCAGCATGTAGCCGAGAAACAGGCTCCCCGCGTCGCCCATGAAGATGGACGCCGGTCCGATGAAGTTGTACCGCAGGAAGCCGATGCAGGCGCCGGCCAGGGCGATGGCCATCGAAGCCACGAGGAACTGTCCTCCCGCCGCCGCCAGGCCGAAGAGAAAGGCGCTTGCGATGGCCACGAGGCCGCTCGACAGCCCGTCCATGTTGTCGAGGAGGTTCACGGCGTTGGACAGGCCGACCACCCACAAGACCGAGAGGAGCAGGTCGGCCGCAGGCACGCCGATGACGCGCAGCTGGATGCCGGCCAGGATGGCCAGTAGTGCCGCCACGAACTGGCCGGCCAGCTTCACCTTCGGCTCCATGCCCGAGTGGTCGTCCCAGAGACCCAGGAAGAGCAGTACGGTGGCCCCGGCCAGGATGGAGCCCGTCTGCTGGAAGAGCTGCGGGTTGGAGCCGACGGCCAGCATCACGGCAGCGACGAATCCGGCGTAGATGGCGAGGCCGCCGAGATAGGGGGTGACGATCTTGTGGATCTTGCGACCGCCGGGCTTGTCGACGATGTCGAGATGCAACGCCAGCGACCGCGCGAGCGGCGTGGCGAAGATCGACAGCCCCAGGGACGCGGCGAAGACGAGCGCGTAGACGAGACCCAGTGTCAGGGCGCTGCCTCCGAACGACTCGAGCTCAACCTATCGGTGCTGGACATAGTTTTCGCGGCACCACTCGATCGTCTTGCGGAGCCCGTCTTCCAGCTTCACCGCCGGCTGCCACTCGAGCAGCTCCCGGGCGCGCTCCATGGAGGGCAGACGCCGGGAGGTGTCCTCGAAGGCCTTGCCGAAGGCCTCATCGTAGGAGATGAAGCGAGGCTCGGACTTCGAGTCGGTCAGTCGGAGAATCAGCCTGGCCAGATCCAGGATGCGAGTCTCCTCCGTGGCGCCGACATTGAAGGCCGTGCCGAGCGCCGTCGCGCGCTCGCCGGCCAGCAGGGTGCCGTCGATGGTATCGCTGACGAACGTGAAGCAGCGGCTCTGCAGGCCGTCGCCGTGCACGGTGAGGGGCTGGCCGGTGAGAGCCTGGCGGATGAACTGTGCGACGACGCTTCCGTATCCCCCCTCGTCGATGCGGGGACCGTAGCTGTTGAAGTAGCGAACGATCGAGACCGGCAATCCCTTGTCGGAGTAGGCGAACGCAATGTGCTCGTCGATCCCCTTGGAGGTCGAGTACGACCAGCGGTGCACTCGGGTGGAGCCCAGGACGCGGTCGTCGTCTTCCCGGAAGGGGAACTTCGTCGTCTTGCCGTAGATCTCGGAAGTCGACGCCAGCAACACGCGCTTCCAGTACTTGAAGGCGTACTTGAAGACGATCTCGGTCCCCTGCACGTTCGTGAGAACGCCGGCCAGCGGGTTGACCACGACGTGCTTGACGCCGACCGTGGCTGCCAGGTGATAGACGGTGTCGACCGTCTCGATCATCCGATCCATCAGCTCTTCGTTGAGGATGGAATCGTTGACGAAGTGGAAGGCTCGGTTGGCGAGGTGGCCGGCGATGTTGCGGATGTTGCCGGTGGTCAGGTTGTCGACGACCCAGACCTCGTCGCCGCGCCCGAGCAGTCGATCGACCAGGTGAGATCCGATGTATCCGGCACCGCCGGTGACGAGGATTTTCATGGCTAGAAAGGCCCGACTGGAGAGGCCACCCGGGCGTCACATACGTTAATGGCGGTGCTGCGAGAAGTCAATTTCGCTCGGCGTCAGGGATCAGGCGTCAGGCGTCAGGGATCAGGCGTCAGGCGTCAGGGATCAGGGACAGGCTTCGGGGGGGGGCGCGTGGACGAAGGGAAGCGTCGTTGTGCTGGGGTGTCGGGTTCCGGTACCGACCTGGCGCCAGGTGGGGAAGGGGCGGAAACCGGCCAACTGTGGTCTAATGAAGTCCGGGCGTGTAGAGCGTCCGGAGGAGGTCGAAGGTCATGTCGCTCATTGGCTACCTGCTACAGCTGGCTGTAAACGCGGGTGCGTTTCTGCTCATAGCCAGATTGCTTCCTGGATTCACGGTGAAGCGCAAGGAAACGGCCTTCGTCATGGCCTTCGTCTACAGTCTGCTGGCGGGGATTGCCAACAAGCTCGCGGAAGTGTTCCTGCTGAGCGTGCTGGTGTCAGCGGTCGGCATGATGGTGACGATCCCTATCCTGGGCTGGATCGCCGGTGCGCTGTTGCTGGTGTCGCTGCCGCTACTGACGCTGGTCGTCTCCTTCGCCTCGGCCATCCTGGTACTGGTTGTGACCGACGAGGTCATCGAGGACTTCGAGATGGACAGCATGGCAACCACGGTGATCGCCGCGGCGATGCTGGGACTGGTCGGCGGGGTCGGCCGCTGGATGCTGAAGCTCCTGCTGGGGTTCTGAGGTCCCGGGTTCATCCTGGCCGTCCGGACGGCCGATACTCGACGTGGTGCTATGTGCGCCCGTGGAGGTTGTCATGCCATCCGGACGGACCCATTTGCGACTCGGAGAGATCTTCGCCCAGGACGGTCGGCTGTCGACGCTGACCCTCAGAGCGCTGCTGCGGGAGCAGGAGCAGGCGGCCAGCTCACGGCGGGAGCGGCCGCGGATAGGCGAGCTGTTGCTGCGCTACCAGCTGGTCGACGAGGTCGACATCGCCCGCGCGCTCTCGGCGCAACGGGGCTGCGCGTACCTGGAGCCCGACCCGGCCAACGTGCGGCCGGACCTATTCGGAGACATCCCACAGGCGCTGCTGGACACGTACCGGTTCGTGCCGCTGGGGCGGGACGATCAAGTCCTGACGATTGGCGTCTGCGACTTCGAGGAGCCGGACTTGCCGGACCTTTTGAGGAGCGTGACAGGGCTCGGCATCACCTTCGGCGTCATGACGGGCCAGCGGCTCCGCGAGCTGCAACAGGCGTATCGCATCGCGGCCAGCGCTCTGCGGGACCGCGTGGAGATCGTCGGCACTTCGCCGGCCGCGGGCGCAGCGCTGGCGGTGGCGTCGTCGGCGTCGACGGTGCCGGCGCGCGAACACTCAGAGGAGCCGACGTCTGCGGCCCCGCCGGTCCTCCGCCCCGCCACGCAGCACCTGCCGCTACCAGAGCCGATCGAGATTCCATTTCCGAAGGCGGTCGACGACCTGCTGCACCGGCTGCTCTCGACGGCCGTGCGGGAACGCTACACGAACATCTCCTTTGCGCCCGGCGACGCGCCGGTGAGGGTTGTGGCCCGGCGGGCAGGCGGCAGGTCCGACCGGACTCACGTCAGCGCCGAGGCACGCGCGCGGGTGCGACGCTCACTGGCAACGGCCTTCGGCCTGGAAGAGCACGCGCTTCGGGGCCCCATCCACAGGCGGGTGCGGTGGGCCCACGAGGACGGCGTCGCGCTCTTCGAAGCGGTCCTCTTCGGCCCCGAGAGCCCGCAGGTCGACCTCAGCCTGATCGCCGCCCGGGAGGAGTCCTGGAGCCTGGAGGATGCGGGCGTGACGGTGCCCGCCGTGGCCCTGATCCAGGCGTACTTGCGGGAGCAGCCCCGCCTGTTGATCGTCTCGGGACGGGCGCTCTGCGATTCCCAGCGGCTGTGGGTAGCGCTCTTGGCGCAGCTGGCCGGCGAGGGCCGCAAGGTGCTCTCCTTCGAGCGACAGCACGACACGGAGATTCCCGGAGTCTTCCACCACCAGATCCGGCCGAGCGATGCCCGGCAAGCGCTCTTCACCGAAGCGGGCCGCAGCGCGTTCCTGGCGTCGCAGTCCGATGTGCTGGCCGTGCGGACCGAGGAGCTTCCACCGGACACGCAGTTCCTGCTGGAGCTGCCCCGACAGGACGTCCTGGTCACGCTCTCGGTCACGGCCGCTTCACCATTCGCGGCACTGCGACAGCTGGAGCAGGCAGGGCGCGCGCCGCTCACGAGTGGCCTCTACCTCACGGCGTACCGGGTCGCCAGACTTTGCCCCTTCTGCCGGGAAGGCTACCCGATTGCCGCTGCCGGACTGCCGCGCGGGTTCCAGGCGCTGGCCGGCAAGATTGCCTACCGATCGCCCGGCTGCGAGTCGTGCCAGTTCAGCGGCCGATTCGGCTGGCAGCACTTCTACGAGGTGCTCAGGCTCGACGGCGATCGCCTCGACCGCGACGGCGTCGACTTCTACGCCCGTCCACTGAAGGAGTACCTGCTCGAGGAGGGACTCTACGTCCCCGCGATCCCGGACGTCCGCCGCGCGCTCCTGGCCGGCAGCATCGGAATCGACGACTACTTGGAGCTGGCGAGGCGGCCGTGAGGGGGGGGAAGTAGACAGTAGCCAGTAGCCAGTAGACAGTAGGGAGACATGGGGGCAACCCTGACGGCGCGCGGGTTGCCGCGCCAAAGGCTGGGCTGGGGCCCGCGCATCTTTCGACCTGCTCAGGACGAGAGGCCGATCGATTGGCTGGGAGATTGTGAGCGGCCTCGGTGCCTCCCCCACTTGCTGCTATTCCCTTCCAACTTCCACCTTCCCTACTGGCTACTGTCTACTGACTACTGGCTACTGGCTACTCCTGCAGTATGCTGCAGCCATGCAGCCAGTCACCGCGCTCTGCGCGCGAGAGCTGAAGGCGGCAGCGCGCAGCCCGGGGACGTGGCTGGTGCTGGCGGGGTTCCAGGCGCTGACGGGGCTTCTCTTTCTGCTCATCCTGTCGAACACGGGGAGCACGGTTCTGGCGGCGCTCTACTACGACGTCGGGGTGCTCTTTCTCTTCATGGCTCCGATGCTCACGGCGTCGAGCTTCGGAGCGGAGTGGCGGGATGGCACGATGGAGCTCTTGCTGACGAGCTCGCTGGCACCCCGACACATCGTGGCCGCCAAGTTCGCTGGGGCGCTGGGGGTGCTCTGGGCAGCGGCGCTATCGGCACTGCAGTATCCGTTCTGGGCCTCGCTCTTCGGCAGGATCGACTCCGGGGCGAGCGCGGCCGGATTGGCCGGCTGCCTGCTCCTGGCGTCGACGCTGGCGGCGATCGGCACCTTCGCGGCCGCAGCCACTCGTTCCACCGCCGCGGCCGCCGTGCTCGGATTTGCCGCCTCGATGTTCTTCTGGTTCCTGCACAGCCTGGGCCTGCTCCTGGGAGGCGCCGCGGGCGGCGCAGCGGACCGCTTCAGCCTCTACCTGCGCTTCAGCCCCTTCACGCGCGGGATGTTCGACACGGCCGACGCGGCTTTTTTCGTCCTGATGACAGCAGCGTTCCTGGCGCTGGCCGCCACGGGGCTCGAGGCAGTCCGCTCCGCGCGCAGCTGAGCCGCAGACCCGATGAGCGGATGACCCGGTGACCCCATGAAATCTCGAGCGCTGGGTCTGGTACTTCTGGCTGCGCTGTTCCTGCTCCTCGCCGGGACCGTGGCAGCCTCGGCGGGCCTCTCCGGGAAGCTCTTCATCGCCTCCGGACTGGCGCTGGCTGCAGGAGCCGCGGCAGCATCGAGGGGCCCAGGCGGCTGGCCGGGCCTCACGCGGAGCCTGCTCCTGGGACTCTACACGCTCCTGGTCCTGGCAATCCTGGCAGTCTCAGACGGCCTGCTGGAGAACCACCGGGCGCGTTACGACTGGACCGGTGCGCGCGCCTTCACACTGACGCCCGCCACGCTTCGCGTGCTGCGCGAGCTCGACGAGGACGTCGCCGTCACCGCCGTCTTCTCCGCGACCTCGCCAGGCCGCCACATGGCGCGCGATCTCCTCAAGCTCTACGAGCTGGCGTCCGGGAGAATCCGGATCAGGACGCTCGATCCCGACCTGCATCCCTCCGAGGCCCGGCGCCACGGAGACGCCGCAGGGGGCGGCCTCGTCGTCGAGCGCGGCAACCGACGCCGCGTGGTGCGCCGCCCCGCCGAACGCGAGCTCACGATGGCCATCCACGGCCTGGGTAAGGCAGCCCGGGCCCGGGTCGCATTCGCGTGCTTCCCGGGCGAGGGTACCGCGACGGATCGGGGTGTCCTCGGCTACGCACTTGCCGCCGCGGCGCTCGAGAAGGAGAACTTCCAAGTAGTCTCGATGGACCCGACGGACCCATCGACGTCTACGACTCCCGTGACCTTGATCGTCCCGTACGGCCGACGCGACCTCCCGTCGCGCGCTCCCGACGCAATCGAGGCGCTCAGGACGCGCGGCACCTCCGTCCTCGTCGCCGTCGAGCCCGGCGAGCCGCGGCCCGTGCTGGCGGGCCTGGTCGCGAGCTGGGGACTGCTCTGGCAGCGCGCCAAAGCGTCCGATCCTTCCAGCCACCTGGAGAACGACCCCGGCACGCTCGTGGTCCGTTGCCGCAGCGACCACCCCGCAACCCAGGGGCTGGCCGAAGCCTTGCTGCCGGGCGCCACGCCTTTCGCGCTCCCCTCGGAGGACGACATCGCCACCTGGCAGCCTCTGGCGGCGCTCTCCCCCAGGGCCTCGTCGACGTTGCCGGACGGGGGCGCAGGACCCGCCGGCGCCCTGGTCGTCCTGGCCGCTGCGGAGCGCCGAACGGGACCCGAGCCGGGACGCCGGGCCGTCATCGGAGACACCGACTTCTTCACCAACGGCGCGCTCTCACGGTGGCCGGTCAACCGGGAGCTGCTCGTGAACCTGGTCAACTGGCTCTCCGAACGTGAAGAGCTCCTGGGCCCGTGGCCCCAGCCCGAGGGCCCGCCGCAAGTCATCCTGACGGATCGCCAGTTGCGAGCCATCGCCGCCATCGTGCTTGTCGGCATGCCCGGGCTCTTCTGCCTGATCGCTCTCGGTGTCTGGCTGGAGGGGCGGCGGCGGTGACGTTGGGCCGGCGGGCGGCTGCCGCGGCGGTCCTGTTGGCGGCGCTGGGGCTGTACTACTGGCTGGACACCGGGCGAACGACATGGGCGGTGCCGGAGCCGGCCGCCGGAGTCACCAAGCTCACGGTGGAGCTCGCCGGCGCCCGCATCGAGCTCGAGCGCAGCCAGGCGAGCTGGAGGGCCATCAGCCCCGCCGCCGTGGCGCCGGAGCGCAGCGGTCCTGGATATCGTGGCCTGGCTTCCCCACAATCCGGCGAGGTACCCGCCCGGGTGGACTGGGTGCTGGGGCAACTCTGCCGGCACGACTTCCCTACCTTGCCGGCAAGCGAAGTCTCGGGGCCCGCCTTCGGGCTCGACCCGCCAGCCCTCCGTTTGACAATCGTCGGCGCTCGCACCTATCATCTGGCGATCGGCGGCACCAACCCCGCCCGAGACAGCCGCTACTTCAGGCTCGAAGAGCCCGCGCGGGCAGGCCTTCTGCCCCGCGCCCTGGTGGGCGAGATCGCCGCCCTGGCCGGTGGCGGCCCCGAACATTGAGGAGCGCCCCGGAATGAAGATCGGCATCATCGGACTACCCCAGTCGGGAAAGTCGACCTGCTTCGACCTGTTGCAGGGACCTGGCGCCTCGCGTGCCGCCGAGGAGCCCGGCAAGGGACGGATCGGCGTCATCAAGGTCCCCGACGCCCGCATCGACCGGCTCTCGAAGCTCTTCAACCCGAAGAAGACCACCTTCTCCGACATCGAGTTCGTCGACTTCGCAGCCATCCAGCGGGCCGCCTCGGGAGGCAGCGCGTTCAGCTCCCGGATGTTGAGCGAGATCAAGACCGTCGACGGTCTGCTGCAAGTCGTGCGGTGTTTCGCCGACGACAACGTCTACCACGTCGAGGAGTCGATAGACCCCACGCGGGACTTCAAGCTCCTTACCGGAGAGTTGCACCTGGCCGACCTGATCCAGGTCGAGCAGAGGCTGGAGAAGCTGGGCACGAGCGCCGCCAAGGGGCAGAAGAAGGACGCCCGCGAGCAGGCGCTTCTCGAGAAGATCAAGGCCGCACTCGACGCCGAGCAGCCCGCCAGCTCGGTGGAGCTTGCCCCCGATGACGAGCCGCTCATGCGCAGTGCCGCCATGCTGACGGCCAAGCCGTTGGTCACCGTGCTGAACCTGGACGAGGGCCAGCTCAGGGACAAGGCCGACCCGATGCTCTCGCGCTTCTCGAGCCAGCTTCCGGATGTACCGGCCATCCGGCTCTGCGCGCGCATCGAATCCGAGATCGCAGCCCTCGACACCGAGGAGGAGCGACAGGCCTTCCTCGAGGACCTCGGGATGACCGAGCCGGCCAGGACGCGACTTATCCGGACTTGCTACGAGATGCTCCAGTACATCAGCTTCTTCACGGTCGGCGAGGACGAGGTGCGCGCCTGGACGATCCGCAAAGGAATGAACGCCCAGCGCTCCGCCGGCAAGATCCACAGCGACCTCGAGAAGGGCTTCATCCGCGCCGAGGTGATCAGCTACGACGACCTATCGAGGCTCGAGGGTTCTTACGCCGCCGCCAAGAAGGAGGGGGTCATGCGGTTGGAAGGCAAGGAGTACATCGTGCAGGACGGCGACGTGTTGAACATCCGGTTCAATGTCTGAGGGAGAATCGAGAATCGAGAATTGAGAATTGAGAAGAGGGAAGGTGGAATGTGGAGGGCCACTCTGGGGAGAAGGGCGGGGGGCGTTCTCCCCTCGTGGTTCGGCAGGCTCACCACGAACGGATTCAAACAGCCCGAGATGACTGGCTACTGACTACTGGCTACTTCCCCCTACGGCTCCGGTAGCGGATTCCAGGTCTTATCGGTCCTCAGGTTCTTGAGGAAGAGCACCTTGGCGAAATCGGTCGGGGCATTGTCCGCCTCGATCTCGAAGCGCACGCTGACATGGATGTTCGAGGCGCTGCGCAAGGTGCCAGGCTTCACGTCGAAGGCCTTCAGTTTGTCGAGTCCGAACTTGCGGTGCTCTTTGTCGGCCGCCGGACCCGAGGTCTCCAGGCGCCGATGGATGGTCCCGCCTTCGCGTTTGTAGGTGACCCGGACAGGGACGGAGCGATAGGGGTTTCGCTCGACCTTGAGGATGTCGAGCTTCAGCTCCCCGGCGGCGGCGTTCCAGACCGGGGACTTCCGAAGTGCCTGCACATCGAGCTTGAGGGATTGAAAGAGAAGGTTGGCCTCCCCGATGTACTCGAGCTTGCCTTCGCCTCGAACCATTCCGCGGCGGCTGCTCACCAGGAGCGTATAGAGCACGGCCATCAGCATCACGGCCACGCCGAACGCCAGCAGCGCCTCCACCAGCGAGAACCCGCGCCTCACCGATCCACCTTCGTCTTGAGCGCCACCAGCTCGATGCGGCGCTTCTCCTCGTCGCCCCCGCCTTGCCAGACGACCTTGATGCGCACCGTCTTCACGCGGAACTTTCCCTTCCCGTCAATCGTCGCAGAGACATCCTCCTTGGGATCGACCTCGACCGTACGCGTGTAGAGCGGCGAGCCGACCGGCATGTTCGTCGCAATCTCGCCCGGCAGAGCGGCGTCGACCTCCTCGTACCCGAGCGCGCCGACGGCCTCGACGACGTCGTCGGCCAGGAGGAAGGCCTTCGTCTGGTGCAGCGTCTGGGCCGTCCCCTGGTGGCCGGCGATCAGCAGCCCGAGAAGCGGCATGAGCGCGATCGACAGGAAGATGACGGCGACCACGATCTCGGTCAGGCTGACGCCCGCCCTGCCGGGTCGCCGCCCGCCCATCACATCCGCTCGAGCACGCCTCATTGCACCATCAGGAAGTCGTCGGAGTGGTCGACACAGAGCGACCATCCCGGATCGATCTTCTTGGACTCCTTGAGCCACGGCCCCACTTTGAAGTTCGGGTTGTACTGCAAGAAGGACACGGACTTGGCCTGGAAGCTCTTTTGAAAATCGATTCCCTGGGCGATGATCGCCCCGAAGAGCTGCAGTCCCTTCGGCGCCTCGATCAACCCCTTCGGCGCCACCAGGATCGCCTGCACCGCGTGGCGGTCCGCGATCCGGATGTTTCCCTTCCGCGCCACCAGCATCAGCGGCGGCTTGTCGGGGTCTCCCGGCCCGTCCCCTCCCACCAACGGCGAGGCCACGTCGAACTCATCGGCGACGAGCACCCCACCGCGCTTGATGTGGTGGATTGCCCCGAGCGGGAAGGGGCCGTCCTTCTCCCAGACCAGCACGGTCCCCAGATCCAGCGTGTCGCCTCCGACCAGGTACCCCTCGTCGGCCAGGAAGCGCGTTGGGTTGTCGGCCTCTCCCGAGCGGCGGCAGACTTTCAACATGTCGGGGAACGAGGTCGCCAGGCTGTTCACCACGCTCTCGAGCTCAGCCTCGCCGATGCCGTCCTGCTCGGCGTCGGGCAAGAGTCCCGCGACCAGCTTCGTCCTGGGATCGGAGTCGTCCTTCGGAGTGAAAAACTCCTTTGGAACCTTCGACACCCCGACCCCCTTCTGCACGGGGAAGGCCTCGTGGTTCTCGCTGGAGAGAAACAGCATGCCCTGGTTGTAGGGTCGCGTCGCCACGCGAGAGGCCATCTGCGAGTAGACTTGCGGGCTCACCGAGGGATCGGCTGCCAGCGTCCGCGTGGCGGGATCGACGAACAAGAACTTGCCCGGATTGTAGATGTCGGCCGCGCCAGCGACGTCGTCGAAGGTCCCCGCCGACACCGGCACCGCCGCCCTGAACTGCGCCATCGGGATCGGATCGGGCGGCATCGGCAGCAGCGTGAAGAAGGCCGCGGCCGTGGTGTCGTCCACCGCGGTCTTCAAGCTCGCCGCCGTCAGCCGCAGCAGCCCCGCCGAGACTTTTCCCAGCACCAGCGTCGGGCTGATCCGGTTCCTGGGCGCGCCCATCAAGTGCAGGACGCTGGAGAGCAGCTTCTGCGTGACGTCGGGTGGCCCGAACGCCTTGCGCGAGCTGTCGAGCTCCGGCCCGTCGAGCCGCGAGATCCCCATGTCCCAGAACCGGACCGACCAGGGCGAGCCCGCCGGCAACTTGGCATTGACGTCGTCGTCGATGTAGCTGCGCTGAGCAGTCTTGGGGCCGGGACCGGCCGCCTCGTGAAAGAACAGGAAGTCCTCGCCCGCCTGGGCCGCGTTGTCGGTTTCGTCGTGGCTGAACGCGTGATTCAAGATCAGGTCCCCGCGCGCTCCGAGATAGACCCAGCCCTGGCTGGCCAGCCGCTCGCCCGTCAGGCCCTTGAAGGCGCTGGCGTCGTCGACCTCGCCGTTGTTCAGCACCAGCGGGCCCTTGCCGTCCGCCACGAGCCCGTGGAAATCGGTGTTCGCGGAGTTGATCAGCTCGGGGCTGCAGGCCGGGTTGGTCGGGTCCGAAAGAAACAGCGTGAAGTGGTTGAAGAGCGGCAAGAGCGGCGAAACGACCCGATACTCCATGAACCCGAGTAGCCTTCGCGAAACACCCTCCAGCAGAGCTCCGACCTTGAAGACGCTCTCCACCTCGATGAAGAGGCGCCCGTACTTCTGGCGCACGTCCTGCAATCCCTTGGTCCAGCCATGCGGATCGAAGGCGAGCGAATCGTCCGGCAGCGCATAGAATCGCGCCTTGAGTGTGCCGACGTTCGCGACGCCGCCCTCGAAGGATTGCGCCACCCGATCGACCAGCGGCAGGTAGTCGGTCTTGAAGTCGATTTCCCCCAGCGGGATCGGCTTTCCAGAGCTCCACGCCGGGTCGTCCATCGACTTCATCAGCGCCTTCGAGATGGCAGATTCCGGGTCGAGCAACCCGGCCTGCACCTCGGCCTTCGAAAGTTCCATCGCTGCCCGGGCCAGCGTGTAGGCGAACTCTCCGAAGAGCTGGCGGTACTGCAGCAGCCGTCGCCCACGCATGAAGGAGAAGTAGCTGAAGACGCCAATCGTCAGGACCAGAAGGACGAAGAAGACGACGATGGTGGCGATACCGCGCCTCGTGGGCCGGAATCTTCTCTCGCCACCGGAAGCGTGTTGGCTATCGCGTCGTGACACTCGAACGGGGGACCTCCGTGCGCGCGGACAGCCCCGAGACGGGATCGAAGGGTGTCGGACCCGACGGCGCCGCAGGTGTCGTGGCGCCCGTCCCCGCGCCACCGTCCTCCTTGAGGATGCGCGCTCGCTCGGCCGGGTCGGTCACACCGCGCAGCTTTTGCAGCGTCGCCTTCGACGGAAGCGTGATGACTGTACCGTTGGGAATGGTCCGGGTGTTGGAGATGTTGTTCGCCTTCTGGAGATCGACCCAGAAAGACGGGTCCCCGTACTTCACACGGGCTATCTCCCAGAGCGTGTCCCCTTCCTTCATCGTGTAGGTTTCGGCAAGCGCCTCTGGCGTGACGAGCACGGCCAGGACCAGGACGGATGCCAGCAAGGCGACCGGCGAGCGCGGAGCAATCATCGAACACCTCCGGTTCAGACTTGGGGGTTCCCGCTCAGTATATGCCCCTGCAGCTCGCCGGTTCATGAAATCGCACGGGCGGCACCCGTGTTCCCCTGGCAAAGGAGTCCCCCAAGGAGGTAGATCATCTCTACGATGCGGTTGCGGCAACTGAGCGTGGGGGCCAAGCTCGGGATCGCCCTGGCGACGATCTATGGATGCGCGCTGGCGGCTGTCCTGGTGGCGGTGCTCTCGCACCACGAAGCGACGCTCTCGGAGAGGTGCCGGGAGGAGCGGCGGGCCGTGCTGGGGACCCTGGCACACCTGGCACAGCGTCCCTTCGCCCCATCGGAGGAGCGTGAGCTGGGACAGATGCTGGCGACACAGGAAGAGGCCTGGCGCGCCACCAGCTTCAGCGTGCGCTGCTCGGTCGTCGGGATCGGGTTGCTCTCCGTGGCCGTGGGGCTCTTCGGCGCGCTGCTGCTGGCGCGGCTGGTCACCGCTCCCATCTCGCGGCTGCGCGAGGACATGCTGGAGCTGGCCCGCGGAGGCTTGCCGCCGGTGCCGCCCCCGTGCCAGCCGTCGCGCTTCGAGGTGATCAGCTGCGAGCGCGCCGGAGCAGCCCCCGCGGCCCGCGGGTTCCTCGAGGGGCTCCTGGCAGACCAGGGGGATGAGCTCTACCAGCTCCGACAGGGATTCCAGTTGATGGTGTACGAACTGCAGCAGCGCATGGCGGAGCTCGAGCAGAGCACCAAGGAGCGGGAAGTCGCCAAGCGGCTGGGCGAGATCGGGGCCCTGGCCGCCACGGTGGCGCACGAGATGCGCAACCCGCTCAACACCATCGAAGGCGCCGTGTACCACCTGAAGCGGACCTATTCGCAGAACTCGGACATCGCCGAGTATGCCCAGCTGGTCCAGGAACAGGTTGAGCGCCTCACCAGCGTCAGCGCACACCTGCTCGACGCCACGCGCCCGCTGGCGCCCGACCGCCAGCCGACCGACCTCAACAGCCTGGTGCGCGACACGGCGCTCAGGCTGGTCAGCGAATCGGCCGCCCAGAAGGTGAGCCTCGAGTTCCGCTTCGCCCCGGAGCTCCCGTGCGTACCGGTGGATCGCATCCAGATGAAGCAGGTGGTCGAGAACCTGGTGGAAAACTCGCTGCAGGCGATGCCCGACGGCGGCAAGGTCGTCCTCGAGACGGCCGTCCACGAATCGGGCGACATCCTGCTGCGGGTAGCCGACGACGGTCCCGGAATCCGCATGGAGCTCCGCGAGCGCGTCTTCGACCCGTTCTTCACCACGCGAACGACGGGAACGGGGTTGGGTCTCTACATCGTCAGCCGCATCGTCGGAACGCACGGCGGCTCCGTGAAGCTCGACGGCTCTCCCGGACCGGGCGCCCGCTTCGAGATTCGCCTGCCCGGCCCCGAGCTGGCCGTGGCCGCGGCCGGGTAAACCGTCATGCCTCGCAGCGGCCGAATCCTGGTGATCGACGACGAGCCCGGCGCGCTCAAGGTCACCAGCACCATCCTCAAGGCCGACGGCCACGAGGTCGACGTCACACTCAGCGCCCTGGAGGCCCTCAAGAAGCTCGAAGAGACCGAGTACGACTGCGTCCTGGTCGACTTCAGGATGCCCGACATGGACGGCATGGAGTTCCTGGCCGCGGCCGCCGACCGGGGCAATCGCGTCTCGATCATCATGGTGACGGCCTTCGCGACCGTGAAGATGGCGGTCGAAGCGATGAAGCGGGGGGCGCACAACTACCTGACGAAGCCGGTCGACTTCGACGAGCTGCGTATCCTGGTTGTGCAGGCCGTCGAGAAGGCCCAGACCACGCGCGAGGTCGAGCGGCTGCGACGGGAGGTGGGAGAGCGCTTCGCCCTGACGTCGCTCGTGGGGCGCAGCAAGAAGATGCAGGAGGTGCTGCGTCTGGTGGAGATGGTCTCCGAGAGCGACGCCAGCGTGCTGATCCTGGGTGAGACCGGCACGGGAAAGGGTGTGCTGGCCCGCGCCATCCATGGCCTCAGCCGCCGTCGCGACCGGCCCTTCGTGCAGGTCGACTGCGCGGCGCTTCCGGAGAATCTGCTCGAGAGCGAGCTGTTCGGCCACGAGCGCGGCGCCTTCACCGGCGCGGTGCGCACCCGCGAGGGCCGGTTCGAACGGGCCGATGGCGGCACCATCTTCCTCGACGAGATTGGCAACATCCCGCTCGAGCTGCAGGCCAAGCTCCTGCGCGTGCTGCAGGAGAGCGAGTTCGAAAGGGTCGGCGGCGACCGCACCTTCAAGGTCAACGTGCGGGTGCTGGCCGCGACCAACGCGCAGCTCGAACAGGCGGTCTCCGAGCGCCGCTTCCGCGAGGACCTCTACTACCGCTTGAACGTCGTCCCGCTGCGCGTCCCTCCCCTGCGGGAGCGGCCCGACGACATCCCGCTGCTGGCGCAGCACTTCCTGGAGCGGTTCAGCCGCGCCAACGACAAGCCGGTCCCGACGCTGGCCCCAGGGCTCCTCGCCGCGATGATGAGCTACGGGTGGCCGGGAAACGTCCGCGAGCTCGAGAACATGATGGAGCGAGCCGTCATCCTTGGGACCGGACCGGCACTGGAGACCCTTGGGCAGCTGGCACCCGCAGAACCGCCGCAGCCGACGCCGGCCTGGGAGTACGACCTGCCGCTCAAGCGGCTGGAGCAGAAGGTCCTGGAGCAGCTGGAGCGCGACTACATCACCGAGATGCTCCGCCGCTACCACGGAAACGTCGGCCTGGCGTCGAGGCAGTCGGGCATCACCCGCCGCAGCCTCTACGAGAAGATGAAGGTGTTCGGCCTGCGCAAAGAAGATTTCAAGCGACTGCCGTGAGCCGTGTGACAGGAACGTGACGGTCGAGGGGAGCATCGAAGTTCCCCTCAAAGTCGGACCCGCGGAGGCGGAAATCGGGGGCTGGCTCCGAAACCCCGCATGAAATCTGCCCCATGCCGAACCGGTTGCTTGGGGTTTCGGTGCCTGCACCTGATTTTCGCCGACTTTGCCGGAGCCCTGGGAGCGCATCGAAGTTCCCTTCCCATCCGAGGGCCCGACAGGTCATAATGAAAGGGATAGGGAGGGCGTTCGAGCGCCCCACTTGGCAGAGGAGAAACGACATAGCCTTCTGGTCGTTGACGACGAGAAGGAGATCACGGCCTCGCTCGTCGGGCTGTTTCGGCGCGAGTTCCGGGTCATCCCGGCAAACTCCGCCGCGGAAGCGCTCGAAGCGCTCGAGCGCGAAGAGGTCCACGTCCTCATGACGGACCAGCGAATGCCCGGCACGACCGGAACGGCCTTCCTGGCTTCGCTGGCGGACCGCCACCCCGACATGGTGCGCATCCTGCTCACCGGCTATGCCGACGTGCAGGCCGCCATTGACGCCATCAACTCCGGACAGGTTTACCGGTACATCACAAAGCCCTGGAACCCCGAGGAGCTGACCGCCATCGTCCGGCAGGCCGTTCAGCGCCACACGCTGATCCGGGAACGCGCCCAGCTCATCACCGATCTGCAGGCCGCCAACGAAGAGCTCCGCGAGCTCGACCGCGTCCGTCGGGCGTTCATGGAGGTCGCCGGCCACGAGCTCAAGACCCCCATCACCGTGCTCCTGGGCTACACGCACCTCATCCAGAGCGGGTGCTATGGCGCCCTCCCAGACACGGCGAAGCCCGCGCTCGGCAACATCACCAAGACCCTCGCCCACCTCAACGAGCTCGTGATGCGCATGCTCAAGCTGCTCAAGGCCCAGATGCCCTCCGGCGCCATGAGCTGGGAAGAGCTGCCGTTGGCAGACGTCGTCCGAGAGACCCAAGGGATGATCCAGCTCTTCTTGGACCTGCGCAAGCAGTCGCTTCGCGTCCGGCTGGACCCGCCAGACCTGCGGGTGCGCGGCGACCACCACAAGCTGGTCGACATCCTCGTGAACCTCTTGACCAACTCCATCAAGTTCAGCAAGGACGGAGCCGAGCTCGAGCTCGAGGCCGTCGCCGAGCCCGGCGGACATGTCCGCGTCACGGTCGCCGATCCGGGCGTGGGCATTTCCGACGAGGACCTGCCCCATGTCTTCGACCACTTCTTCGCCAGCTTCGACGTCGGCCACCACTCGACCGGGGACTACCAGTTCGGCAGGCGCGGCGTGGGCCTGGGGCTGGCCATCGTGAAGCGCTTCGTGGAGCTGCACGGCGGCACGCTGGCGCTCCAGTCGAAAAAGGACGCCGGCACCCGGGTGAGCTTCACGGTGCCGATGGCCCGGCCCACGGCCTGACCCGAATGGAAGCGGCCGGGCCCATTGGGGACCCGGCCGCAGCTGCTCGATGGCTCGAGACGTGGAGCGCCGTCAGTTGTCGGTGACGACGATGACGCGCTGGTACTTCAGGAAGTCCCACTTCGCCGCCGCGTCGACTACCGCAGCCGCGGAGGCATCGTCCAGGATGCCGTCTGAGTTGAAATCGGAGCCGATGGCTGCCAGTTTGACCACCAGCGGGTTCTCGCCGGCCTGGGGGGCCTCGGTGGCCGACTTCATGTCGCCGGCGTAGGTGATGACGCCATTCTCCTGGGCGTACTCGAAGTTGCTCTCGAAGTTGCCGTAGACGAGCTGCCCGCTCTGGGAGTAGAACCGCGGCCCCATGCCGCGGGACAGTTGGGTGCCGCGAGCGTCGATGATGAGCCCGGTGTGGGCGCCCTCGGGCGGGATGCCGATCGAGCCACCCGGCCGCGCGGCGGTGGCGATCTTCATCTTCGAACCCTTGGACTTGCGGGCCGCCTTCTTCTTCATGGCGTGCGCGCTGGACTTCTTCGACTTGGCCTTGTCCGGGCCAAGCCCCTCGAAGGCCGGCGTCGCGGCCCACGCGACGGGCTGCGTCACGAGCGCCAAGGCCAGCAACTTCGAAATTGTCGTTCGATTCAGTTTCAGCAAGCCAAACACGATTGAACCTCCTCTTCCTCCATCTTCTCGATATCGACAGCCGAACCGCCAAGACTTAGGTCGGCGACCGTCACTTCTCCATCTCCTGGATCAGCTGCTCGAGGTCGACCGTCACCGAGCCCGCCGCGGGGGCCGGACGCCGCCGCGCCGGCGAGCGCAACTTCACGGGCGGATGTGCCAGCTCCGCGGTGGCCCGCGCACGGGCCGCCACCGGCGCGGACGGCTCCTCGAAGGCCGCCAGCGTTGGGTCGTCCACCTCATCCGGCTGCCCGGCTACTGGCGCGCGGTCGTGCTGAGCCATCCTTTCGCGGACAGTGGCCAGGAGCTGCTCGCGGCGACGGGGGTCGGCCTGCGACTCCACGGTGGTCACCAGCTGGGTGCGCGCCTGTTCGAGCTCCTCGCGAAGAGACTTGTAGAGCACTTCCGAGCTCGAGAGCAGCCCCGCGAGGCGTTCGAAGTAGCGGCGAATCTGCTCGCCATCTTCGGGAAATCGCTCCTGGAGACTTGCCCGGAGCTCGTCCACCTTGTCGACCTTGCTCCGCAGCGACTGCATCGTGCGAGCGGAGCCACCCCCGATGACCTGCAGGTCGGCCGCGACGCGGGACGCCGAGGGCGGGCCCTTGTCGAGCCGTGCGCCGAGCTGAACCTGGTCGATGCGGCTCTGGTAGTCGACGAGCTGCTGGTGGCTTGCCCGGAAGTCTTTCTCGATATCGCCGAGGATGTCGAGCACTTCGCTCGCCACGGCGACGCCTGTCGTCAGGCAGCAGCAGGCCGCGGCGATGCCGAGTCTGCCGATGAACGAACGCGCTGGGGGCATACGGAGCTCCTTTCCGCGAAACGGCCGGGCACGAGCCGACAGGGCCGAGTCGCCATCCTACGTATCGGAGCCGCTTTCAGGCTCAGTTGAGGCCCGCGGCGAACGTTGCCAAGGGGCAGGCGGCGCGCAGGCCGCATCGGTGCTTGCGCGGGGCCTCGAGCAGCCCGGACGGGCGGCAGCAGAAAACCTCGCGGGTGTTACAATCCGCCGGCCGTGATCGCGTGTCCTGTCGGGTCGAGGGCGGCGTGCCTCGCCGGGAGGACGCCGGCGCCGATCACGCCGCGGGGGAGACGCCGTCGGAGGCTTCGACCTGCGGACGGGCCGGCAGCAGCTCCGGCGTCAGGCCGCGCTTGCTGAACGCCATCGAGGCCAGCGTCACGGCGTCGGCCTCGAGAATGTCGTCGGGGACGCATTGCCCGGTCGTCATGTAGCTGGCGCCCTCGCGGTGCCCCGCGAGCAGGGAGACGACGGAGCCGAAACAGGAGGTTTCGTCGGTCTTGGTGACCAGCACCTTCTGGAAGCCAAGCTCCTTGAACCCGGCGGTGATTCCCCGCAGGTCGGAGAGCTTCGTCAAGGCGCTGACCAGCAGGTGCGTCTCGATCGGCATGCCGAACTCGAGGAACTTCTTCAGATCGAGCAGGTCCTCGCGATTGCGGGGGCTGCGGCCCACCGTGTCGATCAGGATGACGTCCTTGTTGCGGAAGCCGTGGACCAGCTCGATCATCTCCTCGGGCTTGAAGACGACCTTGACCGGGACCTCGACGATCTCGGCGTACTTCTTGAGCTGCTCCGGAGCCGCGATCCGGTAGGTGTCGATGGTGATGAAGGCGACGTCGAGCCTGTGGTTGAACATCAGGCCGCCGGCAAGCTTGGCCAGGGTCGTGGTCTTGCCGACGCCGGTTGGGCCGACCAGGGCGACGAGCTTGCCCTTCTGACCGCCGACGAGCCCGAGTCCACCGGCCACGGAGAGCCGGGAGGCCAGGTACTCGACGGCGCGCTCGCGGACCCGGGAAGGCTGGCGCAGCTCCCGCTCGGAGAGGGCCTCCACGAGGTACTGGCGCACCTCGCAGATGAGGTCGTCGGCCAGCTCATTGGCGCGCAGAGTCTGCATCGCCAGCTCGACGTACTGCAGGTCCCGGGCGGGGGCCGGGTCCCGGATGAGGATCATCGGTCCGACCGAGCCGCTGTCCGTGGCGAGGGCGTCGGAGGGAGAGCCGGAACAATCCGTTCCGGTCGGTCCCTCGGGGCTCGACGAGGGCGGTGCAGAAACCGGTCCGGCGGGCGGTTCCGCCGGTGACGCCTTGAGCTGACTCAAGACATCCTTCAAGTCTTTCAACTCCGAGAGGACGGAGAGCTGCTGCTTGATCTGGAGGATCTCGTCCTTCATCAGGACCAGCTCCTGCGACGGGGGGGGCGGGGCGAGCTGCGCCGGCGGGTCCGACCGCAACTGCGGAGAGGGGGCAATCTCGGCGACGCCGGAGCTGAGCAGCTGCCGGGCGGCCTCGACGGTCGGATGGGAGCGCGCCTCGCCGCTGGACCGATCGGCGCGCACGCCGACCACCTCGATCCATTCCCGGCGGAAGAAGCCGAAGATGCCGCCTCGCTTGTGGGCGGCGGCGTGGACGATCTCGACCTCGGGCCCGAGCTCCTTGCGGAGCTTCTCGTAGGCTTCCTGTCGCGTGGGCGCGGTGACTCTCCGGATCAGCATGGCGGGTGTTCTCCTGCGAAACTGGCTCGGCGGGTTCAGGACCTGCGGAAGAGGCCGGCGAGGCGCTCGAAAAATCCTGGCTGGTTCGCGGGGGCGGGCGGGGCCGGCGAGTCGAACAGGCCGGCGACTATGTTGGTGATGCAGACCGAAGCGTACGAGTTCGGATAGAGCATCACCACGGGCTTCTGGCGCCGCACGCTGAGGCTGACGTTCTCGTCCTCGAGGACGAAGCCGGCGTAGTCGACCCTGAGCTGCAGATGCTCGCGCGCCACCTTGCTGAAGCGCCGCGCAACCAGCAGCCCCTCCTCGGGGTCCTTGACCTTGTTGACGACGATCGACGTCCTCGGCACGCTCGACCCCTCCATCGCCAGCGTCTTGAGGACGCCATAGGCGTCGGCCATCGCGGTCGGCTCGGGGGTGGTGACGAGCAGGACTTCGTCGGCCGCGCGCACGAAGGAGAGGACGTTGCGGGAGAGCCCCGCCCCGGTGTCGATGAGCAGCACGTCGGAGTAGGACTCCAGGCGTCGCAGGTTTTGCAGCAGCTCGCCCATCGCCCGGTCGTCGAGGTCGGCCAGCTCGGCCATACCGCTGCCTCCGGCGATGAACTTCACGCCCGGAGGTCCGCTCACCAGGATTCCCGGCAAGTCGCGCTTGCCCTTGAGGACGTGGTACAGCGTGTACTGGGGACGCACACCGAAGAGCACGTCCAGGTTGGCCATGCCGAGGTCGGCGTCGAAAGCCAGAACGGACTTGCCAAGCCGCGTCATCGCGACGGCCAGGTTTGCGACCATGCTGCTCTTGCCGACGCCGCCCTTGCCGCTCGTCACGGTGATGACGCGGGCGCGCTTTGCCTGGACAGGCTCGACCGCCTGTGGCGCTGGCGGGGCAGGCCGCACCGAGGGCAGGGCGCGGAGCCCAGGAGCGGGATCGCGCCGACGGGGCGCCATCATCGCGTGCGAGCTGGCCTGGGTTCGGCTGGGCTGGGTCATGGTCATCGTTGTCCGTCCCTTGCTGGGCGGGTCACGGGTGCCCGTGGAGTGTTCGTGTCGGAATTGGTTCCGTCCGGGGGTGGGATTCCAGGTAGGCCGAGGGAGGCGACTGCCGGGGCTGCGAGCCGCGTGAGCTGCGCTGGTGGGGGGTCAGTGAAACCAGCCGGCGAGCCGTTCCAGGAAGCCTCTGAACCCTCCGTGGCCGGTCTGCTCGCCCTCCAGCAGCTTGGCGCCGATCTCCCGTATGCCAGCTGCCGCGCTACTGTCCGGGTAGGCCAGAATCAGCGCCTTCTGCTCGCGCACGGCGCTGCCAACGGCGGAGTCCTCGCGCACCGAACCGATCGCCTTCAGGTTCGCGGCCAGAAATCGCTTCACCACAAGCCCGAGCTTGTCGTGAACCGCCTTGGCTTCGAAATCGCGGCGCACCCGGTTGACCACCAGTCGCACGTCGACACCCGGGTTGGAAGCGTAGAGCGCCTTGATGATGCCGTAGGCGTCCGCCATCGCGGGCGGCTCGGGCACGGTCACCACCAGCACCGTGTCGGCAGCCAGCGCGAAGCCGAGCACGTTCTTGCTGATGCCGGCGGCCGTATCGATCAGCACGAAATCGGCGTCCTGCGCCACCCGATGAAAGGCCGTCAGGAGCCTCTCCCGCGCAGCGTCGCCGAGGTCCGCAAGCTCCGCGACGCCGTTGCCCCCGGGGATGATGCGGATGCCCTCCGGCCCTTCCACCATCACTTCTTGCAGCGTCCGCGCCCCGGACAGCACGTCCATCACGCTGAACACCGCGTGCAGCCCGAGCGCCACCGTCACGTTCGCCAGACCCAGGTCCGCGTCCATGATCAGCACCCGCTTGCCCCTCTTCGCCAGGGAGAGCGCCAGGTTGATCGTGAGGTTGGTCTTGCCGACGCCGCCCTTGCCGCTCGTCATCGCCAGGACCCTGGGGCCTCGAGCCGGTGCCGCAAAGCCCGGAACCGAGGCCGATACGGGCTGGCGCGCCAGCTCTCGGAGTTTGACAGCTTGGTCTCTCATCGGCCCTGCAGTTCCCTCGATGCCCCGAAAACCGTTGGGCTCCGGACGAATCGCACTCATCATATCACAAGATCTCGCCCAACGGCACTAGATTTGTTCGGTCGCGCCCACGATCGCCAGCGCCGGCCGGCCTTCCGCGGGCCCGCCGATCCGCCTCCGCAGCTCCGGCCTCACCTCGCGGGAGATCTCCCGGCGCGACAGCACCGCCAGCTCCGGGAGCCAGTGTCCGAACAGGTTCCTCACGTGCCGGCGCAGCGTCGGCTTCGTCAAGAGCACCGGGCGCAGCCCGTCCTTCTCGAAGGCCTCGCAGCCGTCCGTCAACATCCCCAGGAGCGACTGGAGCCTTTGAGGTGAGATGGCCAGGAAGTCCTCCTGGGCGACATAGGCACCCTCGAGCTCCTTCTCCAGATCATCGGCCAGCACCATCACCGGCAAGCTCCCCGCCGCCGTCCGGAGGTGGCCGGAGACCTGCCGGGCCAGCGCGGCGCGCACGCATTCCGTCAGGAGCGCAGGCTGCTTGGCCAGCTCCTTGGCGCTCGCGACGGCCTCCAGGATGCCGGCGGCGTCGCGGATGCCGACTCCCTCGGCGAGCAGCCCGCGCAAGACGGCCAGGAGCGCGCCCCGATCCACACCGTCCACCGCCTCGAAGAGCGCCGGCTTCGCCCGTCTCACTTGACTCAACAGGTCTTCCAACTCCTGACGACCCATGAGCTCGTCCGCGTAGGCTCGCACCTTCTTGGCGACGAAGGCGGCGATCCGGCCCTCGACCGGCTCTCCGGCCTCCCGGCTCCCCGGGAGACGCCCCTCCCCGACCTGCTGCCCACGCAGGTCGAGCGTGTAGCTCAGTCGCGTGAGCCCCTCGTCGACGGTGACGCTGATAGGCGGCACGGCCAGCCCCAGCTCGTCCCTGATCTGGCGCCGCACCTGCGACAGCTCGGCGTCCAGCCGGCCGCCCTTCTCCTGGAGAGCCTCGAAAACGCCTTGCGATAGCCGGACCTCTAGCGGCCGGAACCCGAGCTCCCTGGGGGCCGCGGCGGCCGTCACCTCGAGCTGGTCGGGCTCGACGGAGAGTCCCTTCCAGGCGGCCCAGCCGAAGATCCCCGCCAGCGCGACCAGCGGCAGCCCGGCCACGCCGGCCGAAAGGCCGCAAACGGCGAGCAGACTGCCGACCACGCCCGCAGCCCCGGCCATCGGGCGGGTGCTCGAGAAAACCTGGGCGACTGTTTCGCCGGCGACGCTCTGGCCGCTGGCGCTCTTGGTGATGAGCAGTCCTGTGGCGAAGCTGATCAAGAGCGACGGCACCAGCGAGGCGAGCCCGTCGCCGACGGAAAGCAATGCGAACGTTGAGGCGACGCGGGCCCAGTCGCCGCTGTCATTCGACCAGCCGAAGACCAGCCCGGCGCCCAGGTTCACACCGAAGATGGCGATGCTGGCGATGGTCTCGTTCTTTACCCAGCGCGAGGCCCCGTCCATGTGGCCGAAGAAGTCCGATTCGCGGTGGACCTGGTCGACCCGTTCCTCGGCCTCGGCGGCGGTGATCTGGTGGCTGTCGAGCTGGGCCTGGACCGCCATGAGCTTGTGGGGGAGACCGTCGAGCCGGAACCTGGCGGCAACCTCCGCCACGCGCTCGGAGCCCTTGGAGATGACCTGATACTGGATGCAGACGAGGATGAAGAAGAGCACCAGTCCGACGGCCAGACTGCCGCCGACGACGAAGCCGCCGAAGGCGCGGATCAGGATTCCCTCGAACTCCGCCCCTTGCGTCAGGATGAGGCGGGTAGAGGCGACGTTCAGGCTCAGGCGGAGAAAGGTGAGCACCAGCAAGAGCGTGGGGAAGCACGACAGGTCCAGCGTGCGGCGCACGGAGCTGACCATCAGCAGGCACATCACTGCCATCGCCAGGTTCAGCACCAGGGCCACGTCCAGGAGTCTGGCCGGAATCGGGACGACCAGCACCAGGATGATGCCGACCAGACCCAAAGGTACGAGTGACTCCGCTTGCCGCTGAAGCGCGGCGGCGTCCACGCCACATCTGTTGCTCATCGATTGCCTCCCCGGTTCAGGTTCGCGGGGCGCCGATGGCGCTCCCGGGTGTCGAGTTCACGATGGAGTTCGGAGTCCGGAGCTTTGCCCGCGCGCGCGGTCCGGGCTCCGCGGCGGTGCGCCGCTCGATGGCCTCGAGGATCTGTCCCCGCACGTGCGGGTCGCCCTCTGCCATCTTGAAGTCGTCCTTCACCTCGACGCGCGTCATCCGCTGCGAGGCAGCGAAGCTGGCGCGCGCCAGGAGGTGTTCGGCCGTACCGAACGCCAGCCAGGTCACCGTCAGCCAGAGCGCGAGCCGCAGTGCGCCGGCCAGCACGCCAGCCAGCTCCTGGGCCGGCGTGATCGCGGGGAATGCCGCCCAGACAAGGGCGGCGACGGCCGCGAGCTTGGCCGCGATCCAGGCTGTGTTGGCAGCCAGGTTGGGCAGCGCCAGGCGGGTCCAGGGCAGCTGGCCCAGGCGATCCAGCCTAGGGGCGAGCCGCGCTGCGGCGAAGAGCCTGGAGCCCAGGGCCAGTCGTACCGTGGCGCTGGCAGCGAACCCGGCCAGCGCCGCCGGCACGAGTAGCCTGCCCACTGGGGAAACGAAGGTCTCGAGTTGCGGTAGCCCGCCTTCGGCCGCAGCCGAAAGCCCATTGTTGGCCGCGTTCAGAAGTTCGTCGAAGGCGGCCGGACCGGCGGCGCGCATCGCCAGGAGCGCAGCCAGGAACGCCAGCGGATGGGCCAGATTCGACGCCTCGGCCTGCTCGCCGGCGGTGGCCGCGCGGCGCAGCCTTCGCTGGGTCGGCTCCTCCGTGCGGCTGTCGTCCAGCAGCGGCAGGAGATCGATCATCGCGTCGCCTCCAGTCCGGTCGAGAGCTGCGTCGGCTCGGTCAGCGCGGCGAGCGCGGCCGGCGAGTAGACCATCGGAGCGGCAACAGCCAGGATCACGAGCATCGCCAGCGCCCGGACGCCGCCGAACGCGTCGCCCGCAGCCTCGAGCCCGGCCACGCGCGCCCCCATGGCCAGCGCCAGGTCTGCCGCGAACACCACGGCCATCAACGGCAGCACCGCGGCTGCCGCCACGTGCAGGTAGGCGCCGCCCAACCCTTCGACGGCGGCCAGCATCGCGCCTGCCGTCGGCCAGCTGCCCGGCGCGAGGAGCTGGAAGCTGCGCCCCAGGGCGGCGACGACGGCGCCGTCGGCCCCGCACTCCAGAGCGGCCGCGATTGCGGCCATCGCCGCGACGTGCCCGGCGACGCTGGCGCGGCCGCCGTCCAGGAGCGAGCAGCTCGAGGACGGCGCTGGGAGTGCCGAGGCGGCGAACAGCTCGCCCGCGTGCCGCAGAGCCTCCACGATCAGCCGCACGGGCAGCGCCAGCAAGAGCCCGATCATGAGCTCGGCGATCGCGGCCGCCAGAAGCGCCGGCGCCGACCCGGCGACCAGAGCAGGCTGCCGGCCCGACACGAGCGACGCCGCGACGGCCAGGATCAGGGCGGCGCGTACCGACGACGGCAAAACACCGCCCAGCGGTGGCGCCGCGGCGGCGACGGCTCCGGCCGTTCTGCAGGCGCAGACGATCCAGGTCTGCGCCGTCGGGGACGCGACGATCCAGGCGAGCAGGTCGAGGTCGGACATGGAGATGACGGAGGGTCTAGCGTGTCAAAGGATGAATCGGGTAAAGTCGCCCAGGATCTCGACGGTAAGGCGGACCAGCTGGCCGAACAGGCCAGGGCCGAAGGCGCACGCCACGGCGGCGACGCCGATGAGCTTCGGCACGAAGGCCAGGTTCGGCTCGTGAACGGACGTGGCCGTCTGCGCCAGCGAAGCCACGAGCCCGATGGCCGCGGCCATGCCGGCCAGGGGCAGCGCAAGCCTGAAGGCCATCTCCAGGTTCTGTCCGAACAGTCCCAGGATCAGATACTCGTCCACGTGAATCCTCCGATAGGCCGCGGGCCAGGGCGACGGCGACGGGACCGGCCGTCGAGCCTGCCGGCGGATCAGATCCGGATCGACTTGACCAGCGAGGCGACGACCAGGTGCCAGCCGTCGGCCAGCACGAACAGCAGCAGCTTGAAAGGGATGGCCAGCGAAGCCGGGTTGACGGCGGCCAGTCCAAGCGACGTCACGGTCGTTGCGACCACGAGGTCGATGACCAGGAAGGGAAGGAAGATGGCGATTCCGATCTGGAAGGCGGTCTTCAGCTCGGAGATCACGAAGGCGGGCACCAGCGCCGAGAGGCAGACGTCCTCGCAGGACCTGGGCCTGGCCTGCCCGGCAAGGCTGGTGAAGAGCATCAGGTCGCTCTCGCGCGTCTGGTTGAGCATGAAGCGGCGGAGCGGGCCGAGCGCGTTCGTGACGGCGCCGGCAGCGTCGGTCTTGCCGGAAAGGTAAGGCGCGACGGCCTTGTCGGCGATCTGGGCGGTGACCGGCGCCATCGTGTAGAGCGTCAAGAAGAAAGCCAGCGCGGTCAAGATCCTGTCCGGCGGCGCCTCGCCGACTCCCAGCGCCTGCCGAAGGAAGGTGAGGACGAGCAGGATGCGCGTGAAGCTCGTGAGCAGGGCGAGCATCGCCGGCAGCGCCGAGAAGACGAAGCCCGCAAGAGCAATCGCCATCCAGAGTTGCTGGCCGTCCATCGACTGGATCAGCGCCCTGAGGCCGTCGACCGATGGTGCGAGTGCGGCGATGCTCATGCGGCTTCCTCCCCGTCCACGCTACGCAGGAGGCGGCCGGTCGAGGCCTCGCGGCCGAGTTTTTCGATGAGCTCAGCGCGGCCGTTGCCGACGCTGAGCAAGAGCTCGCGACCATCGATTTCCACGGTGACCAGGCGAACACCCTGCCCCAGCACGAGGCTGCCGGTGACCTTCATACGAGCGCCCCGAGCGGCGGCTCCTCCGCGCGTCCGCAGATATAGACCAACGACCGGCACGGCCACGACGACGGCCGCGAGCGCAATCAGCGATCGCCACATGGGTAGGACCTCCGCCTCTGTCAGCACGGTGCACTCCGTCCGCCAGGCGACTCAGGCCCGGACCGCGGGCCGACCCCTCGACCCGCTCGTTTCAGGCGTCAAAGGATTCAACCACTCCGCCGGGCTGGCGACCTCCACCAGCCTCAAGGCCAGGTAACCGTCCTCGACGACCACCTCGCCCCGGGCCATCTCGCGCCCCAGCGCCGAGAGCGTGGCCAGCTCACCGGCCAGCCTGTCGAGCCGGATGACCTGACCGGCCCTGAGCGCGGCCAGCTCCACGAGCGGAAGGACGCTCCCGCCAATCTCCGCAGCCAGCCGGACAGAAGTGTCTTCGACTTCTTCCACCTGCTCGAGCGCATCGAGAGCAGCCGGCTCGGCCACAATCGGTTGCGGAGCTGCCACCTGGGCGGCGACCGCCGCCTGCGGTCTCACCAGCGCCGCCAGATCGCGCACCAGCGACGCCTCGCCGTAGAGCCGCAGGCGTGCCGGCCCTCCCGCACGCCTCTCCAGGTCGAAGTCGAGCGCGACCATCCCCCTATCGCCCTGGGCTGCGACCGGCCAGCATCCCGATCCGACGCTCCACGGAGCCATTTCCACGGCGACGTTCTTCTGGAGCTCCACTCGAAAGGCGACCTCGATGTCGCGCGCAACCGAATCCATCAGCACGGCGATGGTCTCCTCGGAGCGAACCGGCCGCGTGGTGGCCACGAGCGCCAGCGCGGCCCGGGCGCGGAACTGCCCCGTCAGCTCCAGGACGACCGCCCACACACCGCTCTCCGCACAGCACTGGCGCGCAACCGACGGCGCCACCAGACCAAGCTCCGGAGGCAGCGGCTCGGCCACCCCGCCGACCGCGGCGCTCACCCGTGCAGCGGCGGCACCGAAAATCCTGTGCGCCGCCCGCGAGGCGTCGGAGAAGTCGGCCGGCGCGAACAGGGCCTGGGACACGAGAGCGATACCGTCTCCATCCTCCGATAGCCCTCTCAGCTCCGAGTCGGAAAGGAAAGCCCTGCTCACGGTCACCTCGCTACTCAATCGGCCCTGGGACACCCTCTACTCGTGGTGTTCCGGCCCTACTGCCCGCCACCGGCGCCGCACCACGCCTGCATGGCGGCGGGGATGTTAGCACCGGGGTACTGGCGAAGCAACATAAATGTGACGTTTTCCTAATTTTTTGTCAATAGGTTGCCGAAAAATAGTTGCACGCGAGGTCGCCCACGGAGGATTGGCCGCCGCCGCCCCGGAAAAATCCCCTATTCATCGGGATCCCTGCCCAACCCGCAAGGCGGGGAAAGGACCCGCGGGCGCCTCCAGAGCCGCCACCAGGACGGGCCGTCATGATCCCTGGACCCTCATCCGGAGATGAAACCTCGACGGTTCGCTCCCAGAGCGAATTCTCGACGCCATGAGGGCGCCGGAGTTCGACCAGGCGCGGTCCGGCCTACTTTGCGGCCGGTTTGGTCCCGCTCAGACCATCCAGCAGCGACTGGACCTGCTTCTTCGTCTCGGCGTCCGGGTTCAGCTTCAGGGCGGCCTCGAGCTCCTGGCGCGCCACCGTCTTGGCCGAGGCGTCGCCCGCGATGGCCTGGTCGATCTTCACGCGCGCGAGCGCCAGCCTCACCTTCGGGTTCTTCCCATCCACGGCCACCGCGCCCTGGTAGTACGCAAGCGCCTCGGCCAGCACACTCGCGGACTTGTCCTTCTTCCACTTCTCGAAGCTCTCGGAGCCCTTTTTCAAGTAGTCCGCAGCAGTCAGGCCCTTGGCCTGCCCTCTGGAGATGTCGGCCAGCTCCTTTTCACGGGCGGCCTCGCGGCGCTTTTCCGCCTGCTGCGCTTGCGCCAGGGCCAGCTGCTTGCTCAGCGCCTGGATCTGCTCGACCTTCAGCGTCGCGAAGCCGTGAAGATCGTCACCCGGGCGCGTCAGTCGGGCCACTTCTTCGTAGGCCTTCAGCGCGTCGTCGTTGCGCGAGTCGAGCTCGGCGAACCACCCGATCATGAAGTGGAACTGAGGGTTCTTCGGGTCGGCCTTGGTGCGGGATTCGTAGTAGCTCTGACTCAGGGCCCTGAGCCCGAAGTCGTCCCTGGCCAGCAGCCCGTTGTTGGCCTGCAGCGCAGCCACGTAGAGCGGAATCGCGCGCTGGTAGTTCTTCTGCTTGGCCAGCGCCACCGACTGCTCGAACTTCTGCTCCGGCGTCAGTTTGGACAGATCGGCATCGGGTGGCGCGACCGTGGCGGGGGTCGACCTCGCCGCGGACGTCGCAGGTTGCTCGGCCGCTCCCGAACCGCCGGGGCCCTGGGCATCGGCCGCCTCCACCTTGCCGCCGAAGGCCGCCTTCCCCGCCGCCGGGTCGGGCGTTGCCGCGACTGGGTCGGCCGCACCCAGATCCCGCTCCAGCTCGTCGAGACCGTCTCCTCCGCCGGCCGGCGTTGCTGGCGGAGAGGACCGCGAGCTCGCGGCTACCGGTGTGGCCGAGGAGCCTCCCTGCGCTCCCCCGGCCTGCGCGGTCGAGGCTGCCCGAGCGGGTCTGGGAACAACTGCGACGATGGCGTCCAGCCGCTTCTCCAGCGCGGCCAGCTTCTCCTGCCCGGCCTTTCCGGACGACCGCATCCGCTCCAGGAGCTTCTCGGCCAGAAGTTTCTTTCCCGACTTCTCGTAGACATCGAAAAGTCGCTCCAGGGCGCGCTCGTTCTCGGGGTCCAGCGTCAGCGCATTCTCGAAGTCGATCCCGGCCTCGTCGAGCCTGCCGGCGGCCAGGTTCTTCTCCCCGGCCTCCATCGAGTCCTTCAGATTCTCCTCGAATGCATACTCCGGCGCGGACGACCCGGAGGTCGCAGTGGTTGCGCTCGGCGCTGCGCCGGCTTCGAACCCGCCCGATTCTGCGGCCGAAACCCGGGCCAGCGCCAGCATCGCCACGAACAGCCCGATCCCTGGTGTGCGCATCCTCTTTCCACCTCTACCCCGCCATGGACAGCGCCGCCAGCGGGGCGTTCCGGCCTGTCTCAGAACTGGAGCTGGAGTCCAGCGAACAGCCGGGAGCGATAGCCTTGCGGGATGGTCGATTGCAGGTTGATGGCGCCACTGAGATCCACCACCCAGTTGTTGCTCAGCTTCAACTTGAAGCCTGCCGACGCGTCGACGTTCTCGCCGTTGCTCTGCCAGTCGAATCCGTTGAGCTCCAGCACCAGGTCGAGCTTGCGGTTGGCCTGGAGGTCGACGCCAAGGTTGTAGAAAGTGATGTCGGGCACCCCCGAGTTGGTGCGGTCGAGGCCGTTGACGAAGAGCGCGCCGAACTCCCCGTGGATGCCGGTGTTGCGCATGCGCTTGGTGAAGTTGAAGGCACCGACGTAGTCGACGCCGCTCGAGCCGAAGCGCGTCACGACCTTCTTGGCGCCGTTGCGCATCCCAAGCGTGGCGGCGAAGCTCACCTTCGACTCCGGGTTGTCGTAGAAGCGGTACTTGGTGAGCGCGCCGAAGTCCATCAGGCCGAACGTGTTGAAGTCCGGGATCAGGGGGAAGTTGCGGCCTTCCTCGTCGACGATGCTGTACTGGATCGAGATCTCCAGATCGTGAGCCGGAACGAAGGCGTAGGCAAACGGGAAGATCAGCTGCTCTATCTTCTGGTTGGGTAACAACGGAGCGCCGAAGCTGCGCTTGAAGACGGTGTAGTCGACGCCTGAGCGGAAGTGTATGAAGCCCTTCGCGGGGACCTCCGCCGTTATGGTTTGCCCCAGACCCGTCAATCCCCGCTGCGAGAGCGTGAAGAAACGCGGGTGCACGTGGCGGGGGGCGAAGACGAAGTCCTCCACGTCGTCGAAACCGCGTTCCTCCTTGCGCGCCTCCTTGCCTCGGTACGGCTCCGTCGGCCCCTCGAAGGACTGCGAGCGCTTCGGATACGCTTGCGACAGTGTCCGGTTCTCGAACCCCGTCGGACGCGGGAGCTGGCGCTCCTCGGCCAGGCCCGGGATGACGGGCGGCGGGATCGCCCTGGGGCTTTGTTGCACGGGCGGCGGCTCCAGCTGGCGGCTCTGGTCGAGCGCCTGCTCCAGGTGGTCGCCGAACCCGTACTTCTTGAGCTCCTCGTTGGAGACGGCCAGGACCGGCGCCGTCGCGGATAGCGCGATCGCCGCAGCCAGTACGGGCAACAGCGGCCCCGGGCGCCATGGGCGTCGAGGATGAGTCACGTCATGACTATCGGCACTTGCCGTTACAGCGAGAGTGCCGCTAGTGTTGCCCGCGGGAGTCCACTTGGTTTCAATCGTCATCCCAGTCCTCAACGAAGCGGCCGCCGCCGGCGCATGCCTCGACAGGCTGCGCCACTGGTGCCCCCCCAACGAGCTCATCGTGGCCGACGGCGGCAGCACGGACGGCACGCTGCAAGAGGTGGCGCGCCGCCCATGGGCCACGCTGGTCGACTGCCCGGCGGGTCGAGGCGCCCAGATGAACGCCGCCGCCGCACGTGCCCGCCACGAGACGCTGCTCTTTCTCCACGCGGATACCACGTTGCCCGAGGATGCCTTCGACGCCATCGCGCGGGCGCTCGAATCCCCCGACGTGGTCGGCGGCGGATTTCTCAAGCGCTATGACCCGGCCCCCCCGGTGCTCCTGGCCACCGAATGGCTTCTCAACCACGTGCGAGCCTCGCTCATGCGCGACCTGGTCGGGACCAACGCCATCTTCGTGCGCGCACGGGACTTCCGGGCGCTCGGCGGGTATCGCGAGTGGCCGTTGCTGGAGGACGTCGACTTCTGCGACAGACTGAAGCGGCGCGGGCGGCTGGCCATCCTGCCCGGGCCGGTGCGGGTCTCGCCACGGAAGTACGTGAAGGAAGGAGCCTGGAGGCGCACGTGGGTCAACGCCCGGGTGATGTTCGGGTACCGCGTGTTGAGCGAATCCCCGGAAGCACTGGCCCGGCTCTACGGGCGACCGGTTCGGCGCCCGCAGGCGTCAGCGGCTTCCATCAGCTTCGTCATCCCGACGCTGAACGAGGAAAAATGCCTCGCCAGATGTCTCGAGTCGATTGACCCGGCGGCGACCCAGGGAGTCGAGGTCATCGTCGCCGACGGCGGCAGCACGGACAGCACCGAGCAGATCGCCCGGCAGAGACCGGCAGTGCGCTTTCTGGCCTGCCCGGGGCGGGGCCGGGCACTTCAGCTCAACGCGGGCGCCCGGCTCGCCTCGGGGAGCATCCTGGCGTTCTTGCATGCCGACTCCGTGCTGCCCGCGGGCGCCGTCGAGCGGATCCGCTCCCTGATGACCTCGCCGGACCCGCCCGCGGCCGGCGCCTTCGAGATCGAGCTCGAGGCTTCGGGCTGGCGATACCGCCTGATCGAGCGGCTGTCGAACCTGCGCAACCGCTGGATGCAGACACCGTACGGCGACCAGTGCCTCTTCCTGGAGCGCGAGACATTCCTGGGGGCGGGAGGATTCCCCGAGCAACCGTTCCTCGAGGACCTAGCGCTGGGCCTGGCGCTTCGCCGGGTGGGAACCATCCGCTTTCTCGGCTCGCCGCCGGTGCTGACTTCGGCGAGGAGATTCACCACGCTCGGCCCCCTCGTGACGGCGTCGCGCAACGCGCTGATCGCTCTCCTCTACCGGCTGGGAGTGAGCGCATCGACCTTGCAGCGTCTCTACGGATGAGCGCCAGGCGCACTTTGCTATGATGAATCTTCGAGGTGAAAACACTCTCGAGAGGCCGGACCCGGATGCCGCGAGCGGCGGCGATGGCGGCGGCCCTGACGCTGATGGCTCCCCAGATGGGCTGGACCTCCCCCAAGGACTGGGAGCTCGCTTTCGAGCTCTCGAGCGGCAGCGCGGTGAACGCTCCGTGGAGGGCGGGGGCCCGGGAGCTTTCGGCGCGCGCCCAGCAGGCTGGCACGCCGGGGATCTGGACCAGCCCCGCCATCGAGGCTGCCGTCCCGTTCTCTGCCGCTGTCGTCTCGTGGAACGCTCGCACGCCTCCCGGGACCCGGCTGCGGGTCGAGGCGCGCGCCTTTCGCGAGGGCGGCTGGAGCCCCTGGTGCCGTCTGGCGACCTGGTCGGGTGACGCGCCAGAAGCGCCGATCCGGCGGCGGCCGCCGCCCTGGGCGGAACCCTCGGGCCAGGGTGTCCGGCTGGACGTCGACACGCTGCTTGCGAGGCCTCCCGGAGCCACAGCCCTGCAGTGCCGGCTTTCGTTCTTCGGCTCCCCTGCGGGCCCACGGCCGCGGGTTCGCGCCCTTTGCGCGGTGCTGACAGCAACCGGCGCAGCCCAGGGCCGGGCGGAGACGGCTACGGACCTGGCGCCGATCGAGCTGGACGTACCCTATCGGTCCCAACGGGCCGAGGAACGGTCGATCGCGTCGCGCATCTGCTGCCCGACCTCGCTGTCGATGGCGATGGCCTGGCTCGGGAAGGCACTCCCCACGAAGTCGGTGGCGCTGCGCTGCTATGACCCGGCCCACGACCTCTTCGGCAACTGGTCCTTCGCCGCCGCGGCGGCCGGGGAGCTCGGCTTCGACGCGCGCGTCACGCGGCTGCGGGACTGGGCGGCCGTACGCAGGTACCTGGAGCGGGGAGTACCCGTCATCGTCAGCATCGGATTCGAGGCGGGCGGCCTGGACGGCTCGCCGATGAAAAACGGGACGGCGGGGCACCTCATTCTCGTGCGCGGGTTCACCTCCGACGGCCGCGTGCTGGTCAACGACCCAGCGGGCGCCGACGCGGTCACGGGGCAGCTCGCCTACCGTGCAGACCAGCTTCTGGCTGCGTGGAGGAATGGCGCCGCCATCGTCGTCGAGCCACCCGCGGACCGCTGATGGCGAGGTCCGGCATACTGCTGGCCGGCCGCTTCGACGCCTTCGAGAAGCGGGGCGGCGACACGGTGCAGATGCTCGAGACCGCCGCAGCACTGGTGCGGCGCGGCCGGGTCGCGCGCGTCACGACCGAGCTGGAGCCCCAGTTGGGCGGCGTCGAGCTCGTGCACCTCTTCAACTGGACCCGCATCGGTGAGACGGCCCATCGACTGGCACTGGCCAGGCGGGCCGGAGTGCCGTGCGTGGTGACCCCCATCCATCAGGAGCTGGCGGAGTACGACGCCCGCGGGCGACGCGGCATCGGCCGCTGGGCGGCTCGCTGGCTGGGGCGCGAGGGGCTCGAACAAGCGCGGGTCGTGGCGCACGCGACGAGGAACCCGGCCATGCGACGCGTCGCGGCGCGGCAGCTGGCGGGCGGATATGGCGCGTTGCAGCGGCAGGTGCTGGCCGGCTGCCGGGCCGTCATCTTCGCTTCCGAGGGAGAGCGGCGCGCCCTCGAGGCCGCCGGCGCAGAGCCGGCGCTGGCGCGCGTCGTACCGCTCGGCATCTCGCCCGAGTTTCGCGACGCGACGCCCCAGACGTGGCACGCGCGACATCCGGCGCGGGACTTCGTGCTCTGTGCTGCTCGGGTGGAAGATCTCAAGAACCAGCTCGCCCTGCTCGAGGCGCTCCGCGGAATCTCCGTGCCGATCGTCTTCGCCGGTGACCTCAACCCCTCGCACCGAGCCTACGGGCGCGACTTCGTGCGCGCCGTCGCCGCTCGACCGGACACGTTTCATCTTCCGGCTCTGGATAGACCCTCGCTGGCCTCCGCCATGGCCGCCGCCCGAGTCCACGCGCTGCCGAGCTGGGTAGAGAACGTCGGCCTGGCCTCGCTGGAGGCCGCCGCCGCTGGCGCTGCCGTGGTCAGCACCGACCGTGGGCATCTGCGCGAGTACCTGGGCGACCAGGCACGATACTGCGACCCGGGCGATCTCGGGTCGATCCGACGGGCGGTCCTGGCAGCCCTGGAAGACGGCAGGCAGGAGGCGCTCCGCGAGCCCACGGCCGCCCGCTTCAGCTGGGACCACACGGCCGAGCTGCTCGATTCCCTGTACGAACAGGTCCTCGGCGTCGTTGCATGACGGCCGACTTTGAGGTTGGATCCTGCCTGCCCGAAGCCCAGAACGTGCAGCTCTCCGTAGTCATCGTCAACTTCGACACCTCCGCCTACCTGCGCGAGGCCATCCGCTCCGTGCTACGCGAGAGCGAGGGGCTCTCCTCCGAGTGCATCGTCGTCGACAATCACTCCCCGGACGGCTCCGCGGCGATGGTGCGCCGGGAGTTCCCGCAGGTCCGGCTCATCGCCAACTCGGTCAACGTCGGATTCTCCACCGGCGTCAATCAGGGAATCACCGCTTCCCGCGGCCGCTACCTGCTGGTGCTCAACGCCGACACCGTCGCCCTCGAAGGCTCGCTCCGGGAGCTACTCGACTTCGCCGACGAGCATCCCGAGTGCGGCATCACCGGTCCTCGTCTCGAGTACCCCGACGGCCGGCTGCAGCCCAGCTGCCGCACGTTTTACAGCTTCAAGACGCTGATGCTGCGCCGCACGGCCCTCGGCAAGCTCTTCCCCGAGGCCCCGGAAATCCGGCGCCACCTGATGCTCGACTGGCACCACGATTCCGTGCGCGAGGTCGACTGGGTGCTGGGCGCAGCAATGCTGGTGCGGCGGCGGGCACTGGAGCAGATCGGCTGGATGGACGAGCGCTACTTCCTCTACCTGGAGGACGTCGACTGGTGCTACCGCATGAAGCAGGCAGGCTGGAAGGTCCTCTTCTGCCCGCGCGCTCGCATCGTCCACCACTATCGCCAAGGCAGCCGCGACGCCGGCCTTCTCAACCCGGATCTCTGGATTCACCTGGAGAGCGCGGTCCGCTATTACGACAAGTGGGGCGAAGCCGCCTACCTCCTCAAGCGCTATCTCTCCCCGCTGCGGCTACCGGCTTCGCTTGCGGCGGACGGGCTCCTGCTCACCTGGGCGCTCTGGGGATTGACCGATCTCCCGTGGTCGATGGCGCCGCCCGCAGTGGTGCTGCTCACGGCCTGGTGGCTCGGCCACTACCGGCTGCGCGGCAACGAGGGAATCGCGGAGCTGGTCTGGCGCGCGCTGGGCAACGTGCTGATCGGGCTCCTGGCATCGGGGCTCTTCTACTGGACCACGCGCGTGCCGGTCCCGCACATGTTCCGTTCGCGGCTGGCGCTGGTGAAGGCGCTGCCCAGCGCTGTGCTGGCGCTCTCGCTGTCTCGATGGGGCATCCTGACGATAAAACGGTGGCTGACCCGCAGGCGCCTGACGCTGCGCCGGGCCGTCATCGTCGGCACCGGCGAGCGGGCGGCGGCGCTGGCCGAGGCGCTCGAGGCAGACCCCAACCTGGGATATGACGTCGCCGGCTTCGTCGGCACTCCTGGGGCCGCCGCGCCCATTCTGGGTGGACCCGAGGAGCTGCCGGACCTGGCCAGCGCGGTTCGCGCGCAGGAGGTCATCTTCGTCCAGGGCGACGGCGGCTTGGAACCGCTGATGGGGCCCGTGGTCGCCTGCCGCAAGGTCCCGCTGGACGTGAAGATCGTGCTCGCCTCCCCCGAGGCCTACTTGCTTTCGGGCAGCCTGATCGACCTCGGCGACTTTTCCGCCATCGACCTGCCAGGAACGCCGCTCGACGATCTGTCGCGGGCGATGAAGCGCGGGATGGACCTGTTCGTTTCCGGCGCTGCGCTCTGCGTGCTGGCGCCGGCGCTGGGAGCGATCGCCGCCTGCCTGCGCGCCACCGACGGGGGACCCGCACTCGTCGAGATCGAGCACGTCGGCGCCGACGAGCGCCCGTTCCGGCTCCTGCGATTCCGCACGACCCCCGAGGGCGAGGCGACCGAGCGAGGCGCCTCGGCGCTGCAGCGATTGCTGCTGCGGACACGCCTCGACAAGCTGCCGGAGCTGCTCAACGTGTTGGCCGGCGACATGAGCCTGGTCGGCCCCAGGCCGCCGCTCCCCGAGGAGGTCGCCGGCTACCGCGACTGGCACCACTCGCGCTTTTCGGAGCGCCCAGGCATCACGGGCCTGTGGCAAGTGGAGAAGACCCGCAAGTGGCGCTTCGACCAGATGGTGCGCCTGGACCTCTACTACGTGCTCCATCGCAGCCTGGCGCTGGACCTGCAGATCCTGCTGAAGACCTTCGTGATGATGCTGGCCGGGTGAGGCGGGCGAAGGGTCCGGCGAGTGCGGGGGCCCGTTGCGCTCCTGACAAGGCCGCAGCCCGGCCGTTCCCTGAGGCTCCCGCTACGGAGCGACTGCTGCGCGTCACACTCGGAGTGAAGCGATTCGGCTAGACTGCAATCGAAGATGGCTCGTATTCTCGTCGTCGACGACAGCATCGAGTCCCGCCAACTACTTCGCGAGTTGCTGAGCTGGGCCGGCCACGACGTGTTCGAGGCCGACGACGGGGCCGTCGCGCTGGAGCGACTCCGGGACCACCCGGTCGATCTCGTCGTGAGCGATATCCTGATGCCCGTCCTCTCTGGACCGGAGCTGGTCGCACGCATGCGCGCCTTGCCTGCCTTCAGAGGGATTCCCGTCGTCTTCTGGACGGCGAGCTACCTGGAGGACGAGGCCCAAGCATTGGCCCAGGAGTGCGGAGCGGCCTGCGTGATCATGAAGTCGGGGGACTTGCCGAAGACGCTGGAGAGGATCGTTGGCGCTCTGCCGGCCGGCGTAGCGCCTGTCAGCCCGCGGGGCCGTCCCGACAAAGTCGAGCCGGTTCCCAGGTCGGCCGAGATCGCGTCGTCGCGCCTTCGGGATGGCCCGAGCACTCGTCTGTTGGACCTGATCGACCGGATCCGCGAGATCTCCGCGGCCAGCGGCCCGCAAGCCGTGCTCGACCAGGCGTGCCGCGGAGCGCGGTTGCTCGTCGCCTCCGGACGAGTGCACTGCTGCGTGGACTGGGGCGGCCGGACGATCAGTTCGGATTCGATGCCCGATGCACCCGATGCGGAGGTACCACTTGGCCTGGACCTGAAAGCCCTGTGTCACTCGGGGCGCATCGGCAGCGCGATTCGCCTTCCCGGAGACGAGGACTCCACAGGTTCCATCGCACTGCTGGACCGCTCGAGGGGTCAGAATTCCCTTCTGGGCGTGCCGTTCGCCACCGGGGGCGCAGGCCACGGAGTCCTGCTCTTCCTGCAGAAGCTGGGGCTGCCCGAATTCACGTCGAACGACGTGGAGATGGCGCGCATTCTGGCGAACCACCTGGGCGTCACGCTCGACCGACTCTGGCTGCTGGAGAGTATTCAGCGCTCGGAAGAGCGTCATCGAAGCCTCCTCGAGCAGGTTCCGGCCATGCTCTACTGAGTCGAGGGGCCGGACCTGAGGCAGTCGACCTACGTCAGTCCACACATCGAGACCATGCTGGGCTGCACACCCGCGGAGTGGATGGAGTCGGCCCGGGCGCTCTGGCTCGAGTTCCTGTCGCCGCTCGACCGCGACCGGGTCCAGGCCGAGATCTGCGGTGAGGGCGGTACCAGAGGCAGCTGGGATGTCGAGTACCGCATGCAGCCGCGGAGCGGTGGCGAGATCTGGGTGCGGGACACGGCCCGGATCATCACACGACCTGACGGCTCACGGGAGATCGTCGGTATCGCGCGCGATATCACGGACTGGAAGGCCGGCGAGCAAGCGCTGCGCCGGCGCGCGCGGCAAGACGAAGCGCTGGTTCGCATCGCGAAAATGGCCCTATCGGGCCGCAGTCCGGCCGTCCTCAGCGACGAAGCCGTGAGGCTCGTTCGGGATACGTTGGAGACAGACTCTGCATTGCTGCTGGAGCGCGTGCCCGAATGTGAGTATGCGATCGTGCGCGCCTCGGCGGGGCTGCCGCCCGGGAGGCCCGCGCCCGACGTTGCTCCGATACCCCCAGGCAGCCAGCTCCACTTCGTCATCCACTCGGCCAGTCCGGTCTCGACGGAGGACCTGAAATCGGAGACGCGCTTTGCGCCCAGCCCGACGCTGCTCGAGATGGGAGTCAGGGGCTACCTCGGCGTCGGCCTGGGAGGGGGCCGGGGAAGCCTCTCCGTGAGTAGCGTCCGCTGCCGCCGTTTCAGCCTGGAGGATGCCGCCTTCCTGCAGTCGGTGGCCGGAATTTTCTCCATGGGGTTGCAGCGCGAGCGGGCGGAGAAGCAGCTCTCTGCTCTGACGGAACAGCTCCAAGCGCTTGTCGCGTCCACCTCACTGTTGATGAACCTGGCTTCCGTCTCCGACGCGGCCACTGTTTCGGAAGTGCTTCGCAACACCGGCGGAGACGATGCAGGCGGGCCCGTCAGTGTGGAGGAATTGCTCTCACGGCTTTCCGCGTCGGCGAAACTGCTCTCGCCGGCGGCACTCTCCCGTCCCGCAACGGCGGCCCGGCAAGCGCTCGCTGGCGGCGACGGTTTCGTCGCTTCTTCGCCTTCCATGCAGAGACTGCTGGAACAAGTGGCCATGGTCAGCCGTACGAGAGCGCCCGTGTTGCTACTCGGGGAGACTGGCACTGGCAAGGAGCGCATCGCGCGGCTGCTGCACGAGAACAGCCCGCGTACTGCGGGTCCGTTCGTGCCGGTAGACTGCTGCGCCCTGGCAGAGAGTGTGCTCGATAGCGAGCTGTTCGGGCACGCCGCGGGCGCCTTCACCGGAGCGGCAAAGGCCCGGAGTGGCCTCATCGAGGCCGCAGCCGGTGGAACGCTCTTCCTCGACGAGATAGGTGACATCACGGCGGCCGTGCAATCCAAGCTGCTGAGAGTGCTTCAGAAGTCCGAGGTGCGGCGCATTGGCGAGAACCTGGGCCGCAAGATCGACGTGCGCTTCGTAGCCGCCACTAACCGAGACCTGGTAGCCCTGGTGCGCGAGAAGAAGTTCCGCGAGGACCTCTACTACCGCTTGAATGTCGTCACGCTGCGCCTGCCTCCGGTCCGCGAACGCCGGGAGGACATCCCGCTCTTGCTGTCCCACTTTCTCGACAGGGCAACTACTGAATGCGGCAAGCCCGCGCGCGGATTCAGTAAGGCCGCCTTGCATCGCGCCATGAACCACCCGTGGCCCGGCAACGTGCGCGAGGTCGAGAATCGCATTCGGAGCGCCACCATCCTGGGCGGTGGGGAGAGGATCGACGAGCTCGACCTCTTCCCGGTCGTGGGACCCGAGCGCCTGCAGTTGGGGCGGGCGGCCTCCGGCGACGTCACGCTCGACCTGGAGTCGGCGGGGCTACAGCACGTCTTGCGCGTGCTCGAGTCCTGCAGCAATGATCGCAGGCTGACCGCCCGCTCGCTCGGTGTCAGCCTGCGCACATTGCAGTACAAGCTCAGCCGCTGTCGCGCAGCGGGATTCCCCGTACCTGGATAGCGGAGCCCACGTGCAAGCTCTTGCGCGGCCCGCAAGACTTTGCGCCCCGCGCGCGGCGAGAAACCCAGCCTTGAAGCTAGCGCCACTCAAGGCACGATTCGTGCTTCGGAGAGGGCGTGAATTCGAAGCCGAAAGACCCAACGGATGAGACAGCTCTGTTCGAGGACACTGCCTCCAACCGGCTGCTTCGCGACGTGATCGACGGGCTGGAGGAGCTGGTGTTCGTGAAGGATATCGACGGCCGCTACATCCTGACGAATCCAGCCTTCGACAGGGCTCTCGCCGGAGCGGGAGCCACGGCCCTAGGCCGCGCGGATGGCGACTACTTTGGACCCGAGGCCGTGAGTTACTTCCGTGAGCAGGACCTTGGCGTGGTGGAATCCGGCAAGCGACGCCTCATCGATGAGGTGGTCGAGATCCACGGAGTGCCGCGCAACTTTCGCACGACGAAGGCCCCGTACTCAGGTAGCGACGGCAAGGCCGCCGGCATCATCGGCGTGGCTCGCGACGTGACGGAGCAGATGCGCGCAAGTGAAGCCTTGTTGGCGCGCGCCGATCACCAGCAGACGCTGGCCGAGCTGGGCCAACTTGCGCTTCGACAAGGAGAGCTTCCAGCTCTGATTCGCACCACCACCGAGCGTGTGGCCAGGAGCCTGGGAATCACGACGTGCGGTCTCTTCGAGCTGGACGCAGACTTCAAGAGGCTGCGGTACGTGGCGGGCATCGAGGAGCCAGGCACTGAGGCGCGGGCCCGGGATGCCGCAAACTGCGTTCACCTGGAGAAACCGGGGCCTGCCGATTGCGGATTTGCCGCTCCCCGAAGCTGCAATTCATGCGCCGCCGACGGCGTCTCGGCCTCCGGGCTGTGCGTGCTCGTGCAGCTCGGAGACAGACCGTTCGGCGTGTTCCGTGCCCTGGCCCCCGCACCCCGGGAGTTCACGGCCGATGAGCGGCACCTCGTGCAATCGGCCGCCAACCTTCTGGCATTGGCCATCCAGCGCCGTTCGGCGGAGGATGCCCTGCGGGCCAGCGAGGAGCAGCTGCGACACTCCCAGAAAATGGAGGCGGTCGGCCAGCTGGCGGGTGGGGTCGCACACGATTTCAACAACCTGCTCACGGTCATCGGCGGCTATACGGATTTCATGTCCGATGGATTCCGTCCGGAGGACCCCGCCTACCAGGATCTGGCGGTCGTCCGCCAGGCGGTCACGAGGGCGGCTTCGCTCACGCGGCAGCTGCTGGCATTCAGCCGCCGTCAGGTCCTGCAGCCGCGCGTGTTCGACCTCAATGTCGCCGTCCGCGACATGGAGAAGATGCTGCGGCGGCTCATCGGCGAAGACATCGCTCTCCGGACGGAGCCAGCCGAGGACCTCTGGAGAGTCGTGGGCGATCCCACCCAGGTGGAGCAAGTGCTGCTGAACCTGGTGGTCAACGCCAGGGACGCGATGCCCCACGGCGGGTCGCTCGTGGTTTCGACCTCGAATGTAACGATGACGGCGGATGTCGCGCGGCGAAGTCCCGGAATGCAACCTGGAGAGCACGTGTTGCTGCGCGTCGCCGACACGGGTTGCGGAATCCCCCGGGAGTTGCACGCGCGAATCTTCGACCCCTTCTTCACGACCAAGGAGAAGGGAAAGGGCACCGGCCTCGGGCTCTCCACCGTCTACGGAATCGTGAAGCAGACCGGGGGGTACATCGGGGTAGAGAGCGAGCCCGGCCGTGGCACCACCTTTCAGGTCTACCTGCCGCGCGCACCGGAGGGTGCCCGCGAGGCGCCGGTAGAGACCCCAGAGACGACTCCGCAATCGGGCCGCGGCACCGTGCTGCTCGTCGAGGACGAAGACTCGCTGCGCATACTCTGCAGCCGTGTTCTGAGGCGACAGGGCTACGAGGTCCTGGAGGCCCGCCACGGCGGTGAGGCGCTGCTGCTGTGCGAACGGCATTCGGGCCATCTGCACCTTCTTCTCACGGACGTCATCATGCCCGGCATGAGCGGACCGGAGCTTGCCCGCCGCCTGACCGCCCTGAGACCGGCGATGAAGGTCCTCTTCATGTCGGGCTACACCGACGATGCCCTCCTGGCGCACGGCGCAGCCGGCGACTCCATCGACCTTTTGAACAAGCCCTACACAGCGGCGGGGTTACTCGAAAAAGTGCGCAAGGTCCTTCGCAACGGCGGGCCGTGACACGGCCGCTGGCGGCACCCTCGAGAGGCCGGTACCGATCGCGCCATAGGAACCTCAGCGCACGCGGCGGGCGATGAAGTCGAGGATAGGGGGCAGCAACGAGGCAGGGATTCCCCAGAGGCTCAGGCCGAGCAGAGTGCTGAGGGGTTGCCAGTTGCAGGGCCGGTCCATGCCGGTGTGGTGGAAGGCGAGCGTTGCGGAGAACATGATGTTGACGACGCAGAGGGCGGCTTCCACGAAGAGGATCGTCGCGGCCAGCCGGCTCGCGAAGCGCTCCAAGCGGCAATGGACGCGACGCCAGGCGAGCGCGAAGTAGGTCGTCAAGGGAAGCACGGCCAGCATGGCATGGGGAGCCAACAGGATGCGGTGCATCAGGTGGGCGGCCGGATGCTCGTCCATCAAGTGGGTTTCGGGAGCCCCGGTGAACATGAAGACGGAGTTCGCGTTGGTGGTGCCCTCCGGCAGCGTGAAGGCCTCTAACATCTGGGCGTGGGCGTAGAGCAGATAGCCGAAGGCGGTACCGAACAGCACGACAAACGCCACGTCCAGCGGCCGTTCGACCGAGACGGCCGCTGCCCCGCGGAAGCTCCGAAGTGTCGGGCGCACGGCCCGGCCCCGTCGTTCGTTCGCCCCCGTGACCACGTTGGGTTCCGTCCGGCTGGTTCGTCGCAGCATCTTGCTCGCCTCCGCTTCGTCAACTCGCGGAGAGTCTGACCCGCGCCGCCCGCCAGGTGTTCCACGCATCGAGCCGCACGCACGGGTCGCCCCGCCCCTCTCCTACCTGCCCTCCCGACGTCTCCCACGACGCGCCCACGACCGCGGCCCGGAGCAGAAGCCTCAGTTTGAATCTCTTGTCCCCGGACTAGAAAGCGGCGAACCACAAAGTCGCCAAGGCCCCGAGAGGACGTGCCAAGAGCCTGTACTCCTCGGGAACTTTCCTCTGGGTCCCGGCCCCGAAGAGCCTCTCCTCATCCGTTGCCCTGCTCCGCGGGCACCTGCGCCAGGGTCACGACGTTGCCGGCGGGATCGCGCACGCCCAGCTCCTCGGCGCCGTAGAAGGTGCGGCGGCGTTCGAAGACGATGGGGGCGCCCTGGACGCGGCCCGTGGCCTCGTCGAGATCGCTCACTTCGACGTAGAGCGCAACTCGGGAGGGCTCCGCGGCGAGCGCGGGGACGTCCAGGCCGATGCTCCCGCGGCTCTGGAACATGAGCTCGACACCCCCTTGAATCAGGATCGCGAAACCGATCGCGTCTCCGTGCGGCACCTCGACGGTCTTCTCGAAGCCGAGACCTTGCCAGAAGGCGACGGCAGGCTCGACGGCGTCGACAAACATGACAGGCGTGGCCTTGCGGACGGTGAATTTCGTTGACATCATCGCTCCTGTAGTCTAAATTGGATTAGCTGTCGTCTCGTTTAGACTACCAGAAGGAGCGGCGGCGGTCAAGAGGAGAGCGCACGGATGGACTCGAGAGAGCTTGGGGAGCTGAAATCGGTGGGCAAGGCGACGCTGGGCGACCTGCGGCGGCTCGGCGTCACGACGGTGAACGAGCTGGCGCGACGGGACCCCAAGGAGATGTACGACGAGCTCTGCCGGCTCACCGGCGTGCGTCATGATCCCTGTTGCGAGGACGTCTTCGCCTGCGCGGTGGCCCAGGCCAGGGACCCGGAGCTGCCCGAGGAGCAGCGCGACTGGTGGTTCTGGTCGCGGCAGCGCAGGACCGCCACACGATGACTCGGCCCGAGACGGCCCGGCTGACGACGCCGGATCTGGTCGTCCTGAGCTTGCTGCTGGAGCGGCCGATGCACGGCTACGAGATGGTGCGCGAGCTGGAGCGGCGCGAGGTCGAGGACTGGGCGGGCATCTCGCGGGCACAGGTCTACTACTCGCTCGCCAAGCTCGCACGCCTGCAGCTGCTCCACCCGTCCGAGCCGCCCCTGCCGGCCACCGTTTCCGGGTCGCGAAAGGGTCGTGGACCGCGCCCCGCGCCGCCGGTCCCTGCAGGCCCCGACCGTATCGTCTACTCCCCGGCCGCCTCGGCGCGCCGCGCGCTGGCCCGGGCCCTCGCGGCCGAGGACTGGTCGCTCCAACGCCCGCCGCCGCCCTTTCTCACCTGGCTCTGCCTTTCGCTCCACGCGACTCCCGCCACCGTCCGCGCGCAGATCGCACGCCGCCGCCGCTTCCTCGCCGCCCAGATCGCAAAGGAAGAGAAGACCCTGCTCGACATCCGCCGCGACAAGGGCCCCCTCATCCCGATCGCGCTCGCCGTCGTCGAGCTCGCGATCCGTCAGTTCCAGCTCGAACTCAGCTGGCTCACCGCCCTCCCCGAGCGTCTCAGGCCGTCTCGCGGAGGGCCCTGATACTGCCGAGGGGAGCCAGGTGGGGAAGGCGTTCGACTTGACGGAAACGTTGGGCATTCGGGTTACGGCCAAGCGAGCTGCACTCCGGGCCATCTGTACCCTTTCTCACGCTCGAGAAAGTGCGCCAAGTCCTTCGCAGCGGCCGGCCGTGATACGGCCGCTGGACACGCAGTCGATAAACCCGGTACAGGTAGACGCCACGAGGTTTCCGCGGAGGTCCCGGTAGAGCTGGGCGCCTCGGGGTTTCTGGCGGGCGGGCTCAGGGGTCGACGACATGCCGACGCAGGAAGGACGCGATGGCGGCGTCATAGCGCGGCCGGTCCGCATCGATGGCCTGGGCGTGACCAGCGCCGGGGACGAAGAGCGTCTCGACGGGGCCGGCGGTCAGGGCGGCGAGCCGGCGAGAGTGAGACGGGGGGATGCGCTTGTCGGCCTCACCGTGGATGAGCAAGAGCGGGCACCGGATGCGGCGCACGTGGTCGGAGGCGCGCATCCGGTCGAGGTCGAAGCCGCCCAGGCGCTCGGCCAGCCGGATCGCAAGCGAGGGCCAGAAGACTGGAAAGCCCGGATTGCGCCGGCTGTAATCGAGGACCGTCTCCCGCAGGTCCGACGAGGGCGAATCGGCGATGACCGCGCAGAAGAGGCTAGTCTCGGCCTGCGTCGCCAGCGCGATCATCGCGCCCATCGACACGCCGAAGACTACCAGCCTCCTGGGGTCGTGACCGCGGGCCAGCAGCCAGCGCGCGGCCAGCGCCGCATCCTCCGACTCGCGCACTCCCATCGTGAAGTGGCTACCGCCGCTCTGGCCGTGGTGCCGCAGGTCGAACAGCGCCAGCGAGAAGCCGAGCCCCGAGAAGAGGCGCGTCAGCTGGAGCACGGAGACACGGTTCTCCTGGTGGCCGTGAATCAAGAGCGCGGCCTTCCCGCCGCGTGCAGCGCCGACGGGCGCGTACCAGCCCTTCAACTCGACCCCGTCGGTTGCCCGCAGCGTCACGTCCTCGTAGACCAGCCCGGCGTCGGCCGGCGTGAGGTAGCCGAACCGTCCGGCCGAGCCGAGGAGCGAGCGCCTCTCGGGATAGAGGAGACGGTCTGCGTGCGCCACCGTCGAGTAGGCAACGAGCAGCGCGGCCGTGACCATCGCCAGCGCCCCCACCAGCGCCGCGGCGCGCGTCCGCCGAGTCATCGCCCCTGGACGTGCGTCCCGTTTAGGAGAACGCGCAGGACCCCGGCCGTGTCCGACAGATCGTCGAAGAGCCAATCCGGCGTGTGCCCGGCCAGCTCCGCACAGGAGTGCGGCCCGGTGGCAACGGCGAGGACACGCGCACCGATGGCCCGGGCGCAGGAGATGTCCCTGGGGGTGTCACCGACGACGACGGTGTCGGCCGCTGTCACCCCGGCGCCGCAACGCTCCCGGGCCCGACCGAGGGCGACGCGCGCGATCTCGTCGCGGTCTTCGGAGTCGGAGGCGTACCCACCGAACTCGAAGTAGCGATCGAGTCCGAAGCGACCGAGCTTCAGCCGGGCGCCCCGCTCTATGTTGCCGGTCAGGAGTCCCAGCACCACGTCATCCCGGCCCGAGAGGGACTGAAGGAGCGGCTCGACCCCGGGCAGCACGAGAGCCTTGGGGGAAGTTTCGATCTCGCCTCTCAGGTGGGTCACGTAGCGCTCCAGGATGCTTTCGACCTCCCCGTCCGCTCCATGCCGTCCGAGCTTCACACGGAAGATGTCCCGAACGATGGCTGGATCGGTGCGGCCAGCATAGGTGACTTCGGCCATCACCTCCGGCACCTGGTGAAGCTCGCGGAAGGCTGTCCCGAGCGCGCGGGCGCCCGCGCCACCGGAGAGCATCAAGGTTCCGTCGATATCGAAGAGGACAATCCGGGTCATCAGTACTCCCAATCGCTCCGAAGATACCGGTACTGCACGAAGCTGACGCCGACCAGCACGAAGAAGAGCATCAGCGCCATCGCGCTCGAATGCCCGAAGTCGAGGTCACGGAAGGCGCGCGTGTACATCTGGTGGACCAGCACGCTCGAGGAGCCGGCCGGTCCGCCGTCGGTGAGCATCAGCACCTGCGCGAAGACTTGAAAGCTGTCGATGGCGCCCGTGATGGCCAGGAAGAGCGTGGTCGGCTTCACGAGCGGGAGCGTGACGTGCCACCACCTCTGGAACGGACCGGCGCCGTCGGACTTGGCGGCCTCGAAGAGCTCTGCCGGGATCGCCTCCATCGCGGCAAGGTAGATGAGCAGCGCGCCGCCCGGCCCCTTCAACACGGTCGAAAGGGCAATGCTGAAGAGCGAGAGCTCCGTCGACGTCAGCCACCGGATCGGCTGCTTCGGGTGCCAGGCCCAGTCGATGCCCAGTGTCAGCCATCCGATGCCGGCCATGGCAGCACCAGCCGCCAGGACGCCAGCCAGCCTCGGAGCGCGCAAGAGATCCCTTGCCGCCAGGCACGCGAAGACCGTCACGTAGAGCGCCGCCAGCGCAAAACCTGGGCGGGCGATGAGCGGCGTCAGGTTCGCCAGAAGCTGATAGACCGGCGCGAAGAGCGGCGTCGCCAGCAGGTTGTTGAGCAGGCCGAACGAATCGTCGTAGAGCCACCGCCAGACCATCGCCAGCACGACCACCGAGGCGACCCCCGGCAGGTAGAACGCGGCTCGGAAGAAGTTGCGCGCCCCGGAGGCGAGCGGATACAGCAGGCTGGCGAGCACGAGCCCGAGCGCGATCTGGGCGGGTACGACGAACGCGGTGTAGAGCAGCGTGTTGCCGACGGCGACATGGAACTCGCGGCTGGCCAGGACCTGGCGGAAGTTCTCGAGACCGACGAAGCCCTCGAAAGTGCCGGCGCCGGGCCAGTAGTCCTGGAAGGCCAGGAGAAGCGCCCGCGCGACGGGCCAGGCCGTGAAGGCAGCGAAGACGAGCGCCGACGGCAAGAGAAATCCGTAGGCCGAGACGTCGCCCAGCTGCCTGCGCAAGCGGGTCAGGACCAGGCCGCCGCCCCCGACCAGCATCAGCAGCAGGCCGAACAGCACTCCGCGGAATCGGGCGGCCTCGCGTTCGACGTGTCCCCGGGTAGGCGGAGGCCGAGTTTCGGACTCGACAGCTCCGCCAAGTCGTTTGGCCTCGGAGGCGAGCTCCGCCAGCGTCTGGCCCGCGGACGCCTTGCCCAGGAGCACCAGCTGCACGGCGCTCTTGATTCGGGCGTCCAGCTGCCCCCACCTCGGGTGGACAGGAAGCGGAAATCCGCCGCTGACGATGGCCTGCGCCCGGCGCATCCCAGGTTCCGAAGCATAGAGCTCGCCGGCCGAGCGGCGGGTCGGAAACTGCCCGTAGGTCGCAAGCAGCCGCTGGTTGACGCCGCTGGTGAGAAACCTCGCCAGCTCGTGGCAGAGCCGCCGCTTGGCCAGGTCCGACTGTCGGAAGACGTAGTAACCGCTGGTGGCGACGGGCGATCGGCCCCGGCGGCCGGCGACTCCCGGGTAGCCCATCACGGCGTACGGAAAGGGCTTCTTACGCTCGAGCGCCTTGAGCGCCCATAGACCGAACGGCGCGCAGGCCACGCTTCGCCGCTCGCTGAAGGCCTGCCAGAGGTCCTTGTCCTCCATTCCGCCGGCGTTCGGGGGGGAGACGCGGTGCACGTTCACCAGGTCGATAAGCCTGCCGAGCGAGGCAGCCGCCTGGGGTGAATCCAGGCCGGGCTCACCGGGCCCGGGCAGCGGCCGGGCGCCGTCCAGGCAGAGCAGGAGAACACTCACGAAGCCGAAGCCGTGCACCGGAGAACCCGCGCCCTCGGGCTTGGTGAGCCGCCGGGCGGCCTCGAGGAACTCTTCCCAGGTCCAGGAGCCGTCCTCGGGCAGTTGCACGCCGGCCGCTGAGGCCAGCTCCAGGTTGACGTAGAGCAAGTCGCCGACGGAGCACCAGGGCCAACCCCACGTCCGCCCGCCGAAGCGGAACGACTCGAGGGTCCCCGGGAGGTAGTCCTGGCGGTCGGAGCGCGTCAGGAAGTCGTCGGTGGGATCGAGGACGCCCTGCTGGACCATCTTCACCGGAAGCGCTCCGCTGGTGAGGTCGGGCGGTGATCCCGAGTAGACGGCGATCTTGAGCTTGTCCCCCCCGTTTTGCCAGGAGAGCTCCGTCAGCCGGACGCGGACGCCCGGGTGGTCGGTCTCGAAGCGGGCGCACAGGGAGCGGAGCCAGCTGAAGCGGTCATAGGGATCGGCCGGGTCGGGGATGCGTGGGAACTCCCAGACGTCGATGTCGATCGCCCTCGCATCGGAGGCGCCCAGGAGCGCTGCCAGGAGACAAGCTATTGCTAGCAGGCGCAACTGGGATCACTCGTCGGTGCCTTCGGGCAGGAAATCGGTCAGGCCGGCCTCGCGGGAGATCTGCTGGATCTTGCCCTCGGCCTCGTCGAGCTTCTTCTTGCAGAGCCTGGAGAGGCCGATGCCCCTCTCGTAGGAGGCCACGGCCTGATCGAGCGTGAGGTCGCCTCGCTCCATCTGGGCGGCCAGCTGCTCCAGCTCGCGCAGGGCCTCCTCGAACTGCTTCTCGGGCTCCTGGGGTGGCTCGGTGGCCTTGATTCGCTTCTTGGCCGGCTTCTCCGGCGTGGCGTTTTCGTCCATCGCGTTTCAGACCAGGGGCAACCGCCCCTGCTCTCCTTTCCCGGGGGTCTCCCGAAAGACGTCGGTCACCTGGCAGGCGATCGCCCCCAGGGCCATCCGCACGCGGACCAGCTCGCCCGGGACCAGCGCTGTGGCGTCCGTCAGCGGCTGGGCCTCGTCCACGCGCGTCACGATGCAGTAGCCCCGCTGCATCGTCCTCAGAGGACTCACCGGCTCCAGCCGGTTGATTGCTGCGACGAAGGCCGCCTGTTTGAGCGCCAGCCCTCGCCGGGCCGAGTTCGCCATCCGCCCGAGCAGCTCGTCGATCCGCATCTGGTGGGCCTGGATCCGCTCGAGCGGACGCCGGAAGAGCGACCTGCCGGAGAGCGCTTCCGTGCGATCGCGCAGCCACTCGAGCTTGCGTCCGACCGCCCGCTCGAGCCTGCGGTCCAGTTCGGCCACTCGCCGGACGAGTTCGCTGCGGTCGGGCACCGCCATCTCGGCGGCAGCCGAGGGGGTGGGCGCGCGCACGTCGGCGACGAAGTCGGCGATGGTGAAGTCGATCTCGTGTCCGACCGCGCTGATGATCGGGATCGCCGACGCCGCGATCGCACGCGCAACGGCCTCCTCGTTGAAGGCCCAGAGGTCCTCCAGAGAGCCGCCGCCGCGCCCGACGATCAGGACGTCGAAGCCGCCGATTTCGTTCAGGTACCGTATGGCGCCGGCGATTTCGGCTGCAGAGCCTTCCCCTTGCACCTTGCACGGACAGAGCGTCACCGAGACGTTGGGGTACCGGCGCCGAAGGACCTTCAGGATGTCCCGTATCGCCGCGCCCGTGGGGGAAGTGACGACACCGATGGCGCGCGGTATGTACGGGAGCTTGCGCTTGCGGGCGGCGTCGAACAGCCCCTCAGTCTGGAGTTTCTTCTTCAGTTGCTCGAACGCCAGCTGCAGGGCGCCCATGCCGGTAGGCAGCATCCGCAAGACCTTGAGCTGGTACTCACCGCGGGGCGGATAGACCGTCACGTCGCCGTAAGCGCGGACGGCCATGCCGTTCTCGGGGGCGAACTGCAGGGCGGCGGCGCTTCCGCGGAACATCACGCCGCGAATGGAGGCCTCTTCGTCCTTCATAGAGAAGTAGATGTGGCCGCTTGCAGGACGGGACAGATTGGAGAGCTCGCCCTCGATCCAGACGCCGGAGAAGCGCTTCTCGAGGCTGTCCTTGATCTGGCGGGTCAGCTCGCCGACTCGGAGCGCCTTGGGTTCGGTGCCGGGCTCGCGGGGGTCGTTACCGGGCTGGGGCATCGAGAGCCTCCTCCTTTGCTGCGGAGAGCGCCGGCAGCGTTTGCGGGAAAGCGCACCAGGCCCCATTCCAGACAAGGACCAGAAGAGCGAGCCAGTAGGCGCCCCAGGCGAAGCCGGAAACAACGTCCAGTCCCGAGTGCGCGCGCATCAGAATTCGCGACGCTCCCATGCCGGTGATGAAGACAACGTAGGCCGCGGAGAGCAAGCCGCGGAATGGCGCCAGCCGCCGCGTCTGGGTGAGCATCACCAGCAGCGCGCCGTAGACCAGCACGCACCCGGAGGCGTGGCCGCTTGGGAAAGCCAGGTTCGTGGCGGCCTCGAAGTTGCCTGCGGGCCGCGCCCGGTCAATCGTGTGCTTCAAGAAGCCGCGGGTGGCGAGCTCCAAGGCGACGATGGTCAGGAGGACCCAGGCGCGCCGCGTGCTGCCGGCCTTCAGGGCCGCTGCGGCCATCACGAATGCCAGGAAAATCAGCACGGCGGGATTGCCAGCAAAGGCAGCCGCCTGAATCAAAGGATACACCCACCCCAGCGACTCCCTTGACGTCGGGTCCAGTCGGAAGTCGACTTCGCCCGGCAGCGCCGTGGCTGCGAAGTAGCCGAACACGAAGAGCCCCAGGAGCAGGAGCGAAACGCTGGCTAGCCGCCGCTGGCTCGAGTTTCCCTCCGAGTCGAACCGCAACCACAGGAACGGAATCGCCGCGCACGCCAGGAGCAGCGCCAGCACCGTGATCACGGAGGCCGACATGGCTGGCGATTATAGCAGAGAAGCGGGAATGGAGATTTGAGAATCGAGAATCGAGAATCGAGAATCGAGGAGCGAGAAGGAGCAAGGCGAGGAGTCACTTCAGCTCCCGGGCAGGACGTGAACCTCGCGAGTCTCCAGGGGCGCGGGCCGCGCAGCAGGCCCTCCGCCTCACCCCTCACCCCTCAAGCCTCACTCCTCAAGCCTCACTCCTCAAGCCTCAAGCCTCACCCCTCACTCCTGCGTCACCTCGACTTGGATGTTTCGTCGCCGAAGCTCTACGAGGAAGGCGTCCGGGGGCACGGCCAGCTCCTGGGGAACGGCTCCGCGCTGGGTGATGGTGCCATCGGCCATCATCTGGACAATGATCGAAGCGGGGAAGGCCGTCATCCGCATCATCGCGGTCAGGGAGCCGGCGCCGTACTCGACGCACTGGTAGCGGCGACGCACCCGGCGGCCGCCCGTGGTCCCGTCCACCGAGACGCGCACCAGTACGGCGTCCGCGCCCTCGTGAGGCAGGTGCCGCACCAGGGCGGCCTCCGTGATCTGCCTGGGGACGATTTCCTGGCCCCCGACCGCGAGCGGTGCCTCGGAGAGCATCCCCAGGTCTGCCAGGAACTTCATCAGCGCGCAGTGACCCGGGTAGCGGATCGTCTTGTAGTCGAGGTCCCGCACCTTCTCCCGGTACGTTGTGGGCAGGGTGGAGGTGCCTCCGCTGGTCTGGAACGCCTCGAGCTTCCCGAACGGCGCGGGAAACTCCAGTTCCTCGACTTCGGTGAGCGAAGGGACCGTCGACAGCTCGTGATTCCGGAGCACAACGGCCGGCTCCAGGTACTCGTTGGTCAACCCCCGCACGCTGAACACGAGCTGGTAGCGCAGGGGTCCCACCGGCTTGACCGGCAGCCCGCCGACGCGGACCGACACGGTGTCGGCCCGTTCCAGATCCCGCAACCCGTGGGCCACCAGGACGCTCACCATGCCCGGCGCCAGCCCGCAGTCCGGCACGATCGTGACGCCAGCCGCCCGGGCGGCGGCGTCCATCGCCAGCTCCTTGGCGACGACCGTGTTGTTGCCGCCCAGATCGCAGAAGTGGAGCCGCCCGGCAATGGCCAGACGCGCCAGGGTTTCGTTGAACCGGTAGTCGGCCGCGCCGACCGCCGCGTCGTGGCCCTGCATGACGCGGGCGACCGAGCTCTCGTCCGCCGCGTCGATGACGGCCGCCGCCACCAGCCCTTCGCGCTCCCGGACCCGCCCCGCCGCCGCGCGCGCCAGCTGCTCGTCGCGGTCGGCAACGGTGATCTTGGTCACACGAGGATTCCGGGCCAGATCCTGGACCAACGCCCCGCCCATCTTCCCGGCGCCGATGACGAGTATTTTCATCTTTCGACTCCTCCTGGCTCCTCGCCGACAACCTCAGCGGCCTTCCTTGGACGCCCCGCTCGCGGCCGCCTCCACCTCGAAGGCAACTGCAGAATACGCGATCTGCCCCCGAGAATCCGTGACCTGCAACCGGCTGTCCAGGTTTGCCGTGGACGGCACCTGGGGCACGCGGACGTAAATCAGAGTGTCGCTCCACGACTCCACCGCCAGCCGGACAGGCTGGTACCCGCTCCCGGGCAGGAGCTTCACCATCCCCTTGTCGCCCGGCATGTCACCGAAGTCCCCGCCGAGAATCCGCACTCGTGCCCCGGGAGGTGCCTTCTTGGGGACCACCGAGCTGATGAAGCTGGCGTCCTTGTTCTGGACCTGGTCTCCGACGACCTCGTCTTCCGTTGCGCAGCCCGGCAGCCCCCCGATCAGCATGGCCAGGACCACCGCCGCAGCCGCGTGCTCGAACCGCATTCTCATTTGACCACCAGCGCCCTGTCTCCCCGCGGCAACACCCGTCCCACCCTCTCGGCCTCCACCGCGGCCGCCGCCAACGCCGCCCCCAGTGCGTGCGAACGCTCCTCGGGGACCGCGATCAAGAGCCCCCCGGACGTCTGCGCGTCGAAGAACGCCGCCAGCCTCGCCGGATCGACGCCCGCGCCGACCTCCAGCCGCCCTTCCAGGTACTTGCGGTTGCGCCCGTCCGCCCCGGTCAGGATGCCCTTGCGGGCGTAGGCCAGCGCCTCTTCGAGCACCGGCACTCGCTCCGCCTGGAGCTCCAAGCTCGTGTGGCTAGCGTCGGCCATCTCGAAGGCGTGCCCAAGCAACCCGAAGCCCGTGATGTCCGTCGCGGCCGCCACGCCGATTTCGACCATCGCCGCCGCGGCCCTGGCGTTGAGCTGCGTCATCAGCGCCAGCACGCGCTCCTCCGCAGCCTTGGAGGCCTTCCGCTGCTTGATTGCCGTCGTGACGATGCCGCTGCCGAGCGGCTTCGTGAGATAGAGCTCGCAGCCCGGCCTGGCGCCCGCGTTGGTCACGATCCGATCCGGATGGACGATCCCGGTCACGGAGAGCCCGTACTTGACCTCGGTGTCCTCCACGCTGTGGCCGCCCACGATGTGCGCGCCCGCCTCGCGCGTCTTGTCGGCTCCGCCCCGCAGAATCTCGCCCAGGACCTCGATGGGCAAGAGCTTCGATGGGAATCCGACGATCGAGAGCGCTGCCAGAGGCTTGCCGCCCATCGCGAAGACATCCGAGAGACTGTTTGCAGCCGCAATCTGGCCGAAGACATAGGGGTCGTCGGCGATCGGCGTGATGAAGTCGACCGTCAGCACCAGCGCGGTCTCTTCCGAAAGCCTGTAGACGGCGGCGTCATCGGACGTGGAGAAGCCGACGAGCAGGGCATCGTCGGAGGGTCGGGGTAGGCCGCGCAGGACCTGCGCGAGTGCTCCGGGGTCGAGCTTGGCAGCTCAACCGGCGCAGCTCGAGTAGTCCGTTAACCTGAGCGGTTTGAGCTTTCTGAAGAGCTTCATCATGACGGGCGAAATCGAGCTCCGAGTATAGGCAGCCGCTCCAAGCGGGTCAAGCCGAGCGGAGTTACCGCCGCTCGCGGTGCTATCCTGATGGCGAAGGTAAGGAGGCAAGGCCATGGGCTTCTGGGACGAGTTGCAAGAAAAGGCCAAGCAGGTGGTCAAGAAGGCGGGCGAAACGCTCGAGGACGTCAAGGACACCACGTCGACCGAGCTCACGGTGCTGAAGCTCAAGCGCCAGATTTCGCTCTGCGAGTCGGAGATCCAGGCGCTGCAGAACGCCATCGGCAAGAAGGTTTACGACCTGCGGACGGTCCAGCCCGAGTCGTTTGCCAACCCCGAAATCCAGGACTGCTGCGAGAAAATCACCGAGCAGCTCCGGCAGATTGCGGAGGTGGAGAAGGAAGTGCTCCGCGTCCGCGAGGAGCACGACGCCCGAGGCGCCGCCCAGCCGCCCGGCGGTTCGGACAAGCCCCAGGAGTAAGCGACCCGTCAGCGGCGTCGCCGCACAGGACGCTGCCGGCACTCGGCGCAGATCCCGTACAGCTCCATCCGGTGGTGCGTGAGCTCGAAGCCAAGCTGCTCGGCGGCCTCATCTTGGAGCTGCTCGATGGTCGGATTCTCGAACTCCACGATCTTCCCGCAGACCGTGCAGATGCAGTGATCGTGGTGCTCCGACGCCGCAGGCTCGTAGCGCGAGCGCCCTCCCTGGAAGTGGCGTTCCTCCGCCAGACCGCATTGCGTCAGAAGCTTCAGCGTCCGGTAGACCGTCGCGAACCCGATCCCCGGATCGGCCTTGCGGACGCGCTTGTAGAGGTCCTCGACGCTGATGTGCTGCGGATGCGCCAGGAAGATCTCCAGGATCGCCTCACGCTGGCGCGTGAGACGAAGTCCCTTCTCCCTAAGGTAGCTCTCGAGCGTCCCGCGCGGGTCTTCCCCGGGCACGGCGCGACTCAGGATTCGCTCCACTTTCATCGGCGTCCTGCACTATAGCCGCCACGGAATCGGCGACACACGATTTTTCGAAGCCCCTCGTCGCAAGCCGCCCGCCCCGGCCGCAGGAAGCGACGCCGGGAACCGGGGAGCCGCATCACTTCGCAACCGCTGCCCCCGAGCCCTTCGGCGAGCTCAGGACATGTGTGCCGAAGGGCGGTCGCACGATTGATCGCATCAACTCAGGCGGCCTTCGACAGGCTCAGGCCGAGCGGGTCGAAGCTCCCCATCATCTGGCGTCGCCCACCAGCCGCCAGGGCTCCGGCAAAGTCGGCGGAAATCAGGTACCGAAACCCCAGGCAACCGATTCGGCATGGGGCAGATTGCATGGGGTTTCGGAGCCAGCCCCCGATTTCCGCCTCCGCGGCTCCGACTTTGACGTGACCGCACCCAGGCCGCACGCCGCACTTCCGGGAAGCGGCCGGCCAGAGTAGGCTGTCGGCCATCATGCCCGAGCTCTCCGAGCCCGTCCCCTCCCCCCGGCAGAGGCAAGACGTTCTGGACCTGGCCGGCGGCGCCTTTCTCTGCCTGGCGCTGGCGGGGCTCTTCTTCTCGATGGCGCTCGTCAACGTCGGCATGTGGGCGGCGGTCCTGTGCGTTGCAGCCCATGGTTTGCGGCGACCGGCAATTCAGGCCCGTCCGGCGCGCGAGCTTCTCGGCCCTCTCGGACTCGCCCTGGCGGCGTACATTGCAGCGCTGGCTCTGACGGCAGCGCTCGGCATCCGGCCGGCCGAGAGCCTGCGAGAGCTACCCAAGACGGCGGTCTTCCTGCTCTTGTTCCTGACAGCCCATCGCGTGCGCCGACGAGGCGCCCTGAAGCCGCTGCTCGTCGCGATGGCGCTGGGTTCGACCTACGCGGCCGGCTTCGCCATCTATGAGCACTTCCACCCGGGAGAGTGGAAGCACCAGGCCCTCGCCACCGGCCGCGTCGCCGGACCGGCCTCCGACACAATCGACTTCTCGGCTCGTTTGACTCCCGCCCTGGCAGTCGGCAGCTCGATTGCCCTGTTCGCCCGCGAGCCCGCCGTTGCCGCAACCGCCACGGGCTGGTGCGCGCTGGTCGCGCTCGCGCTTGCCTTCACGCAGACGCGTGCCAACCTGGCCGCCCTGGTCGCCGGCCTGGCGGCCACCGCCCTCCTCACTCGGCGCGCCCCTCCCGTGGTCTTGCTGCTTGTCCTGGTGGCGCTTGCGCTCTGGCCAAACGCCCCCATCGCCACCCGCTACCGCACCATCGCAAGCACCCAAGATCCAAGCAACCAGTACCGCTTCGACGTCCTGCGCGTCGCTGCCACGATCGCCGCGCGCCACTTCCCCTGGGGCACCGGGCGCGGCAATTTCGGGGTCGTGCACGACGGTCTGAAGTCCCCCGATCAGCCCTCGAAACTCTCCGCCCACAACAACTACGTCGATCTCCTCTGCGAGACCGGCGTCCTCGGACTGGCGGCCTTCCTGGCCATCCACGCAGCCTTCCTCGGCCGCACGGTCTGCGGGCTGGGCGCCCTGGCGGCGGGCTCACTGGAGCACGCGGCTGCTCTGGGCTCCATCCAGGCCTTCGTCACGTTCATGGCATTCGGACTGTTTCACTCCAACTGGACCTACGCCCTGCCGCCCGCCGTGCTGATGTCCCTCATGGGCATCGGCTGGGGGCTCGCGTCCGGCCTTGAACCGGAAAGAGGTGCCTGAGCCGTGCGCGTGCTGCACGTGCACCGCCCCGGACCGCCCGGCGAGGCCGAGGCGCTGCTGCTGACTCTGACCGCGGCCCAGGCAACGCTCGGGCTCGAGCCCGCGATCGCGATGCCTCACGCGCAGGAGCTGGCCGGAAGCATGGTCCGCTTCACCAGCGTCTTCGCCGCAGCCGGAATCGAGGTGATCGGCCTGCCGCAGGCCGGCGAGCTCGACCCGCGTCCGGCCCTCGGGCTCGACGAAGTTTGCCGGCGCCTGCGTCCGGACATCGTCCACACGCACGGCGCCGTGGCCGATCTCGTCGCGGCCGCGGCCGCGGCACTGCGGGCTGTTCCCGTCGCGTCGAGCCTCACTGCCGAGGACGCCGCATCGGCCGCCGACTCCCTGGTCCGGGCCGCGCGCGCGCTCGGGTCCGCCCGGCACGGATTCATCGCAGCCTGTTCCGCCGACGCGGCCCAGCTCCAGCAACGACACGGCGTGCCGCTCGAGAGGATCTCGCTGGTCCCGCCTGCGACACCCGGACTCGACTCCCTGGCGCCTTCGCCGGAGTCCCTGCGCGCCGAATGGGGCGCCCTGGCCGGCGATTTCCTCATCGGCGGATTCGGACCGTCCCACAGCGCCCGCGGCCTTTCGATCCTCCTGGAGGCGTTCTCGATGCTCCCGTGCGCCGATGCCGCCGAAGCCCCTCCCCGCCTCGTGCTCCTCACGATGGACCAGCCGCCACCCTCGCTCCAGAAGGCCGCCGCCGAGCTCGGCGGCCGGGCCCATCTGACAAGACTTCGGGACGACCCGCAGCACGCCGCCGGAGCGCTCGATCTGGTCGTGATCCCGTCACTGGCCCGTGATCCGGGCGTCTGCTGCCTGGCGGCGATGTCGGCAGCCAGACCCGTCGTCGCAACGAAGATTGGTCCACCCGCCGACCTGGTCGCGCACGCAGTGACCGGCCTCCTGGCCTCCGCGCCGAGTGCCGCGGCACTCGCCGAGGCCATGGCCGTCTGCGCGCAGGACCGGGCGCGCGCCCGCGAGATGGGGCGCTTGGGACGACTCCGGGCCGAGTCCTATTTCACGCCCGAGCGAGTCGCTCGGGAAACGCTCGACGCCTACCGCCGCATCATCCGGGGCGAGTCGCTCGCATCGGTCTGAGTGGCCCAACGATGACGCCCCAGGTTCAACGCGCTCCCGGCTCCAGGCAAGAGATCGTCGTGGCCCGCGTCATCGCCCGATTGAACATCGGCGGTCCCGCGGTACACGTCGGTCTCGTCTGCCAGGGACTCGACCGGCTGGGCTACCGCAACCATCTCCTGACGGGCAGAGTGGAGCCCAACGAGGGCGACATGGAGCAGGCCTGCACGGACCGAGGCGTCCTGCCCGAGTACATCGAGACGCTCGGCCGCTCCCTGCGTGCCACAGACGACCTGCGATCGCTCGCGGCACTGATTGCCCGCTTCCGGCAACTGCGGCCTTCGATCGTCCACACGCACACGTCCAAGGCCGGGACCCTGGGGAGGCTCGCGGCGCTCGTGTGCCGCGTTCCGGTCGTGGTGCACACTTTTCACGGACACGTCTTCGAGGGGTACTTCGGGCGAGCCGGTAATGCTCTAGTCCGCCTGGCAGAGCGGCTGCTGGGGAGGATCACCAGCCGGATCGTGGTCCTCGGGGAGCGGCAAAGGGACGACCTGGCTCGCTTCGGAGTGGCCTCGGGCGCGAAGGTCGTCATCGTCCCGAACGGGCTCGACCTGGAGCCGCTGGTCGGCTGCCGCGCCACACGCCGTCACGAGCTGCGCGAGGAGCTGGGCATACCCGGCTCTGCGCCAGTCGCCGGGATCGTCGGCCGATTGACCGCCGTGAAGGCGCACGAGCAGTTCCTGAGGATGGCCGCGCTGCTGCGACTCCGCTGCCCGGAAGCGCACTTCCTGGTCATCGGCGATGGCGAACGCCGCCAGGAGCTCGAGGCGCAGTCGCGAGAGCTCTCGCTCTCCGGACGGGTGCACTTCACCGGCTGGCGCCGGGACCTTGCCTCGGTCTACGGCGCGCTGGACGTGCTGGTGCTGACTTCCAGGAACGAAGGCTCGCCCGTCGTCCTGAAGGAAGGGATGGCCGCGGGAGTGCCCTGCGTCTCGTTTGCCGTGGGCGGTGTGCCGGACTTGCTGCGGGAAGGCGTCACGGGATTCCTGGTCGCGCCGGGCGATGTCGATCGTCTGGCGGGCCGGGTGCTGGAATGCCTCTGCCGGCCGGAGGAGCTCGAGCCGCTCTGCGAGGCAGCGCGCCGGGAAGTGCTGGCCGGGCACGGCGCCGCCGCGATGATCTCGCGACTGGACTCGCTCTACCGGGAGCTGCTGAGGGAAGCCGGGGTTCTCACCCGACAACCGGACGGCGGCTGAGAGAGACTGCGGCTCAGCCGCGTTCGCGCTCCTTGGACATGGCCATGGAGAGCCTCTCCTCTTCCTCGAGGTCGTCCAGGATGTTCTTTACCTCGCCCATCGAGACTTGATCCTTGGCCTGCTTGAAGAAGTTCGACGCCTGCTCCAGACACCAGCGCGCCTCCGACAGGTAGCTGCCGCTGAAGTACTCCTTGCCTTCCTTTTTCAGCGCGGTACCCAGCAGCTTCCACTCGCGATCCGTTCCTTGCAACTTGCCGATCTTGGCTCGGAGGAGCTTCACGTTATCGAGGCTGGCGCCCGTGATCTTCGCGTCCGTGAGCGTGCACTCCACCAGGTTTGCGCCGTCGAGGACGACGTTGGCCATGCTGGCCGATTTGAGGTTGGCCAGATAGAGGTTGGCGCCCTTGAAGTTGGCGCCCGTCAACATCGAGCCCTCGAGGATCGCCTCCCACAGGTAGGCGCCCTGGAAGTTGGCACCCTCGGCGTTGACCTCTCTGAGCGTCGCGTCCTTCAGGTCTGCGTTGGAGAGGTCGGCGCGTCTGAGATTGGCGCGCTCGAGATCCGTTTCGCGCATCACGATGCCGGCGAGATTGGCGCCTTCGAACTTTGCCGACCGGTAGGACTGTCGGGAGCAGTTCACCTTGTCGCGGGCGTTGCGCTCCATGTCTTCCTTGCTGGCGGATTCCCCGGCCATCGCCTCCTCGAGCGACGTGGCCTCGGCGGCCTGCTGGAGCGACTTGTCGATCATCGCGATGGAGAGGATGCTGCGGAACGGGATGAGCACGTGTGCGGGCACGGTGGTCAGGTGCGACTGCTGGCGCACGGAGTAGCGGTTTGCCAGGACCCAGATGCCCAGGGTGGGGTCGACGCCCGTGACCTTGACGCGGATGCGGCCGTCTTCCTCTTCGGCCTCGACGAAGTCGGTGTTCTGGTCGAGCCGCAGGTACACCTCGACCCCCACGAGGCGGTCCATGGTCATTGAAGCTGGGCCCGAAGCCATCTGTATCTCCTCCCGGGCACAGAATACAGCACGGGGCGCGGGAATGGAAACGGCCCGGGATCCCTCGCGGGACCCCGGGCCGGATGACCTGCTTACAGCTCAGGCCGCCTGGAGCGGAGTTACATCATGTCTCCGCCCATGCCGCCCATGCCGCCCATCCCGGCGCCGGGGTGAGCTTCCTTCTTCTCCGGCTTGTCCGTGATGAGGACCTCCGTGGTGAGGAGGATGGAGGCGATCGAGGCGGCGTTCTGGATGGCCGACCGGGTGACCTTGGTCGGGTCCACGATGCCGCTGGAGATCATGTCCTTGTACTGGCAGTCCGTCACGTCGAAGCCCCAGTTCTTCTTGCTCGTGTCGCTCTTGATCTTCTCGACGACGATCGAGCCTTCCAGACCGGCGTTCTCGACGATCTGGCGGGTCGGCTCCTCGATGACGCGGCGGATGATGTTGAGGCCGGTCAGCTCGTCGCCGGTGAGCTTCAGGGTGCTGAGTGCCACGAGGGCGTTGAGGTAGGCCACGCCGCCACCGGCGACGATGCCTTCCTCGACCGCTGCGCGCGTGGCGGCCAGGGCGTCCTCGACGCGGGTCTTGCGCTCCTTCATCTCGGTCTCGGTCGCAGCGCCGACCTTGATGACGGCGACGCCGCCCGACAGCTTGGCGAGGCGCTCCTGGAGCTTCTCGCGGTCGTAGTCGGAGGTGGTGTCGTCGATCTCGCGCTTGATCTGCGTGATGCGGCCCTTGATGTCAGCGGCCTTGCCCTTGCCCTCGACGATCGTCGTGAGCTCCTTGGTGACCTTGACCTGGCGGGCGCGGCCCAGGTGCTCGAAGCCGACCTTCTCGAGCTTGAGGCCGAGCTCCTCGGTGACCTTCTTGCCGCCGGTGAGGATCGCGATGTCCTCGAGCATCGCCTTGCGGCGATCGCCGAATCCGGGGGCCTTGACGGCGACGCAGTTGAGCGTGCCGCGCAGCTTGTTGACGACGAGCGTGGCGAGCGCGTCACCCTCGACGTCCTCGGCGATGATGAGGAGCGGCTTGCCGGCCTGGACGACCTTTTCCAGGAGGGGCAGGAGCTCCTTCATGTTGCTGATCTTCGACTCGTGGATGAGGATGTAGGGGTCCTCGAGGACCGCCTCCATCCGCTCGGAGTTGGTGACCATGTAGGGGCTGATGTAGCCCTTGTCGAACTGCATGCCTTCGACGGTCTCGAGCTGGGTGTCGAAGCCCTGGCCTTCCTCGACGGTGATGACGCCGTCGCGGCCGACCTTCTCCATGGCCTCGCTGATGATCTTGCCGACCGTCTCGTCCTTGGCGGAAATAGAGGCGACCTGCGCGATCTTCGTGCTGTCCTTGACCTCGATGGAGTTCTTCTTCAGCTCGCCGACGATGACGTCGACGGCCTTGTGGATGCCGCTCTTGATGAGCATCGCATTGGCGCCCGCGGTGACGTTGCGAAGACCCTCGTGGAGGATCGCCTGGGCCAGGACCGTGGCGGTCGTGGTGCCGTCACCGGCAACGTCCTGAGTCTTGGTGGCGACCTCCTTGACGAGGTGGGCGCCCATGTTCTCGAACGGGTCCTCGAGCTCGATCTCCTTGGCGATGGTGACGCCGTCATTGGTGATCGTCGGGGAGCCGAACTTCTTGTCCAGGACGACGTTGCAGCCCTTGGGGCCGAGCGTCGCCTTGACGGCCGTCGCCAGCTTGTTGACGCCGCGCTCCAGAGCCTGGCGCGCATCCGAATGATAAAGCAGTTGCTTTGCCACTGTGGTTGACCTCCTGAGTTTCGTTCCGGGCCGGGGGCCCGACTCACGGTTTGGGGTTTACGTGGGACCGGTAGGGAGCCCTGGGATTAGTGGATGGCGAGGATGTCCTCTTCGCGAACGATGAGGAGCTTCTGCTCGTTGACCTTGATCTCAGTGCCCGCGTACTTGCTGTAGATGACCTTGTCGCCGACCTTCACCTCGAGAGGCTGGCGCTCGCCCTTGTCATTGAGCTTGCCGCGGCCGACGGCCATGACTTCGCCCTTGAACGGCTTGTCCTTGCTGGCGGTCTCGGGAAGATAGATACCGCCTGCGGTCTTCTCCTCTTCCTCGGCCGGCTTGATGACGACACGATCGCCCAACGGTGTGAGGTTGAGACTCATGAATGCCCTCCTTGGCTGGCAATCCGGGACAGACAGGGTTGTTAGCACTTGCCCGGGTTGAGTGCTAACAACGCCATGTAGCACAAAATCGGCCCTCACGCAAGAACATTCTTGCGAAAGTCAGGGCAGAGAGTGCTCTACGAGATCGCCTGTGGGGGCCTTGCCGAGCTGGCGGGAGACGACGCTCTTGCCCGAGCCGCCAAAGCGGACCTGGGTGTAGAGTTCATCGGCGGCCAGAGTGGAGGCCGAGCCGGTGGAAATGGCCGGCACGAGGAGCAGCTTCCCGGGGGCTCCGGGCTGCCGGGCGACGATGGCAGCCAGCCGATCGGCCTTTGGGGACCAGGCGAAGTCGGTGACGTACTTGCCGGGATCTGCCGGCGAGAAGACGTCGCGCCACTGAGTGCCGGCCGGATACTCGCGGACGCGCAAGTGGGAGCCGTCAGCCTCCTCGACGAGCGCGGCCAGGAGCTTGCCGTCCGGAGACCAGGCGAGCCGCGCAAGCCGTCCCGAGACGGGGAGTTCCTGCCTGGCGGAGCCGTCGGTGGCAGTGACGACGACCTTACCCGGGGCGGCTTCGGGCGGAGTCCCCCATGCGAGCTTGGCCAGCTTGGGATGCCAGGCTGGCGAGGCGGCCTTGCCGTCGGTGGTGAGGTACTTGGCGCCGCGTCCCAGGAAGAGGTCGCGGGCGGAGATGGGGAGAGAGGCGAGCAAGTCGAGGACCGCCATGTTGGAGGCCACGATCTTCCCCTTCTCGTCGACGTTGTCGACACGGACTAGGGCCTTGTTGCCGCCCGGGGAGAACGAGAACTCACCGCACGAGACGCCTTGCGTGACGCGGCGGGGGTCGCGGCCGTCCGAGAGCATCAGGACCAGCGCTGCCTCGGTGGAGGGGCCTCGCAGGAAGCCGATTCTCTGACCGTCGGGCGTGGGAGCGGCCGAGCGGGAGAGGCCGTCGGAGGTGAGCTGTTTGAGGGCGGTCTTTCCGGACACCGCGGCCGCGAGGTTTGCGGCGGGGAGCCAGGGGGCGGGCGCGGTGGGAGAGGTGGCTGCGACGTGCGAAAGCTCCAGGAGGAAAGCGTCCTGGCCCGGGATGAGGGTGAAGGCCGAGAACGGGAGCCCGCCGAGCAGGGTCCTGGCCGTGGCGCCGGCGGGAGGCGGCGGTGGGGGCGGAGCCGGCGGCGGGGCCGGCGGCGGGGCCGTTGGGGGTTGCGCGGCCGGGGGAATGGGCGGCGCCACCGGGGGCGCGGGAACCGGGACCGCCGGGGGTTGGGATGGGATCGGCGGGGTCTGCGTGACGGCAGGCGGGGGCTGCGCCCGGGTGGAGAGCCACCAGGCGACGCCGCCCGCGGCAGCGAGGGCCAGCACGAGCGCGATGGCCGCGCCTCGCAACCGGGAGGAGGTCCCCGGGCTGGCGGCCGCGGAGCTGCGCGGAAGCTTCGCCAGGCGCTTCTTGGCTTCGAGGCGGACATCGGTCACGGGCGACTTCGCGCCGGCCTCCAAGAGACTGCGATCCTCCGGTGACCCCACCGGGTCCAGCGCATCCAATCGCTCCTTCAGAGCCGCGGGAGCCAGCGAGTCGAGTGGACTTGGCACTCCCTCGAAGCGCGGGCCGACGTGCCCCTCGACCTCGGAGGCCTGCATCGCGGCGGTGGTTTTCGCAGGCCGCGGCGGCCCTGAAACGGCGGGCGGCTGATCGGGCCCCGTCCGCGGCGCCGAACTCCTGGCCGCGCCTTCTGCCGGGCGGCGGCGCGGCGCCGCAGGGGGAGAACCGGCCGGCGGCGGCGCCACCGAGGCGGGCGCCACGACGGCCGCACGTCGGTCGGCCCCGCTCGCGGTGAAACCGGAGGTCGGTGCGACGACCGGGATCGGCTGAGTCTCGTCGGGTCCCTTCGGCTGCTCGGCGGCACCCGGCCCGGACGGCGAACCGCCAGCCGCGCCGGCGGAGGCGGCCACCGGGGTTTCTGGGGCCTGGCTCCTGGCCTCCGGCCCCATGACCTGAACCGACGGAGCCAACGAATCTTTCGAGTCGGTCGGCTCTGGCTCCGCTACCGGCGCCAGGCCCTGCGGTCCCTCGTCGTCGAGCAACACGTCGATCTGCGCCATCAGCCGGTCCTCGGCCGAATCGGCCGGCGACTTCTTCAGAGCCGGACCCGCCTCCCCTTCGTCGCTCACCAGCTCGTAGCGCCTCGCGAACCATCCGTCGATAAGCGCGTCCACTCGCTGCTTCAGCGGCTCCGAGACCCGCTCCGAGAGCCTCCGAAGCGCCGCCAGCGCCAGGCTGCTCTCCTCCTCGCTCGACGAGGCAAGCCGTCGCGAGATCGGCTCCAGCCCCTCCGGCTGACCCAGCTCCACCAGCACCTCGGCGGCCTGCACCGCCACCGACGCCACCGGATCGCCCACCGCCCCCCTCACCAGCTCCACGGCGGGCCCCGACTGGAACTTCGAAAGCACGAACAGAGCGCTCGATCGGTACGCCACATTCGACGAGCGCAGCATCTCCCCCAGAAGCTGCATCGGATCGCCGTCGCGGTAGTCTCTCAGCAGCCTCACGGCGTTGGCCCGGACCCGGTTGTCCGGGTCGCGCAAGAGCGGCAGCACCCGCTTGAAACGATCCTCGGTCTTGAAGGCGGCCAACCCCTCCACCGTGTTGGCTCTCACCCGCGCGTCGGGGTGTTCCAGGTACCGGCAGATCTCCTCGAAGGTCGACTCCTCCCCGAAGCTTCCGATCGCCTTCGTCAGCTTGCTGACGATTCGGACGTCGGCCTCTTTGCGCAGCCGCCGCAACAGCACCGCGAGGTACTCGGGCCTCGGCTGCTGCATGACCGCGTCCACGAGCGGGAACAGGACGGCCGCGTCCTTCTCCTCTGCAAGCCGTGCAAGCAAATCCCCGGGTGCCTTCGCCGCGGGCCTGGCCGCAGGGGCCGCGACAGCAGTCGCCCGGCGCTGGATATCGTCGAGGGCCCGGCGGGCGTGGAAGGCCAGATCCGGCTCGGCCGTCTGCGAGGCCAGCCCCTGTAGGATCTCGACGGGTATCCGGTCCGTCGGCGAGAGCACGCGCCCCAGCAACACGATCGCCCGGCTGCGCACGTCGAGCGGACCGGGAGAGCGCGCCAGCTCCGCGAGCTTCTCGAGCTTGACGGGATCGGGCTGCGCCGCGGCCGGCCTCACGGGAGGCCCTTCGGGGCGAGCTGGCGTGTCGGTTTCCATGTCGTGCGGCGGGGCCTCGTCGGCAGTCCGGCCTTCAACTGGGTGTAATTAATTCGAACGACCTCGAGTCACCACTCGTATATATTACGAAAGAGGCTCGATCCCCAGGCCGTCGTCCGGACGGCCCGGTCCCAGTTCAGGTGTGCGCACCCCGGAGACCAAGTGTCGGACAGAACCGAAGCCGTAGCCGAATCGCCCTTCGCGGGCCAGAGTCCGGGTTCTCTCGGCCCCTCCGAGGGCGAGGTCCGAGGCACCTTCGACGAGGCCTTTCGCAGGTTTCGCCAGCCTCTGCTGGCCTTCTTCGCGCGCAGAACGTCCGACGGCGGACACGCGGAGAACCTGCTCCAGGAAACCTTTTTGAAGGCCTTCCGCTACTGGCACACCTACGATCCTTCCCGCCGGTTCTCCGGCTGGCTCTTCGGTATCGCGGGAAACCTGTACCGCGACTGGCTCCAGGACGAGCCCAGACACTCGGGCGCCGCGGCCATCGCCGCCCACAGGCCCGACGCTCCGGCGCTGCCCACCCCCGAAGAGGCGGTCCTTGAACGTTCGGCGCAGCAAGCGCTACGCACCGCGCTCGAGACGCTCCCCGAGAAGTTCAGGATCGTGCTCGTGATGAAGCACTACCGGCAAATGCGCTACCGGGACATCGCGCAGGAGCTCGGCCTCAACGAAGGAACGATCAAGTCCCGGATGAACACGGCGGCCTCGCTCTTGCGCGAGAAGCTGCGAAGGGAGGGCTGGCTATGAGCTCGCCTGGCAGCGATCGACGTCCGGGCGCCCAGGAGTGCGCCCGCTTCCAGGCGATGGCGCTGGACCGGTACTACGGGGAGCTCGACCCGGCCGCCTCGGAGCTGCTCACCCTCCACCAGTCGGTCTGCGGGGACTGCAAGCGCGCCTCCTCCGAGTGGGAGCGGGTCGGGGGCTGGCTTACGGAAGTGGGCCCGGTGGAGGCAACCGGCGTCTCGCGCAGCCTGCCGGTGGGAGCGGCCTCGCTCGGGCTAGGGGCACTGGCGATGATGGCGAGCCTGGCTCCGATGTGGCTGCTGGGAAGCGACGTCCGGGTTGGGCCCCGGACGATGGGCATATCGGCCGTGCTCTTCATGGCCGCCTACCAGGTCGTGTTCGCGGGGCTTCTCGCAGAGCACTCGCGAAAGCGGCTGCCGGTAGACGTGAGAACCGTGCTGCTCGGTCTGCTTTGCTGCGAAGCTGCGCTGGTGGCCAGCGCGAGCCTTTTGCTGGGCCTGCCCGTGCTCGACTGGCGATTGGCGGAATCGGTGCGACTTTCGCTCCCGGATCTTCTCACGTCACTTTCCGGTTCGATCCTGCTGGCCGCGGGGGCCTGGCTGGGGCTGCGATGCCGGGCACACTCGGCGGCCAACGCGCTGGCCGTCGCGACGCTCCATGCGCTCCTTTTGGTACCGAGCCGGCTTCTCATCCAGCCGGCTGGACAGTATTCGGCCATGGGCGTGGCCGCGGCCCCGGCTGGGTTACTCGGGACCATCGGGTTTCTCGTATGCTGCGCCGGGATGGGGCTCTTGCTGGGCAAGCTGGGAGCGCAGGCCGATCGGGCGCGGCTCTCCGGCCAGCTCTGGACTGCCGAGCCGGCCTGAGGCCTCGGGCCTCTGGCGTCAGGCAGGGCCCTTCGGGTCCTTGTCGTCGCTGGAGAGATCGTCCTGGAGGCCCTTGGCCGCCTTCTTGAACTCTGCGATTCCCTTGCCCAAGGCGGCGCCGACCTGCGGGAGCTTTCCCGGTCCGAAGATGATGAGGGCCAGCACCAGGATGACGACGAGTTCGGGGAAACCGAAGTTGAACATCACAGCCTCCGAGCGAGGCGCGCGCTAGGCGCTCCTCGAGAGCAGTATACGCCCCCGGAGGGGGTTCTGGCCAGAGGGCCGGACCTGAAAGGTTCGAGCCCTTCATATCGCGTCATGCAGGGCGCGATCTTGTGTCGACGATCCTGGATTTTCCTTTATCCGTCAGTATCTTCGCAAATCGCCGGCGCATCGAAGGTTCCGTTAACGTTGGGACCCAACGGTCCGAAATGTAAGTAGCAATCGGAGTTCCCGTAGTCCCGAGTTTCTACAAATCGACATGACCGAACGAACCAAATGTATGGATGGCCTCCGCCAGCGGCGGAGCGGCCGGGCCAGAGGCCCCTAGAGGAGGCGAGGAGCGCGATCCACCACTCCAGGGGAGATGGCGCCAGGGACCAGAGAGCCCGCGCCAGAGGCCCCGAACACGACATCCAGGTAACGACCATAAAGGAAACGGACAACGGAAGTTCTCAGGGAGGACAACCGACGATGAAGCGACAACTCAGATGGTGGGCGTTGACGGCGGCCCTGCTGTACGCAGCCTCGCCCGGACACGCGCTGACGCGTGACAACCCGTTCTCGGACGTACCCAAGAGTCACTGGGCCTACACGGCAGTGAAGGACGCCGTGGAATCCGGCATCCTCGAGGGCTACGACAACAAGTTCCACGGCAACAAGACACTCACCCGATACCAGATGGCCCAGATCGTCCAGCGCATGTTGCGCCGGATGAGCGGCAAGAAGGTCGGCGACCTGGGCGGCCCCGTGTCCGAGCAGGACCTCCGGAACCTCGAGGCGCTGACCATAGAGTTCGCCGACGAGCTGGCCCTGCTCAACGTCAAGGTGAGCACGCTCGAAGACAACGTGGCCAGCTTGAAGCATGACGTCGAGGCGCTCAAGGGCAGCGTCCCGGGCGTCCGAACGCACAAGCCCGAGAAGCGGGCCGGCATCAGCGGCCTGGTCTCGGTCCGCGGCGTCCTGACCGACAACAACGGTCCGGCCACCGGCAACGGTCCCTTCGGCGCCAGCGCGGGTCTGACCCGCTACCAGGGCGCAGTCGGGGCGGGCGGCACGTTCCGCGATCGCGGCTTCTTCACGATCCCGCAGCTCTCGCTCGGCTTCGATCGGGAAGTCGACGAGGGTATCCGCGTCCACACCCAGCTCGACTACGACGCCGACATCTCGCATGAAGAGCCGGCAGCCGGCATCAACGTCAACGCGGCGCTGCCCGGCGGCAACGGCAACCTTCAGATAAACGAGATCTGGATCGAGAGCGAGGATGTCGTCAACGGATGGGGCGCCAAGCTCGGCGGCTTCGCCCTGCCCTTCTCCGACGAGCACAACGGCCGGTTCCGGACGCTCGACTGGACCATCACTCCGACGGCGCAGACCTGGCGCTACGAGAGTTACCGCCCGGTCGGCATCGAGATCTTCACCAACGACTCGCTCTTCAGCTGGAACCTGCGCGCCGGCGCCTTCACCGGGCTGGACAACCAGAACGCTGCTCTCTTCCAGAACGAGTTCCGACTCACCGGCTCCGGCGTCAACACGCCCTTCTCGGACGTGCCGCAGGGTCTGGGCGTCGGCAACGGACTGGGGAACCCGGACGAGGTCAAGAGCATCGGTTACTACGCCCGCGTCGGCGACCATCCGAACGAAGGCGGCCTGGGCTGGGACATCAACTACATGGCCAGCAACGGCGACATCAATCCGACCGGAACGGCCGGCGTGCAGTCGACCAACCAGGACTTCGAGTTCATCACGGGCACGCTGGATTACTACTGGGATTGGTTCGCGCTGGTCGCCCAGTACTACACGGGCGTTTCCAAGAACGGCGTGGCGGCCGCAGCGGCAGGCCGAGGCATCTTCGCGACGACGGCCGACACGAAGAGCACCTCGGCGTACATCCTGGCCAACTACCGCTGGGACCCGGACAACAACTTCACGGCCCGCTACGAGACGGCCGAGGATGACACGGCTGCCGTGTCGCGGTTCCGCGTCAACACACTGACCGTGGCCTGGAACCGCATCATCAGCGACCACTCGCTGTTGCAGCTGGAGTACCTGAACCCCGACGCCACGTTCACGGCGCCTCCGGGCACCGCGACCGGGACGGTCGACAACAACGACCGCATGGTGCAGGCCAACTACAAACTGGTCTTCTGACGAAAACGTCGGAAAGAGAGAAACTTGCCGCCCCCCGGGGAGAGATCCCCGGGGGGTTCTTGCTTTTCGGGTGCGGGGCGCCGGGGAGACGGCGGGGCGCCGGTGGAATGGCCTGGACCTGGCGCGAGCGACATGGTGCGGGGAGTCATGACGAGGCGGGGAGGGCTGGGGGCCGGGAGAGAATGCAGACAGGGAGCGAAATGAGGGGGTTCTCGCGAGAAGTGAACATTTTTGCCAGGGGGGATTGACAATTTTCTACACTCGTGGTTACATGCGCGCCCTGGCCGTCACTGCCGGAAGCGATGAGTGTCGCTCTTGGACGGTGCGGCTGCGGGCCACCTGAGGCGCCCGAATCGGCCACGGAAGGAGGTGCGAAAGATGAAGATGGCAGGGAAAGGTGACCTGAACACCCCTGGTTTTACCCTAGGAAACACACGCCACGCGTCTGGAGAGACGACCACAAGGAAACATGGACACTTGCGAGAGGATCTCCGGAGAAGTGGCAAGACACCCTTTGGAGGGAATCTGATGAGAATCGCATTGTTTGTTCTGGCTGCGTTCGCGCTCGCGATCGCGGCGCCCGCTTTCGCGGGCCCCTTCTCGGATGTGCCGGCGGGCCACTGGGCCTACAAGGCCATCGAGAAGTCCGTCGAGGCCGGCATCCTGCAGGGCTACGACGGGAGCTTCCACGGCAACAAGACCCTGAACCGCTACCAGATGGCGGTCGTCGTGGCTCGCATGCTCGATCGGATCGAGACCATGGGCCCCGGCAAGATCAGCAAGAAGGACATCGAGAACCTCGAGGCACTGACCATCGAGTTCGCCGATGAGCTGGCTCTGCTGAACGTCAAGGTTTCGACCCTCGAGGACGGCTTTGCCGAGCTCAAGAAGGACGTCGACGGCCTCAAGAAGGACTTCGCGGGTGGCGGCGCCAAGGCCGGCATCAGCGGGTTGTTCCAGGCTCGCTGGATCATGACGGAC
>JACQZN010000095.1 GCA_016213845.1 Candidatus Wallbacteria bacterium
ATCTCCCATTTCCCTGGTTGAGCCTTCGCTGTGCTCGATTCTTCATTGCCGGTTCCCGGCTCCCTGTTCCCGGCTCCCTGTTCCCTGTTCGACTGGGACCAGACGCGCGGGCCGGATCGAATTCTCCGACGCGCTCCTAGGGTCCCCAAGCCCGTTGACCCTGGCACTTGCCTGTGACCAGGTCGACCGTGACTTCGAGGTCTTCTTCGAGATCGGTGGCCGACAGGCGTAGCGTGCTTCCCTTCCGCTCGAGGATGCGGAGACCGTCGAGGGCGATGCGGCCCGTGTGCCAGCGCTCGCCCTCCGCGCCGTAGGCATAAAGCTCCCAGGGATCGACCAGCAGCAGGAGTCCCAGTTCGAGGCACGGCCAGACTTGCGTGACTATTTGCGGCGCGGGAACGAAGACCAGGCCGGGCCGGGTGGCAGAGGCGAAGTACGCCGAGCCGCGCGAGACGACACAAAGCCGCGAGGGGTCGGGATGGCCGTGCACGCCCGTATGACTGTGGGGCGCGAGGCTGCCAAACTTGAAGATGCCGATCCACTCCGAGCTCTCTGGCGGCGAGAATCGGACACCGATCCCATCTGCCCCGACACCGGGCCCCTCTGGCAGATAGTAGATCGGGGGCGACTGGGTTGGGAACCCGGGAAGCTCCTGCAGCACCTCGAACTCGAACGCCCTGGGGAAGTCTACTGGATCTGCCGGCATATCAAGGTCAATTGCGGTTGGGCCTGAAGAACCGATGCATGATCACCTCATTGCGGCCCGACGTGGATGGGCGCGTGAAGATCTCGTAGATGCCCGCTTCGCCATTCACTTCACCCGGAAGAGTGTACTGGATCGAGTCGTCGCTGAGACCGGGCCGGGCCTGGCGGAAGTAACCCGGTTTCACGGTCTGCCGGCCCTGACTGAAGATGACGTCGTCGAAGCTCTGCGGGAAGTTGTGGAACGGGCCCGGTTCCTGGGCGGCGCGGGCCAGCGCGCGGGCCGAATAGATGCGCCGGGTCTCTTCGATTCCCGCCGCGGTCTCGCCCACGATGCCCGTGCCTGCCAGGGCGGCAGACTCCGAGGCGCCGACGACATCGGCGGTTGGGACGATCATGCCCTCGTTGCGCAGGAAGTTCCAAGTGCTGCTGCCGGCATTGCGCAACGCTCCGGGCGCCGAGCGAACGAGACCGGGTGCCGCGCGGCCGAGACCATAGATGCCGGCCGCGGCCATCGTGACGTTCTCGACGTGTCCTGTCGCAGTCCCGACCCGGCCGCCAACGTCGTAGGCATCGCGCTGTCCCATCAGCGGGCCGTAATGCGTTCCGCCGCCGAACGGGTTCACCGTGTCCGTGAACTTGTCGGTGAAGCCGGAGAGCGAGCTGATCTGTTGACCGGAACGAGCTGTCCGCCAGTAGGCGCCCGGGAAGGCACGGATCGTCGCCGGCAGGTAGGAGATCTCGTCGACTACACCGTCCCAGGCGCGGCGATACCAGGGCGAGCGCTTGTAGGCAGGCGCCGTCCCGCGCACCTGGGGCGACGAGTAGGCAAGCTGCCCGACAGGGGGACGTCCGGGCGTTGGCGCCACTTCCCGGCCCATCTGTTGCAGGCCCGGGCGAATCGGCAAGTCGGGACGTGGAGCAGACGCCTGGCTGGAGTCGCCCGCTTCGAGGAGCGCTGCTCCGAGTTTCTCGGCGGGCAAAGCGGAGGCGCCCAAGCAAGCTAGAAGGACCGCTGAAACCCAGGACCCACGCAAGAACGAGCTTCCGATGCCCAAGCGCTCACGCTCCCATCGACGCCGCCGGTGATTGGTAGACGGACGTAATGAAAGTGCCGTGCCAGCTGTGTGTCAGTGGCGTCAGGCCGCTCCAGCGCACGCAAGAGGAGCCGACATCGTGCGCGCGACCTGGCAGCCGACGGGAGAGGATTCCTCCACGAGCCCCCTGTCGGGCGATGGGATTCTCTCCCTGGCCCGGGAGCCAGGATCAGCCGCGCAGGCCCAGGGCCGTCAGGTCCAGTCCCGCCTGCGCGCGCGGCGGGCACCAGTAGTAGCTGCCCGTCACGGGCCGGGTGAACCGGAACAGGGCGTCGACGATTCCGTCCTCGACGCCGACCATTCTGCGGCAGAGGGCCTCGAAGGGGTCGAAGCTGGCGCCGAAGGCGACGAACATCAGTCCGCTCGAGCCGCCGTCCGACCACGGCATCGAGCGCCGCAGCACGAAGGCGGCGGGCTGGAAGCTCTCCTGCGCCGTGCGCTTCACGTGCGCCGAGGCCGGCGCGTCCTCGATCTCCTCGTTTCCTTCTCGCCGCCGGCCGATGGCCAGGTCACGACTCGATGGAGACATCGAGTCGAATCGGTCGAGGTCGTGCACCCAGCGCTGCACGGCCACGAAGCTGGACCCGTCGAGACCCGGACCTTGTCTGCGGACAATCGCCGTCGCCGCAGCCTTGGCCCCGCTCGGGTTCTCCGTGCCATCCTCGAACCCGGTGAGGTCGAGCCCCTTGCCGTAGCGGAAGGCCTCGGCGACTTCCGCGGGCGCGAACGCCGGGCGCAGCAGGCTGTCCGCCTTTCGGGACTGATGAACGAGCTCGCCCCGGTCCTCTCCCCGGAGCCAGAGCCAGAGCGCGCCTTCGGTGGAGGGCATGTCGACCCCGGGCCCGGACAGCCGGGGGAACGCCCGGAGACCCGGCACACTCTTTCCGAGGAGGCAGACCGCAGAGAGGCCCAGGCCGACGACGGCCGATTCCCGGACCTCGAGCGACCGCACGCACCGCGCGACTACCCGTGGAGTGATGCCGGGATTCAGGTGGTAGGTGACGTAGCGAGCGGCCGAGGTAACCGGCTGCAGGATGCCCGGCTGATGGTTGCGGCTCATGGGACGCGTCCTCTCTTCCCCCTGTCGAGATGCTTTCTGGCCAGAGACTAGCACGGCGGCCGCGGCCTGGACGCGGTGGTGTATTAGACTGTCGCCGCATGCGACGAATCGAGCGATACGGCGAGCTGAAGGGCAAGACGGTGGTGCTGGCGTTCTCGGGCGGCCTCGACACGTCGTTCTGCGTGACCTACCTGCAAGAGGTCTACGGAGCGCGGGTCATGACGGTGACGGTCGACACGGGCGGATTCGACGCCGCCGAGCTGGCGCGGATCGAGCGCCGTTCGGGAGAGCTGGGAGCGGCGGCGGGGCACCGGACCGTGGACGGCACGGAGGCGCTCTACCGGGAGTTCCTGTCGCCGCTGATCCGAGGCAACGTGCTGCGAGGCGGAGTCTATCCGCTGTCGGTCTCGGCAGAGCGCGTGCTGCAGGCGCGGGAAGTGGCGCGGGTGGCGCTCGATGCGGGTGCGGCAGCCGTGGCGCACGGCTCCACGGGTGCGGGCAACGACCAGATCCGTTTCGACACGGCCTTCGCGGTCGTCGCGCCGGGCCTGGCGTGCCTGACGCCAATCCGCGACCTGGGCGCCGGTCGGGAGGACGAGACCCGGTATCTGGAGGCCCGCGGTGTGGCCGTCGAGAAGAAGACGACGGCGTACTCGGTCAACGAGGGGCTCTGGGGGACCACCATCGGCGGCAAGGAGACTCACGGCAGCTGGGAGGAAGTTCCGGATCACCTCTATCCGGGCGTCACGCCCTCGCAGGCGCCGGCCGAAGGACGCGTGTTGACGCTCTCCTTCGAGCGCGGACTGCCGAGCGCGATCGATTCGGAGCCAGCGGATGGGGTGACGCTGATCCGGCGGCTGAACGCCATCGGGTGGGAGCACGGCATTGGGCGCGGCGTTCATGTCGGCGACACGATCCTGGGCATCAAGGGGCGCGTGGCGTTCTCGGCGCCCGGGCCGCACGTGTTGATCCGAGCCCACCGCGAGCTCGAGAAGCTGGTTCTGACGGGCTGGCAGGCCTTCTGGAAAGAGCAGATCTCGGCCTTCTACGGTCAGCTCTTGCACGCCGGGCAGTACTTCGACCCGGTGATGAGGGACATCGAGGCGCTGCTGGTGTCGAGCCAGGAGCGCGTCTCGGGAAACGTGCGCGTGCGGCTCTGCCGGGGCGCCCTGGAGACGCTCGGAGCGCGGAGCCCACACTCGATGATGGACGCCCGGGTTGCTGTTTACGGTGAGGGTATGAAGCTCTGGACGGGCGAGGAAGCGCGCGGGTTCGCCAAGATCTACGGTATCCCGTCGGTGCTCTGGGCGCGCGCGGGCAAGGAGGACGAATGAGGGTCCGGCTCAACAAGCAGGGCTCGGTTACCTACAACCTGCACCTGCCGGACGTCGTCGACGTGATCGACCGCTGCGAGGCACGCACCGGCAACGTCGTCGTCGTCCAGGCGCTCGAAGAGAAGCGCGTCTACGATCAGCTCGAGCTGGTCACGGGTCGCATGGCGCACATCTCGCGGGACGACGTGATCGCGGGCGCGCTCGGCAGCCGGCGGGCCCTGCGCGGGTTCGTCGGCAGGGTGCCCGAGAAGCTGGCCGTCGGCGACACGCTGCACGTGCTGAACCTGGGCGGTGTGATCGGCGAGTGCACGAGCGAGAACAAGGACTTCGGCCACCCGCTGCGCGTGCGCGTGCTGGGCATGGCGGTGCGCTCGGGGCGCATCCTCAGCATCGCCGCCAATGCCGTTCCGGAGCGCAAATCGCTCGGCAAGTCGGCGCCGATCGTGCTGGTGAGCGGCACCTGCATGAGCGCCGGCAAGACGATGGCCTGTTGCGAGATCGTCGCCAAGCTCACCCAGCGCGGCTACCGCGTCGCCGCCGCCAAGCTCTCGGGAGTCGCCTGCCTGCGCGATACGCTCAACATGCGCGATCACGGCGCCAGCGAGACCCTCAGCTTCCTCGACTGCGGCTACCCCTCCACGGCCGGGCTCGACGACCTGGCGCCGCTGGCCAAGGGCATTCTCTACCACCTCAACCGCCAGAAGCCGGACGTGCTGGTCGTCGAGATGGGCGATGGCATCATCGGCGGTTATGGAGTCACTTCCGTCTTTCACGACAGCGAACTGATGGCGGCCACCGCCGCCCACGTCATGTGCGCCAACGACCTGGTCGCGGCCTGGGGCGCCCGCATGCAGATGGAATCCCACGGCCAGCGCATCGACGTCATGTGCGGCCCGGCCACCGATAACGACGTCGGCCGCGCCTACGTCGAGAGCGATCTGGGCCTTGCCGCCGCCAACGCCCGCGTCGATCCCGATCGGCTGGCCGATCTGGTCGAAGCCTGTCTCGACGCCACACCCAAGGGCGATCGGCAACCCCGCCCCGGCAAGCTCCCGCGGCCACCCAGGCGACGGTGAAGTGGAACGAAATTCCAATCCAGGGTTACCCTCCCGCCGAAACCCGACCAGGGGACTGACAGCCCTCCTTCGACAAGCTCAGGACAGGCTCCGGCCCCCCTCTTTCTTGCAGAGACCATCGAGATGAATGCGAGCGCGGAGAGGATCGCCGATGGCTGGGCCGGCAAGTGGAAGGCTCATGCGCATGGTCGATCCATCTGCGAGCTACCAATGGCTCTACGGCCTCTGTCCGTCACGAGAAGACCCGCCCGTCCTGCAACCCGCAGCTCAGCGGGGGTCCAGGGGGCCACTGGCCCCTTGGCCGGGGTTCGGGGGCGGAGCCCCTGAGAGGAATCTGTACCACCCCAAACGGTAACCCTCTTGCTCTACTCCGCGTCCCGGAGGTCGGCACGCCATGAACTCACTGATCGCGGCCCTCGGGTTCTTCGTCGTCAGCGTGCTCTACGCGCTGAGCGGGCACCTTCTGTGGCGCTTCTACGCGTTTCTCTGGAGGAGCCTGATCGGGCTGCTCGGGTTCTCGAAGAAGCAGATCGAGCCCGAGCCGGCGAGCGCTCCCGCGGGGGCGGCAGCAACGGCGGAGGCGACCATCGGCCGCTTGCTGGCCCAGCACGGGCAGGCGCTGCTGGGGCTACTCGGCTGTTTGCTGGCGGCCTGGGCGTTCTTCTGGCTCCTCGGAGACCTGGTCGCCGACCAGTTCACGCAGCGCGCGATCCAGCTCGCGGCGTTGCTGCTCCTCACGGCGGCCCTCCTGTTCTGGGGATTCCGTGTTCGCAGCGCCGCACCCGATACGCTCGGCACCGGCCTCTTGCTTCTTGGCTTCTTGCAGATCCCGGTCGACGCCTGGTTCTACGAGAGGTACATCCTCGGCTACACGACTCGTTCGGCTTACCAGGTGGCGTTGCTGCTTGCGGCGCTGGCGACCTTTCTGGCCGTGCGGCTGGGCAGCCGGGTCTTCAGCTGGCTGGCGCCGCAGTGCTTGCTGGCCGGCATCCTCCTCATCGGATACAAGCTCCACTGGCCCGCATCCGCCGTAAGCTACACGGCGGCTCTTTCGGGTCCTTTGCTGCTGGCGGTAGCTCTCTGGCTGGAGTCGGTGCCTCGCGCGAAGCTCCTGCTGATGCCGATGCGGGTCGCGGCGGTCGCGGCCGCGGTTGCCGCGGAGGCCAGCTTCCTCGGTTCGAGTCCCGAAGCGGTGCCGTGGTTGCCGCTGGCGGTGGCGCTCCTGGGTGGCGGGACGATCGCGACGGTCGCTTACCTGGCGTCGGACCTGCGCGGGCTGCTGCTCTTGCTCCCGTACTTCGGGTTCGCGTTCGTCGAGTACTTCGAGCGTTACTCGACCAGCTACGGGCCGGTCGGGACGGTGGCAGCCATCGCGGGGCTGGCGCTGCTGGCGCTCGAGCGGACGCGCCGCCAGGGGGCTGAGCGGCGCCGCGGGCTCGATCCGTGGTGCGCGGTGCCCGCGCTCTTCTGCCTGTTGCTGGCGCTATCGGTGGACGGCCTGTCGGTGGCGCTCTCGGTGTCGCGCGTGGCCAACCTGACGCCACCCGGGCAGATCGCCGTGACGGGATTCGAGGACGCCGCTTCTCTCTGGGCGGACGCGGAGCGGGCGATCTTCTACCTGGCGCGGCTGGACGGGACACTGGCGTGGGCAAGCGCGTCAGGTCCGCTGGTGGCCTGCGGGCTGATCTACCTGGGCGGAGCTGCGGCCGTCCCGCTCTTTGCGTATGGCGGCGGACTGCCGCTGGCCATCGGCGCGCTCGCGACGCTGATGCGGGCGCTGCCCTTCGAGCTGCACGGGCAGTCCTACGCGTTCTGCCTGCTGGTGATGGCCTTGCTGGGCGCGAGCGCAGGGATCGTGCTGAAGCAGCCGAGGACCTTGGCGGCCGCCCGGGCGTGCGGGCTGTTCGCTCATCTGCTCTTGCCGCTGGCCTGGTTTGCGCTGGGTTACAGGCTCTACCAGCCGAACACGACGCCGGAGTGGTTCCTGGCGCTGGTGTTCGCCGTGATCGGGGCACAGGCGATGTTCCACGGGCGAATTGCGGCCAGCTACCCGTTCCTGGCGCGGCTGGGATGCGGGATGCTGGCAGCCTCGTGGCCGCTGGCCATCGGGATGATGCCGTCGTGGGCGGCGCGCAGCGGGCTCGTGCCACTGGTGGCGTGCGGCCTGGTGGTGAACGGCGCGATCGTCGGCTGGGCGATGGCGCGCCAGGAAGTCGTTCACGCGCTGCTCGGCGCGGCCGGGCTGGTCCTCACGGTGATCGTGACGCTGACCACGGTGCTCCATGGCGAGATCGGCGCGAAGCTGGCAATCCTCGTGTTCGGCCTGCTGTTGCTCTACGCGGGAACTCGCGGCCGGCGGCGGGCGGCCGTGGGTCTGGCGGCGCTCTGGCTGGCGCTGCCGGCGGCCGCGGCCCCGCCGGCTGTGCCGCAGCGCGTCACGACCCGGGAGACGCTGCAGGCCCTGGCGCGGGCCAACGGGGACGACCCGCTGATCGCGGTGGTGCTGCGGGCCACGGACGTTCCCGTCCCCGGTTCCGAGACGACGGATCGCCTCTCGTCGAAGCTGCGAGAGGGGCTGTCGGCGCTGAGCGGGATCGATTCGGTCCAGGCGGCGCTGGCGCTGGCGGCGAGTCCCCTGCGGATTCGCGGCAGCGCCGAGAGTGTCGCCTCCATCGAGATCGACCGGGTCCGCGCGGTGCAACCGCGCTCGCTGCCCTATGCGGAGCTCGCGAAGCGGCTGCCGGGCAGACCTCGCTTGCCCGACACGACGGGCGACGAGCTCGACCGGGGCCCTGCAGACTGGGTCCACCTGCGCTTCGAGAGCGCAGCAGCGCTGGGCCGTATCCTCGATCTCTACGAGCAGCGCGGGCGCGCGATTCTGGCCGTGACGGCGCCCGGGCTGGCGCTGCCGAGCCCGGAAGCGAAGTTTCGCGAGATGGCAGGCGTCGAGCTCCGCAAGGCGATTGAAGGCTGCACGGGCGGCGTGCTGCTGATCGGCGATCCCTACCTTGGCATGGCGCCGGAGCTGGTGCTGGCCGCGCGGTTTGCCGACGAGGCCGCCGCGGAGGCGCGGGTTGCGGCCTGGAAGGCCGGGGCGGCGGGTCGCACGGGGCGGACAGGAACCGTGGCGTTCCTGGGCACGACGTCAGGCGGGACGGAGTATGTCCTGAGTGTGTTCCAGGGTCAGGGGCGGCAGCTCGGGTCGGAACCCGACTTCCGGTACGCGTCGCTGCTCGGGCTGAAAGGTCCGGACGGGCGGCTCTTCGTCAGCGAGGAAGCAGTGAAGCGGCTGGTCTCGCCAGGGTTCTGGATCGCGTCGCACCGCCGGGAGGACTGCCTGGCCGAGCTGGCGGATCTGGAGGCAGCGGATGCTTTCGGTCGCTTGACCCAGCGGCCGCTGCCCGCCGAGCCGGAAGGCGCCCGGAAGAAGGCTCTCGAGCTGGGCTGGATCGAGCCGAGGGGCCAGTGCCGGGCAGCGGGATCGACCGTGTCGCGATCGGAGGGCGGGATGTTGGAGTGCTCCTCTCACGGGAGCAGGCTCCGTCCCAGACCACTTCGGGAGACGCCCTCCTTCTGGGTGACCGCCGAGGAGAGTGAGGCGTACTCGAACTTCTCGTGGCGCTACAGCTGGCTCTACTCGACCTGGATCGACCCGGTGGAGGTCGCCATCGAGGCCGGGCCGAACCGGGCGGTGCTCGAGACGGCCATCCTGCCGGTGGCGCGCCAGCAGGCGTACAACACGCTGCTCGCATGGCATAGCGCCGCGGAGCGAAACGAGCGGCGCCAGCCGATCGCGCTGCCACGCGGCTACGAAAAGTCGCTGGCGGCCGTGGCAGCCCGAGTGCCCCTCGGCGACGGCGACGTGCTCTGGCGTTCACGGTTCCGCCCGTGGTTCGGACGGTACTACTCGATCGAGCCGGCGCTCTGGCGGCTGCGTGATCTGGAGAGCCCGAGCCCGCTCGGGAGCGCCTTCGGCGTGATGTTGCTCCCCGGTGACCCGGCGCCTCTGGCCAACCCGCGAGAGCTCTGGCGTTCCCCGGTGCCCGCGCCCATCGCGTTGACGCGCAGCGTGGTCTCCTCCGATCGCGCCCGGCGGTGGCTGGGCGAGCTGATGGGAGGCAACGGACACTGGTCGGAGGCGGCCATGGAAGGCTACGGCTTCCGCGCGGCCGGCAGGCTCGAGGTCCACTCGGCGATCGACGAGCGCTCCCTGGTCGTGACCACCAGTCGTCCGGGTGCCCGCGAGCTGATGTCTGCGCCGGCCAGGACAGGCGCCCTGCCAGGCGCGGGCGCCTGGCTTCGCGTTCGGCCCGCCGCGCTCTGGGAGTCAGCCCGCGCCTTCCGGGGCCTGGGCGCCGGGCTCCTGGGCGCCCGCTGCCGCGAAGTGCTGGCCTCCCGGCAGAACCTCCACGACCTGGGCGTCCCGGATTCGCTTCCGGCCGGCGCCTGGCCGCGGGGTGAGCCCTTCCTCGACTCCGCGGCCGCCTGTCCTGCCGGCGGTAAATACGACATGGAAGGTCCGTTGGCTCGCTGTTCGCTGCACGGCACCCTGGATCGGCCGGCGGATCCGCCGCCCGCCGAGGACTCTCCGCTGGCCGCGCTCCTACGCAGCCTCGACGCCATCGAAGTCGAAGCGGCGGCCCTCGACGACGGCATCCTGACGCGCGTGACACTCGAGGGGAAGTAGGGAGACGGGAGGTACTGGATACCGCTCAGGGGCTTCGCCCTCACGTATGCATGGATCTCCTGAAAGCCGGCATGAAATCTAGTTGTACTGATTCCTGTCGAGGGCCTTGCCCTCGAACTCCCACCAGGGGACCATCGGCCCCCTGGACCCCCAGTTTTTGCGGCTTCCGAGACAGACGAGGGACCTCGAACTGGTCGGGGTCTGGAGAGTTCGAGGCCAGAAAGTAGTTCGGAGGATCGGACCGTAGGAAGGGCCCGCTGTACTCTGTAGGCCGACGAGGCTCTGTGCCCTCCCGGAAGTTCTCGAAAACTCCCGGCTCCCGTGCAAGACAACAGGAGTCCAGGGGAGCACTGCTCCCCTGGTGGGGGCTCGGGGGCAAGGCCCCCGACTGGATTCAGTACCACCCCGTCTGCATGTGGTACAACCGGTCACGACATGTTCATGCCGCGCAAGCGTGTTGCGATCCTGGGCGCTACCGGATACGGGGGGTCGGAGCTGCTTAGGTTTCTGCTCTTTCACCCGGGCGTGACCGTGGCGCGGCTGACGAGCAGGCAGCATCCGGGCGTGCCGGTTCACGAGGTTCACCCCAACCTCTTGAAGGTTACGGACTTGAAGTTCGAGAACCTGTCACCCGAGGAGGCCGCCGAGGGGGTGGACATGGTCTTCTCGGCCTTGCCGCACGGGGCGAGCCAGGACTCCGTGAGGCGGTTGCCGGAGCGAGTGAAGGCCATCGACCTGTCGGGCGACTTCCGGCTGAAGGACGCGGCCGTGTACCGCGACGCGTACGGACACGAGCACAACGCACCGGAGCTGCTCGGGCACTTCGTCTACGGGCTGACCGAGTTCAACCGCCGGGCGATTGCCCAGGCACGACGGGTGGCCAACCCGGGCTGTTTTGCGACCGGGGCGCTCTTGGCGCTGTTGCCGCTGGCGCACGCGGGGGCGCTGGAGGGGGCGGTGACGGTCGCAGGAGTCACCGGCTCCAGTGGGTCCGGGGCAGAGGCGAAGCCGGGGACGCACCACCCGGAGCGCGCGGCGGCGTTCCGGGCGTACAAGCCGCTGGTGCACCAGCACTTGCCGGAGATCGCGCAGGAGCTGGCGCGGGCCGGGGCCCCCGAGGCGCGGATCTCCTTCGTGCCGCATTCGGCGCCGATGGTGCGCGGCATCCACATCACGGCGGTGCTGCACCCGGCGGAGCCGCTCTCGCTCGACACGATACGGTCCATCTACGCCTCTCACTACGGTGAGGAGAAGTTCGTGCGGCTGCGGCCGCAACCGCCCGACGTGGCCGTCGTTGCCGGCTCCAACTTCGCCGACGTCCACTGCCACGGCGACGGCCGGGCGCTGGTGGTGCTGGTGGCGCTGGACAACCTGGTCAAGGGGATGGTGGGCCAGGCGATCCAGAACATGAACCTGATGCTCGGCTTCCCGGAGGCGACTGGCCTGGAGTTCCCGGGGACGAGACCGTAGGGGGGGGACGCCCTCAGCGCGGGAGCCTGAGCGCCCTCACGAAGCCTCGGTCGTCGGCCCAGACAGCGAGGAGGTGCTGGGAACCGGCGGTAACGGCAAGCGCCTTCGGAGTCGGACCGTCCAGGTCCTGCACCGCGACGGGGGCCAGCTTCGCCAGGGACTCTCCACCGAGCACGACCAGCTTCCAGTCGTAGGTCGTCGTGAGACCGAAGTAGACGATGGAGAGGTGACCGACGGCGGAGGCCAGCTCCGGGTGCGTCTCGCGAGCAAAAGAGAGCCGGCGGGCGGCCGGGCGGCTGCTTACGGGAACGGCTTCGGCCACCACCTCGGGCTCGGCGTCCAGTCGGCGAGTCCAGACGGCCCCGGCGGAGGCGTAGGCGAGAAGCAGGCCGCCACGGTACGGGACAACGCTGAAGCCCGCGGGGGACTCGAAGGGGTTGGTCACCTCGCGAGCGGGCTTCCAGTCCCGGAGGTTTTCGCCGCTGGTCCATGACCAGCCTAGCTGCGCACTGACCTGGGGTTTCGACGTAGCGGCCAGCAAGTGGAGCCGGTCGGGCAAACTCAGCAGTCTCAGCTCGCGATGATGACCGATGGCCAGCATCGGGCCAAAGGGCGGGAAACGAGGGGAACCCGGAGCCAGAAGCGTCGTCGCGAGCCGGTGCGTGCCAGACGGGCCGGCGCCGACACAGGCGACGGCGTGGACACCGCCATTGGGCCCCCCGGCCAGCGCCAACGCCCGGAAGCCGTCGGTCGTGACGGGGGCCGGGTCGAGCGCGATGCAGTGCGTGGCGAGCGGGGCGGCCGGACTGCCGCCGAGCTCGACCAGTGAGAGTTGTTCGGGCGCCCCCCGGGAGGTGGTTCGGACCCAGCCGAGCCAGGTCCGGCTCGCGGTCCGGCAGAGGGCCAGGGAGTGCGCCCGCCAGTCCTGCTCGCCGAGCTTGCGGGGCGCGCCCCAGGTTGCGCCCATATCGGAGCTCTCGCGGACGCGAATCTCGGAGCTTCTGCCCGGGCCCGGCCCGGCCGCGGTCCAGGCGACTGCGACGTCCTCGCCGCGAGCTGCGAGAGCAACCTCCGCACCCACGCCGATGCCGTCGACTCCGAGGATCGCAGCGCCGGAGCGAGGGGAGCGCGCCAGGGTCGTGAGGCTGACGGGCGCGCTCTGGCCTGAGGACTCGACCCGACCCAGGTGCGGCTTGCCGGGCTCGAGACCGGCGATGTCATAGCGGGGGCCGCCGCCTGTAAGCGCGACCGTGCGCTGGCCAGCGCGGGTGCCGAGCGTGACGACGGCTCCGGGTGGAAGGGCCTTATCGAACTGGAACCGTGCGCTGTCAGTTCCGACGGCGACCCAGTGGCGAGGAAGATCTGTCGGCGGTGGATTCGACACCTCTTTTGAGTCTACTGCCACCACCAGGCCATCCGAAGTCGCCTCGGGTGAGACCGAAAGTGCCAGGATGGACCGGAGAGCCAAGGCGACCAGGAGCGCGCCGGCAACGACGGCCAAGGCGACGAACCGCCGGGGCCGGGAGGCAGGGTTGAACCGGGTCGTCCGCGGGGACCCGGAAGGCGCGGCGCCGGCGGCGGGAATCGACCGCAGCACCCTGGTGTGCGCGACCGGCTTGTCCATCTCCGCGAGCCGGGCGGCCAGCGACTCTGCAGCGGGGCGCGACGCGGGAGCGACGGAAAGGCACTCGAGTGTCACTCGCTCCAGCCAGTCGGGAATGGCAAGGACGCTCGATGAGAGCGGCTCGATGCGTCCCTCGGCCTGGGCGCGCAGGATGCCGGCGACCGTGGGCGCGTCGAACGGCGGACGCCCGGCGAGCATCTCGTAGAGGATGGCGCCCAGGGCGTAGACGTCGGCACCAGGCCCGGCGGGAGCTCCAGACAGCACCTCTGGCGAGATGTAGCCCGGGGTCCCGAGGATGACACCCGCGGCCGTCTGGAGAGTCTGCGATTCGGAGTAGGCCTTGGCGAGACCGAAGTCGGCGAGCTTCACCCCCTCGGAGTCGACCAGGAGGACGTTCTCGGGCTTCAGGTCCCGGTGCGCCACGCCGATGCGGTGGGCGGCGGCGAGGCCCTCGGCGATGCCGGCGGCCAGTCGCAGGGCACGAGCGACGGACAGCGCGCCCTCGCGCAGAAGCAGCTCCCGGAGGCTGCCGCCTTCGACGAGCTCCATCGCGAGGAAGGGGTGGCCGTCGACGATTCCGGCGTCATAGACCCGCAGGATGCGGGGATGGGCGAGCCGGGCCTGCAGCCTCGCCTCGCGCAAGAAGCGGGCGCGGGTGGTCTGCTCGTCGAAGAGACCCGGGGAGAGGATCTTCAGCGCGACGACGCGGCCAAGCTCGAGCTGCTCGGCGCGAAAGACGGTGCCGGATGCGCCGGAGGCGACCTCGCCCAGGATTCGATAGCCGGGAACGGCGGAGACCATTCGATCGAAGTATAGGCGGATGGCTGGCCTGGAGCTCGGTGGCCGAGGTCGAGCTGGCAAGGAAGTTGTAACAGGACGGTGCGGAGGTGTCGTTCAGATGAATCAACTCAAGACTGCATTCTGGCTCACATTGCTGACGGTGCTGCTCCTGGCCGCGGGGAAGGCGCTCGGCGGACAGGCGGGGCTGATGTTCGCGCTGGTGTTCGCGGTGTTAGCAAATGCAACGGCCTACTTCTTCTCGGACTCGATAGTGCTCGGGATGTACGGGGCGCGGGTGGTATCGGAGGACGAGGCGCCGGAGCTCCACGCCATCGTGCGGCAGATCGCGCGCGTGGCCCAGCTGCCGATGCCTCGTGTGGCCGTGATCGAGTCGGCGGCACCCAACGCGTTCGCCACGGGCCGCAATCCGAGTCACGCGGTGGTGGCTGTGACCACGGGGCTGGTGGGGCTCCTGAGCCGGGACGAGCTTTCGGCAGTCCTCGGCCACGAGATGGGCCACGTCAAGAACCGCGACATCCTGATCAGCTCGATCGCGGCGGTGCTGGCGGGTGCCATCAGCATGCTGGCGGACATGGCCCGATGGGCCTTCATGTTCGGAAGCCACCGCTCCAGCGATGACGAGGAGGGCGCGGGCAATGCGGGCGGCGCGCTCCTGATGATGTTCCTGGCGCCGATCGCGGCGTTTCTGGTCCAGACGGCTGTCAGCCGATCACGCGAGTTCCTGGCCGACGAAGCGGGTGCGCGCTTCAGCGGCAAGCCGATGGCGCTGGCGCGGGCCCTGCAAAAGCTGGAGATGGCCGCGACCCACGTCCCCCTCGGCGCAAGCCCCGCGACAGCTCACCTCTTCATCGTCAACCCTCTGACTGGCGGCGGGTTCCTTTCGCTCTTCTCGACCCACCCGTCGACCGCCGACCGCGTCGAGGCCCTCGAGCGGCTGGCCATGGAGATGGGCACGGTGAGGTGAGGCTTGAGGCTTGAGGAGTGAGGCTTGAGGGGTCAGCTACTCGCTACTCGCTACTCACTACTCACTACTAGAACGGTCGCAAGCGCAACGCGGGCGATCGCGGAGGCGTAGGCGAAGTCGATGTTTGCGGGCGTGTCGTAGGCGTCGTGGTAGCCGCGGCGGCCCAGGCCTTCGAGGCGGTTGATGGACTCGTTGAAGAGGAGAGTCGGAACGCCGAGGTCGCTGAAGATGACGCCGTCGGTGTTGTAGAGATAGCTCCGCGGGTCGTGGCGCGGGCGGACCAGGGGCGTGGGCAGGGCGAGGCCGGTGGTGCGAGCGAGCGCGTCGCGAGCGGCCAGAGCGGTGCCGGAGAGCCGGCCGGACTCCGGGATCTCGCCCTCGTTGAGCTGGAACGTCCCGGCACCGCGCTTGGGGTTCCATCCGATCATGTCGAGGACCACGAAGGCATCGAGCCGTTCGCCGGCAGAAAGCGACGCCTCGGCGTAGCGGCGGGCGCCCAGGCAATCGGCGGGGAACTCCTCGCCTGTCAGGTGGAGCAGCCGGATGGTGCGTCGGGGGCGCGCGGGGCGCGGCTCAGCTCGCGCCAGCACGCGCGCGACCTCGAGCAGCACGGCGGTCCCCGAGGCGTTGTCGTCGGCTCCGGGCGCAGCGCGATACCGGGCGCGATTGCCGTCCTCGGCCGACGATTCGTCGATGGCGGTGTCGAAGTGGTCGGCGAGCACGACGAGCCCCGGGCGGGTGCCCGGGAGGTCGACGATCAGGTTCGACCAGCGGCGTCCGCCATCGGTGAAGGTCTGCAGCCGAGGCTTCAGGCCCAGACGCCGATACCGCGCCGCCAGGCGCTCGGCGACCAGGTCCAGCTGGTGATCCGGCAGGCCGTTTGCGCGGTTACTCAGGCGCGCGCCGTCGAGCTCGAGCTCACCGGAGAGCCAGCGGACATCGCGTTCGTAGCGTGACCGATCGAAGCGTGCGGCGGCCTCGAGGGCCTCCGGAGGGACAGGCGCCTGCGAGGCGAGCTTGCGCGTGCTGGCGGCGAAATCGCTGTCGCGCTCTAGCAGGCCGGGGAGCCAGGCGGCGCCGGTCGAGTCACCCACGGCGCGGGCGGCTCCCGGCGCGTTGATGAGGACGTCGTCGCCGGCGGCGAGGACGGAGAAGTGATGATAGAGGTCGCGGTCACCCAGGCGGGCGGGCCGACGATACTCCTGCGCCCAGGTCGAGGCCGGCTCGCGCCGGGCACGGAGCTCCATGCGTACCAGCTCGGGACGCGCGGCCTGGAGCCCATCGAGTAGCAGCCTGCCGTCGGGATCGCGAAACCGCGTGGAGCGCGCGCGCCACTTGTCGTAGAGCCCCTTTCCGTCGGGGCGGAAGACCGAGACCAGGAGGTCGGAGTCGGCCGAGCCGGCGTCCTGGGCGAAGGAACGGACCACCGGCCAGGCCAGCGGCGCAGTGCCCGGCTCCTCGGGTTCCGCGGAGTGCGGTGGCGTCAGGTGCCGGACGCCCCATCCGCAGAATCGGGCCTGGCGCGGGTCAGGGACCAATGCGAGAGCGCCGCGGGCGCGCAAGTTCAGGATTGAATCGCGTTTTCGACTCGATAACGCCAGTCGCTCGTCATAGAGCACTGCGACGGCGCGCCCGCGAACGAGCAAGCCGCCCGGGTGAAGCTCGAGGTCTGTCTCGTCGGAGTAGGGGACCGCCCCCGCCCGCTCCAGGGCTTGCCAAACCACGCTGCTGGGGCCGGCGTCGACCCGGATGGCCACTCCACCCGAGACACCCGAAGGTGCTCGCCTCGAGAGCCAGGCGACGAGCTCCTGGGGACCGACGGATGCGCGGAGAGCGGCCCGTCGCAAGGCCTTGGGGAAGCTGCGCGCCATCGCGCGTTGGAGCAACCACGGCCTCAGGAGCCACTCGGCCGACGCTGCATGAACACCTTGTACGGCCCATTGCCGCGCGGTTTCCGGCATCGAGGGCGTCACCGCCACATCCAGCACGACGGGGAGCTGCCCGTTGGCGGGGAGTGGTGCAGCGTCCTCGCGGAGCGCCGCTCGTGCGACCGTGGCGGCCAGCTCGCGAAGCCCTGGCTCCAGGGTCGCCTCGTAGTCGGCCAGCCGGACCGGGCGGGGGAGTGGCTCGACGGAGTCCTCGCCGCAGTCGCGCCGCAGACGTGCCAGGGCGGCACCAAACGCCGGGTAGCGCCTCAGCTCCCGGAGAGTCTCGCGGTACGCGGGGTGAACGCGCCCCGAGGGGAACACTCCTTCATACAACGGAGCAAGCGACTCCGAATAGGGAAGTATGGCGTGCGGTGCGGGCTGCAGCGAATCGAGGAATCGATCCTGCGCGCCCAGCGCAGTCGCGAACACGAACAGCCCGACCGGCACCAGCTTCGCAACCAGACTCATCACCCACGACTCCTCTCCGGGATGGCCCCAGGCCGCCGTTCCTCAGACTCTCGACCAGGCCATCGTAGCTTTTTTTTCGAAAGAGTATTGACTCCGCAATCGACGGGTGATACACTGCCCCTCCTTCCGAAGGAGAGATGGCCAACAAACGAGCGGGGTCGCTCGGAGGCCGTCAGTAACGTCGGAGGGGCGCCTGGTGGATCTGCAGGTCATCCAGGTGGGCCGGTGAAAGCCGGCGACGCCAGCAGGCCCGAGGGACTGGCGGAGCGAAAGCTCGAAAGCAGTAGTGGCCCTGGGGTCCTCGAGTACCAGAGGACGTGGTTGGACAAGGGTTTCCATTGGACGTGCCGGTTGAACTGCGCACGATGACCCTTTGAAGAACGGTACTGAAGGCAGGAAAGGCCCCCAAACTGCCCCGGTTGGAGAGTTCAGAGTCTGACGCCGGCTCTCCATACGACCAGGTTCCGCGTGGCGCCAGGACCGAATGTGCGATGGCCTCAATCTTCGGCCCGGAGAACGAGCGGGATCAACGCCGCCAGCAGGCAGTCCGGACAGGCAGGTCGCAAGGCCCGCCAGCAAGGACGAGTGGATGAGCCCAAGAGGGACGAGACCCCGCGAAAATACATCCACAGCCCAGAGCCCTCGGATCGCAAGGTCCGAGGGTTCTGATCTTTCCCGGCAAAGTGACGCAATCGTCCAGCTCGCGCCTGGCGCATTTTCCCAACTTCGCGACCGTTGTCTGGCATCGGCTGCCGAGGTAGATTCAAGTCGATGAAACCCACCGACCTCACGGTGAAAATCCTCACCGAGATCCGAGACGCCGTGCGAGAGACCAATTCGCGGATAGACCAGACCAACTCACGCATCGACCAGACCAATTCGCGGATCGACCAGACCAACTCGCAACTCGAAGGGACCCGCGTCGGGCTGAGTCAGCGAATCGATGCAATTGGTGATCGTATCACCGAGTCGGAGATCCGGACCGCGACGGCCATCATGAAGCTCTCTGGGACCCTGGAAGACGTCAAGAGTCTGCTCCGAGAGCGCCTCGACCTCAGCGACAGAGTCGACCGCTGCGAGAGCGACATCCAGACCATCAAGGTTCGCATCGGAATCGGATAGGCGCCGCGCGGTCCCGGGGGCGCGCGTCGATCGGACTGGGAGACGGCAAACTGCCGGCTCAGCGACGGGGGCGTCAGCCGCCGGTCAGGGAGCAGTCGGCGCCGCCGAAGAGCGAGTTCGTTTCGCCGATGCCGCCCAGATAGCCGCCGCCGATCGTCTTGGTGCCGCCGGAGAGCAACGTCGGCCGCGTGGCCGGCGGCTCGGCGCCAATCCCGCCGCTGCCGAGCGATCCGAGGAGCGGGCCGTCGCCATTGATGATCTTGCCGGTGCGCGGATCGGGAATCAGTGGCCCGTCGGGATTGATGATCTGGCCGGTTCTCGGGTCCGGGATGAGCGGGCCGCCGCCCGATGCGCCGAGCAGACCCGTGCCGCGCGAGCCGGACAACCCACCGCCGGACGCGCCCAGGTCGCCACCACCGGATAGCAGGCCGCCGCCACCGCTGTTTCGCGGCAAGAGGCCCGATCCGCCGCCACCGGACAGCAGGCCGCTGCCACCGGAGAGTCCGCCGCCAGAGAAGAGCCCCCCACCCCCGCCGGAGAGGCCTCCTCCGGAGCTGCCGAGCCCGCCGCCAAGCCTGGAGCCGCCACCGCCGCGACAGCCGGTGTTCGTCGTCATCGCCAGCGCCAAGAGCGCCACGCACATCGCTCGCATCACCAGGGACCTGCTTGTCTCGTTGTTCATGGCCACTCGCCTTTGCACACGGGATGCCATGCAGGGTCGTTCCTGTATTGATGCCTCATCTCGCGGTATCGACGTGTTGCCGGGAGGTCGAAGTTCCGCCCCCATGGAGGTTTCCGCCCTCCCGGCCGACCCAGAAAGGCAGCGGAAATCCCGTGGCGTCTACCTGTACCGGGTTTTCACGAAAACCCGGTACAGGTAGACGCCACGGGATTTCGCCAAAGGCTCTCGCATGCACGGAGCTTTGCACGCACACGCGGGGGCTCTCCCCTCGGTCTTCCGAGGTTTCGGCTAGACGCTACGAGATCCGTCAGAGCTTGCCGAAGAGCTGTGTGTTCGGGCTCATCGGCTCGCCGTAGCTATCGCGTTTGGCCTGGTCGGGGCGGCAAATGGTGGCCAGGCCGACGACGTTCCACTTGGGGTCGAGCAGGTTCTGCCAGTGGCCGTCGCTCTGGCGGTACTGGTTCATGGCGGTCAAGGCGACCTGCCGGGCGTCGTCGCGGCGGAAGATGTCAGCGACGTTCTCGTTGACGTTCTCCAGGCCACCCAGCACCGGGAAGCCCTCGCGGCGGGCTCGGTCGTGTCCCCACTCGCCGCTCTTGTTCTGATGATCGATGTAGCCGCCGGAGAACATGTCGAGCGTGTGCTTCCAGGCTGCCTCGTGAAGTCTCGGGTCGATCTTCACCGGCTGGCGGTTGAGGGCCTGCCTCTCCTGATTGATCATGGCCAGCATCCAGCGGTCGACCTCGACTTCGAATTGGGAACGGCCGGCCACCGATACGCCTGCGCCGATCGAGCCCGGGGCGGCGGGGCCGGTCCCGGACGCACCCGAGGTCGCCGTCGTGGAATCGCCCGCGCCCAGCGGCAGGCTCGCCGTCTGCCCCCCGCCGAATGTGGGGAGCGCGACGGGCGGCGTCGGTAGCCCCGCAAGCGACGGGATGCTTCCCCCGCCCGCACCCGACGTCTGCGCAAGCCCCCCGGGAAGGCCGCCGACCCCTCCCCCGGACGAGGGAATCGCGCCACAGCCCCCGAGGATCACGCCTAAGAACGCTGCCACACCTGCGATGCGGACTCTCGAAAATCTCTGCCTGTTCGCTGAGTTCATCTCCATCACGCTCCTGTGAAGGCGGTGTGGGCCTGGATTCAACTACTTCACTTCATCCAGTGGATACTCTGAATCGAGAGCCCCGCCGGCTGCTCTGCCGGCGGGGCTCTTCATCGGAGGGACCCGTGTCAGGAGTTGGCCTTGATCTTGAGCTGTTTCGTCGAGGCTGCGGGCGCCGTGGCCGTGGCGGGCGGGTCGGCCGCAACCGGGGTGTCGGTGACGGCAGGCTTGTCGGTGCCGGTCGTGGCGGCTGCGTCGTCGCCGTCCTCATCGCTCGACTCTTCGTCGTCGGGCGTCGTCGGGGAGACCGCGACCGGCTCCTTGACCGGCTCAGGAGTGGTCGGCGAGACCGCGACTGGGTCCTTCACCGGCTCAGGAGTCGTCGGAGTGGTCGGGTCCGGATCGTCGACAGGCGTCGTGGTGCCGTCCTTGTCGCCGTCCTCGAGCTTCGTCGTGATCTCCTTGATACCGGCGCCGTAGCCGGTGACCTTTACCGTCACGTTGTTGATGACCTTGACGACAATCTTCCCGGAAGGGTCGTTCGTGGTCGAGACGGTCTTCGTCGTGGAGCTGGTGGTGGTGCTCGGCTTGGTGGCGACCGTCGAATCGGTCACCGCCTTCGACAGCCCGGCGCTGGTCGGGGTCGTCGCCCCCGAGGACGGCGCCGAGGGCACGTTGACGGTCACGTTGACCGGCTGCGGGGCCTGCGGCTGACGCTTGTTGCCCTTCTTGCCGCCGCAGCCCGTGACCACCAGGGTCAGCGCCAGCAACAGCACGTTGGTGTTCCGCAGAAACGAGCTCCTCGTGGTGGTGTCGGTCTTCGTCATCGTCGCTCCACTCCTTTCATCGGGTCGCGCCTCCTGATGCAGCCGGCGTGCCAAGCCCGAAAATGCCCATTTGGAGCGGTCTGTCATGCCCGGGCAACTACGGGAGTGATGGTTTGCGCCCCCCTGGAGGAGATTCTCGACCCCTGGGAGGTACTCAATCCGAGTGGGGGCGTGGCCCCCCGTTGCTTGCGACTCGCAGGGCTTACCGCGGCCGAAGCTGGTCCTCGAAGCTCCCCAGCCCGCTCGAGGCCTCGGCAGATTCGCCGGGGTACAATTCGCGCCATGGATCGCACGGAGCAGCTCTCGGCGAGCTTCCGCATGCAGTACCAGCTGACGCGGCGTCTCGGGGCGGGCGGGATGGGCGAGGTGTTCGAGGGCATCCAGTCGAACCTCAAACGCCGAGTTGCGATCAAGTTCCTGAGCTCGGAGGCATTCCGGAGCGAGGAGAACCGCCAGCGGTTCGTCATGGAAGCGCGCATCCTGGCGAAGCTCTCCCACCCGAGCGTGGTGACCGTCTTCGACGCCGACGTCGACGGCCACACTCCGTTCATCGCGATGGAGTTCGTGGACGGCCCGACCCTGGCCCAGCGCGTCCGAGCCTCGGGGCGAATCAAGACGCCAGAGGCCCTCACGATCACGCGCGCGCTGGTCGACGGTCTGGTCTACCTCCATGACGTGGGTGTTCTGCACCGCGACCTGAAGCCAGAGAACGTCCTGCTGGCCGGCGGGCGCACGCCGAAGCTGGCTGATTTCGGCCTGGCGCGCGCCTCGGGGGAAAGCCGCTTGACGGCCGACGGGTTCCTTGTCGGAACGCCCATCTACATGTCACCAGAGCAGTTGGACGGCGGGGAACCCTCTGCCGCGATGGACATCTACGCCGCCGGGATGCTGCTCTACTACATGCTGGCGGCAGAGCATGCCTTCCAGTCGCCCACGCTGATCGAGCTGGCCGCGGCAAAGCGCGCCGTGACGCGCGCCCGGTTGGCCGGCCGGCTGGCCTCCGTCGAGGAGTCTGTCGTCTCGATGATCTTCCGGTGCCTCGAGCCCGAGGCCGGGGCGCGCTATCCGAGTGCCAAGGCGCTGCTGGCCGAGCTCGATACCTTGCTGGCTCGCACGCGCGGTGCAAGGGGACCAGCCGCCGCCCCGCGCGCACGGCCGGAGTCTGGGCGCTCGAGGCGGGCAAGCTCTGCGCAGCTCGGCGCCGCTGCGATCGGCGCTGCTCTGATCGCCCTGGCAGCCGGGGGTGCGTTGCATTTCCGTGCACCGCCGGCCCGGCCCGCGACCGCCGACGCGGAGGCGGCCCGGCCACAAACCCGCATTCGATTGACGACTGAGATTCTCCGTTCACTCCATGGGATCTCGCTGTCTGCATCTCTGCCCTCCTCGGCGCCGCTCACCGTGGAAATCCGCGAAGCCGGCAAGCCGCCGTACCTCGTCGACCTTCCCGAGGCGCGGGAGCATCGCAGGACCCTGGAGGTCCAGGACCGGAGCGAGCTGTGTGAGGTGACGGTCCGGCTTGTGGAGGGTTACGGGCTGGCCGCGGCCCCCGTCAGATCGGCCTTGCCAGCGGCCGACGTCCTCATGAACGAGGCGATCGCCTCGGCGCTGACCTTGAAGGACGGCCGGTTCATCGAGAAGCTCTTCCTGGAGCGCGCAAAGGGGGCCAGTCAACAGGCGCTGGAGCGGCGACTCGATCAGTTCGAGTCGCGCCACCGGCTTCGTGAACGCCTGGCGAAGGCCCGATTGGTGTTCCGCGAGGCATTGGAGCCGACCGTTGCTCGGGGGGCGGGCCTCGACAAGCTTGGCCCGAACAGAACTGGTGGGCAGGAACGGGACCAGGAGCTGCGCACACTGGCGGCAAAGGCAGGGCTGTTGAAGCAGCTCGAGAACCTCTTCTTCCTCGACCAGGCGTGCATCGTCATCGGACTGCGCTATCGCACCGGGGTGGAGAGCTGCCTGCCGGACCACTGGGCGAGCCAGGCCGGCGAGCCGCCCGCAGGCGGTGCGCGGTTCGAAGCGCCCATCTCGGCGCCGGTGCTTCTGGCCGGCCGGCTGATTACCGACTTTGCACAGTACGCGCTATCGGGGCCGGATCGCGAAGTCCTGGAAGTTCCGATGGAGCTTCCGGCGCTGAAGAAGGTGACACGGGCCATCGTCAGCGCCCGGGTGCGGACCGTCCGCGCCGACGAGATGCTGCGAATCCACCTGGGGCCCAAGGGCGGGGAGAGGCTTTCGTTGCTCCTGCGGCACGGTTCGAAGGAGCCGAGCTTTCAAGACTTGACCCTCACCCACGCCGTCGATCCGGCGCATCTGACATCGGGCATGAATCTGTTCCGGCTGGAGTTCGCGTCGCCGGACGGCTCGATGGCGATCCACATCCGCCTGATCGGCTTCGCTGTGACGCTCTACTGACGCGCCTCAGGAGAGCAACCGGCCCGCGGGCGCAACCCCCCAAGCAAGCCCGAGCAGCGCCGAGAGCGCGCCTGCGCAGGCGCTGACCGCGCGCGCAGCCAGCGGGTGGCGGCCCAGGCTGGCCAGCGGCCACCCCGCCAGCCCGGAGAGCAGCGTCATGCCGCAGATCGAACCCAGCCCGAAGAGCAACATGTAGGCGGCCTGCGACGCGGCCGTGGGGAGCTTTGCCAGCACCAGCGCCGTGAGCGCTCCGCTGCCGGCCAGGCCATGAACGATTCCGACGGCAAGCGACCGCAGGGCGAAGACGCGGCTTCCGAGGTGAACGTGCGGGTGCTGCCCCGGATGCTCGTGGCGGAGGTCGCCGTGCTCGTGAACGGCCGCGGGGCCCTCGCCGCCTTGCCTGAGGGCCAGCTTCAGGGCGCGGACGCCCAGCGCGATCAGCATGACGGAGACACCCAGCTCGAAGACGTCGGCCATCACAGGCGGCATCTGCCGGCCGGCGAAGGCAAGCGTGAGCCCGACGCCCGCCAGCGCCACCGAGTGCCCGAGCCCCCAGCAGACACCAAGGAGCGCTCCGCGCCCTGCTCCCCGCTCCTGGCTGACCAACGTCGAAACCGCCGCCAGGTGGTCGGGCTCCAGCGCATGCCGCATCCCCAGCAGCATCCCGACCACATATCCAGCCTCCGCTTGCACCACGTCCCCATGATACCGGACGGGCAACCCGGGAGACATAGGGGCGGAGGGGGGAAGAGATGATGCAGGCAGGAGAGGGAGAAATAGGGGCAACTCGACTTGCCCCGAGAATTCGGGGCAAGTCGAGTTGCCCCTATTTCTCTGTCCCCCCTGCTCTCCTGCCCCTATTTCTACACCCTTCCTGTTTCAGTACACTTGAGGGGTGGAGATGCCGAGACGGTTCGGTCGCTACGAGGTGACCGGGAAGATCGGGGGTGGAGGGATGGGGGTCGTGCTCCGGGCGCGCGATCCGAAGCTGGGGCGCGAGGTGGCCGTGAAGGTGGTGCCTTCGCACTTGCGCCACGAGCCGACGATCGAGGAGCGCTTCCGGCGCGAGGCGATGGCGCTGGCCCGGATCAGCCATCCGGCGATCGTGCGCGTCTACGACGCGGGTGTGGAGCAGGAGGAGTTTCTCTATTACGTCATGGAGCTCTTGCCGGGCGTGTCGCTCGAGACCCGCACGTGCCGGGCCGACGACCCGGTCCCAAAGTTGCCTCAACCGTTCAGCCGAAAAGAGTTTCTGGCTATATTCACTCCTATGGCGGAGGCGCTGTCGGTCATCCACGACGCCGGGCTCATCCACCGCGACGTGAAGCCGGCGAACATCATCGCCGGGATTCCCGAGCGAGGCGCGGTGCTGACGGACTTCGGCCTGGCGTGGATGGCAGGCGGGGCGCAGCTCACGCAAGAGGGGCTGATCGTCGGCACGGGGCGCTACATGGCGCCCGAGCAGATCCGAGGGGAGCCGGCCAATGCCGCGTGCGACATCTACGGCCTGGGCGCGACGATGTGGGAGTACATCACCTGCGTCGTGCCGTTCGCCGAGCTGCGCGGCCAGGGACTGCTGCAGGGACGGCTGGTGGCGACGATGCCGGACGTCCGCACTCGGGTAGCGTCGGTTCCCGCGTCGGTCGCAGAGCTCGTGGCGCGCTCGGTCGCGCTCGATCCCGCGGACCGCTTCCCCAGCGCCCGGGCGCTGCACGAGGCGCTGGTGTCGGTCGCCAAGCCGGCTCCCACCCCGCGAGAGACGCCGCTCGGACGGCGCGTCTCGCAGTCCGGCGCCGTCGCCGCGCCGCCCGCGCCTTGGGCCCTCGCGCGCCGTGGACCGCTCCTGGCAGGCGCCGCAGTTGTCTTGCTTGCGACGGTCAGTCTTCTCACCAGTCGCCCGACCGCACCAGCTCCCGCCTCAGCCAACCCAGCGCCCGCGATCGCTGGCGCCGCTCCGGTGACCGTGGAGCCACCCGGTCCGGCACCATCCGGCACCGGCGACACGGCCAGCCCGGCTTTCGTCGTGCTCGCGCCGCCCGGTCCGCTGAGCGGGGCCGCCGCACTTGCCGCCTCGGGAGATTGCGTCCTGGCGCTCTGGGTTGCCACCAAGAAGCAGCTCGTGGCGCGCCTCAGCATCGACGCAGGCCAAAGCTGGCGCGCGCCCGGAATCGACGGGCGGTTGCCTGCGGAGCTGGGACCGGAGCTCGCGCTGGCCTCGCTGGACGGGCGCTTCTACCTTCTCTTCATCGCGCTCGGCGGTCGCGAACCGGCTGCCCTCTACTGCACGTCGACCGACCTCGAGTGCCGCGAGTGGTCCTCCCCGGTCCGCGTGGGGGAGGCCGAGAACTACGCGACACGCCCTGCACTGTCCGTGGGGAAGGCGACTGGCGCGACACGCCTGCTGGCGCTCTGGAAGTCACCCGCCTCCCTGACGGCCGCCTGGAGCGATCCGTCCGGCCGCTGGTCCGCGCCCGCCAGCCTGGGCCCCACGCGCAAGCTGCGCAGCTACACCTCGCTCGTCGGCAACAACGAAGGGCTGGCGGTTTGGCAGGAGGAGGGCGAGGTGCGCATCCTGAGCGACGTCTACTTCTCGCGCTCGCCGGGCCCGGCCGCCGGCTGGTCGGGCCGGATGCCGCTCGAGCTGGACCAGGCGGGCCTCGACCGAGGATTCTTCACCAGCGCCGTCGACCCTCCCTACTTTCACCTTCAGTGGACGGAAAGGCCGCTGATGCCGGGCAGGCCGCTCTTCGTCGTCTCGAGCGGCGACGGCGGCAGGACCTGGACACATCCTCGCGCGGTCAGCGGCCGAGGCGACGAGGCGCGCGCAAACACCCTGGTGGCACGCGGCAAGCTGCTCTGGTCCGTCTGGGAATCGGCCACGCAGAACTGCTTCCTTGCCAGCTCGAGCGCCGACCGGGGCCTCACCTGGAGCACGCCGCTGCCGCTCACACGCAGGGGTAACCGGCAGCGTCTGCCCGGCCTTCTGGCACGCGAGGGCGAGGCGCTGGCGCTGCTGGTGGCGAAGGACGAGGCGACAACGGTGGTGAGGCTGAGGGCTGCCAGAGGCGCCCTGCCGGCGGCGGCGCGCTGAGGGCAAAAGGGAGGCCCGGGAGGGGCCGCGTTACTCGGTCCTGCCGGAGGCGCTGCCTCCGAACCTCCGCCAACGGGCCTAAGGCCCTCCTCCGACAAGCCTGTCCTGAGCTTGCCGAAGGGCTCTGGACAGGCTCTGCCCCCCCGATGTAGACGGATTTCAGAACGTCCGCAAGCGCGTGCCGGGTCCAGGAGGCAAGAGGTCATTCGAAGGACCCGTGCGCGCGTGAGTGCCTGAACCCCAATTTCCTGCGACTATCGGTCCGTTCGGAGGTGCTCGGGCAGTTCAGGCTCGGGAGGTACTTCGAATGCGCCGGCCAGGCGGAATCCTCACTTCTCCGGCTTCGACTTGCCCTTGTCCTTCTCCTTGTCGGGCTCCTTCTTCGGGGCACCTTCCCTGAGCGGCGCCAGCAGCTTCTCGATGCCGTCGGGGTAGGTCTCGTCCCGCTCCAGCTTGAGAAACCTGGGGCCGCCGGCGTAGTCGATCCGTACGTTGCGGAAGAGGTCGCCCTCCTGGACGATGAGGTCGATTCCGCGAGTCGAGAGGCTGCGTTCGACGGAGTCGTTGACGCGTTTGAGGCTGAATGCTCGACCGTCGACGGCGACCAGCTTCGCACCGTCGAAGAGGTGGGCCTTGTCGCCGGGTCCGCCGGGGACGACGCCCCAGACGCGTCCATCGTCGCCAGCGGAGAAGCCGAGCGAGCTGACCAGGTTGGTCCAGCCGCGCTTGCCCCAGCTGCGCTCCAGGTCCTTCAGCAACTCCGAGCGATTCGATTCGTAGACCATCCGGTAGCCGGCCTTCTGGAGGAAGTCCGTCGGGAGCTCGGCCTGGGTTTCGCGCGTTCGCAGGCGCAGGAAGGCGGCCCAGTCCTTGTGGTGGACGCGGTCGAGCTCCCGAACGATCTCATCGAGATCGAAACCGACCACGCGCGTCCCCGACTTGGGCTCCAGCGCCTTCTTGCGCGCGAAGAAGGACTTGGTGAAGTCGGCGAGGCTCTTCTCGCCCAGGGTCTCCTGGCGGATGAGCGTGTCGATCTCCTGCCACATGAGCGCGCCTTCCTGGTAGTAATCCTGGTTGCGGCGCAGGTTGCCCCAGCTGTCGGAGCGGCCCCGCAAGAGATACGAGGCCGCCGCGGTGTCTTCCAGCGGCCGCCACGTCCGGCCTCGCTGGCTCATCATCCGCTCGATGCCGAAGGCCAGCAGCTGGAGGAACTCGTCCTGGTCCTGCAGTCCGCAGCGAATCGGGATGATCCAGCTCAGGTACTGGGTCATGCCCTCGTAGACCCAGAGCAGCTCGGTCTGCTCGGGAGTGTTGAAGTCGGGCACGATCATCGCGCGCGGGCGGCGGTACTTGCCACACCAGGCGTGCGCAAACTCGTGGCTGACCAGGTAGTCGAAGTCTCGCTTGCGAGTCTTCTCCTCGAGCAGCGATTCCTCGTCGGTGCAGGAGAGGCTGCTGTCCGTGTGCTCCAGGCCGATGCGCGGGAAGCTATTGGTGAGCACGACGAGCAGATCGTAGGAATCGTACGGATAGCCGCCCAGGTAGGCGCCGGTCTCCTCGACCATCGCGGTCAGCTTCTGCTTCAGGTCGTCCTCGAGCCGCAGGTTGGTGTCGATGTCGGACATCAGGTGCAAGCGGTGGGGAGGAGCGTTCTTGGCCGCCAACGTCACGGTCCGCAGGTACTGGCCGCAGAGCATCGGCCGGTCGAGCAGCGTCTGGTAGTCGGCGGGCTCGAACGTGATGGTGTCGCCCTTCTTGGAGCGCGTTCGCATCGCCGTCCCGTGGGCCCACCCGGGCGGCAGCGTGACGCTGACGGAGGCCATGACGGAGGCCGCCGGCACGCCGGCCGGGTAGACGGTGATGGCGTTCCAATTGACGATCCCCATGGTCGGATTGCCGTAACAGTCGACTCCGTCGGAGTTCTCGGTCGGCTGGTTGCAGATGTAGCGCAGTGCGATCCGGATGCGCCGGACGCCGGGTGGCACGTCGACGCGGAAGTGATGGCGCTCGACGGAATCGCGCGCCCAGTGGAGAGGTTTGCCAGCGAGATCGGTCACCTCGAATCCGGCGAGGTTGGAGAGCTGGCGCGTGGGCGCGTGCGTGCCCGGAATCCACTCGGGGTAGCGCACGACGGTGACGGGCGAGGTCACGTCCATCAGGATGGTGCTGGACAGGAGCCGGCGCGGCAGATCGGTCGCGTCGACGGCCATCGAAAGGCCGACCGTGCGTGGGGCCGAGGTGGCCTGAGCGGTGCCGGCCAAGAGGAGGAACAGGAGGGCGGCGATGACGTGCTTTCGATTCATGATGTTTGCAGGTGAGCGCACATCCGGCGCTCGATAGGCGTCGTTCGCCCGGCGCGCCCTGACCCGGCGCGGGACGGTGGAGGAAGCATAGGGGCGCTGGCCCGGCCGAAACAACTGGAACATGTGGGGTGCCGGCCCGGTAGAGTGTAGCGGGAGGAATAACACATGATCCGCCTCGCTTCTCTTTCCCTGCCCGTCGTTCTGCTGGTACCCGCGCTCGCCTGGGCCCAGGCGCCCGACACCTCCGACCTCAGGGCCGTCGATTCCGCGCCCGCAGTGGCGGTGCAGGCGACCTCTGCTTTCGGCCCCGGCGCGCCCGTCGCTCTCTACGAGCTACTCGACGAGGCAGGCTCGCCGAAGGGCCAGTCGGACCTGGCGCGCTTCTATCAGAGCTACGTCGACGACTACCGCGCCGCGCGCGGAAAGCTCGAAGGCAAGCCGCGTCTGGCGCAGTCCAAGGAGACCTTCGAGAGCTTCCTGGGCGAGACGTCGTGGACCGCGAGCGCCTGCCGGGATACTGTCGAGACTTCGCTCAGGTGGTTGCAGGGTCGCCGAGCGATCACGAGCTCGCCGCAGGAGCAGAAGGCTTATGACGCGATGACCCTCGAGCTGATCCGAGACGTGGCAGAGCGAGCGTCGGCAGCAGGTCGCCCAGGGCTGGCCAAGACCTTGGCGTCCGGGTACGCGCCGCAACAGGGCTGGAGCATCCGGGAGCTCGCCAAGCAAGGGGTCGAGCTCTGGGATTACGACCTGGCGGCGTTCCGACTGATGGAGTGGATCGACCGGCGCGACACGATCCTCTCGAGTCCGGAGCTGGCCAAGCTTCTCAACGCCCCGCCCGATCCGGCGGCCGCCCGCATTCCGCAGAAGGAGCTCGAGCGGGACCTGACCACGCTGGGGGACGCCGCCTGGGGCAACGACGCCCGCTCGACGGCGGCGCTCGAGGCGCGGGGCCGGCTGTCGAAGGCGCTCTCGGAGCTCAAGTCGGCAGGGGCCGAGCGCGACACCGCCCTGGCCTCGCTGGCCTCGATGCTGGGAGTGCGGTCGATCAACACGTCGCCCGATCTCCAGCGCCTGGCGCGACGCTACCTGCGTGCCCATCGAGGCGATCCGCAGGCCAGCGCCCGCTTGCACGCCGCGCTGACGCGATACTCCGCGGCGCTGGCCTCCGAGGACGCCGCGCTCCGCCGCTATCGCCAGACGGCCGCCCAGATCCGCTTCGAGCTGGGGCTCGGCTCCAAGGCGATGTCCGCCTCGTCCACCTCGGCCACGCAGCCGGCGACTGGCGACGCCTTCGATAACATCGACCCGGGCAGCATCCCGTCGCGGCTGCGCAAGGAGCTCTACAAGGCCGACCTTTCGGCCTCGCTCAAGCTGCTCGACATGGACGTTGCAACAGGAGTCGGTCTATCCGCCAAGTACAAGTGGCAGATCGACGGCAACCTGGAAGACCAGTACGCGACGCGCATCGACACGTGGGAGTTCGGCACCAATCTGCGCATCGGCGACATGATCCGCGACATCATCGACCTGCCTCTTGGCATCAACATCAGCGCCAACGAGAAGATCGTGCTGGCCCGGCAGTTCAAGTCGAAGATGAAGGCTGCGACGGCAATCCCGAAGACGCCGCTGGCGCTGCCGCTGACGGCCGAGCGCGCCCGCAAGATGGAGATGGGCGACTTCTGGAGTCTGCCTGCGGACCTATCGTTCGCGACCGGTATCGGCACCGGCTACGCTCTCGGACCGGTTTCGACCGGCGCCGGCGCCAACTACGTCGTGAGCGGCCGCTTCCGCATCAACATCTTCAAGACCGATCCCGACCACGTGCGCATTCGCATCACCGGCAACCGGGGCTGGGGACCAGGCGTCAGCGCCGACGTCAACGCGGGCGGCCTCGAGATCGTCGGCATCAGCTTCCTGAACCGGCTCATCAAGCGCACGCTCGACCTCCACGTCTTCAGCGTTGGCTGGAACTGGAGCAAGGGCACCGGGTTCAGCGGCGACTACATCTTCGATCTCCGGGACGCCGCCGCTTCGCGCGCCTACGAGAAGGTGCTCAAGGGAAGTCTCAAGTCGGGCCCGGCCCTGGCCGCAAACGCCATCATCCGGGCGCACAAGCTGGACGACATCATCATGAACGACCTGCGGCCCGCCGAGGAGATCTTCCACGAGGACCGCTCGCTGGAGCCCGGCCGGCGGCGCGTCGACCGCGTATTCAAGGGGATGAACCGCTACACCGCCGCCAGCCGCAACTTCCGCATCGGCACGAAGCTGATGCGCTTCGACACGCACTCGAGCTGGGTCGAGAACCACCTCCGCGTCTTCGACGCCGAGGAAGAGACGCACGACTACTACTTCCCCGTCCTCTCGTTCCGCAGCAACTGGAACTTCCTGTTCGGCCTCTTCAAGGAAGACAACGAGCAGAGCATGTACGCGCTCCTGCCGGAAGGCAGCGCGCCACCCTCGCCGGAAGAGACCGACGCCATCATGGTCGCCGAGGCGCCGGAGCCCGAGGCCGTGCGCGACCTGGTCTTTTCGCAGACGATCCAGGACAAGTCCGCGCGCAAGGGCGAGATGAACGCCTACCGCAAGGCGCTGGAGCGCGCCATGGGTCCGAAGCTCTCCGCAGAGCTCGACTTCGACAACTTCCCGGCCGGCGCCGCGGACAAGTTCAACGCGCAGCTCACGTTCTCGGTGCACGGGCCGACGCTGGAGCGGTTGCTCGACCCGGCGCGCACGTCCGACGACAAGGTCTGGGAGGCCGTCGCCCGGCTGATCCCCGACTTCGATCTCCCGAGCTCGGCGCCCGCGCGTGCCGATGGCCCGGCGACCAAGCCCTGGGGCTACTACGTCTGGCTTCCCTCTCGGCAGAAGGCCTACGACGTTTGCGAGCAAGAGTGGGGGCCCCACGGCTGGAGCGGCCTCGAGGGTCTGATGGACGACTTCTTGAAAATGCGACTGTCGGGCGCCCTGCCGGAGAAGACCGTCGCACTGATGAAGCTCGGCAAGGAACGGCTGTTCCGTTTGATCGGACTGCGGCTGCTGATCGAGATGGCGCAGGACATCGAGTTGGAGGATGCCTTCTACGTCGCCGTCGCCGTGCGCGCCAAGGACCGCCCCGATTACGCCGCCACGCTGGGCGAGGACCGCTTCAAGGACCTCTACGCCATCATCAACGAGGCGCTCTACAACCTCTCCGAGCGCGAGCAGCGGTGAGAGGCAGACTTCAGGGATCAGGGATCAGGGATCAGGGACCAGGGATCAGGGACCAGGGATCAGGGACCAGGCTTTGGGCTCGAGAAGTGAGCTATTCCCCTGACCCCTGAGGCCTGAAGCCTGATCCCTCCCCCTCACTCCCGCTTCTCACTGCCGGTGACACTCGTCGCACTTCTGGGGGGCGCCGGAAGCGGCGTGGCAGGGCAGGCAGCTCTCGTGTAGGGCTTGCTTGCCTCGGGTGACGGCCATCGCGTTCTCGCGGTCGTCGAGGTGGCACTTGCTGCAGCGCTCGACGTGGTGGCACTCGATACACTCCAGGCCAAGGTCCTTGACGTGCTTCTCATGGTCGAAGACGACCTGCGTACCGCCCTTGTAGCCGGTCTGGAAGATGCGCACCTTCGGCGCGGCGGCCTTCACGTGGATGGCGCGGGCGCTGGCCGAGGAGACCTCGGAGCGCTGGCGGCTGCGCTGCTCGATCCACTCCATCGGCGGCACGAACCGCACGCCTTGCACGGTGGCGGCCGCATCAGCGTGGGCACCGGCGGACGACCGGGTCGTCACGACCAGCGCCGCGTATCCTCCGAGCACCAGCAACCCCAGCAAGCCTGCAATCCAGACAGTTCTCTTCATCGCAGCTCCTCCTTCTGGCGCCCTCAGGCGGCCTCGGCGGGTTTCTGGAGCGCGGGCGTCGGCCCGTCGCCGTTGTCATGCCCCTCGAAGATCCCCAGGAAGCGCACAGCGAAACCGAAGGCCAGGACTCCCAGGGTGGTCAGGAAGACGCTGACGCTGAGCTCCTCGAAGGACGGCATGTAGCTGGCGCCGGAGTAGGCGTAGGTTCCGACGATCGACACGTTGAGCCGGTTGACGATCACGCCCAGGACGACCAAGGTGGCGCTGAGGAAGGTGGCGTGCTCGTCGGCGCGGAGCCTCTCGTCGAGCAGCATCGCCGCCGGCACGGCCAGGAGCGCCACTTCGAGCCAGAAGCACCAGGTCTCCATTCGAGGCACGAACAGCGCGCCGAGCGCGCCGCGCGCGAAGAGATCCTGCAGCTTGATGCCGAGGTAGAAGAGGACGGTCACGAGCAGGATGTGGGCGAGCTCGCGGATGATGCCGCGCTCGAGCGACCGGCCGAACGCGAAGGCGCTCAGATAGGACTCGAAGATCACCATCGCAAAGCCGACTGCCAGCGCCGAGAAGAAGAACATCAGCGGCAGGTAGGGCGAGTACCAGAGCGTGTAGAGCTTGCCGGGCACGATGAGGAAGAGCGTGCCGAGCGAGGACTGGTGGAGGGTGGAGAGCAGGGCGCCGGCGATGACGAGGGGCACCGTGATCCGCCCGAGCATCTCGAGCGCGCGGGTCCACCGGAAGCGCTCCATCACCAGGGCCGAGAACTCGATCGCCAGGACCGACAGGTAGAGGATGACGCACCAGGCGACCTCGAACATCACAGAGCGCGGGTTGTGCATGATGAAGACGTGCCACATGTTGTAGGGCCGTCCCAGGTCGTAGAGCAGGCCGACGGAGACGAGCACGTAGCCAAGGAAGGCTGTGAGCACGGTGGCGGGCACGATGGGGCGGAGGCGCTCGAAGCCGAAGAGGTGGACCATCGCCATCACGCTGAATCCGCCGGCAGCGAGAGCGACGCCGCAGAGCACGTCGAATCCGACCCAAAGGCCCCACGGCATCCGGTCACTCAAGTGAGTAACCGCCCCCAGGCCCAGCCAGAAGCGCCTGGCAGTCACCCAGCATCCCCACGCGAGCACGATGCCGACCACGAGCTTCCATGGGCTCGGGAGCGTGAGATTCCAGCGAGGTAGCCGGAGGAAACCGGCGCGGCCCGAGGCATCCTTCGACAAGCTCAGGATGAGCGGAGGAGGTGTGGGGACGAGCGGAAGTGGTGTGCCCAGGTTTCTGTGGGAGCGCGGGCTCATGGCTTCTCTCCCTTCGGCGGCGCGGGCTCGACGGGGAGGTCCTCGGCGAGCTCGGGGTGGCGCTGGAACTGCATCCTTCGCCGGATGATCCAGGCGAGGCCGCCCAGGAAGATGCCGCCGTTCAAGACGACGTAGGGGAGCTTCTCGAGCACGCGCCAGGTGGTTTCGGGAAGCGGCTGCTTCGACACCGCGGTGTTGATCCCGGCCAGGTCGAACGGCACCCCGGAGAGGATGAGCACGGCCGTTCCGCCGGCTTCTGTCTCTCCGAAGATATGGTCGACGTAGCGGCCGGGATCGTTTCGGATTCGGGTCCTGGCCTCTTCGAGCAGCGCGCCGCGCGGACCGGAGACGGTCGCTCCCATCGGGCATACGAAGGAGCAGGCGGTCTGGTGGCCGCGCGAAGTGCGCCGGTGGCAGAGGTCGCACTTGGCCACGACAGGGAAGGGCTTCTCCCAGTCGTACCGGGGCACGTCGAAGGGGCAGGCGAAGATGCAGTAGCGGCACCCCATGCAAGCGTCGGCGTCGTAAACGACCTGGCCGCCCGGCAGCCGGCGCAGCGCCGCCACGGGGCAGACGGAGACGCACGTGGGGTCGATGCAGTGCATGCATAGCCTCCGCACGAACTGGCCTTCCTTCTCGCGGACCACGGTGTAGGCGGAGGCGCTCAGATCCGGCGTCAGCTCGCCGGCGAGGCCGTGCTCGGCACGGCAGGCGCGGGCGCACTCGCCGCAGCCGATGCAGCGCGTGGCGTCGATGAGCAGGCCGACGGGCGCCGGAGCGCCCGTGGCCGTCCGTGTCGATTCGAGAGTCATGGCCGTCCTCCAGATGTCCTGGGCGGGCTCAACCGCGTGTGCCGAGCCAGTTCACCAGCCGCCGGCCGTGGGTGACGACGGCCTCGACGCCGAGCCCGGCGATCATCGCCAGCCCGACGACCGGGAGCAGCAGCCGGACCGCGAAGCCAGCCACCGGCGGCGCGGCCAGCAGGGCCAGCGGTGAGAGCCGCCAGTAGACCCGCGTGGCATCGCCCGGCAGCACGTCGCAGCGCTCCAGCTCGAGCGCGGTGCCGTCGCCGATCGACCAGTAGATGCCTCTGCCGACACGCTCCCCGCCCAGGTGGCGCAGGCCCAGCCTGGGCCAGCTCCACGAGTCGAGCGCCGAGCCGAAGAAGTCCTCCCGGACCCGGCCGAAGAGCTCATCATCGAGGTGCATGTGGAAGTCGGCGACCAGCACGCCGCCGTCGGCCATCGTGCCGCCGGCGACCGCGCCGAGCAGCCGGTCGACCTCCGCGCGGAACCAGTCGCGCGCGGCCTGCCCGCGCAACAGCCGGCCGCCGTCAGCCAGCGAGTCGGACATGAGCAGCTTTACCGCCCAGCCGGCTTCGTAGGGCTCGCGCGCCATCAGCGCCGGCCCTCGGGCGAGCCCGTCGTTCACGTCGAGCACCGTGCCGTCCACCGGCGAGCGCAGCTCGACGGCTCGGCCGCTCCGTTCGAGTGTGAAGAGCGTGTCGCCCTCCCGTACGACCCGGCCCCGCTTGGGCAATCCGATCCGCTCGGGCTCCCCGAGCAGGCGCAGCGCCAGGTCGTCGGCCCCCAGGACTAGCTGGTGCCGATCGAGCGGTCGCACCCAGCCGTGGCCCGGGGTGAGCATCACGCCGGCCGGCAGCCGGACGCCCTTGTAGGCAGAGGCCTCGTCGGCGAGCCAACCCTTGAACGCCGGCTCGCGCAGCAGGCCCACCGCGACAGCGACGATTGCTGCCAGGAACAGCCAGCGCGCCCACCACGCGGTGGACGGCAGCAGGGCGTGGACGCCAGCCAGAGCCGCCGCCGCGCCGGCGACCACCAGGGAGACCTTGGTGAGATGGATCCATGTGGCGCGACTCATTTCATCCTCCGTATCCGGGCCCAACGCCCGTGTCGAGACTTAGCCTTGAAGGAGCAAGCGCCGCGCCAGGGAGGCAAGGCGGGCTCAATGGGGCCGCGTGACCGGCTCTCGCCAGCAACCACCGGCCCTTCCAGGGATTGCGCCGACTCGGAGGCAGTCGACCGCGCGCCCCCCATCGCGCCCCGGAGTCGCAATCTTCGGCACCCGTGCCGAGATACTCGGCACACCACCCGCTCGCCCGGGATCGCACCTCCTGCCGGCTTTCGCGACACGGCCACGCCGGACATGGCGGACCCCCGTGTCGAGAATCTCGGCACCTTTCGGCCGCTACGGCTCGTCCCGGACCCGCACTCTCGCACGGGCCGGTAGCCGAGGTCACCAAACGGACTGAAAACTCCATTGGCTCCGAGTTTGCAGCGAGTTTTGACGGCCCGGACCGCCTCGAACGGACGGCGGCGAAAGGGGGACCAGCAGTGACCTCACCCGACAGCGCCAAGGGTCCCAGCCTTCCGACCGCGTCTCACCCGTGCATCTGGATGAGCGCCGGGCTGCTGTCGTACAGACTGTGCGACCGCGCCTTCGACTGCGAGCGCTGCCCGCTCGACCTGGCGCTCCGGTGCGAGCCCCGCGCCGAGCCTGTGCTCGCCCTCACGCAGGGCCGCCGGAGGCCGCCGCCCGATTTCCCCGACGATCGCCGGTACGCCGCGGGCCACACCTGGGTCCGAGTGGCCGCAGACGGCACCGCGCGCGTGGGCGTTGACGCCTTCGCCGCCCAGCTCATCGACTGCGTCCACCGGGTGCTGGGCCCCCGCCGCGGCGCGTTGCTTTCGCAGGCCGCGGAGCTCTGCGTTCTGGACACGGAGGCTGGCGAGCTGACCGTTCGCGCCCCGTGCTCCGCGACGGTCCTGACAGCGAATCCGGCGCTGCGGCATGAGCCCGGCCTGGTGCTCTCGTCGCCCAACGACCGCGGCTGGTTGGCCGAGCTCCGGCCTACGGAGCCACCCGCCCACACGTCGGAGCTGCGCGACGCCGCCGCCGCTCGGCAGCTGATGGAGCTGGACCTGCGGCGATTCCGCAGACAGGTAGCCCTGGAGCTGCTGGCCGGGGCCTCGACCCTGGGTCCGACCCTGGCCGATGGCGGGGAGCGGCTCACCAGCCTCTCCCGGATGCTCGGCACGCTCCGTTACCGCGCGCTGCTACAGGAGTTCCTCACGTAGATGACCCAGGGCTTCCGGCAGGGCGCCGCTGCCGCCAGCCCCACGATCTCGGCGTCGACCCGGGGGTCCCGATGGAAAGTGTCAGCATCCTGATCGTCGACGACGAGTTCTCCGTCCGCGACTCGCTCACGCACTGGTTCAAGAAGGACGGCCACGCCGTCGACGCGGCCGAGAATGCGACGCAGGCGCTGCACCTCTTGCAGGAGCGCCCCCACGACATCGTGTTCCTCGACATCAAGATGCCGGGGATGGACGGGATGGAGCTCCAGGAGCGCATTCACGCCATCGACCCGGGCATCGTCATCATCGTCTTGACTGCCTTTGCCTCGGTCGACACCGCCGTGCGCGCGATGAAGCAGGGCGCCTTCGACTACGTGACCAAGCCGGTCGATCCCGACGAGTTGAGCCACCTCGTCGAGCGCGCCACGCGCCAGCAGCACCTGGAGCGCGAGAACGCGCGGCTGCGCGAGACGATCGACGGACTTGGCGGGGTCGAGCTGATCGTCGGCACGAGCCCAGGCATGCAGAGGGTCTTCGAGCTCATCCAGATGGTCGCCCGCACCGACGCCACCGTCCTCATCCGCGGCGAGAGCGGCACCGGCAAGGAGCTGGTCGCCCGCTCCATCCACGCGTCCAGCACCCGCCGCTACTTCCCGATCGTCCCGGTGAACTGCGGCGCGCTGCCCGAGACGCTGCTCGAGAGCGAGCTCTTCGGCCACGAGAAGGGAGCCTTCACGGGCGCTCAGTTCCGCCGCAAGGGCAAGCTCGAGATGGCCGACGGCGGCACGCTCTTCCTCGACGAGATCGGCACCATCAGCCTCAAGATGCAGGTCGACCTATTACGCGTGCTGGAGACCAAGGAGTTCTGCCGGCTGGGCGGCTCGCGGCCCATCAAGGTCGACTTCCGGGTCGTCTGCGCGACTAACGAGGACCTGCAGGTGCGCGTCAAGGAGGGCACCTTCCGCGAGGACCTCTTCTACCGCATCAACGTCTTCACCCTGGACGTCCCCCCCCTGCGCGAGCGATCGTCCGACATCCCGGCCCTGGCGATGCATTTCGTCACCAAGCTGGCGCAGCAGATGGACAAGCGCGTCACCGAGATCAGCCCCGCGGCGATGGAGAAGCTGCGCAACCACCACTGGCCCGGCAACGTGCGCGAGCTGGCCAATGCGATCGAGCGGGCAATGGTCGTCGGCAAGCCGCCGCGCATCCAACCGCAGGACCTGCCCTTCCTGGCGCCGCTCGTGAGCGACCTCCCGGGCCAGGCGTTGGCCGACGTGGAACGTAACCACATCGCCGCCGTGCTGAACCAGACGGGTTGGAACATCAAGGCCGCCGCCCGGGTGCTCGAGATCGACCGCGCCACGCTCTACAACAAGATCGCGAAGTACCACCTGCGTGAAACCCGCAACGGCTCATGAACCGCTCTCGCACGCCCCCGGCGCCCGGCGGGCCTTCGGCGCCCACCGCGCAGTCCTGGCCGTCGTGCCGCTCCTGCTGCCCGAGTCAGAGATTCGCTTGCCCGGCCTATGTCAGAAGCTCGAGGAGCTGTTCGGCATGACGACTCGCGTCCATGCGGGCGGCTTCGACCCGAGCAGCGCGCTCGACCCGTCACGCGGTCAGTACAACTCCCGCGCGCTGCTCGAGATGCTGCTCCACGAGGCGCGCCCCGAGGCCGCACGGGTCCTGGGCGTCGGGGGGATCGACCTCTTCGTGCCGGTGCTGAGCTACGTCTTCGGAGAGGCCGAGCTCGACGGCCGCGTCGCCGTCGTCTCCACGCACCGCCTCGAGCCCGAGCGCTACGGCCTGCCGCCCGACCCGCAGCTCTCGGCCGCGCGCCTGCTCAAGGAGGCGACCCACGAGCTCGGCCACACCTTCGGTCTGGTCCACTGCCGGGAACCGGACTGCGTCATGCACAGCTCCACCTACGTCGAGGAGATCGACTTGAAGCTCGCGCGCTTCTGCCCGCGCTGCGATTTCCGGCGACGCGCGCCTGCCAAGGGACGGTGAGCCCCGTGCGTCAACGACTGGGCACACTCGTCCGCTCGGCCACCTTCCGCTTGCTTCTGCGGCTTCTGCCGATCATCGCGGCCGTTTCTATCGCCTACGCCTTTGTCAGCTTCCACTCCACCCGCGACCGCATCACCGAACTGACCGAAAATGACGCGCTGCGCACCAGCGAGCTGATCAAGAGCGCCACTCACTACGGGATGCTCCTGCACAGGAAGGACGAGGTCCACCACACCCTCCGGCAACTGGTGAAGAGCCCGGGCGTCGCGGGAATCCGCATCTACGACAAGCAGGGCACCATCATCTTCTCTGCTAACTCCGAAGAGATCGGCCGGCGCGTCAGCCCGAGCGCCGAAGCGTGCGTCGACTGCCACGCGAAGGGGCTGGACAGGCCCGCCAGAGAGCCGTCGCACCGATTCCGGCAGTTCCGCGCGCGCGACGGCTCTCGCGTCCTTGGGCTGATCAACCCGATCCAGAACGAGCCGAGCTGCTCCACGGCCGCCTGCCACGCGCACCGCCCCGAGCAGACGGTCCTGGGCGTGCTGGACGTACAGATGTCGATGGACTTCATGGAGCGCGCGATCGGCACGACCCGCATCCAGCTCGCCTGGGCGACGGTCGCCATGCTCGCTATCGTCAGCCTGGCGACGGCCATCTTCATCCACCGTGTGGTGCGGCGGCCGGTGCAGCGCATCTGCGAGGGGACGGAGCGCGTGGCGGCGGGCGACTTCACGGCGAGCATCGAGGTCGAGACCGCCGACGAGATCGGGCGGCTGGCGGAGGCGTTCAACCGGATGACGCGCGACTTGGGGCGGGCGCGCGAGGAGGTACAGCGCTGGGCCAGCGAGCTGGAGCGGCGCGTGGCCGAGAAGACCGAGGAGCTCTCGCGTGTGGAGCGTCACGTTGCCCACGTGGACAAGATGAGCTCGCTCGGCAAGCTGGCAGCCTCGGTGGCGCACGAGCTGAACAATCCGCTGGCGGGCATCCTGAACTACGCGAAGCTGATCGACCGGCAGCTTCGTCTGGAGACGCTACCGGAGGCGTCGCGGGAGGAGCTGGCGCACTTCACGGAGCTGGTGCAGCAGGAGTCGCTGCGCTGCGGCGGCATCGTGAGGAACCTGCTGGCCTTCGCCCGGCAGTCGCAGGTCGTGCGAGCCCAGGCCCGGCTCAACGCCGTCGTCCAGGCGAGCTTGATGCTGATCCGCCACCACCTGGCCCTGAACGACGTGAAGCTGGAGACCGAGCTCATCGAGGGCGACGACACTCTCACGTGTGACGCCTCGCAACTGGAGCAAGCGCTGGTGGCGCTGATGATCAACGCCGTCGAGGCGATGAAGACGACGCCGACCCGGGTGCTTGGCGTGACGCTCGGCGCCTCGGGCGACAAGCTCGATCTCCGGATCAGCGACACCGGCGTCGGCATCCCTCCCGAGGCGATGAGCCACATCTTCGAGCCGTTCTTCTCGACCAAGGAAGCCGAAGGCGGGGTCGGACTGGGGCTTGCGGTCGTCTACGGCATCATGCAGAGCCATGGCTACACGATCGAGGTCGAATCCGAGCCTGGAAAGGGCACGACCTTCCACCTGCAGCTGACGCGCCAGCCCGCAGGGCAGGGCTGAGGGGCTAACTCCATCCAGTGGGGGGCGCGCGCCGCGTACCAGGCGGGGTTGTAAACTGGCTGCATGCGAACCGACGCGGAGCTCTGGTGGAAGCAGGCCGTGCGAGACCTCGAAACGGCACGCCATTGCCGGGCGTCGGGGGATCACTACGCTGCCGCCTTCTTCTGCCAGCAGTCGGTGGAGAAAGCTCTGAAGGCACTCTACATCGAGAAGAAGCTGGCCTCCCCGGGTCCCGGCCACTCGCTGGTGTACCTCGGGCGGGAAGTGGGCGTGTCGAAGCAACTGATGACCTTCCTGCGCGAGCTGAATCCGGAGTACATCGTGACTCGCTACCCGGACGCGGCGAACGGCTTGCCGCATGAGAACTACGATGACGCCATCGCGGGTTCGCTCATCGAGGGCAGCGAGGAGGTCTTGAGATGGATCGAATCCCAAGTGAATCCGCTTTCGCCGAGCTGAGAGCGTACATCGAGGCCGTTCGTAAGCGATTTGGCCCCCTCCGGGCCGTACTCTTCGGGTCTCGGGCGCGGGGGACGAACCTGGTTTCGAGTGACTACGACGTCCTCCTCGTGAGCGAGCGGTTCCGGGGAATGCCGTTCAGAGAGCGCCTCGTGGAGGCCAGCCGCGACTGGGACGGCGACTATCGTCTCGATGTGCTGTGCTACACAGCCGACGAGCTGGAGCGAAAACGAGGGGAGATTGGCATCGTGGCCGAGGCCCTTCGCCAGGGGATGGAGATCGAGGGCCCGTAGCACGCCCTTGCGCTTGTAGCGGAAGAACTGGTGGCGTCTACCTGTACCGGGTTTTCTCGAAAACCCGGTACAGGCAGACGCCACCCGTGCGGTGCCACCCGTGCGGTGCTGGACTGAGAAGCGACGGAGTTCGCGGCGAGGCTAGCGGCGGCGTTTCGAGTGCGGCGGCTGGCTCCTCAGCCAGCACCAGATACCCGGAAGCAGCATCAGGAGCGCCGAGGATGCGGCTCCCCCCGCGGAGGAAGCCAGCGCGCAGCCGCCCCCGGCACCGCCCGCAACTCCAGCGAGGTTCTCTGCTGCAGCGGCGGGCGGAGATTCGCTCAGCAGTTCGGCCGTGGCTGCTCCGCCGCCCACGAGTCGGCTATTGAGAACGACGACTCTCTGCTTGCCTAGCATGATTTCGGCAGGCCCTGAGTCGTGGAAGAACAGAGTATAGGTACGCAGGACGACCGGCGGCGTCGAACGAACGTTTGCCGCCGACACGGTCTCGACCGTCAGACCGGCTCCTTGGAGCGCGCCGGCCGGCACCCGAATGTCCGCGACGGAAGCGGTGCCGTCGTTTCGTACGGCGGCCGCAGTGCTCGCAAGAGCCACACCTTGCGAGAAGAGCTGTACGAATCGCTGCGGTAGCGCGGATTGAGTGATTGCAAGGTAGACCGGCTCGCTCACCTCACCGGTGGGAGTCTGTGTCACCGTCAGCTCGAGCCAGTAGTACTGCTCGTTGGAAGCGCCGCTGACCGGCGCCACGAAGGCGGCCTTGCCATCACCAAGGTCCTGCAGCTCACCGTCAGCCCCGGCAACCTGCCGCCAGGAGTAGGTCAGCCTGGCATCGCTGGGACCGCGCACGATCAGCGAGCCCGTCGCGTCCAACAGCACCCGTCTGTCAGCCGTCGAGGAGCCCTCCGCCGGGATGACGGTGACGCTTGCCGTGGCGCTGGCGAGGGGGACCGCGCTTTGGGGCGAGTCGACCAGAACGGTGACGAAATTGGTCAACGTGTCGCCTGTGCTCACGAACTGCAGAGTGGCTGGATCCTGCCTGAGGACGTCGGCGTCCACCTGGAACTTGAGGCGGCCGGAGGTGGTCGGTACGAAGGCCGTCGTGCTCTCGAGGACTCCCGACTCGTGCAGCCTCGAGAGGAGCACGGACCGGCCCTCGAGTTGTTGCCATCGGAAGTTCAGCGGACTGCCTGGTGCACTGAGGGGATCGAGATGCGCCTTCAGAGTCACGACCGTGGGCGCGTCGACTCGCAGAGAGGTCGGCGAGAAGAAGCTAGCCGCGTGGCCGGGATCGATGCCGGAACCTGTCGCGGCCGAGGACGACGAGGACGACGTGACCAGCAATTGACCCTCGGGCGTGTTCTTGGCCGAGGAGCTGGCGCCCATCTTGGAGAGCTTCCGCGCGGTCGACTTCGGATTCGGCGGTGACTCGAAGACAGTCACGAGCGGCGAAGGGTCAGGACCGATCGGACCGAAGACGTGCTCGGGATTGTTCCCGAAGCAGGTCTTGCACTCCAGGGAGTAGCCGACTTCGGTTGCCCCGAGCGTACCTTCGTACAGGCCAGTCCTCGAGCCGCCTCTGTTGGAAACCTGGGCGAATGCCTTGTAGGTCCCCGGGGTAGCCTTGAAGTGGTACAAGACGAACCATTCGACAGGCTCGGCCGGCACGGGGGACTGCCAGCCATGGCACTTATTGTCGGAAAACGACAGTTCCAATGAAGAGGCTGCGTCAGACGCGGTCCGGGTGTCGTCAACAGGCCCACTGGCTCCGTGGATCCAGAATTGACGCGGGGTGAGGCAGCTCAAATCGCTGAAGATGCCTTTGATGGTGATCCGCGTATCGTGGGTGACGGGACGAATCGTGCCTGGGGTGTAGCTCCTCGAGCTGTCCACCTTGACGCGCCATCTCTTCTCGCCGGCGGCGACCGACCAGATGAGCACGGGCGGAAGGTCCGTGGTCTTGACTTCGAACGCTCGCGTCACCGGTCGTCCGTCGTACGTGCCGTCGTTGACGATCAGCGTGGCCTGGTAGTTCCCGGGCGTATCGAAAGTGAAGATGGGCTCGCTCGATTCGCCGTTTTCGACCGAGACTGGGGCCGGGGAGACTGCCCAGCGATAGGTCAGCGAGCTGGACGACTGTTCGACAGCTTTGAGCTTCCCCTTGACCGGTCCGCTAGTCGTGCCGTCGTCATTGACGACCATCGGCGGGATCGCGATGTCGGCGATGAGAGCCGAGGGTTGCAGGATGGACGGATCCTGCACCGAGACATCGAAGAAGGCTGTCGATGCCAGCTTGGCGACGGGCTTCTTCACGGTCAGCTCGAAGCGATAACTCCCAATCCCGATGAGAGGTGCGAAAGCCGATTCGGTTTGCCTCCGATTGTCGAAGACGACGAACGGCTTGGCGTTCGTCGAAGTCAGGGATAGAGCGCCGTCGCTGGCGTCCGCAAAGCCGACGGTGCGGGACAACCCGGTCGAGTCCGTCAAACTGGGCACGTCGACGATTCGCCAGCTGTAGGTCAGCGCTTCTTCTTCACTTGGATCTGAGCTGGAGGTCGCGTCGAGCTGAACGTACCCTGCATTCACGGGCACCGATGCGAATTCGGGCTCCGGCCGCTTGGCGTAGACCTGATAACGCGCGTTCGCGGGGGGAACAGGCGGGGCGGAGGTGACCCTGAATGGCCCGGCTTGCGCGCGGCTCGTGGCACTCTGGCCTTGTGCGACGTCGAGGTTGAACACATAGTCGCCCGGCTTCGTCAGCTTGTAGCTCAGGCTAGGTGCCGTGCTGAAGAGTGGAAGCGCCCCCGCGACCGGAGTGGCCAGGTTCCAGGAATAGGTGAGGCCGGTGGAGCCGGAGCCGGCTCCCACCAGAGAGCGAGAGCCATCCAGCGTGATCTCCCTTGGGCCGGCAGGAGCCAGCTCCGCCCTGGAAAACTGGATCACGGCGAACGGGCTCGCGGGAGACTCCACCGACAGATTCGCACCGCTCAACACCGTCGCGGAATTCCCGACTTGCAGCACCAGTTCTGAAGTCCGATCCCGACGCAGGGACTGCACGACGACGCGCGCCCTATAGGCACCCGCGGGCAAGTCGCCCAGGAAAAGCGTGGTGGCCGCGGCGTCTGCCGTCCCGTTCCGGGAGAATGAGCCCACGGACCTGCCCTTGGAATCCGCCAGGGACCAGGTGTACGTCCGGGTCGAATCGGCAATCGAGCCGATGCCCGAGAGACTGAGCTCCACGGCTGTTCCCGGCGCGATTTCCGTGGTGGGGCTCGCAAGGACTCTGAGCTCCTCGGTCACGAGGACCGTCGTGCGGAGAGGAGCAGTCAGGAACTGGTCGGATGCGGAGAGCTCCAGCGTGTACAGTCCGGGATCGGGATTGGGTGCCAGGGTTACTCGCGCCGCGCTGGAGCTGGGTCCGAAGGCGACCGGAGCGCTCGTGAAGGACGTGGGACCGTTGCGGAGCTGCGCCGTGACAGTCAGACCGAACGTATCCGTGAACCTCCACCCGTAAGTCAGAGTGTCTCCTGCATCCGGGTCCTTCGAGCCGTTGGCGTTCAGCTCAATCGAGTTCTCGAAGCCAAACGTCATCGCGTCTGGGCTTATCAGGGGAACTGGCTTCGAGTTGAACAGCTCGACTCGATAGGTCGCGGAAGCGGTCTGACTCGCGTCGCTGACCTGGGTGGCGTCAACGCGGAAGACATAGGTATCTGGCGAGAGTGTGCCGCCCGGGATGGTCAACGAGGCCTTGTCCGTCGCAACCGAGGCCGGCAGCTTCACGGCGCTGCCGGCGGCGGTTTGCGCCGACCAGGCCAAGGTGACGGCCGTGCTCGAGACTGGCACGCAGGCGGGCAACCTGGCCGTAGCGGTGAGCGTCAAGGGCTCGCGATACTGCGTGCGACGAACTCCGCCGACAATCACCGACACCGCCTTTTCCGTCCGGATCTCCGCGGTGGCAGTGTTCGTGATTCCAGAGGGTGACTCCGTGGCGAGCACGGTGAACCGGTACGTACGCGTTGGCCGTAGATTGGCGGCCGGCACGGACAACGTGACGTCGTCGGTCGAGACGCCAGCGAGCACGCCGCCGTCGTCGGAGGACCAGGAGTACGTGACTGCCGAGGGCGGGGCGTCGGTGACGCGTGAAATCAGAGTCAGATCGCCGCAAGGAATCGTTCCGTCTGGGAACGGCAACGTGCCAGCGATCAAGGGCAGCTCGACCATGGCCGTCGTCACGGGCGACTCTCCCTCGCTTCCCTGGGTCTGTCCCACCGTCCTGAGGCCAACGACGTGTTTGCCGCCGCGCGTCGGGCTGAACTTTGTAGTCAAGCCGAGATTGAGTTGGCGGGGCGAGAGCACCATGTTGGGTGTGAACGCCGTGGGTGGACCGAATGGCTCCAGCTGGATCCACTCGTAGCCCCTGGACTGGTTTCTGGGATTCAGCGGATGATCGGTGCCAGCCAAGCTCAGGCTCAGGCCGCCGGGAACCAGCCCCGTGACGGCGATGGTCGGAGGCAGTATCCCGTTGAGAAACCAGGAGGCGAAGGTCGTGGTGGGAAGAGCCACGAGCCTACCTGCCCTGGCCGGGTCGTTGTACTTGACGTCCCCGCTGATCTGCGTCAGGCCAAGCTCGGAGTCGAGCCTGGGACGCACTTCGAAGACGAAAGTGCCCACGCTGCCAGCGGCGAGCTCAGTCGGTCCGGACTGAAGGAAGACATTGTAGGGCGTCACCCCCGACGGCCCCTTGAACACGAGGTCACGCGTGACGTTGGTGGCCGTGCCACTGCCGGTGTTTTCCACTACCATCCGGACTATCGGGAAAGTGCTTCTCGAGATCACGAATCCGAAGAACCCTCTTCCGTGCTCGATGGACTTGATAACCAGCAACGGAGTGGGCGGCTTCCCTTCCACAGTGAAGGTGCTCTCGACGGGCTGGCGAGCGGCGTTACCGGCTGCATCCCGCGCATGAATGGTCATGGTTCTGGAGCCGTTCGGGTCCGCCGCGACGATGTCACCGCGTAGTGACCAGAGACTCTCGTTGGGGAAGCCTCTCCTTGTCAGGGCCCGGTCGGCAATCATCTGGCCGCCGACCGTTCCACCGGAAATGGAAATCGTCGGTGTCAAACTTACCGGTTCCCCAAACCTGATAAAAATCTCGAAAAACCCGAGTTTCAAGAGACTGGACGTGCTTCCACGCCCATTGTCGAAGGAGGCGATCGTCTCGGGCGCCACCGTGTCCACCACGCCCACCACCATGGGAACCGCGAGCGTGCTGGCATCCGGCGTGTTGCTGAGCGTGGCGGTGTAGGTGTCACCCTCTGCCCGAGTAGTTCCGCCAACGGTCGTCTCGTAGAGGATGGTGCGATCGTCGAGCCGAGTGACGGCTGGTGGCGTGAAGTTGACCGCCGGCGTGAACGACAAGGTCGGCGTGACATCGGAGGCGAAGGGTTCCCGAGAGTTCGCCGTGACCGCGAGCGGCCCAGCGTGCAACTGCGCCGGTCCGCGGCTGAACGTCATTCGCGTGCCCGGGATGTCGACCTGCTTCATCGCGAAGGGGGAGTACCTGTAGGCGACACTCGGATCGAAGAGGCAATCGGCCTTGGCCGCCCTCAAGACCACGAAGTATCGCCCGCCCTTGGGCGGCTCGAAGACGGTGTTGGGCTCCGCAGTGTTGAACCCGTCGAAGAAACCATCAGTGGTAGCGGCCGGGCATGCGTGGGCCGGGTACGGATACGGGTGGATCGTATTCGGAGCGAAGCTGGAATCGAGATCGAGCGTTGGGTCGCGAGGATCGACGGCGCTCCACTTGTACCTGTGCTCGCCGATTTCAAAGAGCTCACGAGGGATCTCCGCTCTGAGTGCAACGGCGAACTTCCCAGCCACCGCGCCCATCAACCGTACCTCTGGTATCTTCCGATTGACCACGCTCCAGCTCGCAGGCGTGATGGAGCTGGCGATCACAGGGATCGCGGGAATGGCGGCATCCGTGGCCGTGACCGAGCCTGCGATCAAGGTGGCGCCAAGCGGCGCCGTGGTCGTGACCGTCACGTCCACGGGCACCGAGGCGATGTCCCCGACTTGGAGCAGCATCGAGCCGGGCCGAGGACGCTGCACATAGCCGTCCGACTTTCCGTTGAACGTGAGGGTGGCGCCGTCGATGCTGGCGGCAGCGAAGCCGGTGTTCTGCACCTGCAGCAGGATAGGGACGCTCATCGTCGGCCCCACGACGAAGTTGGCCGAGATCGGGAAGTCGATGGCCACTGCGCGTATCTGGAGTGCAGCCCTGGGTGGGAACGGGTCGACGGTGAACGTGTTGCTCGGCGGCGCGCCCGCGGTGTTTCCGGCCGAGTCCCGCGCTGTGATCGAGAGCGTCCGCAGCCCTGCGCCATCGCCTGCCACGACCGCTCCAGAGAAGCTCCAGATGCTCCGGTCTCCGCCCTGGGTCATCTCGACGCCCAAGACAGCCGATCCGCCGACCGTGCCTCCGGCAACGTTCACGCTGGGCACCATCGAGGTGATCTCTTCGGAAAAGGTCGCGGTCACTCGAAAGGCTCCGAGCTTCAGGATTCGTCGAGGCTCGCTGTAGACGAGCGAGGTGATCGCGGGGCCCGTGGAGTCGACGATGCCGGAGCGGGTTGCGTCGGGCGCAGTCTGAACATTGTTGGCCCTGTCAACAACCGAGCTCCTGGGGACCGTCACGGTGTAGGGCTCGCCGTCAGCACTCGTCTTGCCCGGCAGGACGGTCACCCCGAAGACGAATTGCCGGTCGTTCGCGCGGAGAGTGCTGTCCAGCGAGAACACTGCCGCCGGGATGAACTCGAGCGTGGGCTCTGTGGCGATATCGTCCGCGAAATCCGCGGTGATCGTCAGAGGCCCGGCATTCAACAGCGCGGAGCTCTTGCTGAGGCCAAGCGTTGGAGCCAATGGAGCCGTCGTATCCACTGTGAACGTGTTGTTCGAAGGCTGCCTTACGGGGACAGGGTTGCCGAGGTTGTCCGCGACTCGGATGGAGATCCGGAACACGCCGTCGTCGACCCCGTCACGGCCAAGGAAGCTGCCTCCGTAACTCCAGGATTTGAGGTTCGCGCCCGCCGCCATCGGCGTGGGCGGCGTATCGTTGGCCGTGCTGGAAACCGAGCCGCCTGTGAACTCCAACGTCGGCGGGTTTGGCGCGATGTCGCCAGCAAACTTGACGGAGACAATGATTCCTTGGCTGAGGATACGCTGGTTGAAGAGATACGTCAGCACCGGCGCCAGCACGGCTGTCCAGCCCGTGGCGGGACTGCCACCGGTAACGCTTGCGTCGTCGCCCGAGGCGGCGTCCGTCGCCGCGACGTGGCCGGTGACGATCACCGGGCCGGGAGCGGCGGCGCCGGCAGCCACGGTGAACGAGTAGGTCTGCGTTGTGTCGGCCGCGATGGTCGCAGGGCCGACGGCCGTGACCGTGTAGCCCGAAGCGCTTCCGTTGAACAACAACCCGGTCCTGCTCAGATCGACATTGGCAGCGACCGGTCCCGTGTTCATCACTTGCATCGTCACGCCGATGCCCGACTGTCCCTGGCCAACCTCTGCGGTCGTCGCCTCCAGTCTGCCGATGCTGAGGCTGGCCGCGAGCCCTTGCACCGTGACGCTCGTGCCTAGCTCCCTGGTCCTGCCCACGTCCGCGCCGCTGTTGGCGTCTTTCGCCGAGATCGTGAAAGTGGGCGTGTAGATGCCGGGCGCTGCATCTCCCGTGACCGAGTAACCGAAAGTGACCGACGCTCCGCCGGCGATACTGGCGATCGTGTTGGTCTGCGTAGCGGTGAGGCCCCCCCCGCTGAAGGTCAGCGCAGTGGAGGTGATGTCGGCCGTGGCGCCGCCGGTGTTGCTGACCACCACCGAGGCGCTGAAGGTCTGACCCTGCGTGACCGTGACCGGCGCCGTGAACGCGCCGATGGATCGAGGCGTCACTGCCAGCGGCGCACGAGTACTGAAGCGTCGCCGTTGTTCCACCCGCGATGCTGGGCACGTTGCCGACCTGGCTGGCCGTGACCCCCTCGCCGCTGAACGTGAGCGACGTCGACGTGATGTCCGCCGTCGCTTCGCCCGTGTTGGCCACCTCGACCGTGACCGAAAATGCCTGTCCCTGCGTGATGTTCGGGGGGGCAGTGACCTTGCCGATCGAGAGCGCCGCAGCGGCTTGCACGCTCCACGTGTCCGTCACGTTCGCCGAGCTGGCGACGACGACGTCGGAGTTGTCGGCGTCGGTCCCCGTCGCGGTCGCGTCGAGCGTCACAGGACCCAGCGGTGCCGTGCCCAGGACCGAGACCTCGTAGGTAAAGGTCGCCGTGGCGCCGGACGTGAGGGTGGGGCCATTGCCGGCGGTGAACAATCCGTATCCCGCCGTCCCGCCGCCGAAGGTGAGACCCGTGCTCACTCCGGTGAGCAGATGAGTACCCGTGTTCTTGAGGGTGACGGCGACAGGTACGGACTGTCCTCGGGTGACCACGTCCGGCGAAGCCACGACCGAGAGCACTTCGATGCCGGCCGAAGGCGCCACCGTCCACGAGCCCGCAGCAGCGGCGCCCGTGGCGGCGGCCGGAATCGAGGCAAACGATGAATTGAAGTAAGAACCGAAGACGAACCCGCTGATGTTGACAGGCCCCACGGGTGGCGCCCCATTCACGTCCACGGAGAAGGTGATGTCGACCGGCGTCCCGGGCATCACGATTCCCGGGTTGCTCAGCACCCTCACGGTGTAGTCGCCTCCGCGATCCCCACCGGCACTGTCCGAGAAGAGGAGCCCCGGATCGACCGTGCCGCCAAAGCTCGAGAAGGAATCAATCGCACAGCCCTGCGTGCCGGGGTTGCTCACCTTCATCGTGATCGACAGGGCTGCGCGGCCTTCGCCAATCAAGTCGAACTCAGGAACGACGCTGTCGATGCGAAGCGCTCCGTACGAGCCGATGCCCAGTGTCCAGATGTCGCTCATGGCCCTGTCGGCACCGCTTCCGCCGATCAGCAACGGCTGTCGCGAGCGATCGTCGTACTCCATGCGCGCTTCGCTCCTGCCGGGAGGGGAGCTCGTGGGCGCCAGATCCGTCCAGGTGGTGCCGTCATACGCGAACGTGTCGGCTAGCTTCGACGTGCCGGAGTCCCCGCCGAACATCACGACGGCCTTCTGTTCGGCACTGAAGGCGATGGCCGCGCCGCTTCGAGCGGTGGGCGTCAACGTCGAAGTCGTGTCGAGCGTCCAGTTGCAGCAGTTCCACCGCCAGGTCTCGCTGCTGCGGGCGCCGCCGGAAGAGCGGCCACCAAAGAGCACGGTCTGCTCTCGCTCCGGGTCGAAGACCATCGCCGCCGACGTGCGGGCGGACGGCTGCTCGCTCGGCGCCTGCTCTTGCCAATCTGTCCCGTCCCACAGCCAGGTGTCACTCTTGGTCGCGCCGTCGTCGCCGCCGAAGAGCACCAGCTTCTGGTTGTTCGAGTTGTAGGCCATGGCGGCGCCACTTCGCGCGGACGGCTTGGTGCCGGGCGCGCTCAGAATCCAGTTGGTACCGGTCCATTTCCAGGTCTCGTTGCTCTTGACGCCGTCGACGGAGCCGCCGAAGAGCCAGATCCCGGCGCCGAATCCCAGCGAGGTGGCCATCGCAGCCCCGGTGCGCGGAGATGGAGACGAGGTCGGCGACTTCCTCGTCCAGAACTTGCCGTCGTAGGTCCAGGTCTGCCCACTACCCGTGAAAAGCACGATGGTACCTGAGTCGCTGGCCGAGACGCCCCCGCTGTCCGCAGGCGGCGACGCCAGCGGCGCGTCGAAGCTGCGGGACAACCAGTTGCTTTCGGCCCGGGCTGTCGAGGCCGATCCGGCCAGCAGCGCAAGCAGCAGGACCGTCATCACTCCGCCAGCCGGTCCGGTTCTCCGCGATCCCTTGGCCTCGCCTGAAACTCCAAATTCGCGAAGGCAAGCAGACACGATTCGTGCGACCATCCAACCCTACCTTCCTTTAGACAGGGGAGCGGCCGCGTGCTGCTGCCTCTCGATGACGGCCTCCATCAGGCCCCGCACCGAGAGCTACCACGGGTGACTTGCGCGCAATCCTGGTTTAGATTGTTTGTGACCCACGATACCAAACCCGCTCAGCGGGTTGCGAGCCTCTCGCGGCGCTTGCCGTGAAATCGTAGCTGGGCCGTCAGCGTCGAGCCCACTAGTCTACGGGCCTCTAATTGACTAGAATTCAAAGGGAGGTGGCCGCCCCTGATTGCCCGGAGAAACCGTTGGCGTCTACCTGTACCGGGTTTTCGGGAAAACCCGGTACAGGTAGACGCCACCTATTTCCGGAGCGGCTCGTTCGCAGTCGAGGTGCTGGTGGCGGCGCTGGTGGCGGCCGCGGTGGCCGTGCCGCTGCTGACGCTCTTGTTCCAGGAACGCGACACGGAACAGCGCTCCCGCTTCGAGTACCTGGCGGTCCTGGCGGCCCGGGATGAGATGTACGAATCCCGCATGGCGGTGGCATGTGGCGCCGCGGCCGACTCGATCGGCCACGCCTGGCGGCCGCTCACCGGAAACGTCATGGAGCGGTTGAAGGACGCGGCACCCGACCTGAGCGTGCCGGCAACCTACTCGGCCGACCAGAGACGCGTCTCGACCAAGCTCGACCTCGAAACGGGCGCCAACCCCAGGCTGCGTGTCGGGACCCTGCAGGCCCGCTGGGTCGATCCGGCCGCCGGCCAGCCCTCGGGGGACAAGAAAGAGCGCCCGTCGAGCCTGCAGCTTGTGTTCGGCGTGCTGATCCCGCCGTGGGTGCCCCCCAAATGAGCATTCGGCGCCGGTCGACGCGGGCGGCAACGCTGATCGAGATGATTTTCTTCGGCGCCATCGCCAGCATCGTGCTCGTCGGCGTGGTCGGGCTGCTCAGTCGCGGGGGGCGTCTGCTCGAGGTGAGCCGCCGGACCAGCGGCGCGCAGGTCGACCTGCGGGTGCTGCTCGAGACGCTGACCGAAGACGCCAACGAGCTGGTCTACCTGGAGGACCCGGCGCCCCTCGACTCCTCGGGCACGGGCGAGCCGACGCTCAAGTTCGTCGTCAAGTCGACCCGAAACGAATCCGGCCTGAGCGTCCCGCCGGCGCCCTCGCTGCGGCGCGTGGAGTACAAGCTCGGCGCCCCTGACGGCGCCACGAAGCTGCGCGACTGCACGCGCACCGTGACGCTGGTCGGCGGCTCCGGCGGCGGCGGGGGCGGCGCGCCGCGCACGATGGCGCGCTCCATCGCCCGCATGCGCGTCTGGCCCGTCGCCGCCATCCCCCTGCCCGACAAGCGCTACAACCTGGTCGCCGCCGCCGACGACCGCGCCAAGCTGCCGGGCGCCACCGTCGCCTGCCTCGTCGTCGACGTGACCGTCGGCATGCCCAGCGGCGAGACCTCCGCCGACGCCAGCAGCGTCACCTCCGTGGTCACCAAGCTCTGGTGCCGAAACAGGGTGCTCGAGATCGCCCGGGGAGGCCTGCAATGAGAGACCCGCGCAAGGGTGTCGTCCTGCCCGTCGTCCTGGTGAGCCTGTTCCTGCTCGCCTCGATGGTCCTCACGTTCCAGTTCCTCTCCTCTTCCGACTACAAGCAGGTCGGACGGCTGGTCCGCTCCATCCAGGCGACCGCGCTTGCCGACCTGGCCGCCGACGAGGTCTACCTCTCCGTCGCCTCCGCAGCCGCGGCCGCGGCGGCCGGTTCCCCTCCCCCTCAATGGGTGAAATCACTCCTCGACGCGCTGGATGGCGCCCGCGCCACCGCGGCCTCGGGCGTGCTCGACGTGAAGCAGGACGTGCCGTTCGACGACAAGATACCGATGACCAAGGCCGCGGCCGCGAAGACCGCCGGGCTGGTCGACGTCAGCGGCGTGCGCGCCGTCGCCGGACCCTTCTCGCTGCGCTCCACCACCTACTCCGCGAAGTCGATGTACGCCCCGCCGGAGCTGGGCGACGCGCCCGCGGGCAACACCGTCTGGGACCTCAAGGGCGCGCTCAACGTCGAGGTCTCGATCAAGACCTCCAAGGGCCCGCTCGACTTTTCTCAGAAGTACCTGCGCGGCCAGGAGCTGCTGATCACCGACACGACCCCGCCGGCCTCCCAGTTCGCGCTCTTCAGCTACATGCCGCCCGTCACCGCCGACTACGCCTGCAACGACCTGCAGCGCGGCGGTCGCCTCACCGTCGAACCGAAGAACGACGGCCGCGTCCACGTGCGCGGCCCGCTCGTGCTGCTGGCCGAGGAGGTGCGCCCCAGCAAGCTCCACCTGGGCGGCCGCGAGCTGCCCGCGCGCTCCAAGAGCTACCCGGATCGCCAGTGGCTCGGCTGGGGAAACATCCCCGGCCCCCGAACGCTGCAGCAACCTCAGAAGGCCGACGGCGGCCCGTTCGCCACGCTGATGCAGAACCTGGCCGGCCGCCTGCCGGCCTCCAAGTCCGACATGCCCGCCCAGCGACCCGCCAACGAGGCCAGCCACTCCAAGCTGATCACGGAGCCGTTCCCGATCTCGGTCACCGTCGACCTGCCGATCGTCGGCACCATCACCATCAAGAAGACCGTCCCGAGGCAGAACCGGGACCTGGGCGGCGTCTCGATGGTCCTCGCCGCCGACTTGACCGGCGACGAACCGAAGTACCTCACGGTCGACGAGGAGGCGCTGGCCTACTACCCGCCGGCGGCCTACTTCTACGGTCCCATCCCGGCGGGCCGCGAGCTCTACGGCGTCAAGCCGATCGAGATCGGGCTCTACCGGGGCGTGCTCTTGCCGGCGGACACGGGCCGGCCGACCTCGCTCTACCAGATGGGCACGGCCGCGCCCGCCGAGGGCGACTGCCTGGCGATGGAGCCGCTGCCGACCCCCGCAGGCGCGGGCGACGTCGGCGTGCTGGGCGTGTTCGGCTCCGCCGTGATGCCCTCCTACACCTACGGCATTTGCAAGACTTTCGACCTCGGCAAGTGGATCGTGACGAAGTTCATCAACGAGAAGGCTCCGGCCATTGTCCGGGACCAGCTCCTGGAGCAGGTGGACTCGATCACGGGCCAGCTGCTGGCGGGGCTGGGCGTGCCGGGGAACCTGGACGTCCTGTTCCGCCGCTTCGTCGTGTCGGCGCCGCCGCCGGAGTGGGAAGCTGCCGTGCCAAAGAACCTCAGCCCGGGCGAGGTGGCCAACCGCGTCAAGGAGATGGAGGGATTGGTGAGCCCCTACGGCTTCTACTTCCACGCCGAGGGGTTCTGGAAGGCCGGGACGGTGCCGGACGAGCTGCGCCAGAAGATGATCGACGCCATCAAGACGCCGCTGTTGCCGGGGCTCAATCCGGTGCAGCTCTGCGACATGTTCCTTCGCAGTCCGACCGGCTGGCAGCAGGCTGAAGCGCAGCTTCCTAACGGGGTCCCCAAGGAGGCCGAGGAGGCACGGCAGTACCTGCGGGCGGACTACTCCAAGACGTTGCTGGCCCGCACGCCAGCCAAGGACTCGCCCAGTCCCGAGGAGGCCGTGCGAGTGCTGATGGAGCGTGCGGGCGCGGGCGGCCAGCCGAAGGGAATCTACAAGCTGGCGGAGTCGGTCTCGAGACGACCCAAAGGAGTTCTTGGGGACTATTGGGGCGCGCCGCCGGCGGCTCCGGAGGACATGGCGGCGATCCTGCGGGACTACCCGAACGGGTTCTTTCCCCCTCAGTTCCGCGACTGGGAGCAGACGGCGACGCGAGTCTACGAGGACATGACGTCGTACCTGGCGGCGGAGCGAGCGGCCGACGGAGTGCTCGAGCTGAAGGGCGCGGTGCTGATCAAGCGGATGGATTACCCGGGCTCGAGCGGCGGCTCGAAGGACATCCGGTACCGAGGGCGCGGCATCGTGATCGCGGTGACGGCCAAGGAGGACGAGGTGGCGACGCTGGACGCGAACGTGCGGCCCGCGGCGGCCGGTGCCGCGCATGAGTTGATCCTGGCGCACCGAGTCGACCGGGACCTGGTGGCGGCGGGAAAACTGCCGGCGCTGAAGCTGGGGGCCGTCTTCGAGGGCAGCGTCTACAGCGACACGGGGGTGCAGCCGATCGGGACCTCGACGCGGATCGTCGGCAACCTGGTGACGGGGCTGCTGAACAAGGCGGCGATCGCGGCCTCGTCGATGGACCCGGCGGAGGGGCTCTACGTGCAGTACAGGGACGCGCTGAAGAGCGCCGCCGCGGGCCCCCGGCAGGCGTACTGGAGCCTGGAGCAGAGCGGCGAAGTCGTCAGCGTCGAGCCCGGTTCGTGAGGAGCACCCCAGGCCCGTGACTCATTGCAGCGACTCGCAGCCGGGGCTCACGCAGCTCCTGAAGGACCTCGAGAGCCCGCTCGAGGACGTGCGGATGTCAGCCCTCCGGGGGCTGGAGAACATCCCGAGCCTGGCGATCCTTCGCGCCGTGAGGCGAGTGGCGACGACGGACCCGAGCGTGAGCCTGCGCTTCGAGGCGCGCCGGTTCCTGACGGCCGCGGCCGAGAAGCTGCCGGAGGAGGACGAGCCGCCCTCGGAGTCGCGCGCGGCTTCTCCGGTGGAGCGTTTCCGCGCCCTGCTGGCGGACCCCGATCCGGGGATGCGGGTGAAGGTGATCCGGACGCTGGTCGGGAACCTGGATCCCGCGGTGCCCGAGCTGCTGGCGTCGGTGTTGCCTCAGGAGCGCGATCCGTTCGTCGTCTGCGCGCTGCTGCAGGCGCTGTCGGCGACGGGTGACCGCAAGGTCGTGAAGCTGATCACGCCTTACTTGAAGGACCCGGAGGCGCGCGTCCGGGCCAGTGCCGTGGAGGCGCTGGAGGCCATAGGCGACGTCGCAGTCCTGGTGCGGCTGATGCCGATGCTGAGCGACCCGCACCACCGAGTGCGGGCCGTTGTGGCGCGCGCGATGAGGGCACAGGAGCGGGAGGCCGTGCTCCGCTGCGTCGACGAGATGCTCGAGGCCGCAGACGACCGTGCCGTGCGCTCGGCCGCGTACGTGCTCCGCTTCTTCGACGAGGAGACTGCGGTGCCCAGGCTCTCCGAGAAGCTCAGCAGCCCTTCGGAGGAGACGCGCAAGATGGCGTTGGCCTCCCTGATGCACC
>JACQZN010000097.1 GCA_016213845.1 Candidatus Wallbacteria bacterium
CCAACACCTGGGTGCTGACCGGCGAGGGACTCACGAGGGGTCGCGGTGGAGGCGTCACGTTCCTGCTGCGCCAGCTCAGCGTCGGGAGGCCGTCCCCGGCGCGCTAGGCAGGGGCCCGGTGAAACCGGTTGCTGCTGGGTGGCCCGCTCAGTGCCCCGAGTAGTGGGGCAGGCATCTTGCCTGCCCAGCGCAGGTGAGACACCTCAGGCATCCATGGAATTCACGGGACCTGCGCTTCACGGACGGTAGCGCGGGTGCTTGTCCCCCGCTTCTTTACCGTATCTGCCAGCCTGGCTGGCTACGAAGGCCCGCGCTACCTGCTCTGGCCGGGACGAAATCACAAAAGCCGGCGTCAATAAAGGAGAGTCTACGAGATCCTACGGCGTCAGTCCGCGGTTGGAGCGTCTGAAGGGCTGAATTGATGAGGCTTCAGCTGGTCTGAGAGTCCTTACTTTGCCAGGGCGGAGGCTTCCTTGCGTCTCCGAGATCCCGCATTGCTCCGTAGGTGGACTGGTTTTCCTGGGGTCTGGCGTGTCATAATATGGACTATGATCCCGTTGATGAATCCATATTATGACAGGAGCCACCGCGATGCTCTCCCGTGAGGAGTCGCGGCGGGCGCTTCGGAGACTGTTCCGCGGACGTCCGATAGCCGACATGCCTCTTCTCCTCCAGACGCTGCGAACGGATGCTTCTCGAAGTGTCTTTCGTCGCCTCGGCGAGCTTGGGTACCTGTCGAGCTACAACGAGAACGGTCGCTTCTACACTCTGGAGGAGATCCCGGAGTTCGATGCCCACGGCCTGTGGGAGTACCAGGGGGTCTTCTTCTCCAGGCACGGCGCTTTGAACGTTACGATCGCGCACCTGGTGGAGGAGGCCGATTCCGGCTACACGCACGGCGAGTTGGTGGCCGTGCTCCACGTCCGGGTTCACAACATGCTTTTGGAGCTTGTGAAGCGTGCTCAGATCGCGCGCGAGCTTCTCGGCGGCTTGTTCGTGTATGTGAGTGCCGAATCGAGGAGAGCCGGCGCTCAGCTCAACCGGCGGCACGAGCAGGAAACCACGCCTGCGAGACCGGCGTCCGTGCTTGGCCAGCCTCTGGAGATCGCGGTCTTGCTCGAGGTGATTCACGGAGCCCGACGGATTCCGGGGCCCGACGAGATCGCCAAGCGTTTGGCCGGCAAGGGGCAGGAGGTGAGCTTGGAGCAAGTGGAGGCCATCTTTCACAAGCACGGGGTAAAAAAAACTCCAAGCCCTCATTCACGCTCCTCGCGGCCCTGAGGAGCTGCGCCCGACAGCTCGAGGAGGAACAGCACAAGGCGCTGGTGGCCACGGCCGGCGCACGAGTCGTCGTCGACGAGCCCCCGGCAGGATGCTCCCTCTGTGGTGGTCCCTTGCGTGTGCAGAAGACGTTTGAGCACGCTGTTGCCACGCGGGAGCACGGGGCCTTCCACGCTTGCGAGACCGTCTATGTTTGCATGAGCGGCTGTCGCCCCGCCAACCGAAAGCACGCCATTCATCGTGCCGACGCTTTGAGTTCGCGTGTACCACCTCGCAAAACGGTGGGCTACGACGTGATGGTACGCGTGGGGCTCGCTCGCTTCGTGGAGTACCGTCAGCGCGAAGAGATCCGGGCCTCCCTGGCAGCCGAAGGCATCTCGCTTTCAACGGGTACGATCAGCGAACTGGGGCGTAGCTTCCTCACCTACCTCGAGAGGCTCCATCTCTCCCGGGCGGATCGCCTTCGCGCGGCCCTGGAATCCGATGGGGGTTGGCCCTTGCATGTCGACGCTACCGGCGAACAAGGCCGGGGAACCCTACTGATCGCGTTGGCCGGGTGGCGGCGATGGGTTCTGGGTGCCTGGAAGCTCCCCACCGAACGGGCCGACGCGATCCTGCCGTGCCTGCAATCAGTCGCCAAGAGCTTCGGCGCGCCCTGTGCTGCCGTACGAGATCTCGGCAAGGCCGTCATTGAGGCCCTTGAGCAGTTCGTGGCTTCCCTTGGCCTCGCCATCCGCATCTTCTCCTGCCACCTTCACTTCCTCCGCGACATCGGAAACGACTTGCTGAAAGAAAGCCACGACCAGCTTCGAGAGCTCGTCCGTAGCTTGAAAATCCGCACCAACCTGGCGGCTCTGGTCCGGGACTTGAGCCGCGACTTGGGGTCCGAGCTTTCCGTGGCCAGAGAACAGGTGCGTCAGTGGCACAAGCACCTGGAACAAGGGCATCGACTTCCCGAGGGTCCTACTGGCGTCGCCTGCGTCCGTGCATGGGCGCTGTGGGTCCTCGACTACGCCGCTGACGGCCACGATGACGGCTTCCCGTTCGACCGGCCTTACCTGGACCTCTACAAGCGGGGGGGCCACATGCGCCGTGCCATTGATGCCTATCTTCGTCAGCCGCCCGCCAGCCGCGCCGCCTCTCGAGCGCTCAATCGCCTTGGCCGCATCCTGCAGCCACTTCGTGACGATGCGAGATTCACCCGGGTGGCCAAGACGCTCTCCATGCGCGTAGTACTCTTCGAGAAGCTTCGCGAAGCACTACGTCTGAGACCCAAGCCGTCAGGTCGGCGGTCGACAACGCCCACAGCGACACCATCCATCGAGCAAGCCACACGTGAACTCCGGGACATCCGAAAGGCAGTGCTTGAACTCCGTGGCTGGCTCAAGAACAACCGTCCCGAGCGCGGGCCAGCCGAGCCTCAACGGAAGGCCTTCGACATCATCCTCAAACATCTGGATACCCACGGACGATCTCTCTGGGGTCACGTGATCCACGTATCGCAACCGGCCTCCGGCACCACCAAGGTCCTAATCGTCGATCGTACCAACAATGTCGATGAGCACTGGTTTCACGGCCAGAAGCACGATGAGCGTCGACGCTGCGGAAGGAAGAACCTCGCCCAGGACTTCGAGCAACTCCCCGCCCAAGCGGCGTATGCCAGGAACCTCCTCATCCCCGATTACGTGGAACTTGTCTGCGGCTCACTCGACCGCTTGCCCGCCGCCTTCGCGGAACTGGATCGTCACCAGCTCGACGCCGCAGCGGAACGTCAGCCTCCGTTTCTCGGCATCGTCACTGCCCCCGTGAGCGCTTCGCTGCCCAAGGTCGATCGCAAGCTCGTGCGAGAACCTGCACTCGAAGCGAAAATCCTCGCAGCCGCCAGAAGTCGAGCCCCGACCATCAACCTCAACAGGATCTGAACTCCCGCAACCGTACTCTGACGCCGTAGACGAGATCTGTAGATGCCTGAGGCGAGACGCCTGCGCCACTTCTCTCGGGACGACGCCCGACTGTGCGGAGTCCCCCCGCCGGTTGGGTCGGGGCCGCAAGAGATGACAAGGGCGATGCTACAGTTGGGAGGGAATCGCGATGTCACTGCAGCCAGCCGGAGATAGCCTGGCCGACGAGAAGCGTTCGGCACACGCCAGCATCCGCGGCTACCTGTATCAGGCGACGCTCGGCGCGCTCCGGTGGCTGGACCTGAGAGCCTCCGAAGTGCTGGTCCTCGAGGGCAGCGAAGACCTGGATCGTCTGCTGCTGGGTGACGATGGTTCCGTGCAGTCGGTTGTCCTGGAACAGGTCAAGGACTGGAAGGCCAACCTGGGCGTGGGCGATCGCGCCATGCGCCGGACGGTCAGGCTGTTCGCTCGCACGTTCAGAGAACTGACCGAGAAGGGGCAGCGACCGCGGTTCTTGTTCACGACAACGGCTGGCCGGCGGCGTCCGCGTGATGGCCGGGACTGGCTGGTTTCGTGGAAGCAGCACTGGCGGGAGCCGATGAGAAGCGCGTCAGGCACGTCCTGGCCGTGCTGACACGGACCGCTGCAGGGCCATCGGGCAACCGCGCGTTGCTGGAGTCCGGAGGCCAGTTGTGGTTGCTGACCTAAACCGACCCTTGCGTCTTCGCGTCTTTGCGTTGAGCTCCTTCGCCTGACTTCCAGTGGGGTCCGGGCCCTTGCTCTCACGGACCGCAGCTCGGTAGCGAGACGACCCGGCTCGCCGGCATCGACAGCAGGTAGGAGCGGTCCGCGCGGATCGGGAACGGCTGCGTCATGCCGGTGAGATGGACGCGGAAGCGAGAGCGGCCGCCGGACCCGGCCTCCGTGGAGACCACGAAGCCGGCGCCCGTCCTCTGCAGCAACTGCTCGGCTGTTTCGCCGCCGGGACAGGGCCGCGGATAGGAGATGAGGTTCAGGCCTTTGGGCAAGGTGCGCGACTGGCGCGCGGCGCTCCAGGCCGGGCCGCGTACGGGCACCGACACCGGCAGACCGCAATGGACGACCAGGAACCCCTCGTTGCCCAGGACGGCGTCCGGGCCGCCGGCCCCGCGGCTGAAGAAGCGGAACCGGCCCCCGCCCGCGACGGCCGCCCCCGGCATCGACACCGCAAACTGGGCGCCGGTCAGCCGGAGCACGTCGGCCAGGTTCGGCTCCGCCAGGTCGGAGGGGCGCACGGGGAAGGCCAGCAGGTTGGGGCCGGGCTCGAGCTCGAGCTGGGCCGTCCTGCTAACTTGTGGGTTGACTTCCAGGCTGACGGGCGCCGGCTCGCTTCGGCTGACGCCGTCGTCGACATAGCAGTCGAAGGCGTACCCCTGCGGCAGGTCGCCCCCGGCATCGGGAAGGACGAAGGTCACGACGCGCGAGAAGGGGTTCGAGAGGACGATGGGGGGACCGCTTCGCTGGACCCAGGTGTAGCGCAATCGCGAGGCGTCCGGCCCTCCCGAGCCGGTGGCGGCCAGCGTGACGCGGCTGCACGGAGAGACCTCCTCCTTGGACGGACCGGAGCCGGCCAGGACCGTGGGCACCGTGACCTCGGGCGAATCGACGACGCACCGCAACAGCCGGGAGACCTCCACCCCCGTGGGGACGCCGAGCGCATCGAGCTCGCGCGCGCGCGCGCGCCTCGAAGACGTGGACGCGCGCGGTGGAGGGAGTGAACTGCACCGTCGACTCCATCGGCCCGGGCCGCGTCCCGGTCGTCAGCAGGACCGACGGCCCCGCCACCTGCCGGAACGCGAACTGCAGCCTCTGGAGCCCGCTTCCCGAGACGTCCGGATCGCGGGCGAACGCGGCCAGCGTCACGGTCGTGCCCGCCATGACGCGCAGCGAGCGCGGGGCGGCCGCGAACGGGTCGACAGGGACCGCTTCTCCGATCGCCGCCGTGTTCCGCGCCGTGGCCTGGACGTCCAGCTCGGGCGGCGTCGTCCCCTTGGGCACCGCGAGGAAACGCACGACCGGCCCCTCGTCCGTGGCGCCGCGCGGATCGCGGACCGTCACCTGGAAGCCGTGGAGGCCCGCGTCGGCCGGGTTCACGGTGACCGCCGGCGCGGCCTCGTTCGGCGTGAAGGCGGCCTTGGGCCCTTCGACCTGCCTCCAGCGGTAGGTCAGCTCGCCGGGGTTCTCGGCATCCCTCGACGAGGTGGCGTCCAAAATGACGCGGTCCCGCTGGACCGTGAAGGTGAGGAGCGGACTGCCCGGCGCTGCCCAGAGCTTGCGCTCGGGGTCCACGACGCGGGCCAGCGCGACCGGCGGCGAATTGCCTGCCTGAGCGACTTTGACGCGCACCGTGACGTCGGACGGGTGGCTCGGGAACCGCAGGTTCCGGGTGACGAGGCGGAACGCGTACTGGCCCGCCACCGACGGGGCGAACGTGGGGAGGGCCGTCGACGGCAGCGAGACGGCGGGAGCTTCCGCCGGCGCGGAGACCACGCTCCACTCGTAACGCAGGGGTTGTGGGGGCTCGTTCGCGTCGAGACTCTGGCGCGCGTCCAGACGCACGAAGGGCAGCCGCGGGCCCGTCGGCGTCAGCGGGTCGGCCAGGGTCGGCGCGAGGACGGGCGAGGAGGTTGACGCCAGCGTTATCTCCACCGCCCGGTCGAGGCCCGCGTCGGCCGACGGGACGAGGTTGGCCGGATCGACGGCAAAGACGCGCATCGAGGCCGTGCCGGCGAGCGAGTCGGGATCGACCACCGTCACCGAGACGACGTACTCGCCCGCGTTGACCAGCGCCCCGGTGGCGGTGCGGGTCGCCGGCAGGCTGATGCGCGGGGCCGGCGCGAACGGGTTCGAGAAGAAGGACGACTCGGTGACGGTCGCCCCGGGCGGCCGCGCGAGCAGCCTCCATCTGTAGACCAGCGACCGGCCCTCGGGGTCGGCCGAGCCCGTTGCGTCCAGCGTCGCCTGGGTTGTCGTCTGCTCGGAAGGGACCGTCGCGTCCGGGTTCGGCAGGACCAGCGTCACGTCCGGGCCGACGCGGGCGAGCGGCGCGGCCCCCACGTACTCCACGGTCTCCCGGGTCGTGGTGGCCCGGCCGTCGGGCTCGAGCACCGTCAACTCGAAGACGTGGCGGCCGACCGAGCGCGCCGTGTAGCAAAAGCCGGTGCAGTAGACGCCGTCCGGAACCGGCGGGGAGTCGGCGGGGGCCGAGAGAAGCCGCCAGCGACAGGTCAGGTCGAGCCCCGCGGGCGAGCGGTTCTCGCTGCCGAGACAGAAGTAGGCCGATACGCCCCCGGCACCCCAGGAGGTGATGTGCGCCATCGGCGGCCCCCCGTCGGACAGGACCGCGGGCCCGTGCGCCGTCCCGCCCGGGTCGAGGACGGCGGTCCGGTAGGTCGAGTCGCGCTCCAGGGTGACCCGCGGGAACCGCGCCGCGAACTCCTGGACGAAGCCGCGAACGGTCCGGCGGACCGGGTGGCCGGCCCGCTCCAGCACCAGCTCCACCGGCGTTCCGTCCGGCAAGTAGAGGCCGTCGACGACGAAGGCCGCCTCGATCGCCGGGGTGAGCGGCTCGAGGTCGTGGCCCGGCCCATACGGGATCGGCTCCCAGGGCACCGCGTAGTACCTGAGCGGGGCGGCTGTCCGTCCGGGCGGCTGCGCCACGACGACGACCGAGGTGGCCCCGGCGCCGCCGTGCCCGTCGGAGGCGACGACGGTGAAACGATACGTCCCGCTCGACGCCGGCGTGAAGTGGGCCGAAGCGGCCGCCGTCCCCTCGAGCGTCACCGCGGGACCGCCACCCCCCGAGCGGTGCCACGCGTAGGTCACGACGTCGCCGTCCGGGTCGACGGCCGTCGCCGACAGTGTCACGTGGACCCCCACGGTCACGACGGACGACGGTCCCGCCGAGACGACCGGGCTCGATGGAGTCACTGGAGCCAATGGGTCCGCCGAGAGCTCCCACGTGTCGGCCGGGGCGTCGGCCCCGCCGAAGAGCACCGCGCGACCGCGGGCGCGATCGTAGGCGGCCGCGTGGCCGGACCTGGCCTCGGGGGCGAGGCCGGGAGCCAGAAGGGACCAGGTGTTCCCGTCGAAGCTCCACGTGTCGCCCAGCGAGCCGCCGGACCCGTTCGTGCCGCCGAAGAGCACGACGAGGCCCAGCGCGCTGTCGCAGAACATCGAGTGGCCCGAACGAGGCGGCGGCCGCGACGGGGGCTCGAGGCGGGTCCAGCCATGGCTGTCCCAGACCCACGTGTCGTCGAGGGGGCCGGCCGCTCCCTGACCGCCGAAGAGCACCGCGCGGTCGCGGAGCTCGTCGTACGCCAGTGCGTGGCCCGCGCGCGCGGGCGGGTGGCTGGCCCGGGCGCGCTCGTTCCAGGCGTCGCCGGTCCACTCCCAGGTGTCGCCCAGGGCCCCGCCCGCCCCCTGGCCGCCGAAGAGCAGCACGCGATCGCGGGCTTCATCGTACGCCAGCGCGTGGCCCGTGCGCGCGGGCGGGGAGACCGCGGGCGCGCGGTCGAGCCACGAGGCGCCGTCGAACTCCCAGGTATCGGCCAGCGGATGGACGCCGTCGTGACCGGCGAAGAGCAAGGTCCTCGAGCGAGCGGCGCTGGCCGCCATGGCGTGCCCGGTACGCGCGGGCGGCGAGCGCGGGGGAAGGAGCCTGCGCCACACCCGGCCGTTCCAGAGCCACGTCTGGTCGGTGAGCGGCCCGGCCGGCCCCGGACCGAAGAGGAGGCACTCGCCCGGGCCCGGACCGCAGGCCAGTTCGGAGGCAATGCCCGGAGCGGGGGCC
>JACQZN010000050.1:0-10595 GCA_016213845.1 Candidatus Wallbacteria bacterium
CTGCGCCGCTTGCGCCGAGTCGACGTCGGGCCTCCGCTCCGGGCCCGTCTGTCCGCGCCCGTCGCTTCGTTCCCGGGCGCTCTCTTCCCCCGCCCACTGCTGCTCGCGCTCCCCACCATCGCCCGCGCCCGCCGCGGCCCTGGCCGAGGAAAGTGCCGGGCCGGGGACAATCTCGCCACGGGCGGGTTGCCCCCAACCCTGGGACAGCTCGCCCGTCGCACGGCTCCGGGCGACCTGCCCCCACTTCCCCCAGCCTGATGAGCTTCGCCCCTCCGCGCCACAAGGGCGCTCCGGAGCTCGCGCCAGTGTCGGCCTGCGGCCGAGGCTCGGTTGAAAGCCTGCGGCGACCGCTGACGCGCCCGGGGCACAGGATGTCGGCCCGATGGTATCCTGATAACAGGATGAACCGCCTCGTCATCGATTGCCCCGACGACTTGCTCCTGGCCGTGGGCTCCAACTGGCAGCAGTTCGAGCAAGAGGCCAAGTTCGCTCTGGCCGCCAAACTCTACGAACTCGGACGGCTCTCCTCGGGCCGGGCCGCTCGTCTGGCGGGGATGGATCGCGTCAGCTTCCTGCTCGGCCTGCACCGCGTTGGCGTGGCTGCTATCGATCTCGACGAGGAGGAGTTCGAGCACGACGCCCGCTATGCCCGAGAAGGTTGAGTCTGCCGTCGTCAACACGGGCCCCCTCCTGGCTCTAGGCCTGTGCGATCAGGTCGAGTTGTTGCACCGGCTCTTTGGGCGAGTGCTGACCTCGGAAGTCGTGATCGCAGAGTTGGGCCGAGTCTCTGCCCAGGGCCGTGCTCCGGCCGTTCCCGGTTTGCCTCCTGCATGGCTGGAAGTCGTCGCCTTGGAGCGCCCACCCGATGCGTTCCTCCAGGCCTATCTCGACGACGGTGAGGCAGCGGTGATCGCCCTGGCACAGCAACTCGGCATCTCACGCGTCATCATCGACGAACGCCGCGGTCGTCTGGCCGCCAGAACGATGGGGCTTGCCGTTACCGGCTCCCTGGGCATCTTGTTGCGAGCCAAGCGCCTCGGCTTCCTCGAAGCGGTGAAGCCGTGCCTGGATGAGATGCAGTCTCACGGCGTGTGGCTGGACAGCCAGTTGATCCGCCTGGTGCTCCGAGAGGCCGGAGAGTAGACATAAACGCGCTCGGGGGCTCGCGCCGGTGTCGGCCTTCGGCCGATCATCGGTTGCACGCATGCGGCGCGCCACGTTCCGCACGCGCTCTCAGCAGTGCGGAGCCCTAACCCTGTGCCGTCGCTCGCCCCTGGTTGGTGAGCAAGAGATCAAGGAACTTCAGTAGCGCGCGACGATCCGAGGCGGCCAGTCTCTCCACGTTCTCGAGCCGCTTCAACAGCCGAGTGTTCCGAGGACTCGGCGACTCCTTGAACTCTCTCATTCCCAGCAGCTCATCGGTGGATACACGAAGAGCTCGCGCAAGATGGACGACCACGGCGGCAGGAGGCTGCGCGTCGTCTTGCTCGTAGTAGGCAATCATCCGCTGAGAAAGGCCCGCCGTCTTTCCCAGGGCAGCCTGCGTCAGCCCGCGACTGCGACGAATCTCTGTCAGACGCGTGCCGAAACCTCTCAACGTATGAACTCTCATCGCGGAACTCCTGCACTCGGCGATTTCTCGCGGTGAGTGTAGGGGCTCCTCGTGTGAGGAAAGACTAACGCTTGACGGTGACATACAAGCCATGTATGTTAACGTATACACCTCGTGAAGTCACGCATTTCCGTGCTTTCTCCTTGACACTTTCCAACCAGGAGGACCACCGATGCCCCGCATCCCAGACGACGAGCTCGCACGCCTCAAGGCCGACGTCTCCCTCGAGCAGCTCGCCCGCGCCCGCGGCATCCCGCTCACCCGCCACGGCAAGGACCTCCGCGGCCTCTGCCCCTTCCACGAGGACCACGAACCCTCGCTCGTCATCGATACCGACAAGAACCTCTGGCACTGCTTCGGCGCCTGCTCCTCAGGCGGTGACGTCATCGCCTGGCTCCAGCGCGTCGAAGGCGTCAGCTTCCGCCACGCCGTCGAACTGCTCCGCGGCGACCTCCCGGGCCTCGCCGCCGCTGCCGATCGCCCGCCCGTCAAGCGCTCCACCGTGCGCCGCCTGCCCCCCGCCGTCTCGCTCGAAGCCTCCGCCCTCGAGCTGCTCGACCAGGTCGTCAACTTCTACCACCGCAAGCTCCTCGAGAACCCCCGCGCGCTCGCCTACCTCGACTCCCGCGGCCTGGGCTCCCGCGAGATGATCGCCCACTTCCGCCTGGGTCTTGCCGATCGCACCCTGGGCCTGACGCTGCCCGAGAAGAACCGCGACGCCGGCGCCACCCTGCGCGCCCGCCTCGTCGGCCTGGGCGTGCTCAAGCCCACCGGCCACGAGCGCTTCCACGGCTGCATCACCGCCCCCCTCACCGATGACGACGGCCACCCCCGCGCCCTCTACGGCCGTCGCATCGTCCCCAACTCCCGCACCGCTGGCGCCGCCCACCCTGAAGAGGCCATCAAACACCTCTACATGCCCGGCCCCCACTCGGCCCTCTTCAACGCCGCGGCGCTGAAGGCCTCCGACGAGATCATCCTCTGCGAGTCGCCCTTCGATGCCCTCACCTTCTGGGCCAACGGCTTCCGCAACGTCACCACAGCCTACGGCGTCAACGGCTTCACCGACCTGCACCGCGAGGCCTTCCGCCGCTTCAACACCCGCCGCGTCCTCATCGCCTACGACAACGACGACGCCGGCAACGCCGCCGCCAGGAAGCTCGCCCGCGAACTCATCGCCGCCGGCCTGGAGTGCTACCGCATCCGCTTCCCTCGCGGCATGGACGCCAACGAGTTCGCCGCCAAGGTCAAGCCCGCAGCCAAGAGTCTCGGCCTCGCCATCCGCAAGGCCGAGTGGCTCGGCAAGGGCTCCGCTCCCACCCAGCAGACCCCCGCCGCGGCCCCAGCCCCCGCCGTCCCGCCGGCACCCGAAGCACCCGGGTCGGCCGCCGACACGCTCGAGCCCCGCTGGGCCTCGGAGCTTCCCGGCCAGCTTTCCCTCTTCGCTGCTCGACCTGCCGACCCGGCCCCGCCGGAGCTGTCGGCCGTCGAGTCCCCCGACCTGCCCCCGGCCAGCTCTCCTCCCTTCGCGGCCAATGCTCCCACCCAGGCCACACCTGCAGCACCGGCGGCGAAAGAAGAACTGGTCCCGCTCGCTCCTGCCCTCGATCAAGCCTCAGAAGACCCGGACACTCCACTGACTTCTGAGGCCACCCGCGAGCCCCCCGCCGCCTCGCCGTTACCGCCCCCGCCCGCGCCGCCTCTCTTCCCGCTGCTCGACGTCTCTACCGATTCGGCCTCCCTCTCCCGCGGCGATCGCCACTACCGCGTCCGAGGCCTCGCCCAGCTCTCCTCCCTGGCCTCGCTCCGCGTCAACCTCCGCGTCCGCTCCGACGCAGGCTTCCACGTCGACACCCTCGATCTCCTCCAGGCCCGCCAGCGCGTCGCCTTCGAGAAAGCCGCCGCCCTCGAGCTGGGCGTCACCGATTCGGTCATCCACCACGACCTGGGCGACCTCCTCAACGCCCTCGACGAGCTCGTCGACGAGCGCCTCCGTAAGGCCCTCGCACCCCCGGCGCCCGCACCCACCATGACCGACGCCGAGCGCGCCGACGCCCTGGCGCTCCTGCGCGATCCTCGCCTCGTCGACCGCATCCTCGCTGACTTCGACCGCTCCGGCGTCGCAGGCGAGCGCGTCAACAAGCTCGTCGGCTACCTCGCCACCCTCTCCCGCAAGCTCAAGAAGCCCCTCGCCCTCATCCTCCAGTCCTCCTCGGCCGCCGGCAAGTCGACCCTGATGGACCTGATCCTCTCCTTCGTCCCTCCCGAAGACCGCGAACAGTTCTCCGCTCTCACCGGCCAGGCCCTCTTCTACATGGGCGAGACCAACCTCGCCCACAAGATCCTCGCCATCACCGAAGAGGAAGGCGCCGAGCGCGCCTCCTATGCGCTGAAGCTCCTCCAGTCCGAGGGCCAGCTCACCATCGCCTCCACCGGGAAGGACCCGGCCACGGGCAAGCTCGTCACTCACAACTACAAGGTCGAAGGCCCCGTGATGATCTTCCTCACCACCACCGCCTCAGACCTCGACGACGAGCTCCAGAACCGCTGCCTCGTCCTCTCCGTCGACGAGGACCGCTCCCAGACCCAACGCATCCACCACCTCCAGCGCGCCGCCCACACGCTCGAGGGTCTCGTCGCCGACACCGAGAAGGACTCCCTCCTCGCCCTCCACCAGAACGCCCAGCGCCTCCTCGCGCCCCTGGCCGTCGAGAACCCCTTCGTCCACCTCCTGGCCTTCCCCGACGACAAGACCCGCACCCGCCGCGACCACGCCAAGTACTTGAACCTCATCGACACCGTCGCGCTCCTCCACCAGCACCAGCGCCCCATCCGCTCTCACACCACGCCTTCGGGCAAGACCCTGCGCTACCTCCAGGTCACCCCTGACGACATCCGCCTGGCCAACCGCCTCGCCGACGAGGTGCTCGGCCGCTCCCTCGACGAACTGCCCCCGCAGACCCGCCGGCTCCTCGGCATCCTCGACGCCATGGTCTCCCAGGCCTGCGATCACCAGGACTGCTCCCGCGTAGGCTTCCGCTTCACCCGCCGCCAGCTCCGCGAGTTCTCCGGCTGGGGCAACACCCAGCTCAAGCTCCACCTGGCCCGCCTCGAGGACTTCGAGTACCTCGCCACCCATCGCTCCGGCCACGGCCTCTCGTTCGACTACGAGCTCCTCTACGACGGCCGCGGTACCGACGGCCGCCCCTTCCTCGCTGGCTTGATCGACCCCGACGCCCTCCCGCCCGATACGGCTACGACTCCGAGGTGGTCGGGGCAAACGGCCGGGTGGTCGGGCTCGGAGCCCGAGCGGTCGGGGTCTGGTCGGCCCCAAGTCGGCCCGGTGTCGGGGGGTGGTCGGCCCCATGAAAATCCTCACCCAGAGCGGCATATCGGCGAGAACTCCTCGATTCCTCCGGAAAACGCACATCTGGAAGGTATCGAGAAAAACCAACCGTACCCGCAGCCCCGCCGCACTCGGCCCCCCGCCGGCGGCAACGGCTCCTCCCACCCCGACGCCCAGCAGAAGGCCGGGTGAGGCACCGTGCTCACCAAGAAAAGCCGCTTCCCCCGCCGCCCGCTCGGCGACGCCGGCGACCCCCACGGCTTCGCCGCTCTCACCGCCGCCTACTGCGAGTGGATGCGCGTCAAGAACTTCAGCGAGGCCACCATCGGCGTCCGCCGCCGCATCTTCGACCTCTTCGTCGCTTGGGCCCTCGAGCGCGGCCTCTCCCGGCCCAACCAGATCACCCGCCCCATCCTCGAGCGCTACCAGCGCTACCTCTTCCACTACCGCCGCCCCAACGGTCAACCCCTCTCCTGGCGCGGCCAGCACACCCGTCTGGGGCCGCTGAAGAGCTTCTTCTCCTGGCTCGCCCGCCAGAACCTCATCCTCTACAACCCCGCCGCCGAGCTCGAGATGCCCCGCCCCGAAAAACGCCTCCCCAAGGCCATTCTCACGATCTCCGAGGCCGAGACCGTGCTCGCCCAGGCCGACACCCGCGAGCCCATGGGCCTCCGCGACCGCGCCATCCTCGAGACCTTCTACTCCACCGGCATCCGCCGCATGGAACTCGTCAACCTCACCCTCCCCGACCTCGACCCCGAACGCGGCACCCTCATCATCCGCCAGGGCAAGGGCAACAAAGACCGCGTCGTCCCCATCGGCGAGCGCGCCCTGGCCTGGCTCGACCGCTACCTCCAGGAAGTCCGCCCCCTCCTGGCCGTCGACCCCGCCGAGCGCGCCCTCTTCCTCTCCTGGCTCGGCGCTCCCTTCTCCGGCAACGCCATGACCAGCCTCGTCGCCGACTACGTCACCGCAGCCAACCTCGGCAAGCTCGGCTCCTGCCACCTCTTCCGCCACACCTGCGCCACCCTCATGCTCGAAGGCGGCGCCGACATCCGCTACATCCAGGCCCTCCTCGGCCACGCCCAGCTCACCACCACCGAGATCTACACCCAGGTCGGCATCAGAAAGCTCAAGGAAGTCCACTCCCTCACCCACCCTTCCGCCCGGCTCCTGCCTCCGGAGCCCGCCGGCGGCAACCCGGCGCCCGGCTCGTCCCAGGAGCCCGCTCCCGCCGAGCCAGAGGCGCCGCTCAGACTCCAGGGCCGCCTCAAGACCCGCCTCGACGGTCCCACCTCGCCAGACGATCTCGATGAGCTCGACGACCTGGTCGACCGGCTCGCCGCTGACGCCCAGGGCGACGACGAGTCGGACCCGGTGTAGCTTCCCTCTTTCGCTGCTAGAGTCTTCTGTTGATGAAGCTTCTAGCAACGAAGAGAGAACCTCTCGATTCTATGGCCGGCCTCTTCGCCGCCAGCTCGCCGCTTGCGCGCGCGCCCGCGGCCGCGCCACGGCTTCGATCCCCTGCGCGCAGTCCCCAGACTCGCGTCAGGGGATCTCGGCGTTTTCGGCCGAAAACTGCATCATGCCGCACCGCGTTAAAGCCGCATCACTACATCGAGGATCGGCCCTCTTCGGAGCGGACTCGCGTCAGAGATGTGAAAGCCTTCTCCTTCACTGGGAGAGAGTACAACCAGGCAACCGGGCAGTACTACAACCGTGGGCGCTGGCGGCAATCCAACGAAGCCACATTCCTCACTCGAGACAAGCTGTTCGCTGACGTGCTTCTTGGACTGGGGCCATATGCATACACCCGAGGTCGGCCGCTTGTGGCGAACGATCCCCTCGGACTCAACATCTGGTTGATGACTCGCGATCCCCTGCAACGCCAGGCCATGCTTAATGCTCTCTATGAAATCTGTCCGTCGGGATTTCCATTCTTCGATCCAGACGATCCGAAGCTCAACTTCGACTCATACAGAATCAGAGGCGACGACGTATTCAGCGTCGAGAACTGGCTTGAGCCCTCTTCCTACGGAGGCTGCAGTACTGGCGCTGGATGCACCATCTTGAGGGAACTCATCTACTCATCCGAGACGTTTGCCCTCATACCGCACAACCCAGAAGATCCCGTATTGGCGGTGCGAGACAAGGGTACCTTCTCGCTCCAAGCTCTGCAGGCAGACGGACTGTTCCAATCCACTACCGATTATGGCGGGTCATCCTGCCCTCTAGTGCACGTCAACATGTCGTCGGCCGCACCTCTTTCTGAAGTGCTCTATCATGAACTTGGCTGGCATGCTATGGCATACCTGCAAAGTGGCGGCCGGACGTCACACCCTGACACGTATCCGAACATTGCAGGCGAAGCGAACAAGGCGTACTTGGAGAAGCTTGTGAAGTTTGAGAACAGCATACCTCGCGTCGGGAAGAAGATCAGTGTAACGGGAGATGATGTTCTGGCTGCAAGAAAGAGGCAGTGGGATGCCTTCCTCGGGTTGATGAAGTAGCGTCTGTCGCGGTGTCGGTTTCTCCGGGTATGGCAAGACTGGATGAGGCAGCAGAATGAGCCACGAGTGGAAGTGTCATGTTGAGGGCTTCATCGCGCTTCTGATTGGCATTGGGAGTGTTTTCGCAACCACACTTGCCGCTCAAGAACGAATCCTGCTGCAATTGACAGCACCACAGAGGAGTGTAGCATTTGGGTCTGCTGTTCCTTTGGAGGTAGAGTTCAAGAACAGGTCTCCCCACATAGCCTTCGTATCGACCACGGAGGGCCCGTGGTTCGAGGAGAGAGGCTCTGGTGCGTTTCTGGTTGGCCTATCAATGTTCTTTACAGAACTGGCAGGCCGACCCGTTCGCGTGGCAAGAGTTGCCCCTGGGAAGAGTTTTACCTGGCGTGTCCAGTTAAGGAGTCCAATTCGCGAGTGCGGGTTTGACATCCATCGATGCATTTCAGTCGAGGGCGAACGATGGATTGCCGGACGCGTCAGATTCCGCGCCTGCGTGTACTACTCACTATCGGAGTCGTTCGAGGGATGCGCGGTGTGGTCTCAGTATGTCAAGCTCAAGAAGGTAGTGCATTCGAATCCTGCGGTGGTTGTGGTTTCGCCGCCGAAGGAAGGTACGGAGGTGTCGAAGGAAGTCATCAGGGGATTCGCCGGAGAGAGTTGCCCAAGGAGGCCGCCCCGTCGCGCGGAGGATCCTGTTGAGCTGATTCGGGCAGAGGTTTCAGAGGACCTCACACTGCCGGGAGTGCGCCTCTCGGGCCCCTCACTCTTGGAAGCCCCAGAGTAGTCGATCCGCTGGGAGTTCTGGTGACAGGATACGGATCTCCGGATCTCGAGGAGGCTGGCTCGCGGCGTCTCACGAGGGAGGCCCCCGGGGGCCGGATGGGAGGCCGGCCGGGAGGAGATGCGCGGACGGTGCTGGCGGACGGAGCGGAGGGGCCGCGGGCGGAGTGGTGTAACGGCGGCATGATGCGCGGGCTATCGGGGCGCGAAGGCCCCATTCAGCTGCGGGCCATCGAAGATCAGCTCCAGGCCACGAATGGCCACCCAGGCCCGTGATGGCGAGGGCGATCGGAGGATCGCAACCCTCTCTCCCGACTCCCGCACGGAGGAAGCCGTCTGCTGCAATGGCCGCCTTCGAGCCCCGTTGGACGACGGGACTCCCGCGGCCCCGGCTGAGCGTTGGGCGGCTACTCGGGGCGCAGCACCCGGCCGGCCTGGGGGGGGGCAGGGGGACCTCGAGCGCGGCAGCGCGACCGATGGGCCCGGCGCGACTCGACGAGCTCGGCGCCGCCGTCGAGACCTTGCCAGATAACGCGGACGTTCCAGGCGGCGCCGTGTCGAGGAGCGGAGCGGAGGGCCCGTACCGAACAGGAGGCCTGTCGGAGCGCCCGGCTTGCCTCCTGGGCTCCCGCGAGCGGGTGAGGACCTCCGTGGCTGGCAGCTCCCGACGCGGGCTGGGCGGGAAGATCGGCGGCGAAGAAGAAGCGTGACGAGGCCCCGCGGCCGGGCGGTGGCTCCTCCTGCCATCGGGGCCTCTTCCTGCGTCTGGCTTTTCAGGGAGAGCGCGGCGGAAGTCTTCCTCGCATTCGGGGGCGCGCCTGCGTGCGGGAGCGGAATCTCCCTCGCGGCGCCCGCGCGATCGCCGGTGCGCCGACGAGCTGGGGTGGCCCGGTTCCTTCTTTCGCTGCAGGTTCTTCTCTCGCGGTTCGCCGATTCGGACATGCGCACTCCAGTTGCCTCAAAGTCGCGACGAACGACGATCAGGGCACGCGGACCGTCTCGATCCCCGGCGCCGACGTCGACCGGCGCGAGAGGCGAGGACCTCCGCGGCCGCCAGCTGCAGGGGAGAGCCGAGCGGGAAGTTCGGCGGCGAAGAAGAAAGGAGGCGGGGCGCCCAGGCCGTGCGGTGCCTCGCTCGACCGTCGCACGGCTCCGTGCAACCTGCCCCCACAGCCTGATGGGCTTCGCCCACTCCGCGCCGCAAGCGCGCTCCTGGCTCGCGCCGGTGTCGGCCTGCGGCCGACAATCGGCCGAACGCCTCCGGCGGGCTCGTCAGGCACAAGCAACATGAGGCCCGAGAACGAACCGTCAGGCAGCGACCTTGCGAAGCTTGATGGCGATCGCCTCGTCGGCCCGCCGGAGTTCGCCTTCCGACCACGTCAGCTCGCCACAGGCAGCGCACTTGTCTGGCATCAAGCCATCAATGCAAACCGGCCTTCCCTCGATGGTGAAAGTCCGAGAGACGATGACGCGCTCGACGAAGCCCTTGCCGCAGGCCGGGCACCGTGTCTCAACCTCACCGGCGACCCTTAGGCCGCTGGACTGTTTCCTTCTTGTATTGACGGATCGTGACGGCATACCAACGGTTCTCCCCTCTGAAGGATACCCACTTGCCGGTTACGTAGAGCATCCGGCCCCAGGTATCGCGGCCCGTGAACGTGTCCTTCCAGCCATCGATGGCGACGCCATGCTCGTCCGCCTCACGCTTCCAGGCCTGGGCCGTCGAGGCGGCAGAAACCACGTCGCCCCATTCCAGCCCGAGGCTGGCACTGTCAGATCCGGAGGTTTTCTACTCTGGGCCCGTCCTCCGTTTCCAGTCGTGCATAAAGTAGTAGCTTACTGCGGTCAGGGTCAGGTGTCGCTGGATGCCCGTGTAGGTGCGGAGTTCTGCATGATTGAGACCCAATTCCGTCCTGCAATCCTGAGCATCATTCGACTCGCCAGCGGGAAAATGCGATGTAGACCAGAACCTCGATCGGTGTCCCTGGATGGGCGTTGGACAGGGAGTATTCAGCTCGCGCGTTCGGAAGTTGCGCCCGATGAGCAACCACTGGACATCGGGCCGCGCCACGGCTTCGATCCCCTGCGTGCAGTCCCCAGACTCGCGTCAGGGGATCTCGGCGTTTCCGGCCGCAAACGGCGTCACGCCGCACCGCGTCAACGCCGCATCAATACTACCTGGAGCGGCCTCTGTCTGGCCGGACTCGCGTCAGAGATGGGAAAGCCGAACCGTCCGGGGCATTTGGGAATCCCGCGCCTGCTCATCCGGGTGCGGCGGCTCACGCCTTGCCGGATTTCCGGCCTCGACCGGCCGGCATCTTCGACTCGAGAATCCTCGGCGGGC
>JACQZN010000050.1:10627-16437 GCA_016213845.1 Candidatus Wallbacteria bacterium
GTACTCGGCGGCGCTCAGGTGACCCAATCGCTTCAGCGAACGCACCAGCACCTTCTCGCTGTCCGGATAGACGCAGACCTCGTCGGGCCGGTTCTCGCCGATGGCGATGTAGACCAGATCCTGGTCGGAGGTGTTGGCAATCTGGTGCCCCTCGCCGTAGTTGCGGGGGCACGAGATGCAATCACCGGCGGTCAGATCGACGAGTCGCTCGCCATAGCGCAGCAGGCCGGCCCCCGAGAGCACGATGAACAGCTCGTCCTCGTGCACGTGCCAGTGGAACGGAGCGTAGGTCCGGCCAGGCGGCAGCGTGACCTTCACCGCCCCGAGGTGCCCCTTCGCCTGCGGCATGGAGGGGGTCAGCCGTACCTCGGTGCCGCCGAAGTGCCTCCCGGTGCGGTAGTCCTCGACGGGCAGCTCGTTCCAGTTGACGACGTGGGGATGCTTGGGCGCGCGCTTCCTGGCCATGGGTCCTCCTCTTCAGCCGGAAGCCATCTTACGCCCCTGGCCCGGGCCGGATCACTGCCGGGCTCGCGGAAAGGGGCCTCAGCGCGCGGATCCCTGCCGTTCTAGCTGGGCGACTGCCGCGACGGCGGCGGCCGCTGCCGGCCCCTCGCCGGCGTTCGCCAGGTCGCGCAGCGCCGGCAGCGCAGCCCGATCGCCGATGGCAGCCAGGGCCCCAGCGACCGCTTGCAAGGTCTCGACCTCTTCCAGGTTGAGCAGAGTCACGAGCTTGGGGACCGCCGCGCGAGCCCTCAGGGCGGCAAGCGCCTGGCCCGCAATGCGGACCACCCGCAGCTCTTCCTCGTCGAGACTCGCCAGCAGCTTGCGCACCGCGCGCGTGCGCATGTCCGCCGGACCGGTCACCGAGGCCAGCGCGTCGAGCGATGAGGCGCGGACGGAGAGGTCACGCGCGTCCGCGAGTTCGAGCAGCCGACGGGCCGGCGTCCCTCGAAAATCCTTCAACTGGAGTGGGGGGGGAGGCGAACTCTGCACCGGGGAGGGCTCGGTCGCGGCGCGCCGCTCGCGTTCCCGCTCGACCTCCTCCAGGATCTCCTGCGACGACCGGACCGGCGCCGATCCGGGAACTTCGGCCGGCACTGACCCCGCCGACGAGCCGCCCGACGGAGAGAACACCGAGACCGGCTTGCGCCCGGGCCCGCCGGGGACGAACACCTCTCCTCCGACGATGATCGGCCCCGATCCGTCGCCCACCACGACCCAGTGGCCGGGCGTGGCGGGGCCGCCGGGGACGAAGATCCGGCCGCTGGTGAGGCCCGGGTAGCCTGGAACGCCCCCACGGGCCTGCGCCGCGCTTCCGCTGGCAGCTGGGCCACCGCCCGCCCACGCGGGCAACGGCTGGCCGCGCGCCACGCCGACGGCGACCATCGCAAGGAGCAGGGCCAGCACCGGGTGTCTCATCTCTTCCACCGGCTATCTTGGTTGCCGGCGAAGGCACCGGGTTGCGGGCGGCGCGCCAACACTTCCCGCCGGCGGTGTGCCCGCGAGGCGGGCCGGACGCTCACTTCACCTTTTCGAGGATGGTGACGTTGCGGCGGCCGGCCGTGTTCACTCGCACGCGGTAGACCGACTTGCCGTCGGCGTCGCGGACGATGGCGGTGCGCGAATCGGCGGCTTGCCGGTTGTTGAAGAAGACCGTGGCGTCGCGGAACTGGGGCAACTCCTTGCGGATGCTCTTCTCGGCCGAGTAACGCAGCTCGTTCTCCCGCCGCAGCCGCTCGGCCGGCGTGGTAACTTCGAAGTTGTAGAGCTTGCCGCTATTGTCGTCGGTGAGCTTGCCGCCGGCCTTCAGGTCTTCCCCCTCGAACGACAGGCCATAGGTGCCGATGCGGTTCACGAAGGTGACCGCCTCGTAGGTGCCCTTGTCGTTCATCCGCATCGGAACGCGCAGCTTGCCCAGATCGCCCCAGGTATCGAGGATGAGCACGGGCTTGGCCCGGATGGTCATCGAGCCGTTGTAGGTCACGTGCACCAGGGCATCGGGCGCATCGGAGAGGATGCGGATCTGCACCGGGTTGTCGGCGGCCGCGAGCGAGCCGCAGAAGGCGAGGGCGAGCAACAGGACGAGCGGGCAACGACGGTTCATCAGGGTCTCCAGAGCGTGAGCGGCGCGGTCAGGGGCGCGGTGGCGGCCTGGGTGTACTCGAAGCTCGTGACGAACGTGGCGTCGTTGCCGGCGCGGTCGGCCGTGCGGACGGTCATCAGATAGACCCCGTCGGCCGAGCCGTCGACGGGCAACGAGGCCGGCTGGCCGGAGCCGTCGAGAATCTCGAACAGGATCTTATAACGCGTGTCCCGCGGGTTGTAATCCGGCCGGGTGGGATCGGTGGCATTCGGGCTGTGTACGAAGGCGATGCCCGGCACCCGGGCAGCCGGGTGGCCCGCGTTGCCCCGGAAGTCGAGCTGGATCCCGGAGGCGGAGAGCTGGATCCCGGAACCGGGGTTGCCGTTGGAGGCCGCCGGATCGTCGAGGAAGGCGTCCACGACCCGGAGCGGGCCACGAAGACGCACCCCCGCCGTGGGGGCCGACGGCTCGCCGCGCGGTGAGGTGGTGTCGAGCACGAACTCGCGGACAATCACCGCGACGTTGCCGGCACTATCGGCGGCCCGCACCTCGACGAGGTAGGTGCCGTCGTTGCGTCCGAGCCGGGGATCGGTCTCGCCGGGCGGAAGATACGGGCCAGGGGCGGGGTTCTCGAAATCGTCCCGGCCGTCGCCGTCCTGATCGCGGGAAACGGTCAGCACCAGCTTCCCGTCGACGCGCGACAGCGAGGTCAGCACTTCGCGGGGCACGCTGGTAGGGCCGCCCAGGCGGGAGAGCAGCTTCGCCGTGGACCGGGCCGGATCGAAGTCTGGGCTCGAGCCCTGGATCTCGACGCGCTCCAGTCGCCGGACGCTGGCGCCGCTGCCCGGGATCGGGTTGGACGGGTTCGGAAACGGCTGGCTGAACACCGGGTTAATGCTGACCGACACGCCGGAGCCGGCAACGGGCGTCGCGTCCAGTCCGAGCGAGAGGTTGGCGTTCGAACGATTTCCGGCGAGGTCGGTCAGGTCGACCTCGATGCGATAGGTGCCCTCGATCGGATCGGCCCGGCCGTCGCCGTCGGTGTCTGTGAAGACGCCGCCCCTGGGGTCGTAGGGATCGGGCATCATCAGTACCAGCGCGGGCTGACGGGCCACAACCATCCCTGGGAGCTGGCGGCCCCGCGGGTCGAACACCCGCATCGTGACGAGGCTTCCGACCTGGCTCCAGTCGACCCCGCTGGCCTGGTCGGTCGCGACGTTGGGGCCCCGGTCGTAGCCCCAGTCGGGCTGCTGCCCGTCGAACTCGCCTGTGATCTCGAGAGTCGCCGGACCGTTCGTGGCCGGCGACGGCACCGGAAACACCCGATAGACGAAGAGCGGGTTGGCCGAGCCATCGGTGAGCCCCGCCTCGACCGGCAGTCCCCCGGTATGACGCAACTGCACCCGGGGCGGCGAGGCCATCGGCTCGCTGACCGTCACCCTCACTTCGACGTTACCGATACCGACGAAGACGTTTCCCGCCTCGTGCACCTGCCGCCGGGCGGGGTCGTCGGGGAAGGTCACGAGCTGCACGCGCACCACCCGCGGAGGCACCGTATCACGCCCGACCGGCACGTCCACCGCGAGCGCTTCGGGCTCCCGGTACAGGATGTCGAACAACCCCATCCGCTGGTGGTCGAAGGCACCCTGCGCCGGGACGGGGCCCGCGGTCAGGGTCAGCGCTGAGGCCAGGCCCAGCACGGAGAGGGCCGCCCGGGCCGCGAGCCGGGCCGGCCGGAAGGAAGGACGGACAGCGGATGCGCGAAGTTGCATGTTCCCTCACTCCCCCAGCCGGATGACAGGCCCTTTGCCCACGTTGGGGCGCGAGCCGTCCGACATCTTGTCGGCCACCGTCAGCGAGATCTGGCCAGGTCCCTCAGGCATGCCCGTCAGCGAGACGGAAAGCTCGAACTGCCCGCCCGCCCCGGCCACGGACGTCGTCGCGGGCGCCGAGCCTGCCCGCGCCGTCAGCACGAGCTGCTCGGGCGGTGCGCCGGAAGGGCCGTCGTTGACAAGACCGCGCAGGCCGATCGCATCGGCCGACGTGTAGTAGCTGCGGGCCGGGTCGAAGGCCTCCCACGCCAGGCGAGGATCAACCCGGATCTGCGTCAGGGTCAGCACCGGAGCCTGATTGTCGAAGACGATGAAGACCGGCTGGCTCACCGCGATGACCGTCGTGGGCTGGGCGGTCACCCTCACCGAGACCGTCTTGAGCCCCGGCGTGTTGAAGTAGGCGCCCACGGTGCCGCTCGACTCGTTGATCAGGAAATTGGTGCCGTTGACGTCGGCCCCCTGCGACTGGGCGATGAACGTGCCCGAGCCACCGTCATGCCCGAAAGCGATGGCGAGCTGCTGGAAGCTGGTCCGGTACGGGGTCTGCGCGGTCCCCTGCGGACTGCTGATGGTCACATGGGCCAGCCGCGACTGAGCCTGACCGGCACCGGGGCACAGGAGCAGCATTAGCAGCACCGCGCCCAGGCAGCCGACCGACCGGAGACCCGCTGGATTGAAGCCGGAACTGGCCACGCCGCACCTCCATGACCCGGGAATCCGAGTCACCAAGAATTATGCGGATCCATGACGAATCTGGCTAGCTGCTAACCGTCGAGAGGTCACTGAGCCACCTGCGGGGGACGCTGTCCTCACGCATGCACAGATCGTGAAAGGTCCGATTGGAACTGGAGAAAGCGGCCTGCTGGGGCCTTGCCCCAGACCCCACCAGGGGCGGAGTTTGCCCCTGGACCCCCCGATGACTGGAGGGAGTCTTGCCCACGCTCGCAGCTCAGAGTCCTCGAGAGTGCGGATCGTGCCTCGATTCGTGCCTCGCTTCCTCTTCTCATCGCCGGGTCCGGGGGGAGCCACCCCGCGGGGCAGGGGTGCGGGGCAGCGTCCCCGGAGAACGCCGTGAATCGACTACTTCACAATCTCTGACCCCTACTTCTGGGGCGCGCTCTGCGGAACGGGGATGTCCGGCTCGGAAGCGGGGTCGTAGTAGGTCGCGCCCACGACCTGGTCGGTCGACTCGTCGGCCACCACCCAGAGACCCACTTCCTTGGGAAACTGGTAGATGCCCTGCTCGGAGTGATAGTCGCGGTTGCTATGCGCCGAGAGCTGCTTCGGGGCGCCATACTTGGCCTTCCAGGCGCTGAAGCGGGGCTGCCCGCTTTCGGCGAACATCCCGATGCCCACGGTCTGAACGATGCCGTTGGCGCCGATGACGATGCGGTTGAAGCCCAGATGGGCGCCCGGCGGGTAGACGTACTGGCTGGCGCCTTCCTCCCCCGGCATCGTCTTGGCCGGCGCGCCCAGGAGGCTCTCGACCTGGGTCTTCGTCGTCTTGCCGGGCAGCACGCCCTTCCAGTCGGCCTGGGCGGAACTGGCCGAGTCGGTGCGGGTGCTGGCGGGTGTCGCGGGGTGGGCGAGATTCACGTCGTCGGCCGCAGGGGCCCGCTGCGCCGGGGCCGGTGTGCAGCACACGATTACCAGAAGGACCAGGGCGAGAACGAATGCGGTCTTGCTCATGATAATCGAAGCATAACAAGAAAGCCGGCCATGCGCCAGCGGCCCCGGTTCACGGGGTGCACGCGCGGAAGGTGGGGCTCCGCTCAGGTTCGAGTTCTGCCGGGGACGCTGTCCCCCGGCCATCTTGCACGTGCACGCTGGCGCGTGCGCAAGATGGCGTTCGCCCTCGGCACTGCTGCCGGGGCTCACTGCCAGGGTGGGAGCCC
>JACQZN010000105.1 GCA_016213845.1 Candidatus Wallbacteria bacterium
ACCAGACCGGGCTGTTGAAGGAGGCGTGCTGGTTGACCAGCAAGTAGGTCAGCTCGTCGGAAAACGCCTCCAGATCCTGCTGGCTGGCGAACCAGCTCATCTCATCGGCCCAGCGGGCGATGGTGCCCACGACGCGGCCGAGGAGGGACTTGACGCTGGTCTCCCGGGCGGGCGTGTCGAGCGCGCCCCGGAAGTACTTGCTGACGACCACGTTGGTGGCCATCTGGCTCCAAGTCGAGGGCACTTCGACGTCTTTCTGCTGGAAGACCGATTCTCCGCGCTCGTTGGAGATGCCGGCGGTGCGCTTCTCCCACTGCAGCTCGTCAAACGGGTGCTGGCCGGGTTGCGTGAATCGGCGGTTGAACGGCAGGCCCCGCACGGCGGAACGGCCCTTCTTGCGGGCCTTCTGGGAGCGGCCGTTGGTCGCGGGCAAGGTCAGCTTGCGCGGCAGAACTACGTCGGAGTGGTGGACGGTCATTTGAACTCCTTGCGGGAGGGAAGAGAAGTCAGAAGCCTCAAAGCCCCGGCTCTCAGTTCCGGCTGTGAGTTTGGGTCTGGTTCGGGATCTCTAACGACGGTACCTGGCGCCTCGTCGGCCCCCCCGGGGCAATTTATTATGTCTGGCGGGCAACTGTTCAGGATAGCTTGCTGACTTCGAGGTGGTCAAAACAAATTTTCAAGTATTTTTCACTTTTATGTCTTGACATTTACGGCCGCCCGTCATGGATTCATCGTCGTGTTTCGGCCCTTCCAGCCCCTCGCAGCCTACCGATCGAAAACCCGAAATGCCGCTCCAGTAGAGCCATCAGACCGGCACCATGCCGCATCGCCATGCAGGCCTGACCCGGGCCCCGCCCGTCCTCCATCCAATCTCCATCCCGCCGTCACACTCCTGCAACGATCCGGCTCCACATTCTCCCCGTGCCCACCCCTGCAGCCGCTCCGCAACGGCACGCTCCGGGGGCGCACACCGCTGGCACTTCGAGCCGGCTCTCGTCCCCCGACCAACCGGCGGTATCATCTTGCCTCAGGAGGTCCCGTTCGTGCGCTCACTCCAGATGGTCGTTGCCCTCGCGGCGGCGTTCTCTTCACCGCTTCTGGCCCTGGCCCCGCAGGAGATCGACGCCTACTTCGAGGCCCGATGGAAGCAGAAGGGCCTCTCGCCGGCCCCGCTCGCCGCCGACGGCGCCTTCTTGCGCCGAGCCTGGCTCGACATCGCCGGAGTCGTGCCCCCGCCCGCGGACGTCATCGCCTTCGAGGCCGACCCCTCGCCCGGCAAGCGGAGCCACGCCATCGAGCGACTCCTGTCCGGAGATCGGTACGCTGCTGCCTGGTCGGCGCGCTTGCAGAACCTGCTCCTGGAAAGCGAGATGCTCGCCAAGAACCGGATGCTCGCCCGGCCGTTCGACCTCTGGCTAACCCAGTCCCTGGCTGGCGGCATGCCCTACGACGAGATGGTCCGGAAGCTCATCGCCGGCCAGGGCGCCGTTCACGAGAACCCCGAGGTGAGCTACGTGGCCCAGTTCCGCGAGAGTCCCGAGGCCCTCACCGGCCACCTGGCGAAGAGGTTCCTGGGCCTGCAGATCCAGTGCGCCCAGTGCCACGATCACCCCTTCGAGAAGTGGACACGCAAGGACTTCTACGGCCTTCACGCCTTCTTCGCCCGGGTCAAGCAGCTGCGAGTGCCGGTCGCCGGCCTGGCCGCAGTGCGGGAAGGGCGGCCGGCGGACGCCCTCGAGATGATGCCGAAGCTCGCCAAGCTCCCCGGCCGCAAGGACCGGCTCGAACGCCGGCTCGAGAAGTTCGCGCGCAACCTGCCTCCGCCATCGCTTTCGCCCGAGGCGATCCAGTCGCTCCTGGCTCTGCGCAAGGAGGCGGCGGGCGCCGAAATGCGCCCCACTTTCCTCGTCTTCGATGCGCCGCGCGGGGAGGCCGTGATGCCGGACTTGAAGGCGCCGCCGACGGACAAGAAGAAGCCGGTCGGAGAGCCCGTCTCGCCCAGGTTCCTCGACGGCACAGAGCCCGAGGAATCGGTGCTCGGCCCGACTCGCCGCGAGGCCCTAGCTCGCTGGATGACGGCCCCCGAGAATCCCTGGTTCGCGCGTGCGCTCGTCAACCGCGTCTGGGCCATCTTGATGGGAAGCGGCCTCACCCAGCCCGTCGACAACATTGCCCAGCCGGATTCGCTGACCCACGCGCCTCTGCTCGACCGTCTGGCGACGCACTTCGTCCAGAGCCGTTACGACCTGCGCGGGTTGATTCGCTTGATTGGCTCCACCTCGGTCTACCAGAGGTCCGCCTCGGCTTCGTCAACGCCGACCGCCGCCGTCGAGTTTGCAGTCGCTGCCACCCGGCCGATGGAGCCCGAGCAGCTTTTCAACTCGCTGCTGGCCGCTACAGGAACCGAATCGTGGCTCAGGGAGAAGGGCGGCGAGGAGTTCGAAGTCCAGCGGGCCCGGATGATGGCCCGTTTCGGCAAGGTCTTCGAAAACGACGGGGACGCGGGCTCCGAGGACGCCTTCCATGGGTCGCTGTCGCAGGCGCTTTTCCTGATGAACGCCCCGGCACTCCACAAGGCGGTCTCGGCGGGACCGCGCGGGACGGTGCGCGAGGCCATCGAGGCGGCCTTCCGGGCCGGCAAGACCTCAGAGGGGGTCGCCCATCTCTACAGGGCTGCCTACGCGCGGGCCCCGAACCCGGATGAGGCAACTCTGGCTGCCAGCTTCCTGGACGGCAGCGGCGCCGCCAGCCAGGGCCGCCCCGTTCGCGGACGACCCCAGGGCTGGTCGGATCTGATGTGGGCGCTGATCAGCAGCGCGGAGTTTCTGGTCAACCACTGAGAAAGTAGCGAGTAGTGAGTAGCGAGTAGCGAGTAGTGAGTAGCGAGTAGTGAGTAGTGAGGAGAAAGGCATGGCTGAGAAAGGGAGCTGTCTGGACTGCCGGATGGGCAGGCGGGGATTGCTGCGGCTGGGGCTGGCGGGCGCCGTCGGTGCGCTGCTTCCGCGCGGGCTCCTGGGGGCGGCGCCGCCGGCGGGCGCGCCTACGGCCCGGGCTCGCTCGCTCATCGTGCTCTGGATGCAGGGTGGCCCCAGCCACATCGACACGTTCGATCCGAAACCCGGAGCCGCCACCGGCGGGCCGTTCAAGGCGATCACGACCTCGGTACCGGGCCTGGCATTCTCCGAGCATTTGCCCCGTCTGGCCGAGCAAGCGCGCCACCTGGCCGTCATCCGTTCGATGACCTCTTTGGAAGGTAGCCACGGGCGGGGTTCCTACTACCTCCACACGGGCCACGTGCCGACGCCGACGGCACGGCATCCTGGGCTGGGCGCCATCGTCAGCAAGGAGGTGGGTGATCCGGCTTTTGCGCTCCCGAGCTTCGTTTCGCTTGGCGGGCCGTCGGTGGGCGGAGGCTTTCTGGGGCAGGATCACTCGCCGTTCGTCGTGCAGTCGAAGCCCGGCAAGCCCGTCGAGTTCCTCAACCCGCCGAAGGATGTCGACCTTGCGCGGTTCGATGCCCGGATGCGGTTGTCGGCGGCGCTCGACGAGGCGTTCGCCCGCTCGGGCGGGGTCGAGGACGCGCGGGCCCACCAGGCACTCTTCGCCCGTGCCCGGCGGATGATGGAGTCGCCACTGACGAAGGCGTTCGTGACCGACGAAGAGCCGCAGGCGGTCCGCGAGGCGTACGGTGACACCGATTTCGGGCAACGCTGCCTGGTGGCCCGCCGGCTCGTGGAGGCCGGTGTGCGCTGCGTGGAGGTCACGCTGAACGGCTGGGACACGCACGAGGACAACTTCACGCGCAGCCGCGAGCTGATGGGCGCGCTCGACCCGGCGTTCGCGGCGCTGGTGCGGGAGCTTTCGGAGCGGTCGTTGTTTGCCAGCACGCTGGTGCTCTGTCTCGGAGAGTTCGGTCGCGGGCCCGACATCAACCCCAGGGAGGGGCGCGACCACCACCCCAAGGCGTTCAGCGTGGCTCTGGCGGGAGGCGGCATCCGGCCAGGCTCCGTCCTGGGTGCGACCGACCCCGAAGGGCGCGCGGTGGCCGAGCGCCCCGTGAGCGTGCCGGAGCTCTTCGCGACGGTAGCCACGTTGATGGGGATCGACACTCGGAAGGTGTACGTCGCCGGCGACCGGCCGATTCCGATAGTCAACAAAGGCAAGCCGATTGCCGAACTACTAACATGAGGAACTGCCGGCTGGGGTTTGCCTTTGCTTCGCCCGGGCTCGGGCCGGTTGGACCCTCGTCTTCCGGACTACTCGGCCTAGCTCGCAGGGGGACGGTCTCGCGCTCGATCAGCACCCAGCCCGGTGAACTCACCCAGCCAACCTCGGCCCATCGATCTCTTCTGGCCTCCTGCGGCATTCCTGACGACCCTGGTCGCGGCCGGGTACCTGCAGGGGGTCGTCTGGGAGCGGCCACCCGGTGCGGGCGAGTTCCTGAGTCTGGGCGTGGCGAACCTGATGGCGCTGGGGGCAATCCTGCTCACGCCGCGCCGGGCCAACCTGAGGGCCAGGAGCGCGTCGGTGGCCCTGATGGCCGCCGCGCTGTTCGGCGCGGTGACGCTCGTGGCGAACAAGGCGCTCACGGGGAGGGAGGACCCGTCGGAGCTGGCGATCGCGCTCTCGAAGCTCTCCGATCCGTTCGATCTGGCCATTGCCGCTCTGGTCATCGTGTTCGTGGCGCCGCTCTGGGAGGAAGGCTACTTCCGAGGAATGCTCTATCCGTGGCTCTCGGGGCGGCTCGGGGACGTGGCGGGCAACCTCGTTTCGTCGGCAGTCTTCGCCGCGCTGCACCCGGGCGGCTGGACTTCGATGATCCTGCTGTTTGCGGCCGTGTTCTGGGCGGTCCTGACGAGATTCACCGGCAACGTGATGGCGGCGATGGTCGGCCACATGGCGGTCAACGCGGTATCGTTCGCGATGCTCGTAGGGGAGGGGAGGTGGGGCCAGCGGATCGGTTGGACGGACATCTCGTTCACCGGGGCGCTCTGCCTGGTGCTGTACTGGATCGGCGGTTTCTGGACGGCCAGGAAGAGCCGGCCGGAGTCGGAAGTGGACGCGCTGGCGGCGACCACGCTCTACTCGGTCGGTATGGCCGTTCTCATCAGCATCACGCTCGCCAGCCTGATCCTGGCCGTGCCGGACCCGATTCTCTGACGGGCGGGCAGGGGAGCAAGCCCGGGGGAGGGCGTCGATTGGCCTTGGTCCCGGGCCGCCTGGTCAGGGTCCGATGAGCGCCCGGCTGCATCCGTTGGCCGAGCGCGTGTCCGCCTGGGTCGCCCGGCTGCCGGCGCGTCGCAGGGGGGTGGTCGTTGCGGTCTCCGGGGGGCCCGACTCGATGGCGCTGCTGGATGTTTTGAAGCTGTTGCCCGGCGTGAAGATTGTGGCGGCGCACTTCGACCATCGGCTCAGGCGCGGCGCCTCGGGGGCCGATCGGCGGCTGGTAGAGCGCGTCTGCGCGCGGATCGGGGTAGAGCTGGTGAGCGGCTCGGCGACCGACGTCGAGCGGGCGGCGATGCTGGGTTCCGGCATGGAGAACCGGGCACGGCAGGCGCGCTACGGGTTCCTCGAGGCCGTGCGCAAGTCGAAGCGGATGCACTGGATTGCGACCGCGCACCATCTCGAGGACCAGGTGGAAACATTCTTTCTGCACCTGTTCCGAGGGGCGGGCCTGGCGGGGCTGGGCGGGATGGAGCCCATCGAGCCGGGGCGCCGGTTGTTCCGGCCGATCCTGGGGGCGCCGAAGCAGGAGATCCTCGACTACGTGGCGCGCGGCAGGCTTGCCTGCCGCCATGACGCGACCAACCTGGATCTGGCTCGCTCTCGCAACCGCGCGCGCTGGAAGCTGCTTCCGGCGATCCGGGAGAGTTTCGGGGAGCCGGCGGTTCCGGCGATCGCGCGCGCCATGGAGCTACTACGCGGTGCAGAGGAGGCCCTGGAGTTGTGGATGGACCGCGAGAGTCCCGGGGTGATCGAGCCGCTACCGGGGAGGGGCCGCGCCGTTGGGCTGGTGCTGGGGCAGTTGCTGGCGCTGCCGCTTGCGCTGAGGCGGCTCGCAGCCAGGCGGGCGCTTTCGCGCGTTGCGGGACCGGGTCACGAAGGCACGCTTGCGCAGGTGGAGGCCGTCCTGGAGCTGGCCCGACGCTCAGTCCCCGGCAAGCGGCTGGAGCTCGGAGGGGTGGAGGTCCTCCGCGAGCGTACCCGGCTCCTCGTCCGCCCGGCGCGCCGCCAGCAGTGAAAGCGTCAAGTCCCTGTCGAATTCAGTGTTGATGCCGCATCCGGGCCGGGCCGGCGGCGCGGCTGGCAATTCTCCAAGCCAGAGTGATATGGTATAGTGCGGAGCCCTTCAGCGAGCTTCACGGATCCCGAATGGAGGTCCCTATGAAGGTCATCGTCAGCGGGAAAAACATCCGTCTCACCGAGCGGTTGCGAGAACATTCGACAGGCCAGCTTGCGGCCATCCAGAAGTACTTCGACCACATCAACGAGGTCGATCTGGTCCTGTCCGTGGAAAAGCACAAGACCATCGAGAACAGCCAGAAGGCCGAGGCGCAGGTCTGGGTGAACGGAAGCTCGTTCAAGGCCAAGTGTGCCAGCGCCGACATGTACGCCGCCATCACCGGCGTGGCCGACAAGATCGAGGCGCAGCTCAAGAAGTACAAGGAAAAGATGAAGGAGAACCGCCACCGCCGCGGCTCCATCAACCGCACGGCCGAGCAGCGCGAGCTGACCCACAAGGTCGTCAAGATCAGCCCCGACGACGGGGAAAAGAAGAAGAAGCCGCGCATCGTGCGCTCCAACACATTCGCCGCCAAGCCGATGTCGATCGAGGAAGCGGCTGAGCAGCTCAGAACCCTGGAGCAGGACTTCGTCGTCTTCTCCAACGCCGACACCAACGAAGTGAACGTCGTCTACCGCCGGGCCGATGGAAACATTGGTCTCATCGAGCCTGCTTTCAAGTAGACTGGCGCCGAACGCTCGAGGAAGATGGGCCCACTTCCCAACCGGGAGGCCCTGCAATCCTGAAGGACCCCTCGGAAGGCCTGGGCGATGAAACTCACCAATCTCATAGAACCCGAACTCATCAAGCTCGAGCTGGAGAGCACCACCAAGCCCCAGGTCCTCGAGGAGCTCATCCACCTGATGGCGGAGACCAGCCGCATCAAGGACCGCGACGAGTTCGTCAAGGCCGTGATGGACCGCGAGGCCATCTGCTCCACGGGCATCGGCAAGGGAATCGCCATCCCCCACAGCCGCAACACCTCCATCACGGAGGTCACCGTGGCCCTCGGACGCTCGCGTCCGGGAATCGATTTCGACGCCCTCGACAACGAGCCCGTCCACCTCGTCTTCTTGCTCGCGGCGCCCATGAACGCCGGCAACGTCTACCTCAAGGCGCTCGCCCGGCTCTCCAGGCTCCTGCGGATGCCCGAGTTCCGGCAGGCGATCATGGACGCGGCCTCCAAGGAAGACATCATCCGCATCATCGAGGAGAGGGAGTAGCAAGTCGTTGGCTGGCGACGGAGGGAATCGTGCCGGGCAATGGGTCCCGGGGCCGGTTGGGGCCCCCGGTGGCCGCGGTTTCCCCCTGGCTTCGGCAGAAGGACTGGCAATCGGATTGTATCCGGCCTGCCCCCTCCGGCCTTTCCGCTGACTTGAGCGCGACGCTGCGGCACTCCCGGCTGGCCGCGGCTCGCCCCCGACTTTGCGCTGAGAACGTTCAATCATGGCTTATCTCTGGGGACTCATCCCGAGCTGGAACGACCGTCAGGTCCGCCGCTACGGCAACCTGGCCGAGTTCATCAACACGCTGGAGCCACGCTTCCAGAAGCTGACGGACGCCGAGCTGGCGGCCGTCACGGACCAGTTCCGCAAGCGCCTGGAAGACGGCGAGACGCTGGACGAGCTGCTGTCTGAGGCGTTTGCGGCCGTCCGAGAGGCGTCGGTGCGCACCATCGGGAAGCGCCACTTCGACGTGCAGTTGATGGGCGGGATGATGCTGCACGAGGGTCGCATCGCCGAGATGAAGACCGGCGAAGGCAAGACCCTGGTGGCCACGCTCGCGCTTTACCTGAATGCCCTGGAGGGCAAGGGTTGCCACCTCGTGACGGTGAACGACTACCTGGCCCGCCGCGACGCGGAGTGGATGGGGCCCATTTACCGTGCGCTCGGCCTGAGCGTCGGGGTCATCGTCCACGACCTCGACACGGCCCAGCGCAAGGCCGCCTACAACTCCGACATCACCTACGGCACCAACAACGAGTTCGGCTTCGACTACCTCCGCGACAACATGGGCATCCTCCCGGATGAGATCGTCCAGCGAGGTCTCCATTACGC
>JACQZN010000101.1 GCA_016213845.1 Candidatus Wallbacteria bacterium
GTTTCCTGCAGCACGTCGCGCGCGTCTTCCAGGTGACGGCACATCCTCAGGCCGTAGCGCAGCACGCGGCCTTCGTGGCGGGCCAGGAGCGCCTCCAGCGCGGAGGCGTCTCCGGCCCGGGCGGCCGCCAGGAGTGCTTCGTCGGTTGGCGGGTCCTGAGTGTGGGCGGGGCCTGTCACTTGCCCTTTGGTCCGCCGCCGGGACCGCGACCGCCGCCCTGGCTGCGGCCTGGGCCTGCACCACGCCCGCCGCCGGGTCCGCGGCCGCCGAAGGGGCCATGGCCCTCGGCGCGTCGGGCCTTGATCTTCTCTTTCTGCTCGGGCGAGAGCGACTCCCACTTCTCGCGGCGCTTGGCGTGGCGCTCCTCGACCCGCTTGCGCTCCTCGGGACCCAGCGTTGCAAGCCACTTCTCGCGTTCGGTCTTCAGAAAGGCACGGCGCTCTTCCGGCTGCATTGATTTGAGTTTTTCGCGCATCGCCTTGCGCTGCTCCGGCGTCATCGACTTCAGCCAGGGCGGGCCGCGATGGTGTCCGCCCGGGCCGGGTTCGCCGCCGAGCTCGTCGTCGGCAGGGTCGCCGTCGGTGGTTGCCGGGGGCGGCAGCGCGGCGTCCGGTGCAGGCGCGGCGTCCTGGGCCTGGGCCTGGACGCAGAAGAGCAGGGCGAGGAGTGCTGCGAGGAGCGATGACTTCACGGGCGAGGCCTCCTGAGGGTCGGGCTGGCGGTGGATGTCGGGGATCATTTTCGCACACCGCGTTCCGGGGGCGGGGAGATTCGGAGACGAGGCGGCGGTGGGGGCAGCGCCACCGGCGGATGTCGCGGCGGTCTGGCGGCCGGGGATGCAGGCTCCCCTTGTCGCGCTGATGTCAAAAGTAAGTGCTCACTAACGTATACTGGATGGTATGAGCCCGGAACGAGGTTCGCGCAGGCAAGTTCGGAGCCGCAAGCCGGCGGGCGTGCGGCGGGGCGAGATCGCCCAGGCCGCCTTCGAGCTGCTCTCTTCGCACCGCGTGCGGGAGTTCACGGCGCAGGCGGTCGCGCGCAAGGTCGGCATCTCCGACGCTGCGCTGTTCCGGCACTTCTCGACGATGGACGGCATCGTCGGCGCGGTGGTGGACAAGATCGAGCAGCTCCTGTTCGAGGGGTTTCCGCCGGTGGCGGCCGATCCGCTGGAGCGCCTGGGGCTATTCTTCGCGGCCCGCGTCGCGGCGCTCAGGCGGCATCCGGGCCTGAGCAGGCTCGTCTTCTTCGAGCACCTGGCGCAAGCCGCAGGAGCGGCCGACCTGGCGCGCGTGCGGCGGTTCCGGGAGAAGTCGATCCGCTTCGTAGCGGGCTGTCTGGAGGAGGCACGCCAGGGCGGTCTGCTTGCGCCGGGGTTCGAGGTGCGCCCGCTGACCACGCTGGTCGTCGGCGCGCTCCTGGCCACCGGACACGCCTCGGGCGGCGCGTCGGGCCGGCTCGATGCGGACGCGGCGAGGGTCTGGCGCACGCTGGAAGCGCTGATCCGGCGGCCGCGCCCGGCGCAGCCGGTCGGCCCCAGATCGCCTCGCCGGGGCTGAACGGCCGTCCGGGAGTGCATGTCTCGTAGGGGGTCCCGCTCCATAGTCGGGCGAACGGAACCAGAGTAGGCGCGCGAGGGGCCCCCTACGGGAAACGCACTCCTACTTGGCCGGCAGAACAACGGCAAAGTCGCCGGAAAACGGGTACAGGCACCGGCAGCCCGGCAGGCCGACCGGACGACTGCCAGGATTCAAGCGGGCTTCCGGAGCCAGTCCCCGTTTTCCGCCTCCGGGCTCGAGACTTTGTCGGGATACTGACTCAGCCGGCAGGACAACGGCGAAGTCGTCGGAGCTCGGGTGGAGGCACCGAAACCCCGCGCAACCCGTCCGGCGTGCGTCAGATCTCGTCCGGGCTTCCGGAGCCTGTACCCGAATTCTTCCTCCACTGGTCCGACTCGGCTCGTAGCCCTGCCCGAATGGTCCCGGCCGGTTGCGCGCGGCGCCGGGAGCGTGTATCATGAAGTTAGTGAGTACTAACTAATGTACGGAGGAGAAGTCGGCATGTCTCGTTCCGGTCCCTACCCGCACCGCTCGGGAGGCCTCGCGGCGCGCGCGTCGAAGGCTGGCGTCGCGATCGCCCTGGCCCTGGCCGCCGCGGCATGGAGCGCGCTCGACACCGTCCCGGTCGCCGCTCACCGCGTCGAGCGAGGCGACCTCGTCCAAGAGCTCATGGGGGCCGGAACCCTCGAGGCCGACCTCCAGGCTGCAGTCAGCCCCCGCTTCCCGGGTAGGCTCCTGCGCGTCCTGGCCGACGAGGGCCAAACCGTCCGTTCCGGAGACATCGTGGCCGAGCTGGACGGCGCCGAGCTCGCCAGGCTGCTCGAGGTCGATGCGGCCAACCTGTCGCTCGCCCGAGCCAGCCTCCGCCGCCTCGAGGCCGATACCGCCCGTGCTCGCGCCGTCCACGTCAAGAACGCCTCCGACCTGGAGCGCGCCCGCAGGCTCCACTCCCGCCAGGCGCTGGCCGCCTCCGAGCTCGATCGCTCTGTCGAGTCCCTGCGCGTCGCTGCCGCCGAGCTCTCGCGTGCCTCGGCAGCGGTCGCCGAGGGCGCCCGGCGGGTCGAGGCGGCCGTGGCCCAGCTCGCCGTGGCCCGGGAGCGCCTCTCCGACACCTCGCTCCGGGCACCCTTTGCCGGCGTCGTCGTCCGCCGGGAGCGCGACCCAGGCGATGTCGTCGTCCCGGGCTCCCCGGTCCTGACTTTGAGCTCCACCGCAAACATGCGCTGCCGCGTCTGGCTAGACGAGACGGCACTCACCGTCGTGTCTCCCGGCCAGCCCGCCCGGGTCGTCTTCCGTTCCGACCCCGGCCGCTCCCTGGCCGGTTCCGTCCTGCGACTGGGCCGCGAGGCCGATCGCGAATCCCGCGAAATCCTGGTCGACGTCAAGCTGCACGAGCTCCCCGCAAACTGGGCCGTCGGCCAGCGGGTCGAAGCGTTCATCCGAGTGGCCCAGCGCACCGGCGCCGTTCTGCTGCCCGAGAATCTGCTGCTGCGCCCGGGCGGGGGGAGCGCCGGGACCTACGTCGCCCGGGGCGGCCGCGCCGTCTGGCGGGCGCTGACGCCGGGCGTCCACGGCCCGGGTGCTTTCGAGATCCTGAGCGGTCTCGAACCGGGCGAGCTCGTCGTGAGCCCCCGCGACCCCTCATCCCAGCCGCTCACTGACGGCCGCAGGATCTCCGCGCCGTGAACCTGGCCGCGCGCGACATCCGGCAGAACCTCGGACGGTTCGGGCTGACCACCGCCGGTCTGGGGCTGCTCCTCATGACCGTGATGGGCATGGGCGGCATCTACCGAGGGCTGGTCGAGGACGCCACACTCCTGGTCGACCGCGTCGGCGCAGACCTCTGGCTTGTCCAGAAGGACACTCGCGGTCCGTTCGCCGAGCTCTCGCGCGTGCCGCGCTCCCTGGTCGATCGCGCCGCGGCCGTGCCCGGCGTGCGCCGGGCGCGCGAGTTCGTCTACCATACGATTCAGCGCACGCTGGGAGCCCGCGCTCTCCGCCTGGCCGTGGTCGGGCTCGGATGGCCATCCGACGCCGGCCAGTGGCTGCCGCTGACGGCCGGCCGGCCGCTGGCCCGAGGCCATTACGAGATGATCGCCGACGCCGAGACCGGTCTGAGGCTCGGCGAACGGCTCAGCTTCGGCCGGGACTCCTACACCGTCGTCGGCCTGACGCGCGGCATGGTCTCTTCCGCTGGCGACGGCCTGGGCTTCTTCTCCGTGAATGACGCCCTCGCGATTCAGGGCGACCGTCCGGGCGAGGCCCTACGACTGGAACGCTCCGCCCGCTCCTTTAGCGCCAGCCGCTCCGCCACGGTCAAGACCCAGCCTGCGCTGGCCGGCTGGGCTGCGTCTCTGCCTGCCGCGGGCGCCGAATCCGTCAGCGCGGTCCTCCTGGAGCTGACCCCTGGGACCGACCCGGACGCCGTTCTCGCCTCGCTCGCGGGCTGGGGAGACGTCACCGCTTACACCCGGAAAGCGCAAGTGGACCTGCTGCTCCAGGGTACCGTCGACCGCTCCCGGCGCCAGATTGGTCTCTTCCGCGCACTGCTGACCGTCATCTCGACGATCATCATGGCGCTCATCCTCTACACGCTGACGCTCGACAAGCTCCACTCCATCGCCGTCCTGAAGCTCATCGGGGCCCCGAGCTCAGTCATCGTTCGGATGATCCTGGAGCAGGCCCTGCTGATGGGCGGTCTGGGGTTGGCGCTCGCGTACGGCCTGGGGCAGAAGCTGTTCCCGCGATTTCCCAGGCGTGTCATCCTGACCGGCCCGGACCTGGCACAGCTCTGCTTCATCGTGTTCTGTATCTGCGTGGTCGCCAGCCTCCTGGGCATCTGGCGGGCCCTGCGCGTGCGGCCGTCGGAGGCGCTCGCCGGATGATGGGATGTGCGTCATGACCGGACCCGCTGTCGAAGCCACCCGGCTCCACAAGGTGTACGGGACCGGCAACACCGAGGTGATCGCTCTGGACGACGTCAGCTTGAGCGTGGCCCGGGGAGAGGTCGTTGCGCTGCTCGGGCCCAGCGGGGCCGGAAAGTCCACGCTGCTGGCCGCGCTCGGGCTGATCGAACCGCCGACCACGGGCCAGGTGGCGCTCGGGGGAAGGCTGGTGCTGGACGGGCCGCGCGTGCTGGCAGACGTCACCGCGCTCAGGCGCCAACACCTCGGCTTCGTCTTTCAGAAGTCCAATCTGGTGCCCTTCTTGACGGCGCTGGAGAATGTGCA
>JACQZN010000106.1 GCA_016213845.1 Candidatus Wallbacteria bacterium
CGCGCTGCTACTCATCGCTGCGATAGCGGGAAATGTCGAGTTCGGAATCGCGGCGCACCTGCGGGGAGCCAATGAAGAGGAGCGCGCAGAGCAGCAGAGGCGAGGGACGTTCGTCGGACTAGGTGTTGGCGCTGGCGTGGGTGGGGCCGGCGGCGGGCTTTCGGCGCTCGTTCAGGCGTTGCGAAACACGCCGACGGCGATCCGAGCGGCCTTGGGTCTGGGCGGAGCAGGTGCTGGATCGATTGGAGGTGGAGGGAGTGCGGCGACGCACAACTGCCCGGTAGGTGGTTTCGCACAGCTCCTGCAGCCCGGGGCGTTTACGAACGCGACTGAGTTCACCTTGAGAATCGGAAATCTCTCCGTCAAGGGAAACATCCGTTTGCCAGACCCCGACACGTTTGTCGCGAACTTAGGTTTCCTAAAGAAGGTGGGCACTGCACCTGCCGACCTAGTCGGCCTGCTTGCTCGACTTCGCTTGGAGGCCATCCAGCAAGGAGCAAGTCAGCTCATCATCAATGCGCACAATGTCATCAGTCCGGCCCTGTTGCGACCAGAACTCACGGAACGTCTGCAGAACCTGGGTTTCGGCATCTCTCAGGTCGGGCCGGACTCCTACCAACTACTGCTGAGCCTACCGAAATGACAGTCGACAACTCGGTGCAGGTGCTTCCCGTCAAGGAGCGGGCAGAGCAAATTGAGAGGACCTTTGCGAAGCATGGGGGAGAGAGTCTCAGGAGCCGAGCCTTTGCGACCCTGCCGGAAGATGTGCGCCTGAGGTTGGTGTCAGGTGCGCGTCTTGACCCTGAGGAAATCGTCGTGGTCGCGATCATGCTCTCCGATAGCTCGTGGGTGCTCTTGACCACGGAGCACATCTCATGGCGAGACGTCTCCGGAACACATTCCGTACGTCTGCTCGAGGTCGAAGACGTGTTGGTTGACGAGACATCGATGCACTCACAAGGCACATCGTACTGGAAGTACCACGTCAATCGGGCCGTGGTTACCACCAAGACCGGCCAGTCTTTCACGATTGAAACCGAGCCAGGACGCGGTTGCATGGCCTTCGTGAGCACGGCCAAACGCGCCGCTGGGCTCCGTCATGGCGTACGCTACATCCGAGGGAAGTCGTAGGCATTCAGGTGGTACTCCACAACTTGAACGAGAAAAAGGGGGCGCCCCGCGAGGGGCGGCGGGAGGCCGGCCGCGCGGACGCAGGGACCGCGGGGTGGCGGAGGGTCGGGCGCGTAGGTAGCGAACGAGAGCGTGAGGCGACCAACGGCGTCTTCAGCTGCGGCCCCCCGTCGCGCAGCTCGAGCCCGCTGCCCGTCAAGCGGCGACTCCGAGCCCCTCGGTGCTGTCCCCGCGCGCCTTCGCGCCGACGGACAGCGATGCCCGGTACCTGCTACGCTACGGATCGCGGGGGCGCTCCAGTCTCCCCGCAGACGAACATGGCGACATTACGAACCTTCGGCCGGCTTGCCTTGTCTGGTCGCAGGTCACGCGGACCCCGGACGGCGCCCGGGGGGCGCTGGTTGCGGCGGGCCTTCACGTTCGTGGAGGTGCTGGTGGCGCTCGGACTGAGCACGGTCGTGCTGGGGGCGGCCTACTACTTCTTCGCGACGATGCACGGCGTGACGACCAGCCAGACGCGCGAGGTCTCGATCGCGATGGCGCTGACGGAGTTCCTGGAAGTCCTGCAGAACGACCTCTATCACGCCTACTACGTGGTCTACGAGGAGGAGCGGGAAGAGCCCGTGCTGGCGATGGTGCTATTGGCGCCGGAAGACGGGCGGCTGGTGCGCAGGCTGGTGACGTACCGGCTCTCGCGCGACCGCTCCACGATCGAGCGGCTCGACGCAAAGCCGCCCGCGGCAGCCGACCGGCCGCGTCGCTTCGAGCTCGGAAGCAAGGAACTGCCGGGCCGCAAGGACGGGCTAACGCTCACGGCCGACAGGACGCGCTCGGTGCTGATCCTCGAGCTGGGAAACCAGGTAGTCGAGGTGGCTCTCCCCGTCAGTGCGCTGGCCCCTGCAGGGACCTCGGCTGCGAGCGCTACCGAGTGGGTGCCGGCCGCCGAGCTGGATCTCTGGGCCTCCGGCGCACACCGGGCCGCCGCCGCAGTCGCCGAGGCGCCGGCATCGGATCGGGGCGGGCAAGAGACTCAGCCCGATGCGCCGGAGATCGCGGGCGAGGGTCAGCCGGCGCAGCCCGTCGAGACCATCAGCGACGTCGCGTACACCTTCCTGGCCGGGGGCGACGAGGCGCCGGTCGGGACGGGCCCCAGGCAAGTCCGGGGTCTGGGCGAGGCCGGGGTCTACCGGGCGCGCTCCAACTCCCGGCTGCCGGGCGCCGATGCGCCCGTGCAGTTCCTGAGGCGCGGCGCAGGGCCGGGAAGGCCGGGTGAGCCCGGGGCCGACTGGATGACGCTCATCCCGGTTACCGGGAGCAATCCTCCCCGGCTCGTGCTGGAGGTCAACCGGCCGGTCGGCGCGTCGGGCGGCGTTTCCGGAGTAGATTCGAAAGAGCTCTCGGCCCTTTTGAATCTTCCGCGTGGCGCCCCCGTCGATGTCGCCGACGCGCAAGGCCGCAGCGTCCCCCAGGCGCCGCCGGTCGAGACGCCGACGCCGATCGCGGGCCTGCGTCCGACTGCCGGGTTCGATCCTGCTCCGGGGGAGCTCCCACCGCCGGCGCCGACCCTGGAGCGCCGCAGGCGCCCCTCGACCGTTGCCCGGCCCATCCAGACTCCCGGGCGCCCGATCACCTTGCCGCTCGAGCCCGCTGTGGAGCCTCCCGTGCCGGCCCAGCCCCCGCCGTCCTCCGACCCGCCCCCGGCGCCGCCACCGGCCCCGCCTCCTTCCTCCCCGCCGCCGCCCGGGGACATCCCGTACTGATAGAATGCGCTGGGACGGTCCTGGGCGGGAGCGCGCCGGACGCGCCGGCGTGTCGAAGGAGTCGTTTGCGGCGTTCAGTCCTCATATACAATCCGATGGCGGGCCAGGACCGCAGCCGTCGCAACGTGGACCTCGTGCTGGCCGCGCTGCGGCGCGGCGGCTGCTCCGTGGAGCTGGCCGCAACGAAGGCGCCCGGCGACGCCACCCGGCTGGCCCGCGAGGCCGCCGCTCAGGGCGATGTCGACGTCGTCTTCGCGCTCGGCGGCGACGGCACGCTGCGGGAGGCCGCGACGGGGCTGCTGGGAAGCGCCATCCCGCTCGGCCCGCTGCCAGGCGGAACGACCAACGTGCTCCACTACGGCCTGGGTCTCCCGCACGAGCCCGAGGCCGCAGCCGCTCTGCTCTGCCGCCTGGACGCGCGGCCGATGGACGTGGGGCTCTGCGAGGGAACGCCCTTCCTGATGATGGCCTCGGCGGGCCTCGACAGCCACGTGATGTCGCGGCTCGACGGCAATCTCAAGGAGGCATTCGGTGTGGCGGGCGTCTTCCTGGAGGGGCTGGGCCGGTGGCTCAGCTATGACTACCCCGAGATGGAGATCGAGCTTGACGAGCGCACCGTCGGCGCGTCGCTGGCCATCGTCGCCAACATCCCTTTCTACGGCGGCCCGTTCCGCATCGCCCCGCTGGCCCGAGTCGACGACCGCTGCCTGGACGTGGTGCTCTTCCGAGGCCGCGGCCGCTCCGCGATGCTCAGCTTTGTAATGGACGTGATGACCGACTCGCATGTCCATCGCCAGGACGTGGAGTTCGTCCGCGTGAAGCATGTGCAGCTCAAGTCGCCGCGCGGCATGCCGATCCAGATTGACGGCGACGCCCTGGGCCAGAGCCTGCCCATCACCATCGATCTTTCTCCCCATCAGCTGATGGTGCTGGCGCCCGCTCTCTGAGGCGCGATCTCCTTTGCAAATCTGCCGTCCGGGCTGGCATCCTGCAAGCGTGCCGGAGCGGCCGGCCAGGCGGCTCCGGGGGAGGTCGATCGAAGGAGACACCAGGCATGTTCACTATCGAATCCGTTCACGGCAGCGAAGTTCTCGACTCGCGTGGAAATCCCACCGTAAAGGCGGACGTCTTCCTGCTGGGCGGCGCCCATGGAAGCGCGATCGTTCCCTCCGGCGCTTCGACGGGCGCCCACGAAGCCGTCGAATTGCGCGACGGCGATAAGCGCCGCTACGCGGGCAAGGGAGTCCTGAAAGCCGTCGCCAACGTCACCGGTCCCATCGCCGAGGCGCTTCGGGGCTACGATGCGCGCGAGCAGGCCGCGATCGATCAGGTGATGCTCGACCTGGACGGCACCCCCAACAAATCCAAGGTCGGCGCCAACGCCATCCTGGCGGTCAGCATGGCCGTGGCGCGTGCGGCCGCCGAGGCGTGCGAGCTGCCGCTCTACCGGTACCTGGGCGGCGTCGGGGCGACGCTCTTGCCGGTGCCGATGATGAACGTGCTGAACGGCGGCCGCCACGCCGACAGCTCGCTCGACTGCCAGGAGTTCATGATCGTGCCGCACGGGTTCCCGTCGTTCCGCGAGGGACTGCGGGCCGGGGTGGAAGTCTTCCACGCGCTGCACGCTCTGCTGAAGAAGGCGGGTCACACGACCAGCGTCGGCGACGAGGGCGGCTTCGCGCCAAAGCTCGCCGGAGCCCACGAGGAAGCGCTGGGCTTGATGATCGAGGCGATCGGCAAAGCGGGCTACAAGCCAGGCAAGCAGGTCTCGATCGCGCTCGACGCCGCGGCTTCGGAGTTCCACGAGAAGGGGAAGTACTGCTTCGCCCGCAGCGACAAGAAGCCGATGACCGCCTCTCAGCTCACCGCGCGCTACGCGGGCTGGAAGAAGTCCTATCCGATCGTCTCCATCGAGGACGGGCTCTCCGAGGACGACTGGTCCGGCTGGCTGGACCACACGCGGCAGCTCGGTGCGACGACGCAGCTGGTCGGCGACGACCTCTTCGTGACGAACCCCCAGCGGCTGGCGCGCGGCCTGAAGGAGGGGATCGCCAACTCGATCCTCGTCAAGCTGAACCAGATCGGCACTTTGACCGAAACGGTCCGAACGGTCGAAATGGCGCACAAGGCCGGCTACACCTCTGTCATCTCGCACCGCAGCGGCGAGTCCGAGGATGCCTTCATCGCCGATCTCGCCGTGGCCCTCGGCAGCGGTCAGATCAAGACCGGTAGCCTCTGTCGCAGCGAGCGCACCGCCAAGTACAACCGCTTGCTCGCCATCGAGGCCGAGCTGGGGGCGCGGGCGAGGTACGAGAGTCGGTGGTGAGAGAGTAGTGAGTAGCGAGTAGGGTGAGGCGAGCGCAGCACGCACTGGCACGGGTTCGCAGGTAGCGGCACAGCAGCGGAAGGGTGCGTTCCCACTTCCCGAGCTTCTCGTCTCGAGCGTGGCACGCCTCCCCTACTCACTACTCGCTACTATCTCCCGTGCCTCTCGAGCGTGCGGAAAACGTGCTCGGGGAGGCGCACGGGGTCGACGGGCTTGACCAGGTAGTTGGCGGCGCCAAGCTCGAAGGCGCGCACCATGTCGCGCACGTTGGAATTGACCGAGAGCATTATGACCGGGACTCCGGCGAGCGCGGAGTCGGTCTTGATCTGGCGAAGGACCTCGTAGCCGTCAGGCCCCGGGAGAATGATGTCGAGGATCATCAGGTCCGGCACCGTCTGTCGGGCCAGGTCGAGCGCCTCGGCGCCCGAGCCGGCCTCCAGGATTGCGAACCGCCCGCTGCGCTCCAGGCTTTCGCGGATGAACTGGCGCACGTCCTGGTCGTCATCGACGATGATGATCCGGTACGAGCCACGCCGGGGCCTCACGAGAGGTGCGGAAGGCTGGGTCTCGGGAACCTCGAGGATGTCGAAGTCCGCCAGGCCCGGCTGCTCGACCAGGCGCGTCATCTTCTGCAGCCGCGACACCAGCTCCTTGATGCGCATCAGGTGGTTCTCCATGCGCCCGAGCAGCGTCCGGTGCGGCGAGGTCTCCGGGAACTCCTCGGTGAGCATCTCGATGCCCATGGAGAGCACGGCCAAGGGGTTGTTGATGCCGTGCGCCAGGGTCGAGGCCGCGCGGTGCAACGTCTCCAGCTTCTCGCGCTCCGTCAACTTCTCGTGCAGCACCTTGCGGCGCAACAGCCGCTGCAGGCGCGCCACGAGCTCCGAGGCGTGCACGGCCTTGCTGACGTAGTCGTCGACGCCGCCGTCGAAAGCCCGCACCTTCATTTCGGTCTCGTCGTGGCAGGTCAGCATCATGATCGGCAGGCTGGCCCACTGCGGGAACCGACGGATCGTCATGCAGAGCTCGTGGCCGTCGGTGTCGGGCAACACCATGTCGAGCACGATCATGTCCGGAGTGCGCTCCCTGAGCCGAGCCATCGCCGCATGCCCGTCGTGCGCCTCCACGACGTCGAAGCCGGACTGCTGCAGCAAGCTCGCGTAGAGCTTCGACTGCATCTCGGAGTCCTCCACCAGGAGAACACTCGGGTTAGTTGTCGCGGCGATGTCCATTCGAGCAGCAGCGCCCCTGGCAGCCCCTTCGGCCGCCCCTCACGCCTCGACCATCATACCCGAGAGAAATCGAGGGACACACGACTTAATTCGCCGGCTGCGTCGCTAAGCACCGCACTGCGCGCGGTGGCGTAACCAGTGATCGGCCAGGACCAGCAGGATCATCGCCTCGACGACGGGCACGGCGCGCGGCAGCACGCACGGATCGTGGCGGCCCTTGGCGGCCAGCTTGACCGCCCGACCCGATTCGTCCACCGAGTCCTGTTCCTTGGCGATGGTGGCTGTCGGCTTGAACGCTACCCGCAGGACGATCGGCTCGCCGTTGGAGATGCCACCCTGCACGCCGCCCGATCGGTTCGACCGGGAGCGGACCCGGCCCGCCTCGAGAGTCATGGGGTCGTTGTGCTCCGAGCCGCGCAACAGGACTCCGCCGAAGCCGCTGCCGATCTCGAATCCCTTCGAAGCCGGCAGTGACATCAGCCCCTTGGCCAGATCGGCCTCCAGCTTGTCGAAGACCGGATCGCCCAGGCCGACCGGCACATTCCTGGCCACGGCCTCGACCACGCCGCCCAGGCTGTCGCCGTCGCGCCGCGCCTGGTCGATGCGCTCGAACATCGCCGCCGCCGCCGCCGCGTCCGGACAGCGGACCGCGTTGGCTTCGACCGATGCGGCCTCGACCGCGCCCGGGTCGATCACCGCCATCAGGTCCTGCACCTGCTTGACGTAGGCGACCACTTCCAGACCGCACGCCTCCCGCAGCAGCTTGCGCGCCACGGCGCCGCCTGCGACCCGGCCGATCGTCTCGCGCGCGCTGGCTCGCCCCCCGCCCTGCCAGTTGCGGATGCCGTACTTCGACTGGTACGTGAAGTCCGCGTGCGACGGCCGGAATCGGTCCTTCATCTCCGCGTAGTCCCCCGGGCGCGCGTCCTTGTTGCGCACCAGCATCACGATGGGTGTGCCCAGCGTTCGCCCCTCGAACGTGCCCGACAGGATCTCGACTGTGTCCTCTTCCTGACGCTGCGTCGTGAGCTGGCTCTGGCCCGGCCGCCGCCGGTCGAGATCGCGCTGAATGTCGGCCTCCGCGAGCTCCAGCCTGGGAGGACAGCCGTCGAGCACCACGCCGACCGCCCCGCCGTGGGACTCGCCGAACGTCGTGATCCGGAACAGGTGGCCGAAGGTGTTGGGCACCGGGACGCGCCTACCGGTAGTCGCTGCCGATCACGACGCGGTCGCGCCGGGTCTCGAAGTTCTTGACGCTGACGGGCACCTCGCTCTGGAAGAGGTCTTTCGCCAGCAGGTCGACGTCGACCACGGCCGCGCCCGTGTCGAGCGAGAGAGTGCGGGTCGTCACCTTCACGTTGCGCACCTGAATCGGCTGCACCAGCTTCACCCGATCCGAGAGCTGGTCCTTGATGTAGGCGTTGACGTGATCGCGCACGTACGGGAAGAGCTCTGTCGCCAGCAGCGTCAGCGGCCGCGCCAGGATGTTGAAGAGCCCGTCGTCGAAGGCGAGCTTGCCTTCCACCGTCGCGAAGAGGCTCCAGTGCGCCTCCGGCTGTCTCGATCCGCGGAAGATCCGCACGTCGATGTGCACCGGGTCGGCCACTCCCGAGACCCCCTTGTCGGCCAGGACCGGGTTGACCGCGATGAACGCGTTGCCGGCGACGATGAGCCTGAGCCGGCCGCCCGAGGCGCCCTCGACCAGGTCGAGCCCGACGCTGTCCAGCCCGAAGCGGCCATACCGCTTCACCTCGGGCACGAGCTGCACCTGGTGCCCCCCGATGGAGGGCGAGTACCGCGCCGGCACCAGGATGTAGTCGAACCTCCACTCCTGGCCCACGATGTTGATCCGCGACAGCGCCGTCTTGAGCCCGCCGCGCAGTGCCTCCTTGGAGATCTCGAGCTGGTGGTCCGTCGGCAGCCGCTTCGACGGCGCGAGGTCGCCCAGTACGATGTGGCTCTTCTTCACCCTGGGCATCAGCCCGAACTCCGTCTGCAGTCCGGCCGGCATGCGCTGCTTGGTCAGCTCCAGCTCCACCGTCGCGCGCACCTTCGTCGGCCCCACATTCTCGCGCGTGGCCTCGATCCAGGCCGCAAGCTCGCCGTAACCCGAGAGCGCCGCGCTCTCCTGGAGCACCCCGGCCAGCCGGTGCACGGGGCCGTCCTTCTCCAGCGTCAGGGTCGTCGCCAGCTCCATCCGGTTCGGGTCGGTCTCGTCCAGCCGCAGGCGCGTCTCGGTGAGCGCCATGCCCTTCGGCAGCGCGTACGGGAAGGCCGTGCGGATCGCCGCGTCGGCCCGCCGTTCCAGCAGGCGGTTGATCTCCGACACGCTGGCATTGGGGCCCAGCCGGTTCTCGACCTGGCCTGTCGCGCCGGGTGCCGTCGCCTGGATCGACTGGAGGTTCCGCAGAAACTGCGCGAGATCGTCGCGCAGGGAGGTCTTGTCGGGCGGACTCTCGGTCAGTCGCTTCAGCAGCTGGCCGCTGGCCAGCAGGATCGCAGTCTCCTCGCCTGCCGCTTCGGTCTTGCGGGCCAGGCTCTTGCGGTTCTCCGGGTTGAGCGTCAGGTCCGGCAGGTTGAGGATGGCCAGTGAATCGCGCTTGGAGAACCAGGAGTCGCCGTCGTAGATGCCGTCCGGCGTGAGCTGGCCGCCGGGCTCGACGCGGTAGTAGCCCTCCACGACGCCGTCCTTGGAGATCTTCAGGGCGCTCGGCCGCTTCTCCTCCCCGTGCTGGACGTTGGAATCGTAGACGAGGACGTAGCGGGCGGCGGCCGTATCGACGATGCGGTAGGCGAGCACGACGTGGCCGTAGACGTCGTCGACGTTGAGCATCAGGAGCAGACAGCTCTTGCCTCGCCCCAGCTGGGTGGCCATCGCGCTCACCTCGCGCGCGGTCACGGCCCGCACCTGCTTTGCGCCCGCCATCTTCTGGCGCAGGATCGCCTCCAGGAAGCTGCCCGCCTGGTACTGCATGTAGTGCAGGTAGTGGACGGTGCTGATCACCTGGATGAGCTGCAGGATCATCTTTCGCTTGCCGGAGAGCTCGTCGGCCACCATGCCCATCTCGATGCCGCGCTGGCGCGCCAGGAAGTCGAACGCCTCCGTCTCGCCGAAGCCGGGGTCCCAGCTCATCTCGTGCAACGAGGCAAAGTCCCTCACTTCCAGCGAGGCGCCGCGGTCTCCCGCCAGGTGCGCCGAGAGGTCGGCCAGCGTGAAACCGGCGCGGTCGTCGCCGCCACTCGCTGACGGGCGGAAGCGGGCGTCTTCGAAAAAGAGCTTCGCCACGAAGGCCATCGTGTAGCAGTTGCCCGCCATGCCGCCGAGCCGCACGGCGCCCGAGAGATTCGGGAACCCAAGGTTGTCGCGGCCTGGCTGGAAATCGATCCCGGCGCCATGGACACGCTCCACGGCCAGCCTCTTGCCGCCCTCGGTCCACGACCCGGCGGCGGCGGCACCGGCGGCTGCGGAGCCCGGCGCCCCCCCGCCGGCGTCGGTCCGGCCGAGGTCACCAAAGCCGTCGATCGGCTGCGCGCAGGCAGCGGCCGTCGCCAGCAGCAGCGCGGCCAAGGAGCCGATAATGGAGTGGCGGTTCGAAGGCATGCGAAAGGGCCGAGCCGCCCGCGCGGCTCGAAAGATCCTACCGCATGCCGGGCGTGGTTGTTGCGTCCCGGGGGGCATGCCGTAATAGGATCGAGGTGTCTCGGGGCATGACTGCGGCAAGGAGACGACGATGACCGGAACTGGAACGCGCATGGGGTCCTCGGCATTTGCGGCACTGCTGACGCTGGCGAGCGCTGCCGGGGCCGCACCGCCGGCCGCGCCCGCGACGGCGCCCGCCACGCCCGTCGCCATCGTGGGCGGGATGCTGATGACCATCACGCGCGGCATCATGCCGAATGGCACGCTGATCCTCCGCGACGGCAAGATCGCCGAGCTGGGCCACGCGCTGGCGCCCCCGCCCGGCGCCATCGTCATCGACGCCACCGGCAAGTACGTGATGCCCGGTTTGATCGACACCCACAGCCATCTCGGCGTCTATCCCTGGCCCGACGCGCGCGCTCACGAGGACGGCAACGAGATGACCGATCCCCTCACGCCCCACGTGCGGGCCGAGGACGGCGTCTTCCTGGAGGACCCGGGGATGGCCCGGGTCCGGGCCGGCGGCGTCACCACCGTGCAGATCATCCCCGGAAGCGGCAATCTGCAGGGCGGCCAGGCGGTCATCCTGAAGCTCGGGCTCGGCAATACGCTCGACGACCTGAAATTCAGGGACGCCCCGCGCGGCATCAAGATGGCCTTCGGCGAGAACCCCAAGCGCGTCTACGGCTCGCGCAATCAGGCGCCGATGACGCGCATGGGCAACGCCGCAATCGTCCGTCAGGCCTTCACCCGGGCGCGCGAGTACCAGAAGCAGTGGGGCGAGTTCGAGGCCAACGCCAAGGCCGGCAAGCCCACAGTCCGGCCCGAGCGCGACCCGAAGATGGAAACGCTCATCGACGTCCTCGAGGGGCGCGTTCGCGTCCACGTCCACTGTTACCGAAAGGACGATCTGCTGGCCGTGCTGCGCATCGCCGACGAGTTCGGCTTCAAGCTGGCCAGCTTCCAGCACTGTCTCGAAGGCTACAAGATCGCCTCCGAGCTGGCGCGCCGCGAGATCGGCGTCGCCACGTGGCCCGACTGGTGGGGATTCAAGATGGAGGCCTGGGACGCCATCCCGCAGAGCCCGGGCCTGCTGGCGGCCGCCGGAGTGCGCGTCTCGCTCCACTCCGACAGCGCCAACGTCGCCCAGCGCCTCTACCACGAAGCCGCCAAGGCCGTCCGCTACGGAATGAAACCCGAGGCCGCCCTGAAGGCCATCACCATCTGGCCGGCCTCGATCCTGGGGGTCGATTCCCGCGTCGGGTCGCTCGAAGTCGGCAAGGACGCCGATATCGCCATCTTCACCAAGCACCCCTTCGACGTCTACACGAGGGTCGAGAAGACCCTGATCGATGGGCAGCTCGTCTGGGACGCGGCGGCCAAGGAGATGCCCTGATGCGTGCCTCGAAATCGCTCCAAATCGGACTGGCCGCACTCCTGACCGCCAGCGCCTTCGCCCGCGCAGCGGAGCCGCCCGCCAGCCGCTTCGCGCTGGTCGGCGGGAAGGTCGTCACGATGGCCGGCCGCACCTACGACCCCGGGCGAGTGCTGGTCGAAAACCAGACCATCGTGGCCGTCGGCGGCGCCGAGCTGGATGTGCCGCCGCGCTTCAGGACGATCGACGCCGCGGGCGCCTGGGTGATCCCGGGCCTCATCGACTCCGGCACGCACCTCGGCCTGATCGAGGTCGATCTCGAGGACCAGACCAACGACCTGGACGACTCGATGGACCTTCTCTCTCCACATTTGCGGGTCGTCGACGCCGTCAACCCGGCCAGCGAGCTGATCCGCGTCAGCCGCCTGACCGGCGTCACGACGGTGCTGGTGGCGCCGGGCGAGGGCGACGTCTTCAGCGGTCAGGCGGCCGTGCTCGACCTGGCGGGAGAGAGCGTCGAGGAGATGACCGTGCGGGCGCCTGCCATGCTCTGTCTCGGCCTGGGCAGCGATGCCGTCAATCGCGGCCGGGCCAGGAGTCGCTTCAGCACGCGCATGGGGCTGATCGGCGAGATCCGCGCGCAGCTCCTGAAGGTCCAGGAGTACTTGAAGAAGCAGGAGAAGTATCGCCGCAAGCTCGAGGAGCACAAGGTCGAGCTGGCGAGCTGGGAGGCGTCCCAGAAGCCGACCGCGCCCGTCGCGCCAACGGCAGCGGCGGTGACTGCGACGCAGCCGCCCGCGGCCCTGGCCGGCAAGGAGGCGTCCAAGCGGCCAGAGCCCCCCGACGAGCCCGAGCGCGATCTAAAGCTGGAGGCCCTGGCGCAGGTGCTGGAGCGGAAGCTTCCGCTGCTGGTCCGCGCCCATCGCCAGGACGACATCCGCGCCGCGCTGCGGCTGGCTGACGAGTTCAAGCTCAAGCTCGTCATCAACCACGGCACCGAGGCCTACCGGGTGGCCGAGCTTCTGGCGAAGAAGGACGTCCCGGTGATCGTCGGGCCCGTCGACCAGCAGCCCGATACCTTCGAGACTCTGGGCGCGCGCTACGAGAACGCAGAGCTGCTTCGAAAGGCCGGTGTCCGGATCGCGATCCAGACGTCTGACTCCCACAACGTGCGTAACCTGCCCTACGCCGCCGGCCTTGCCGCCGCCCACGGCCTGCCCCCGGAAGAGGCGCTTGCCGCGGTCACCATCGAAGCCGCCAAGATCCTCGGCATTGCGGACAAGTATGGCTCGCTCGACAAGGGCAAGATCGCCAACATCGCCGTCGTCGAGGGCGACCCGTTGCAGCCCGCCAGCCGTCTGCGACACCTCTTCATTCGCGGCAAGTCGATCCCGCTCACGAGCCGGCAGACGGAGCTGTATGAGAAGTGGAAGGCAGGGAGATAGAAGGTGGGAGGTAGAAGGTAGGAGGGCGAAGGCTGAGATTCTGAAATCCATCCAGAATCCCCCAAACGACCATTCGGGATGAGCCTAAGCGCTTGCCGCGACATGAGCATGGCAAGTCGAGTTTTTCAGGTCCGTCCGCCCTGAACTCGCCGAAGGGCTCAGAGCGAGCGGTAACGTAGCGAAGCACTCTCTCCCATGCTCGCGGGACGCTCCCGGCCTCTCTCTTCCACCTCCCACCTTCGGCCTTCCATCTTCCTTCCGTCTACTTCCCCTTCCCCTTCTTCTTCGCCTTCTTGGGCTTGGCGGCCTTCACTGCGGGCTTGGCCGCCGCGGCCTTGAGCGCATCCTCGACTCGCTCCAGGCAATCGAGGAAGGCCTCGTGGGCTTCGCGCAGGCCGGCCGAGGGGCCGAGCTGGCCGATCGCTTGCTCGACGCGCTCGGAGTAGAAGTGGACCCGGGCCAGCGGCCCGTCGACGGCAGAGCCCGACGCGGAAGCTTCGTCGACGGCGCGGGCGTGCTCGGCCAGGTATCGCAGCTTGTAGCGCAGCGCTTCACGCTGCACTTGCGGCGCGGCGCTCTCGCGGTCGAGTGCCGACAGCAGCTCGTCGGCGGCCGTGTGGAGGTCGCGGGCGGCCTTGCGGAGCGACTCGCTCGATGCGGCCTGGCCGGGGGCTGATTCGACGCCGTGCCGGGCGCGCAGGTTCTCCAGCAGCCTCCGGGTCTCCGACCACGCGGTCGAGATGTTGGGCGGAACGTTGGCCAGCAGAAGTGCGCGCGAGACGCGCTCGGCCAGCTGATTGAGCTTGTGCACCATCGCGGCGTCGCGCCGATCGCCTCGGCTGCTGGAGGCGAAGTCCCGGGCCGTCGCCGTGAACTCGTCCAGCGATTCGACGAAGCCCTGGTCCTCGGGCGCAAACGCGCCGTCGCGGCTGGCGGCTTCCTCCAGCACCTTCTGCGCCGAACCCTCGAGCTTGCGCGCCTCCGGATCTTCGGCCCTTGCGCTCGTTCCCAGAACTCCCAGACACGCTGCCATGAGCGCGCCCAGCTTCATCCCTCGCGAAATCCATCGGTTCATGATCAAACCTCCGCCGCCATCATAGCAGCCGCGTCGAATCGAGTATCCTGTTGCCACGATCCCGCCCATCGCTCCAGAGCTGCTCATCGTGTTTGCCCGCGTGCCGCTACCGGGGGCCTGCAAGACCCGGCTGGCCGCGTCCGTCGGTCCGAACGCCGCGGCCGAGGTTGCTCGCGCGCTCCTCGTCCGGACGCTTGGGCTGGGCGGCGGCCGGCATTGCCAGCTCCGCTTCGATCCGCCGGCCGAGCAAGCTGGCGCCGCGACCCTGGCGCCGTCCGGATGGAGCGTGGAGCCGCAATGTGAAGGCGACCTGGGAGCCCGCATGGCCGCCGCCTTCGACGAGGCCTTCCGGCGCGGTTGCGAGCGCGTGGCGCTCATCGGCTCGGATACCGTAGGGCTGGAGCAATCGATCCTGGACCGCGCTTTCCGCTCGCTGCGCCACCACGACGTGGCGCTCGGGCCCGCGGCCGATGGCGGCTACTACCTGGTGGGGCTTCGCGCGCCCCCAAGGCCTGGGCTCTTCGAGGCCATTCCCTGGAGCACGCCAAGCGTCCTCGATCAGACGCTCGCGCGGTGCCGGACGCTTGGCCTCTCCGTCGAGCTGCTCGAGCGCCTGGCCGACGTGGACGAGGTAGGCGACCTGCGAGCGCTCGCAGAGGAGCTCTCGCGTTCAGGCCGCGACCCCGAGTTGCTCGCCGTCTGCGAGCGCGCGCTGGCGGGCGCGCAGGCGGCGCCCTAGGAGAGCAGCTTGCGAACCAGCTCCGCCAGCTCTTCTTCCTGGCCCTCGGAGTAACCGGTGCTGACGTGGCGCACCACGCCCGAGCGGTCCACCACTACGGTGCACGGGATGCCCTCGACGCCGTACTTCTTCGCGACTTCCGTCCCGCCGAGGAGCTGCGGAAATCGGATGGAGTGCTCCTTCACGAAGTCCCGCACCGTCTCACCGGTTTCGTCCATGTCGAGGTTGATGCCTAGAACGGTCACAGGCTCCGAGGCGAATCGCTCGGAGAGAGCTTGAACCTTGGGAATCGACAGGCGGCACGGCGGGCACCAGGTAGCCCAGAAGTCGAGAACCACGACCCGCCCCTTCAACCCTCCCAGGGAGAGCTCCTTGCCGTCGAGCAGCCGGCCCGAGAAGCCCGGTGCCGGTTTGTCGACCAGGGCCTTCGAGGCGTCCGGCGTCGAGAGAAGCCCGGCTGCGAGAGCCGCCACGAGTCCGACGAGCGCCGCTGTCGCAAGCGCGCGGGGCGTGCTGTTCTGGCTCGTCGCTTCGGCTGTCACGTCACCCAGAGTGGCGCTTCGCCGGCCGGTTTCGCAAGGCCTGTAGTTGCCCCCGAGACTCAGGCCAGCTCGACGCGACCGCGGCCCGCGAGCTTGGCGCGATAGAGTGCGCGATCGGCGCGGCCGATCAGACTGGCGAAGGTCTCGCCGGATTGCGCGGAAGCCACACCCAGGCTGGCCGAGAGGCCTCGCCCTGGCGTGATGGCGCTGGTGTCCGCTGTCTTGAGCGCCTCCAGAACTCGCGAGGCGATGGCCAGGGCGGCCTCGACGCCCGCGCCGGGAAGGAGAGCCAGGAACTCCTCGCCACCCCACCGCACGGCCAGGTCGTCGCCTCGCAGCGCCTCGGCCAGGGTCCGGGCGGCCAGGGTCAGCACCGCGTCGCCCGCCGGGTGGCCGAAGCCGTCGTTCACCTGTTTGAAGTGATCGAGGTCGAGGATGATGGCAGCCATCCGCTCGCCTGGGCCGCAGGCCGGGGCGGAGAGGTCGCCGACGGCTCGCCGCGTCTGGAGCCCCGTCAGCGGGTCGAGCGACGCCGAGCGCACCTGCTGCTCCAGCTCCTCCACCACGTGCACTTCGACCGGGTCGAGCAGATCGAACCGCAGCACCACGGAACCGAGCATCACCCGGTCGCCGCGCTCCAGCCCCCCTCGCTCGGTTCTGGAGCCGTTGATCCAGGTGCCGTTCGTGCTGGCCAGGTCCTCGATCATGGCCCGCTCGCCACCCTCCGCGAGCTCGACCCACAGCCGGGCGTGGCGGCGGCTCACGGAGCTGTCCGGGATGGGAATATCGGCGACGGAGGCCCGGCCGGCGATGTAGGCTCGGCGGCCGGTGGCAGCCATCCGGTAAACCTGGCCAGGCGAGGGGCCCTCGAGCATCGTCAGGGCCGGGGTCACCTCGATGGCGGTCCGGCCGGCCAGGAGACCCGCTGTGGCGGCGATCGTCGGAGCGGTCTCGGAAACGGTTGGTCTCAGTCTCATCGGCTGGCTCCTTGGCTCGGGCGAAGGGTCGGGTTCGCCGCTCCGGACTGAACGGGGGCGGGCGTGATCGAGAGCAGATAGAGGATGAAACCCGCCAGCGTAGCGAAGAAGACCGCAGCGAAGCGGCTGTCGTGCAGCGGCAGGCCGCGCAGGGAGAACCGCGCCGCGGCAGGCGGAAGCGACACGGGACCCGTCGCCGTCCGGGGTCTCTTCGCGGGGGCGGGCTTCTGGTCCCGGGCAGCCAGCGCGGCGCGCAGCTCGGCCTGGGCCGCGGGACCCGCATGGCGCGTCAGGCGGTCCAGGAGCTCCCGCATACCAGGCGGGCGCCGGGCTGGCTCCTTGGCGAGGCACTCCTCCACCAGCTGGGCCAGCTCGGAGTCGGCGGCCTGGGCCATCGGCTTGAGTTTCTGGAAGCTCTTGGCGTAGAGCAGCGGCAGGATCTCGCCCCGCTTGCTCGAGGCGAATGGCGAGCGGCCCTCGATGGCCTCGTAGACCACCGCGCCGAGCGAGTAGACGTCGCTTGCAGCCGTGGCGGCCGAATCCTTCTTGCCCGAGAGCAGCTCCGGCGCCATGTAGACCGGGGTGCCGAGCAGGGTGCCGGCGCGCGTCATCGCCAGGTTGGTCAGGCGGGCCGTGCCGAAGTCGCCGAGCAGCACGCGGCCGTCGCGAGCCAGCAGGATGTTGTCCGGCTTGACGTCGCGGTGGATGATGCCGCGCTTGTGGGCGTGGGAGAGCGTGCGGGCGATCTCCGAAGCGATCCAGCAGGCCAGGCCGGCCGAGAGTCGCTTCTGCCTGGAAAGCAGGGCCTTGAGCGAGACGCCGTCCACCAGCTCCATGCGGATGTTGAGCGTGCCGTTGGCCTCGAGCAGCTCGTGGGTCCGCACGATGCCGGGGTGGTCCAGCTCGCGCGTGATCTCGAACTCGCGCCGAAAGCGCGCGATGGCGTCCTTGTCGCCCAGGAACTGAGGGGCCAGCTCCTTGACAGCAAAGATGGCGCCGTCCTGGCCTTGCACCTTGTAGACCGTCGCGCTGCCGCCGCGCCCCAGAGGGCGGCCGAGGATCTTGTAGATGCCGATGACGGCCTTACGGGGCTGGCTGACCTTGACGGTCGAACCCGCCGCCGCCGTGCCGATCGACCTGGAGGATGCGCTGGCCATGGCCGGTTACACCCTCTCCATCGGAAACCGCGCGCCGCGGCGCGAGTCCGGGACCGGCCGCCGAGGTGATGGGAAATCCCGTGGCGTCTA
>JACQZN010000107.1 GCA_016213845.1 Candidatus Wallbacteria bacterium
GAAAACAGGCAACAGGGAACGGAAAAACCCTGTCCTGGTCAAGTCATTTCCCATTGCCTGTTCCCGGTCCCCGGTTGCCTGTTCCCTGTTCGTTTTTCCGAGGAATCCCGGGCGGATCGTAATTCTCCGACACGCTCCTAGTCACTACTCGCTCCTGCCTCCCAGCCTGCAACCTTGAACCGCGCGGGCCGGTATGTGTACGTAGACTCCGGTCCGACCGCGAGAAGGAGGCTCATTTTGCTTTCCCGAATCCAGAGTGGGGCGGCTCTGCTGCTTCCCGTATTCCTGTCAGTGGTTCTTTCCCCGGCCTACGCGACCGATGCCGCGCAGCCGTCGCTGGGCGATAGCCTCGCGGCGCTCAGGGCCCGTCATGGGCCGATGCTGCCGGTGCTGGACGCCAGCGACTTCCGGCATCCGGCGGAGCGCCAGATCGTCAAGACGCTGATGGAGGAGAACCCGGGCATCCGGGATCTGGTCGACCAGGTCAAGAAGGACCAGGTGAAGCAGGTCGTGGAGAAGGACCGCTTCTACATGTTGAATGCGGTCCAGGTCGGACCGAACCAGTACCCCTCTGTTCACGCGGTCGCCAAGCGCGCGGCGGCGACGCTCGGGCTGGGCGCCAGTTACAAGCTGTTCATCCTCAACGATCCGCAGATGCAGACGGACGTCTTCGGGTTCGTGAGGCACGACCACTACGGCAACAGCTTCTCCGACTTCACCATCCGGCTCAACTCGGGCCTCGTGAAGGCGCTGACGGAGCAGGAGCTGGCCTTCGCGATCGGCCGGGAGATGGGCCACGTGAAGGCGAACCACCGCTTCTACTCCGGCCTGATGTGGGCCTACCAGTCGAAGAGCAACAAGCTGCCGCGCCTCTACCCGGAGGACAAGCCCGAAAAAGCGCCGGGCATGAACGGTGCCCTGCGCCTGCTGTTCGAGCGCGCTCCCGAGCCCTCGCGCATCAGCGAGTTCACAGCCGATCGGGCCGGCCTGGTGGCGTGCGGCGATCCGAACGCCGCGTACTCCGCGCTGGCGAAGCTGGCCTCAGGCGACCTCGAGGGCACTGGCAAGGTCGACATCGAAGAGTTCCTGAAGCAGGCCCGGACCACGGGCGCCGCGATCGACGCGGCCCGCCTGCAGGAGGTCCTGGGGCAGCAGGGATTCCAGCCCTACACGATCACGCGCGTCCGCGAGCTATCGGACTTCGCCGATTCGGGAGACTACCAGGTTGCCTCGGGGCGGATCGCCGATCCGTTCCAGAGCGGGCTGGCGGCCTTCCACGAGCTCTCCTCGGAGCTGGCCGACTTCCGGTCTCGGCTCGAGGCGTTCGACAAGGATCCAAAGAACGCTCGGCTGGAGTCGCTGGTGCGCGAGTCGCTGAAGGGCTCGCTCGAGAAGCTCGTCACGGCACGCGTGGCACCGGCCGGCGAACTGGAAGAGCTGCTGGCGGTCCACGTCATCACGACCGGGCTAACCAGCCCCAACGCGCCCTTCGACGCGCTGGCGGGTTTCGTCCGCCGCAAGGGCGACGGTCGGCCGCTGGCGGGATTGCTGGCGAAGCTCGGCGAAAAGCTGGCGTACTACATCGCGCGGCCGGACCTGACACCGGAGGCGCGCACGCTGGCGGAGGCTCGCCTGGCGACGGTCAAGCAGCTTTCCGCGCTCGCGCCGGCTGCCGGCCGCAAGTCACGCCGGACCGCCGGGTGGGCCGAACCGGTCGACCTGGCCGCGGCGCTTTCCAAGCCGCTGGTCCGCCTCAAGGAAGAGGCCGAGTCGGGTGACAAGGAGAGCTTCTTCGGCACGGTGAGCGACCTGCGGCCGCTGTTGCGAGAGACGTTCATCTCGCTGGTCGGGCAACTGGGCGCCGATCACGCCGCCGGGCTGATCGAGTACGCCGCACCGATTCGCGGCGAGGCCGCTCTGGCCGCCGAGCAGGTGCGCGGCGCCGGGAAGGACGCAGCCAAGCTGGGCGAGCTGTTCGACTCGTACTTCGAGAAGTACAGCGGCTTCCTGAAGCGCATCCCGTTCTTCATCGTGAAGCGATACCTGAAGAACATGGACATCCCGGTGCCGGCCCGGTGAGCGGCGCGGGACCATCCCTCGAATCGAACTCGAACGAATCCGACAAGCTTTCGAACAAAGTGAGGCCCATCATGATGAACCGGACACTTGCCCTGGCCCTGGCGGCGGCCTTGACCGTCGCCCTGCCCACGCTCCCGGCCGCGCCCGCGGCGCCCGTCACCGAGAAGACCGCCAGCGACTTCGCGGCCTTCGCCCAGCAGTACGCCGCGCTCTTCGAGAAGATCGAGCTCGGCGACTTCCGCCATCCCTACGAGCGCACGGTGGTTGCGGAGTTGATGAAGGACCAGAAGGTCATCGACCTGATGCCCGAGGTGGAGCAGGTCCTCAAGGACATCAACGAGACCTACCACGCCCAGCATCTGCTGAAGGGCGTGCTGGTCAGCGAGAAGCAGTTCCCCGAGATCTACAAGGTCGCCTGCGAGAACGCCGACCGGCTCGCCATGCCGCGCAAGTTCCGCATCTACATCATGAACAGCGCTGACATGAACGCCTACACCTGGAGCAGCGACGTCAACGATTACGGCGTGGCGCTCTACAGCGGCATCATCAAGGCGCTGAGCCCGGGCGAGCTGCGCTACGTGCTGGCCCACGAGATGGGCCACGTGAAGTCGGGCCACATCCGCACGGCTGTTGCCGTGCAGCTCTACGCCAAGAAGTACGCGGCGCTTCCGGACGTCTTCGGCAAGAAGAAGACGATCCTTCCGGACGCCCCCAAGGCGGGCGCCGAGGAAGGGCTGGCCAAGAAGATGATGAAGCTCAACGCGCTCTTCGGCGCAGGCGACCTGCCGAGGGCCGTCGGCCTCGACCTGACGCAGCGCGTCGTGAAGTCGGCGGCCGAGATCGAGGTCAACGCCACGCAGGAAGCCAACCTGGCGCTGCTCGACCAGGCCAAGGAGTACAGCGCCGATCGCGCCGGCATCGTCGCCAGCGGCGTGCGTGACGACTCCCTCAAGGGCCTGGTCAAGCTGGCCAGCGGCAACGTGGGCGAGCTCGGCGGCTTCGACCTGGGCAGCTACCTGGCCCAGATCGACCAGATCCTGGGCAGCCTCGACCGCGAAAAGCTGCGCAGTCTCCTGGGCCAGGAAGGCGACCACGCCTACACGCTGATGCGCGTCGGAGAGCTCGACCTCTACCACGCCTCCGACGACTACCGGCGCGCCAGCGCCGGCCGCGACACCGACACCTACGGCGAGATGCTGCGCGCCGGCTTCCAGATCGGCGCCAGCCTCCAGGAGAAGTCCGCTGCGCTCGAGAAGTTCCAGAAGAGCGCCGACTCGATCGAGATGAACGCGCTGGAGCGCCGCCTGCGCATCAAGGAGCTCACCGAGGCCGTGGCGCTGCGCGTCAAGGCAGACGGCGAGCTGCGGCCGATGCTGCTCGTGACCGTGCTCGACGCGGGCCTGGGAATCCCGAACGCTTTCTTCGACCGGCTGGAAGGTTTCCTGCGTGAGAAGAAGAACGGGCAGCCAGTGCTGGGCCTTCTGGCCGACCTGGAGGACAAGATTCGCGGCCGTCTCACCCGCCCGGATCTACCGCCCTCGGAGAAGCCCGAGCTGGAGCGCAAGCTGCACGTCGTCGGCGAGCTCAAGGCGCTGAAGCCCGGCGCTTCGAGCGGCTCCTCCTCGACAACGACGGACGAGGAGTAGGAAAGCTCTAGGCCGCAGGCCGCAGGCCGAAGCGCCATCGCTTCGGCCCGCGGCCTTCCGTGCATTCCGGCGCTCCTCCCCCGTGCGAGCGCCTGCCCCCCCCTTCCCCCTGTTCCCCGACGCCCGCCCCCGAAGCCTGGCGTCCCCCAAGCCTCAAGCCTCACTCCTCAAGCCTCAAGCCTCACTCCTAGAATCGCTTCGCGTACACGAACACGGCCAAGGCGACCAGCAAGACGCTGGCGACGGCCAGGCCAATCTGCAGCCAGGGGGCGGAGGAGCGGGAGGCGGCGGCGCGGACGCCGCTCTTGGAGGGCGGGCGCAGCATGCGCGCGGACTGCGGGCCCGTACCGGGTGGCGGGACGGCGACGCGGCTGAGCGAGACGTCTTCGAGCCGCTTGATGGCTTTGCCGACAGCGATACCGAAATCGCGGGCGGTCTGGAACCGGTCCATCATCGACTTGGCGATGGCGCGGGCGACGAGGTCGTCGAGGAAGGCGGGGACCTTGGAGTTGGCCTTGCTGACGGGCGGTGGGATGTCGTGGACCTGCTTCTGCAGGATCTCCTGGATGTCGCTGCCCTTGTAGAGGTAACGGCCCGCAAGGAGCTCCCAGAGCATAATCCCGGTGGCGTACAGGTCCGTCTGATGGTTGACGGGCCGGCCCTGGGCCTGCTCGGGGGACATGTAGGACGGGGTGCCCAGAATGGCGCCCGAGAAGGTCCGCCTGGAATCGCCGCCGACCGTCTTGCGAACCTGGGGCCGGGCGGGCATGTCGTGGATGCCCGAGACGACCAGCGTGGAGTGGCTGCTCGAGAGACTCGGTTCATCCACCGGAGTATCCGTGTTGTCTTCAGGGGGCGCGGGGTCCGGCTCGATGTCGAGACCATGGGACTTCGCCAATCCGAAGTCGGCGATCTTGACGTAGCCGAATTTGGTCAGCAGGACGTTCTCTGGTTTGATGTCGCGGTGGACGACGCCCAGGCCGTGGGCGTAGTCCAGCCCCTTCAGCACCTGCTCGACGATCTCGAGGGCACGCTTGGGCGGCAGGACCAGGTTCCTGTCCAGCTCCTCCTTGAGCGTCACGCCGTCGACCAGCTCGAACACCATGTAGTGGTGGGCACCTTCGTGGCCGACCTCCAGCAGCTTGACGATGTGCTGATGGTCCATCTTCGCCAGGAGCTGCCCCTCCATCTCGAAGCGCTTCGTCAGCTCGGGGAGGCCATCGAAGAGGAGGCTCTTGATGGCCACACGGCGGCCCGTCGAGTTCTCGATCGCCTTGTGGACCACGCCCATCCCGCCCTCGCCCAGCTTGCGGAACGGGCGGTACTTGGCGCGAAAGTCGGGAGTATCGATCAGCTCAGGCAGCGACTTGGAGCCGCTCGAGACGACCTGCAGGAACTTCAGCCGAACGTCGTGGCCGCCGCCCGAGATGAATGCCTTGAGAATGGTCTTGCAAGAGCCGCAGGCGAAGACCTCCCCCAGCTTGTCGGCTCCGGTCGACTGTGGAGCATTGCAGACCGGGCAGGCGCCTGGCTTCATCGCGCCGGAATTGTAGCAGAGCCCTTGGACGCAGGAGCGTCAGCAGACCAGGGCGGCTACCGGCCATCCCGGGCCACACGCCAGCGCCTGTGAGCGAGGCCGAACGTCCCGGCCGGCTACGAGCCGCGCCGCGGCCGGCAACAGCTTGTCCCGGATCTCCGAGAGCGGCCCTGGCCAGTTGCAGCCCGCCGCGTTCTTGTGGCCACCGCCGCCGAAACCGCGCGCCAGTTCGCCGACGTCGATGTCCCCGACCGACCTGAGCTCCACGAGCGTTTGCCTGGGGCCGCGCTCCTCGAAGGTGATGCCCAGGCGGACGCCGCGAATCGTGGTCACCTTCCCGGGGATCGCGGCGACGTCCTCGGCGGCCGCCCCCGAGCGGCGCAGCATCCCGCGCGTCACCTCGACCCAGGCCAGCCGTCCGTCCTCGCCGGTCGAGAGCTCCGAGAGCGCCAGCCCCAGGAGCCGCATCGCCTCGAGCGGCCGCTCTTCGTACACAGCCCGGTAGAGCCGGTCGTGCCGCGCGCCGCATTCGATCAGCTCGGAAGCGACCCGAAAGGTCTCGTGAGTCGTGTTCGGGTAGCGAAAGTAGCCGGTGTCGGTCATGAGCCCCGTGAAGAGCGCGGTGGCCAGAGGCTCGTCGAGCTGCACTCCCAGCGCCTTGGCGACCCGGTAGAGGATGTGGCAGCTCGCCGGGGCCGAGACGTCGACGCAGTTGACCTGCCCGTAGAGCTCGTTGCCGGGATGGTGATCGATGTTCACGACCACGCGCGCCGGCCAGCGCTCGCGCCAGTCGTACCCGGTGCGCGCCAGCGTCGGCGTGTCGACCACCAGGCAGGTGTCGGCGACCGGCCCGGTATCCTCGGTGAGCTCGATGAGGTCGATATCCGGCAGGAACTTCAGCTCCTGGGGGATCGGGCCGCGGTTGACCGCCCGGAACGGCTTGCCGAGCTGCCGGAGGATCTGGATGAGCGCCGTCACGCCGCCCAGGTTGTCGCCATCGGGGCGCAGGTGGCTGGTGACGAGAAAGTCGGTGCCTTCGCGGATAGCGCGGACGACTCGGTCGATCGAGGCGTCCGCCGGGTCCATCGTGAGAGTGTCTTTTCCTGGGTTCATCGTGGTATCGCCGGGACCTCTCCCGACCCTCACCGCGCAGCGTGACGCCGCGCGAGCTTCGCGTTGATTTCCTTGTTTGCGGCGGCCAGCCGCTCCCGGGCGTTCCCGCGCTCCTGCAGAGCCTGGGTCATCGCCTGGCTCAGCACCTTGCGACAGTCGACCCACTCCGGGAACCTGGGCTCAAACGTTGCCGACTCCATCTGGCTGATCGCCACCCCCGCCGTCGGATCGAGCTTCAGCCACTCGGTCCAGACCTTCGACTTCGTCGCCGAGCGACGGACCGGGATGTAGTTGGTCTTGATCGCCCAGAAGGTCGTGTTCTCGGTGGCGCTGAAGAACTGGATGAACTCCCAGGCTGCCCGCTGCTGCTCGGGCGAGGCCTTGCGGAAGATTCCGACATTGGTGCCCGCCACGATCGAGGCGCGCCGCGCACCCTGCGGGATCGGAGCCATCCCCATGTCGAAGCGGATCATCGGCTTCATGAACGCCTTGGAAACCGACGACGTCAGCACCATGGCCACCTTGCCGGCGACATACTCGTTCTGCGGCTCGAACTCCGTGGAGCGCAACGCGAACGGCCTGGGCCCGCTGGAGGCGTCGATCCAGTACTCGAGCGCCTCCACTGCCGGCGGCCGGTCGAAGTTCGCCGAGCGCCCGTCCTCGCTCAGAAACGTCCCCCCGTTCTGGAGCACCATACAGAGGTAGAGCCACGGGTCGACCGCGAAGCTCCAGCCCCAGATATCGTTGCGGCCGTCGCCGTTGGTGTCCCGCGTCAGCTTGCGCCCGTACTCGGCAAACTCGGCCCACGTGGCCGGAGGTCGGTCCGGGTCGAGCCCCGCCGCCAGGAACAGGTCGCGGTTGTAGTAGAGCACCGGGAAGCTCTTGTTGAACGGCATCGCCAGCACCTGGCCGTCGAACGTGACGTCCTCCATCAGCACCGGATAGACGTCCTCGCGGTCGAATCCGGGCTCGGCCAGCATCGGCCTCAGGTCGAGGATCGCCTCCTGACCCCGATCGCGATTGAGGTACGCCGTCCACGCCTCGTACATCTGCGCCATCACCGGCGGTTGGCCCGCCACCACCGAGGTCCGGATCTTCTGCGCGAGCAGGTCGTAGCCGCCCTGGTAGACCGCCTCGACCGGCGTCCGGGGGTGCAGCGCGTTGAACTTCTCGATGATCACGCGCATCGTCTTGCCCAGATCCCCCGCCATCGAGTGCCAGAACGTGACCGGCTGCACCCGCCCCCGCTCCGGCTCGGCGCCTCCCCAGCCGCACCCGCCCGCCAGCAACCCGGCCACGGCCACCGCCGTCGCCACCCCCAGCGCTCGTATCCGACCAGACAACCTTTCCTCCCGTGCCTCCCTCGATCGGGGAAACGTGGGAGTGTACCACACGTATGCCCAAGGATCAACGGCTGCTTCACTCCCGTCGCTCGCCTGGGTCGTGCCGGTGCTTGAATCAACGAGCGGGCCTTGATAGCCTCTGGGCGGGATGCAAGCTCTTCGCTTCCTGACGGTGCTGGTCCTGGCCGGCGCCCTTTCAGCTCGCTGCCCGGCCGACCCGGGGACGCTGATTCCGCTCAACCTGGCAAGTGGCCCGGACCCTTCCATCCTCTCGCTGGCACGGATGTCGGTCGAGCTCTGGGTCGACGAGCGCTTCGCCCGAGTGCGGACCCGCCAGGTCTTCGCCAACCACACCGGCCGCGAGCTCGAGGGCGAGTACGTCTTTTTTCTTCCAGCCGGCACCAGCCTCTCCGACTTCGCCATCTGGGAGGACGGCGTCCGCATCCCGGGCGTGGTGCTCGAGCGGGCGCGCGCCCGCATGCACTACGAGAGCCTGACCGCCAACAAGGTGGACCCTGGTCTGCTGGAAAAATCAGAGCACGCCGAGGAGTCGCACACGTTTGCCGTGAAGGTTTTTCCTATACCGGCCTGGGGCTCCAAGCGAATCGAGCTCGAGTACACGGCGGAGCTGGCAGTTGCCGGCCGGCAGGCCCAGCTCGTCTATCCGCTCAAGCCGGCCCGATACCGCTCCCTGTCCGCAGCGGAGTTGACCCTGACCTACCGAGTCGAGTCCGCCGAGGAGCTGGCTGGGCTGCAGATCGAAGGTCTGGCGTTCCCCTCCCCGCCGCGTCACACGGCTTCGGGCGGCAGTCACGTCTACGAAGGCAGTTTCACGGGCCGGGACGTACGCTTCGATTCCGATTTCACGCTCGCGCTGTCGTACCGCCCCGGCGCCACTCGCATGCGCTTCCAGACGTACCGGGACCCGGGCCGCGTGCGGCGGGACCTGACGCCGTTCGGGGCCGGGAAGCTCTACTCGGACGAAAGGGGCTACTTCCAGGCCGAGACGCTGTTCGACCTCGAGGGTGACGCCGGCGGGGAAGCGGCTGTCCCGTCGCAGCGGGGGGGGGCGCTGGCCGTGTCGATCGCGCTCGATTGCTCGCTCTCCATGCAGTGGCAGAAGCTCGAAGGCGCCTTTGAGGTCGTCGAGGGCGTGCTCTCCAAGCTGGGCCCGTCGGACAGCTTCACCCTGCTGGCCTTCAACGACCGCGTGCGGGAGCTGCCGGGCGGCCTGCGCCCGGCGACAGCAGCCGCGACGGCCGCGGCGCTCGAGCACGTGCGCGGTATGTCGCTTGCGGGCGGCACGGATCTCGCCCGGGCGCTGGAGGCCGGCCTTCGGCCGCTGGCCGCAGCGCCGAAGGGTGCGCGGCGCATTCTGGTCCTGGTCACGGACGGTCACGCGACGTCGACGCCGGTCGGTGCCGGGGCGCTGCTCGCCGGCTTCGAGAAAGCCAACGCGCCGATCGGGGCCAGCGTGATGGCGTTCGGAGTCGGCAGCGACGCCAACCGCTTGCTGCTCTCGCGCCTCTCCACGGCCTCCACGGGACAGTTCACCTGGGCCGCGGAGACCGAGGACATCGGGGCGCCGCTGGCGACCTTCCTGGGTAGGATGGGCGAGGCCGCGTTGAGGAACCTGAGGCTGACCTTCGAGGTGCCGGAGAACATCGAGATGGTCTACCCGGCCGGGCCCGGGCTGGCCTACGACCGGTCGTCGCACCGGTTCGTCGGAAGATATAAAGGACCTCTTGGCTCCACCGGTGTGGCGGTGTCGTTCGAATCGCCGTCGGGCCCTCGCAAGCTGGAGGCAAAGTTGGATCTCCCGGAGCGCTCCGTCTCCCATGCGTACCTGCCTAGGGTCTGGGCGCGCGAGCGGGTCGATTGGCTGCTCGAGCAGATCGGTCTGAAGGGCGAGCAGGAGGAGTGGATCGAGGAGATCATCGCGCTGGCCAGAGAGCACCGTTTCGTCACCCCCTACACGAGCTTCCTGGCCGCCCCGAGGGCGCTCTTGCGCCCGCGCGTCATCAAGCCGGGCGACCCGGTTCTGCGCGTCAAGACGCCCCAGGACATCGCCGCAGTCACCGCCATTTTCCCGTTCGGCCTCACCCGGGCCCTGGAGCCCGACGGACCGACCGGGCTCTGGGAGACACGCTTCCTGGTGCCCCACGCGATGGCGGACGGCGTCTACCGGGCAACCCTCGTGCTCACGCACCGCGACGGCCGCAAGTTCCTCGAGGAGAAGAGCTTCGTCATCGACAGCCGCCCGCCCGAGCTCTCGCTGGGCCGGCTGGGTCCGCCGCCGGCCGCCGGGGAGACACTCGAGCTGGTCGCCTACGCCGACAGCGACACTCGCCGCATCACGGCCCGGCTGCCCGGCCTGCCGCCCGTGGAGCTGCGCTATGACGCAAAGCGTCATGCGTCTACGGCGCTGGTGCGGCTCCCGGCCTCGATGGCCCCGGGCACTTACCCGCTGCGCCTGACCGCCGAGGACTTCGCCCACAACGTCAGCTTCACCGAAGAGCAGGTGGTGGTGCGATGAGAGCCGCTTCGGCCGGACGGCCTGTCCCCGCCAGTTCCGCCCGGACGGGACTTGCCGAGCCCGCGCCCCCCAGACGCCTGCGGTCGAGACTTGCCGCCCTGCTTGCACTGGCGCTCTTCGCCTGCCTGGCAAGTCTCCCCCCCGTCCGGGCCCAGCAAGAAGAGGAGCCCGCCGAGCCTGCCGCCTCCGAGGAGAACGCGGCGGGCGGGTCGACGAGCGCCTCCGAGGACACTCCGGCGTCGCCGGAACCGGCCGAAGACCCCGCCCCCGAGGACCCGGCCCCCGCACCAGGGGTGGTCCCCGGTTCCACGGCGTGGAGGCTGGACAGGCTGCTCGGATTCGAGACGCTCGTGCCTCGCGACCCCGCCGACCGCCTCCGACTGCTGGAGGAACGGCTGACCAAGACGCCGACGGATCTGGCCGCCACGCTCGAGCTGGCCCGGGTGCTCGCCGGCCGGGGCGATTTCGACCAGGCGCGTGCCCGGCTCTCCGCGCGGCTCTCCGCCCCGGACGCAAAGGCCGACCGAACCGCGCTGCAGCTGGCGCTGGCGGACCTGGAGCACGCCCGGCTGCGGGTCGCCGATGAGGTACTGACGCTGCGCGCGGCGCTCTCGGAAGCGCCCGCCCAGACCAGGCGCGCCCTGTTTGACCGCGTGCTCTCGGTCGTGCAGACCTACCAGCTCCGGCAGTTCGACCCCACGGCCCTGATGAAGGAGCGCGCGGCGGCGTTCCCGGGGGACTGGCCCGCGACCAAGGCGCTCCTGGAACACGCCGTCCGGACGAACCCGCCGGACGCGATCGAGGTGGTGGACCGGTCCTTGCCGCTCTTCCCGGAGCGGCGCAGGGAGCTGCTGGCCGTGAAGCGGGAGGTCCTGCTGCGCGAGGGGAAGGTCGAAGCAGTGCGGGATGCGTACCTGGCGCAGGCGGTTCCGGGCGGCGGGGCGGACCTGGAGGCCGCGGTCCTCGACGACCTGGTGGAGCTCCTGCGGGGACGACGCGAGCTGGACGGCACGCGTCGACGACTGGAGTCGCTTGCACGCTCGCGTCGCCTGGCACTGCCAGACCTGACGCTCCTGGTCTGGATCCTGGCCTCGGAGAACCGAGCCGACGACGCCTACGAGGCGATCGCCGCCGGGGGACCGGCGTTTCGCTCGGGTGCGGGGCGCATGACCCTGGGACAGCTCCTGGTCCGGATAGGCCGTCACGCGGACGCCGCGAGGTCGTTTCTGGCAGCCTATCTGGAGTCGAAAGAGCCGACGGTGCGCGAAGGTGCGTTGTATCATCTTGCCGGCAGCCTGCGGGCCGCCCCTCTGTCCCTAGGACTGCTGGCCCCGGACCAGGCCTCCGGGCTGGCCAGCCGCGGCCGCGTCGACACCCAGCCAGGCTTCGTCTCCGGGCTGCTCTCGCTCGCCTTCAACGCCACCTACCCCCAGACACGGGTGGCTCAGCTCGGCACCCTTTCCCGCTCCTGGTCCAGCAAGTCGACCCTGCTGGCCATCTCCGAGCAGCTCGCCCGCGAGTTCCCTGCCTCCGCCCGGGCGCTGGAGCTCTTCATCTCCTCGATGGACGATCTGGCGGGCCGTGGGTACCACGATCGGGTCGCCCGGGACATCCAGCACCGGCTCGACACGCTCTCGCCCTCGCCGGACGCAGCCTTCACCCTGGAGCTCCGCCTGGCCGCCGCGCTCCGCGCCGCGGGCAAGCGCGAGCGCGAGTGGGCCATCTACCGCAAGCTCCTGACCCGCCCACCCGGCGAGGGAAAAGGTGCCGAGGACGCCTACTGGAAGTGCTTCGACCTCCTGGCCGCAAGCCTCGCTGCCGCCGGTCGCCACGAGGACGTCCTGAGGCTCTACTGGTCCGAGCTCGGCCGCCGCCCGTCCGACGCCGCGCTCTATCGCAAATTCCTCGGCTACCTCTCTACCTACAAACTCGTCGAGGAGGAACAGAAGGTCTACGAGCAGGCGATCCGGCGCTTCGACGACCCGGGCTGGTATCACAAGCTGTCGCGCTGGTACCTGCGCCACAAACGTGCCGACGCGCAGGAGAAGCTGGCCCGCCGCGTCGTCTCCATCTTCGACGGCCCCAGGCTGGGGCGCTACCTGGCCGAGTTCGTCCCGCTCTCGTCGGGCCGCGGTCCGGACAGCCCCGACAACCGCCTGGCCCTGGCTCTCTACCGGGACGCCCTCGAGCGTCACCCGCACGAGCTCGGCTTCGTCACGCGGCTGGAGGACTTCTACCGGGCGCGGGGCATGGAGCCCGAGCTCGACGCGCTCATGGCACGTTACTACTTCAGCGACCCGGCGCTTGCCGAGCGCTGGATCCGGGACCTGGCGCGCCGGGGCCAGCTCCAGGCCAAGGTGGAGTCGGCCGCCCGCTCGCCCGGCCATCCAACGGCCCGCCGGTTTCTGGCCGACGCCCGGATGTGGCAATGCCGCTTCGAGGACGCGTTGCCGATCTACGTCGAGCTTTCCGCGGCGTCGCCGGGCGACCGGTGGCTGGCGACCCGCACAGCCTCGCTGCTGCGCTCCTTCGGCAAGCTGCTCGAGGGAGCCGCGATCGTGGAGCGGACGCTCACCCTGGTCCCTGAGGACGCCGAGCTGCTGACGCTTCTGGGCGAGCTCCGGATCGAGGCGGGCGACGCCAATGGGGCGGCGGCCGCCTGGAACCTGCTGGTCGAAACCCGCCCAGGCGATCCCGCCCGCTACCTGCAGGCCGCGACGGTCTTCTGGGACTACTTCGACTACGGCCGCGCCGCGAACCTGCTGGAGGATTGCCGCAAGGCGGTCAACGAGCCGACCGCCCACGCGGTGCGCCTGGCGGCGGTGCACGAGTCGGCGGGCGCACCCGAAAAGGCGATCGACGAGTACATCCGGCAGCTCTGGCAAGTCGACCTCTACGACTGGGAGGCGCGCAGGAGACTGGTCTACCTGGCCCGGGCCCGGAAGCTCAAGCCGGCCATCGAAGGGCGCTTCGGGCAGCTGGCCAGCGACCATCCGGCAGACGCCCGGCTGATCACGGCCTGGGCCGAGTGGCTGGATCTGCTGGAGGACTCCGCGGGCAAGGCGCGCCTCTACCTGGAGTCTGCGGGCCGTTACCGGGACATCGACCTTCTCGAGACGATCGGCAACTACTTCGAGACGACCGGCCACTCCGAAGGCTGCGAGCGAGCGCTGGCGAAGCTGCTGGAGGTTTCGGGCGGAGACCGCGAGTACCGGCTCAGGCTGGCGGCGGTGCTGGAGCAGCGAGGGCGCGCGGCCGAAGCCCGGTCGGTGCTGGAAGAGGGCGTCGAGCTTGGCCGCCGGGCGGAAGGCGCCGGTGACGGCCCGGCACAGGCCGTGACGGCGTTGCTCGATCTGGCGGCGTTCTACGAGCGGGCGTCCCAGTTCGATCAGGAGTGCGCCGTCCTGGCGGACGCGGAGCGGATTGCGCGAGGGGATCGGCGCCGCGAGCTCCGGCGCCGGCTGGGACGCCGTCTGCTGGAGCGCGGCAAGGAGGAAGAGGCCCGAGGAGTGTTCGAGTCGATCCTGAGGGACGACCCTCTCGAGGCGGCGTCGTTCGAGGAGCTGGCGTCGCTGTCGATGAAGTCGAACGATGCGAAGGCTCTGACGACTCTGTATGCCGGCGCCATCGAAGCCGTCCGCAAGTCGAAGCTGGAACCGCCGGAGCGCAAGGCCCGCTCCCTGCGGCTCAGGGCAGGCCTGGCGCGCCGGCTCTCGAAGCTGGGGCGGCACGTGGAGGCAGTAGACCAGTGGATCGAGGCGATCAACCGCGAGCCGCTCGAGGAATCGACTCTGACGGAGGCCTTCGACGCGGCCGCTGCCGGCTCCGTTTCCCAGAGGCTGGAGTCCTACTACGCGAACACAGCCGCGAAGTCACACAAGGACTACAGGTACAACGTCGTGCTGGCGCGCATCATGGCGCGCGGACGCCGATTCGAGGAGGCGGCCGCCCAGTACGCGAAGGCCATCGTCAACGAACCTCACAGGAGCGAGCTGCGCCTGGCCCGCGCTGAGGCGCTCATCGAAGCCGCGCGCTACCGCGACGCCGCCGAGGAATTCCGCGCGCTCTACCGGCTCGACAACCGCAACACGGGTTGGCTGGAGAAGGTGGCGCTGATGTTCGCGCGGGCCGGCGACATGCAGCGGGCGCGCGCGGAGCTGGCTGCCTTCGTCGCGCTCGGCGTGCAGGACGCGGCCACTCGCCTGGCCGCCGCGCGCGTGTACGACGCCTGGGGCCAGGCCCCCGAGGCCGTCGACGAGGCCCGCGCGGCGCTCGAACGCGAGCGGGGTGCCTGGAAGTCTCGCGATCTCTCGGGCTTCCTGATGGGCGATGCGCTGGCGGTCCTGGCCCGCTGGAGCGGTCCGGCAGCCGCCCTGGAGGCCGCGCTGGAAGTGCGCAGCGCCTTCGAGGCGCTCCGGGCCGGCAGCGGCCCGAACCACGTGCAGCGAGCACGCCTGGAGGCCGGCGCTCAGTCGATGGAACGGTTTGTCGCGTCCCGGCTGCCCGAGCTGGCCGGCCGATTCGCGACCGCTCCCGGTGCCGAGCGGCTGGCCTCGCTGGCTCTCTCGGCGGCCCGCAGCGATGCCGGGCTCACCCCGCACCTGCTCCGGTTCACCGAAACAGCCAGGCTCTTCGAGCTCCAGTGCCAGCTCCTGCAGCTGGCCGCTTCCCAGCCCCCCGTCCCTGGCTCCGACCCGGCAGAGGCGTTGCGACAGCTGCTGGCCTCGCGGCTGGACCGGCCGGCCGAAGCCGGGTGGATCCGTCAGACGCTCTTGCCCCCCGCGACCGGCGGACGGCGCGCCGCGTTGCTCCTGAGACTGGCCATTCTCGGCCGGCTCGGAGACGATCCCGCCGCCGAACGGTCCGCGCTGGAGGAGCTCATCTCCTACCGGCACCAGGGAGCCTCCTTCCACCACGGCACCGCTGTCGAGGCCGCGTATCTGGACAGCGTGCGGCGCTCGCCCGACTCGAGCTCCGTCTTCACGCGTCTGTCCGCAGAGCCGACCCTGTTCCGGATCAACTGGTTCCTTCGCGCCGGGCTCCACGAGCATGCGCTGGCCTCGATCTCGGCGATGCCCAAGGAGCCTGTCTGGTGCGACGCGAAGAGCCTGTTGACGTTGCTGGATGCGGGACGCAGAGGCGTCGAAGTGACGGCACTCTTCGCCCGGCTGCTCGGTCCGCTCGACCTGCGGACCGCGCTGGGGCACCGGCCCGACGCCACCCGCACATTGATCGGCGCGCCGTGGTTCCACTACGCTCTGAGACGCGCCGATCACGCGCTGGCGAGCGGCGACAACGCGACGGCCGACGCCTTCGCCTGGTCCACGGTGGAAGAGCATCCGCTCGATGCCGCCCGCCAGCTCGAGTTGGGCGAGTGGCTGCTGGCCCGCAAGAAGGCCGACGCCGCCACCGCCCGGTTCCAGGCGGCCCTCGAACTGTCTCCCGGCCACTCCCGCGCCGCCGACGGACTGGCCCGAGCGCTCTCGGCAGCCGGGAAAAAGGGCGAGGCCCGCGCAACCTGGACCCGGCTCATCGCCTCCGCCGCCGCGTCCGGGGACGTGGCGCTCCTGGCCGCGCGCTCGATGGAGGCCTCGGGCGAAACCTCGGCGGCTCGCGACGCGCTCGTGGATTACGTCCGCGCGCGTCACGGTCACCTCCAGATCTCCGAGCTGGACGCCCTGCTCACCCGGTGCGCGTCGCTTCAGCCACAATCGGAGTCGACGGGCCTTGATAGTCTTCTGAGGGAGCTGGCCGCGGCCGACCCGGCGCGAATCGAACTCTTCACCTTCGTGGCCGGTCAGAAGTACGCTTCGCCGGCGCTCGCCGAGGAGATGCTTCGCCGCGCGGTTGCCGCGGTCTCCTCCGGCGCTTTCCCGAACAAGCAGATCATCGCGGCGCGCCGGCTCGAGCTGGCGGCGTTCCTGGCTCGGCGGGGCGACGCCGCGAAGGCGCTTGCCGAGCTGGACGCCGTCCTGGCCGCCGAGCCGCGGCATCCGGAGGCCGGGCTCGAAAAGCTGCGCGTGCTGGCCCGCTCGGCCCCGCGCTCCGCCGCGTCCAGCCTGGCCGACCCGTCCGTGGAGGCGTGGCTGTCGACGCTGAAGCGCGATCGTCAGGCCGAAGAGTCGCCGATGCTCGAGGCCGCCGCCGTGCTGGAGCAGGAGGGCCTTCGCGTACGAGCCGACTGGCTGCGCCGGGAACACTACCAGGCCGCGCTGGCCGCACCGGACGCCGGCCCGGATCCCGCGCTGGAGCTGGCGCGAGTGCTCATCCGCCTCGATGAGCCGGCCCGCGCCGTCGACACGCTCGACGCGGCGGCGCTCCGCGCGCCCGACGAAGGCTTCCACGAACGGGCCGCGAAGGTGCTGGAGGCCGGCGCCCAGCACTCGGCCGCCCTTGCCCACCGGGAGCGTCTGAGGTCCCGGACTCCCTCCGATTCGGCGAACACGCTGGAGATGGCCCGCCTCTACGCCGCGCTCGGCAAGCGCTCCGAGGCGCTCGAGCTGGCGCGCGGCGCTCTTTTCGGCACCGGCGTCCCGGAGGCCGTGCGCGAGGACGCGCTGGCGGTCTACGCCCGGACCGCCTCAGGCGATGCCGCCGAAACGGCCGCGTGCGAGGCGCAGGCCCGGGGCACCGCGGCATCGCCCTGGGCCGCGCGCGCTCGCGCCCGCCTGGCGCTGGCTGCAGGCGACACCGCAGGCTACGAACGCCGGCTGCGGGAGCTGGCGACCGGCGCTCACCACGCCGCCCCCGTTCATCGCGAGCTTGGGCTCCATCTGCTGGCTACCGCACGTTTCGCCGAATCACGGGCACCGCTACAGGAGTGGTGGCGCCTCACGGGTGATCCCCAGGCCGCTCTTGCGCTCTTCCGGGCGCTCGCCGCGATTCATAGACCCGACCTGGCCCTGGCTTCGCGGACTCCGCCCGGCTGCCCCGACTACGACCCGTACGAGGACGAACGCTCCGCCGCCGAGACACCCGACGTCTCGAGCGTCACGAGCGAGTTGCCCGCAGTGAAGGGAGCCGCCTATCCGGAACCCTCGTCCTATGCCGAGGATGCAGCCGGCGGCTACGAGACCCTGGGCCAGTGGGGCAGGGCCGCTGCCCTGCTGCGCGCCGGCGCCGAGCTTGCCTCCGGCGAGCCGGCCCGCACCAGGCTTCGCGAGCGGGCCGCCGCCGCCGAGACCCGGGGCGCCGCGCAAGCCGAGCGCGAGGCCAAGCGGCTCGTCCTCACTGAAGGGATCGAGAATTGAGAACCATTCGGATACTTTGGGTCGTGATGTTCGGGCTCGCCGGGCCGCTCCTCGCCGCAGAGCCGCTGGCTCGCCAGATCCCCGGACGCCCGCTGCTCTGCCTGGAGGTCACCGACCTGGCGTCGCTCGTGGCAGCGCTGCGCGCGTCGCCCCGGATGGCCGCGTGGTACAAGACTTCCAGCTACTCGTCCTTCCTCAACACAAAGCTGGCGCAGAAGCTTTCGGCGCGCCTGGCCGAGCTGGAAGCCGTCGCAGGCGCCGGATTCAACGCCCGGAACTTCGAGGCGATCGCTGGAAGCGAGTCAGCGCTTGCCCTCTACGACATCGGCCGGCTCGAAATTCTCTACTTGAGCCGCCTCCCCGCTCCCAAACAGGCCGCAGCTCTCCTGGGGCCGATCGAGAAGACCTTCGACCGCCGCCAGGAGTCCGCGCTGACCTACTTCGCCAAGACCGGCGCCGATGGAACTCTCGAGCTGGCGTTCGCCCAAGCGGGCGACCTCCTGGCAGTCTCCTCGAAGGTCGACTTGCTCGAACGCGCTCTGCGCTCGACGAACACGACAGCGGCAGCGGAGGTGCTGGCTGCCGATCCGCGCTACGAGCTGGCCTGCCGGACGGAGCCCGGCCCGGCAGACCTGAGACTCTTCCTCGACCAGGGCAGGCTCTGCTCCGACGGCTACTTCCAGACTTACTGGATTCACCGCAACGTCGGGGAGCTCGACTGGATCGGCGCCGCCGGGGTCACTGCCCGGTTCCACGCGGGTGGCGTCGAGGAGCGCAGGGTCTTCATTCCAGCGTCTGAGGCCCGGACGGCTTCCGCGTCGGCCCCGGCGGAGCTCCCGCTGGCCCCTCTGGCCGCCGCGCTCCCGGCCAGCCTGACCTGCTGGCGACTGGTCGCCTCACCCACTCCGGAGGACGCCGCGGACGCCGTGCTCGCCGACATCCTGGAGGCTCCGTTCCCGGCCAGGGACGCCGCCGCCACTCTCCGTCAGGATCTGCTGGCGGCCATGGCAAGCGCACGCCCCGAGGCGATGGCGCGGATCGTCGGTCCGGCAACGGACGGGCGTGATCCGTACGCCGTCCCGGCGAGGGCCGTCGTGCTCTACGGACCCGCGGCCGCCTCGACGCCGCTCACCGCATTCACCTCCCCGGCGCGCGGCTGGTACGCCGCGGAGCTGCTCGGAGACGCTTCCCACGCGGGCATCGTCATGACGTCGGCCGGCTCGACAACAGCTGTCACGCTCCCGTTCGGCTCGGGCCGCGGCCTGCACGCCGCGCGAGCGCCGGGCCGCGTGGTGCTGGCCACGCACGCCACGCTTGCGGCCGCGCTCACAGGCGCGGCCGCCCCCCCGCCCGCCGGCGAAAAAGGACTTTCGCGGGAGATGCGCTTCGTCGACCTGCCGGCATTGCGGGCCGCCTTCGCCGGTATCGTCAAGAACTCGACGGAGCCTTCGGATGATTTGAGGCGCTACTTCTCCGGCGACTGGGAAGGGCTGCTCTCCAGCTTCGCCGACGTGGCCGTCGTCGCCGATCGGACCTGGACCGAAGGCCCGGTCGTGCGCCAAGTCGTCGAGACCCGCTATCGCCCGCGCTGATGGGCCCTCTCAACGGCGCGACGCGGCGCGCACTCCTCGGCAGCGCGAGCCGCTTCGCCCTGGCGCTCTTGCTGCTGCTGGCGCCCCGGGCGCCCGCAGCCCCCAGAGTGCTCGAGGCAGCCGTCCTCTGCTTCCCCGGGCTCCCGTCCATTTCCGCCGCCGAGGCGACCAGCGCCGCCGAGGCGGCAACCCAGATGGCCCGGGAGCTCCTCGACCTCGACGTGCGGATTGTCGTCAGAGCAATCGTCGGGGCCGAGGCCGCCTTCGACCGCCACGTGCCGCCGGCCCGACGGCTCGACCGGACCGCGCCCCCAACCGATCAAGAGACACGAAAGATGCGCGCTGTCCTCGAGGCCTTCCTGCTGCGCACCCCCGTCCGTGGAATCGACGCGCTCCTGCCGCCCGGCACGGCTTCAAGGTGGGCCGAGCAAGTCGTCGAGCGCTACCTGGCTCGAAATGCCGCGTTGCAGCGTGCCCTCGGCCACGACGCCATGACCAGCCCCCGGAGGGCGCTGCACTGCCTGGGCACATGGGACCGGCTCATGAGGGCCGGCCACGGCTGGGACCTCCTCGTCACCAACGGCCCCGTCCTCTACGCTCCGCAGGACGGCGCCGCGCTTCACGCCCTCTTGCGCGGCGGGATCATCGGCGGTGTGACCATCTGGAACATCCCGTCGAGGACCCACGGCGGCGCTGCAATGGTCAGCAGCTACTGCCTCGATTCCACGGAAGCCGGCGTGGCCGAGCTGCGCGGCCGTCCCCCGCTGGCAGGCAAGGAGCGCGTCGACGCGCTGGCAGCGCTGATGACCCATGAGCTGGGCCACCTCCTGCTCAAGCTGCCGGACAACTACCGGCACGCCAACTGCTTGATGCACCCGCCGCTGGGCCTGGCCTACCTCGAGTGGAGCCGCTCGGCGCGCCCGCCCGGCTGCGCCGAGTGCCGCCCGGCCCGGCGCCCCGTTCAGTCGTCGTCGCCCTCGAGCACGCCGTCCAGCTCGTCGAGCACGCCGTCGCCCAGGTAATGGGCGATGTACTTGCCGCCGGGGAAGTCGGCGTACTCGCGGGTGTGGAACTCGTCGTTCAACACCGCCTGCACCCACTCCACCTGCAGCGACTTCTCGACGCAGTACTCCATCAGCACCCTCAGGCTGTTCTCGTCGCGCACCTCGAAGCGGGCAAAACCCTCCTGGACGTGAATCAGGAACACGCACGGGTAGGTGCCCTTGGTGAAATAGAGGAATCGCTCTTGCTCGGCCAGCTTCGCGACGGCCTCGTCGTTGTCCAAAGCCTCTGTCCTCCTCGCGGGCCCCAGGAGTTCCCGCTCACCCCGAGCAGACCGCCCAGCGGTCGAGTCGAAGCGTCATTTCGAGCCCGCCGTAGGATGTCCTCTGGTTGGCAGGTCCCGATCTGCCCCCATCGTAACCTTGCCCCTGCTCCGTTGTCATGCCCCATCCGCGTGGGCTAGAGTGGAACCGCCCATGGGTTCCACGGTGGCTCCCGGCCCCCACTCCGGATCTCGTTTTCGCCTGACCGACCTACTCGTCGTCCTGGGCGGAGGTCTCTTGGTCTTCGCCGCGATCGCCACGTTCGTCGTCACCGACGAGCAACGGATCGAGCGCCTCATCGACACCGCCCTCAAGGCGTTCGAGAGCGGAGACGTGGCCGGCTGCATGGCCGCGCTGGACGAAAACGAGGCGGCCTTCATGGGCCAGGGTGCCACCCAGGAAAGCCTGAACCCGAGCCAGATCCGGATGCTGCTCGAGCGGACCTTCGCCGAGTTTCCGGAGCGCTCGATCCGTTCCAAACGTCGCGAGATCGTCGTCAGCGACGGCACCGCCCGCGTCACGTTCACCGTCGGTCTCAGCATCCAGAACCGCAGCCTCTCGCTGCTTTCCGAATCGAGCATCCGCGGCACGCTGGGACTGGTGAAGCACTCCGGCAACCTCTGGCGCATCCGCCGCATCGAGGTCATCGAGGTCCGAGGAGGTGGCGCTTGAGCCCCGATCGCTCCCAGCGCGCCAGGAGGGCCCGGCATCAGCAGGCGCGCAGGCTCCACCGCCTCTTGGAGCTGATGAGGAAAGGCCGCAGCCTCCTCGTCATGACGCACGACAACCCCGATCCCGACTCGATCGCCAGCGCCCTGGTGCTCCAGAAGCTTGCGCGCGAGCGTGCCGGCATCCGCGCCGACATCGGCTATGGCGGCATCGTCGGCCGCGGAGAGAACCGCTCGATGCTGAAGAGCCTCTCGATCGAGCTCCGCAAGAAGTCCGACATCGACTTCTCCGACTACGACCTCTTCGCCCTCGTCGACACGCAGCCCCACACAGGCAACAACAGCCTCCCGTCGCACATCCGGCCGGACATCGTCATCGACCACCACCCGCTCCGCAGGCCGACCCGTTCGGTGCGCTTCCACGACGTGCGACGCCACTACGGCGCCACCACGACTGCCCTGACGGAGTACCTCTTCGCCAGCCGCCTCAAGCTCGACCCCGCCCTGGCCACAGCGCTCTTCTACGGCATCAAGAGCGAGACCCAGAGCCTGGGCCGCGAGGCCTCCTCCGCTGACAAGGCCGTCTACACGAAGCTGTTCTTGCACATGGACGCCGAACGGCTCTGGCGGATCGAGCACTCCCCGCTTTCGCCCAAGTACTTCGCCATGATGGCCGACGCCATCCACGGCACCCGCGTCCACGGCGACGTCGCCATCGCCTGCCTGGGTGAGATAGCCGTCCCCGACATGGTCGCCGAGTTCGCCGACCTGCTGATGCGCCTGGAGCACGTGGCCTGGGCCTTCTGCTTCGGCCTCTATCACGGCGATCTCTACCTCTCGTTGCGGACCTCCGACAGGGCAGCGGAAGCCGGGGAGATCATCCAGGAGATCGTCGGCTCCGAAGGAAAGGCCGGCGGCCACGGAATGATCGCCGGCGGCAAGATCCAGCGCGACAGGTTCGCCGTCTCGGGCTGCGAGAAGCTCCAGGACTTGCTTCGCGCGCGGCTCCTCGGGATTCTCCGCAAGTCCGACCTGAAAGGGACACCCCTCATCGAGCTGGAACCCAGGTCTCCGGCCGCGGTCTGAACGGTCGTCCTCAGGAGGCCGATCGATGCTGTCCCTTCCTGCCCGAACGTCCGCTAAGCCCGCGCTGGCGGCACTCATCCCCGTCCTCGTCGCCGCCCTTTGCGCCACCCCGGCCCAGGCCCGCGCGGACGACCTCGACGAGCTGCTGGCGGACGGCGCGCCTGCCGTCGACTCGCTCGATCTCCCCGAAGCCGGGGATGCTGGCTCCCTCGATCCGACGGCAGCCTCCAGCGCCGGGCTCGAGCTCGACCTGGGTGAGCTGGGGGACGGGCCGGATCTCGAATCCACCGCTCCCGCAGCGGCGCTCACGCAGTCCGCACAGGACGCCTGGAGTCTGCTCCATGCCCTCTCCCAGCGGATCCGCAGCCCAGGCAATAGGCCGCTGACCAAGGACCAGCGCCGAGCGCTCGAGAGCCGCCTGACGCCGATGACCGTGTCGGTCCCGGGCCCGCTCGGCACCCTCGCCAGGTCGCGCGCACAGGCTCTCGTGGCCGCCTCGGAGAGCGGTCTGCTTCCCGGAGCCGCGCTCACGCTGGAAGAGGCACTGGAGGCGCGTGCGCCTTCCAGCCTCCAGACGATAGTGGGCGTCGAAGCTGCCGCCGCCGCGTGGCCGGCCCAGGCGCGCGCCCGCTTGCAGCTGGACCGCTGGACGACACGCCTCGAGGGCCTCATCTACGCGCGGCGACCCGCGCCGGCAGGCCCCGGCGAGCTGGCGGATTTTGCCGGCCTCGAGCCCCTCGGGCCCGCACCGCTTGGCGCCCCTAGCCACGCTCGAGACGACGCTGATGAGCTCCTCGCTCCCGTAGCAGCGCATGCCGCGGACGTCTATGTCGAGGCCGCCGGACGCCACGGCGCGGCCGGACGCCACGAGCTGGCCGCCCGCTGTTACGCCCGCGCCTCCGCGCTCGAACCGGCCAACCCCGTCCACCCGTACTCTCGCTCTCGAGCCCTCTATCGCCAGGGACTGTTCGAGGAAGCTCTTGCCGAGGCCACGCGCTCCTCAGGCCTGGGACTGGCCGACTGGCGAGTGTTCGGCCTGCAGATCGGCTGTCTGAGAGCGCTGGGCCGGTTCGGCGAGGTGGCGCCGCTGGCGCGCGACGCACTCGAGGGCGCAGAGGGCGGCGGGGTCCGAGCCTATCTCCACTGCCAGCTCGCCTCCGAGGAGCTGGCCGAGGGCCGCGCCCGGCCTGCGCTGGAGCTCTTGCGGCTAGCCCGTACCGGCTTCGTGCCGGCGGAGCTGGAGGCCCGCCAGGCCTGCCTCACCGCACTGGCGCTCGAGTCTCTCGGATACCCGGATCGCGCGCGCCGGGCGCTCGAAGAGGCTCAAGGGATTGGCGCTTCCAGCACGCGGCTGGAGCGCCTGCTGTCCCGGCTGAAGCAGGGCTGACCCGGACCCGCCACAGCCTCGTTTGGGCCGTCACTCTCCGTCGCCCGAGGGACGCCCGGGCAGCAGGCCGCCGTGAGTACCCGATCGTTCGGTCACGCCCATACGCAACGTGATCTCGCGGCCCTTGGCGACCCCGGCGTGATACTCGTCGCCTCGAGCAACTCCCGAGGAGCCCGACGAGCTCAGCCGCGGGTAGAGGTGCTTGATGTGCGCTTCCAGGCGGCCGTCCGACTTGAAGACCAGCGCCCGCTCCGTCACCAGGCGCTGCCGCTGCTCGTGGAGCTTGTCCAGAAACCCCCGGGCTACGCCGGCCAGGTACTGCGCCTTTCGCCCCCCACGGAATCGGGGGCTCGACCGGTGCTCTTGCCACAGATGCTCCAGAGTCCTCGTGAGAAAGTCGTGGACGTAGTCGGCCACGTCCAGGTTCTCCCGGGTCCCGACGATCGCCAGCTGCGTTCCCCCCTGGGCCGTCAGCGGAAGGTAGGAAATCTCCCAGATGACGTGCACGAAGAAGTGCTCTCCCAGGATCCGGCCCAGAACCTGGTGGTGCTCCTCCCGGCGCAGCAGGATCGGCCCGATCAACCGGCGAAAGTACGTCTTTTCGGTCCCGAGCGAGGAGACATCCAGGTTGTACCTGGCCAGGAGCGCCGAGGCTCGCTCCATCGCAAGCGCGGCCTCGTGCTCGTTGGAACTGGCCCCCAGACGCAGCAGCTTGAAGATCTTCGCCACGACGCGGTCCCTGGGGTCTTCCGAGTCCTCCAGACGTACCATTTTGCCGGGATCGGCCGTCGCCCGGGCGTCACACCTGAGCCGCTCGCATGCACTGCGGAAGGCCGCGCTGTCGTGGGAGGCTCCCGGCTGGAGCCAGAGCTCCGACACGACCTGGTGGGCCATCTCGTGCTTGAGCGCCTCGATGACCTCGTTCCATGCCCGCTCGACGATGAGCCGCCCGCTCAACCCGATGGTCCGGTGCTCGGCGTTCCAGCGGCCCAGCTCCGTGCGCGAATCGATGAGCTCGAAGGCGGGAGGTCTGAGAGCCTCTCCCAGGTAGTACCAGTTCAGCCTGCTCCACTCGGTCCGGAGACGGTCCAGCCAGGCCCGGTGGAGCTCGGGCGGCAGAGCCCGCCAGTCCGTCTCACGACCCGCCGCGGGGGCAGCCTCCGAAGGCTCGGTCCAGAGATCCTCGGCAAGCTGCCTCCTGTACTCAGTCACTCCTTCGGGTCTGAGGTTCCCGCGAATCGCCGAGACCCGCAGGTCCAGGATTCGCAGGACCACGGTCACCTTCTCGATGGCGACCCGGACCGCGCCCAGCTCCCGTGTAGAGGCGCGCACCTCCCTTTCGAAAAACCTCCGGAGCCCAGAGGTGACTTCGGGATCGAGCATCGTCTCGAACGGTGCAGCGCGAAGTATCGCCAGCTTCGGCCGCATCTGCTCGACTACCGCCCGTACCCGTCCGTTCCGCCGCCCACGGCAGAGGCGCACCAACCCGGACAGCCCGGCCTCGAGCTCCCTGGCCAGCACCAAAAAAAGCTGGCCCTCGAGCCGGCGGAACTCTTCGACTCCCGAGAACATCTCGCCGAAACTCGCCTCCTCACGCAGTCGCGAAGGGCCCACATTAGCACGATGTCGAGAACTCAGGGACACACGACTCGTTTCCCGATGGGTCGACGCACTGAGAGTCCCCGAGGACTCAGAAAATGAGTCGTCTGTCCCTGAGTTTCTGTGGTAGCCTACGCGCCCTGTGACGGAGCATGACATCCCGCGCCTGCTGGGGCGAATCGAGGAAGGGCACCGGCTTTCGGCGGCCGAGTGGCTGCCCGTGGCGCGCGAGGCCCCCGACGCGCTGCTTCGCGAGCTGGCGGATCGAATGCGCGCGCGCCTGCACCCCGACGGCGTGGTCTGCTACGTCATCGACCGCAACATCAACTACACGAACGTCTGCACGGCCGTCTGCACCTTCTGCGCGTTTTACCGCAAGCCCGGCCACGCCGAGGGCTACGTGCTCGGGTACGACGAGATCTTTCGCAAGGTCGAAGAGACCTTGGCGCTTGGCGGCAGCGGCATCCTGATGCAGGGCGGCCTGCACCCGGACCTGCCGCTCGACTGGTACGTCGGGCTGCTGCGTGCGTTGAAGGCCCGCTACCGCATCCACTTGCACTGCTTCTCTCCGCCCGAGATCCACGCGTTCGCGAAGCTCTTCGAGCTTCCCGTCCGAGAGGTGCTGGTGCGTCTCAAGGAGGCCGGCCTCGACTCGATCCCGGGCGGCGGCGCGGAGATTCTCGTCGACAGTTTCCGGCGGCGTCGGGCCACGAAGTGCACGGGGGTCGAGTGGCTGGCCGTCATGGAAGAGGCCCACCGGCTCTCCATCCCTACGACGGCGACCATGATGTTCGGGATGGGCGAGACGATCGAGCACCGCCTGGGTCACCTGGAGCTCCTGCGCCAGCTCCAAGATCGCACCGGCGGCTTCATCAGCTTCATTCCGTGGACGTTCCAGCCGGACAACACGCCGCTCGGCAAGGCGTTCCCGGACCGCCTGCCGGCCGAGGAGTACCTTCGCTGGCTGGCGATCTGCCGGCTCTATCTGGACAGCATCCCCAACATCCAGGTCTCCTGGCTCACGCAAGGTCTCGAGGCCGCGCGACTGGGGCTGCGGTCCGGCGCCAACGACATCGGCAGCATCATGATCGAGGAGAACGTCATCAGCGCCGCAGGCGCACACCATCGCACCGAGGAAGCAGGCCTGCGCCAGGCGATCGTGGATGGCGGATTCACGCCATGCAAGCGTAACGGTGCCTACCACCGCCTGGAAGAGCCCAGGCCCGCCGCCCAGGCACGCGTCGCCGCACACGCGTAGCGTTCTCATCCCGCCCGGCCCTCCCGGCCGATATTCGTGTCGGAGGGAACCGCACGCAATGAGAACCGATCGCCGCATCCTGGTCCTGTCGACGCTTCTGTCCCTGACGATGGCCGCACTGCCAGCGCCTGCCACGCCGGCGCTGTACGGCTCCTCGGGGTTGATCCGAATCCCGACGGCCTACACGCTCTGCCGGGGCGAGTTCGACGCGGCCGTCGACCTGCACTACGCGCGCAGCACAGCCGGCGCACCCGACGTCCGCTTCCTCGACCAGCGTGTCGTCACCGGCGTCTTCGGCGACGGCGACCACGGCCTGGAGCTGGGCGTTCACCGCGAATCGATCGACGCTGCAGCGGGCTCCTCCACCGCAATCACGGGCAAGTACCGCTTCCCGGGCATCCTGCCGCTCGGCGCCTTTGCCATCGGCGGCCGGGTGAACGTGGGCGGCCAGGACCAGAACGCTGTCTATGTCGTCGGCTCCACCAGCGCAGCCAAGAGCTTCGCCGTCCACTACGGCGCCGGCGCCAACCTCAGCAACGGCCGCGGCCTCTTCAGCCACTACGGCGGCAAGGACGACGGCCTCGATACCGACCGCTTCTTCGCCATGTTCGGCGCCGAGATGGACTGGAACGATTTCAAGCTCAACGTCGACTTCAACGGCGACACGATGGCTTATGCAGAAGACTCTCGCGCGCCTCAAGGCCAAGTGCGGCGGCTTCTACACCCAGGCGCTCGACCCCGCCGCCCGCCTGCGGGACTTCAAGCTGGTCACCTTCGAGGGCAACAACCGACAGATCTCGCGCAAGCACCTGATCCGTCGCTTCGAGCTCGACAGCCTCATCGGCCTAGACCTGGCTGACCTGGAAACCAAGGGCGTGGCCGCCATCGAGCGGGCATTGCTGGTTTGTCAGGTGGTCGCTATCGACGAGATCGGCCGCCACGAGGCGCTGTCGATCCCGCTGCAGCAGGCCGTGCTGGCTGCCCTGGCGAGCGATCGCCCCGTGCTGGCGACCGTTCCGCTCTACGGCACGCCCTTCATCGAGGGGCTAAAGCGCCGTCCAGACGTGACCGTCCTGGAAGTGACGTCCGAGAATCGCTGCATGCTGCCGGACCTTGCCGCCAGCCATCTCGACCGCCTGGTACGCACCCGCTTCGAAAAGTCAGTCGCGATCGAGGCCGCCGGGAAGTAAGGGCATCGCCCGGCGCAGCGGCGTTGGCCGTCTCGTTCGCAGGCCGCTCTCTGCAGAGCGGAGGCCCTTCGACACGACCGCTGCGCGGTCTGCTCAGGGTGAGCGGGGTCTAGCTGGCCCACGCCCCCTACTGGCTACTGGCTATTGGCTACTGACTACTCCCCGCAGCCGGGCCGTCGTAGCGAACGAGCACGACCGTGACATTGTCGCTGCCTCCGTGATCGAGCGCGGCCTGGACCAGGTCCTGCACCAGACGGTCTGGGTCTTCCAGATTGGTTTCGATCACGGCCTTGAGCTCGTCGTCTTCGACCAGGCCGTGGAGACCGTCGCTGGAGAGCAGTAGCAGATCCCCGGGCTCCAGCGCGACGTGCGCCGTGTCGACCTCGATGTCGGAGCGTGTGCCCAGCGCCTTGGTGATGATGTTTCGTTGCGGGTGGATGCGTGCCTGTTCAGCAGTCAGGATGCCCTCCCGCACGGCCTGGGCGACCAGGGAATGGTCGAGCGTCACCTGCGTCAAGCGTCCCTTCCGGAAGTGATAGAGCCGGCTGTCGCCGACGTGACCGACGATGGCCTCCGAGCCGTTGACGACGACCGAGGTCAGCGTGGTTCCCATCCCGAAGTACTCGGGGATGGTGGCCGAGGTCTCGAAGACCTTCAGATTTGCGTCCTGCACGGCCTTGACGATGCGTGCCTCGGCGGAGAAATCGCTCGGGGCGGTCAAGTAGCTCGAAGCGAGCGTATCGACCGCCAGCTGACTTGCCATCTTCCCGCCCCTGTGGCCGCCCATCCCGTCGGCGACGGCGAAGAGCTGGGGGAGGTGCGGCGCCTCCTCGGCTGCTGGCGGGACGTAGTAGTTGTCCTCGTTCTGCTTGCGAAGCAGCCCGATATCGGTGCGGCAGAAGTACGACACGGTTCGGTTCACGTCCATGGAGTCGTGCATCAAGATGACGGTCGGGTCTTCGGTGGAACGACGAGCTCGAGGATCAGGAAGATCAATAACGCAGGTCCGGCAACCGTCCACTCCTTGAAAGGGGCGGCTGCCGCGAGCGGCCCGTTTGCCGCAAAGAGTGGGCCGAGAGGCCCCGTGGGCGCCACGAGGCCTTCCCAGAGGGGTGTCCAGGGTAGAGCAATTGCGGCCAGGAGGGCTGCCTCGAGCAACGAGAGGACCAGGCCCGTCCCAGCTTTGCCTGCCTGGAAGGCACCGATTCCCCACCAGAGGTAGGCCGCCTTCGAGGCCGTCGCGACGGGCAGCGGCGCGGACTGCATCGGGACGACCCCACTCGACTTGACCTTCCCCGGGCCGGATTCCGGCTTGACGGCCCCGGGCGCGCTGACCGGCCTGACGGCGCCCGGGTTCGACACGGCCGCAGGGACCGGAGTCCCGGCCGCCGGCGTCGAAGTGGCGGATGCGACCGCACTCTTGGCCTGCTGACACAGGCCGATGTAGCGTTTTGCGTAGGGGTTGTCCGGCACGAGATCGAGGATGTTCTGGAAGACCTCGGCAGCCTCGTCGAACTTGTGGAGGCCGTAGAGCGCTATACCGTAGTCGAGCCGGTGCTGGTCGTTGTCGGGCTCCAGCTCCATCGCCTTGGCGAAGCTCGCCATGGCGTAGTCGGCGGCGCCGACGCCCGCATGCGCCTTGCCCAGCAGGGCGTGCACCTCGGCCGAATCCGACTTTCGGCTCAGGACAACCTGGGCCAGTCGGAGCGCCTGGTCGAAATCCTTCTTCACCAGGAAGGTCCTGGCCTGCTCCCACTTGGCCGTGATGCCCTCGTCGTCGAAGGCGGAGCGCGGATCGAAGCCGTGAGGGTCTTCCTTGCAGAGCTCCAGGTCCGCGAGCAGCTCCTTGGCCTTCTGGTACCGCGCGTTGGCGTCCCGGGCGATGAGCTTCATCACGATCTTGTCGAGCCCCTTCGGAACGTCCGACTCCACGGCACTCGGATACGGGACGTCGGCCTTGAGCTGGGAGCTCGAGACCTCGGCCAGCGATGTCTGCGGGAAGACGCGCTTGCCGGTGAGCATCTCGTAGAGCATCAATCCGAGCGCATAGATGTCGCTGCGCTCGTCGAGTTTGCGGCCCTGGTTCTGTTCGGGGCTGGCGTAGTTGAAGGTGCCGACGATGCTGCCGTCCGGCTGCGCAGCCTGCTCCAGGCTGATCGCGATGCCGAAGTCGATCAGCTTCACCACGCCGTCGACGGTGAGCAGGACGTTCTGGGGCTTGATATCCCGGTGGAGCAACTTGCGCTCGTGGTAATGGGCCATCGCGTCGGCGAGCGACCCCGCGATCCGGACCGACTCCTCCCAGCTCAGCCGCCCCTTCTCCTTGAGAATCGCGTCCAGCGGTCTTCCGCGGACGTGCTCCATCGCGATGAAGTTGACGCCCTCCACCTCGTCCATGTCGACGTAGGCGACGATGTTGGGGTGAGAGAGCCGCCGGTAGATGTCGCCTTCCCAGCGGAAGCGCTCGACGTAGGTCTTGTCCTTGCCCTGTTCCTTGAAGAGCGTCTTGATAGCGACGAGTCTGCGGGCAGCCGGGTTGTAGCCGACGTGGACAGCCCCCATCCCCCCATGAGCCAACTCCTCGAGGATGACGAACGACTTGAGAGTGTCGAGCGTCTTCATCGTCAGGAACGCGACCCGCTTTCAATCGAGATGGTCTGGCCCTTCTTGCATTTCTCGATGCGGTCCTCGGCGTTTTTTGCGAGCTTGCCGTCGGGCTTCAGGGCGATGACGACGTCCCACTCCTCGCAGGCACGCTCGACGTTGCCGAGCTTGTAGAAGGAGTTGGCGAGATAGTAGTGCTGGTGCTCGTTATCGTAGTTGAGCGCGATGGCGCGCTGGTAGGTGTCCACGGCCTGGTCGAGCTTCCCGTTGCTGTAGTACATGAAGGCGAGCCAGTCGAGCAGGTCGGGGTTCTCCGGGTCCTGCTTGAGCTGCTCCTCGAGCTCCGGAATGCCTTCGCCCGTGCCGGCCTGATACTGCGTGACCATGCTCGGGTCGGGAGCGGCGGGCTTGGCGGGCTCCGCGGGTGCAGCGGGCGCGGGGGCGGGAGCTGGCTTGGCCTCGGACTTCGGCGGGGTCGCGGCCTTCGTGTGGCCGGTGGAGGGCGCGGCGCCTCCGGCAGCGGGCGCCGGTCCGTGCTCCTTCTCCAGCTTCTTGATGGCGCGGTCGGTCATCAGGATCTTGAACAGGAGCACGAGCACCATGGCCGCCAGCAGTGCGCCCACCGACATGACCGCTTGGTTGACGCTGTAAGGAAGGCCCGCTACGAAGTTCATCGATTCCTCCGGGGGATGGCTACCGCCAGCTGAGCAACCGCTTCCAGAACGGGCGGATGGGCCGCAGGTGTACCAGGATGGCCGTGATGTTGTCGGGTCCGCCGCCCTCGTTGGCGCGCGCTATGAGCCGCTCGCACGCGGCGGCCGAATCGGGCGCCGCGAGCGCGATCTCCAGGATCTGTTCGTTGGTGACCACGCCGTGCAGACCGTCGGAGCAGACCAGCACTCGATCGTCGACCTCGAGAGTGCAGCTGCTGTAGTCGGCTTCGACCTTCTCCTTGGTGCCCAGGGCGCGAGTGATGATGTTGCGAGCCGGATGGTTGGCCGCTTCTTCCTCCGTCAGCAATCCCTGGCGGATCTGCTCGGCGACCAGCGAATGATCGTCGGTGAGCTGCGTGATCGTCTTGGCGCGGATCAGGTACGCGCGGCTGTCGCCGATCTGCCCCACGTTGAGAGTCGTGTTGGACAGAACTGCGACGGTCAGGGTGGTGCCCATGCCCTTGAGGATGGGCGAGGTCTGGGCCTGGCCGTAGATACGCGCGTTGGCGTCCAGGATGCAGCGTTCGAGCGCATCCCGGAAGCTGCCATTCATCGCCTCGGTGTAGTAGGACCGGAGGGTTTCGACAGCGATGCGGCTAGCGGTCTCGCCGGCAGCGTGGCCCCCCATGCCGTCGGCGACGGCGAACAACATCCCGCGCCCCGTCGTGTCACACCCCTGCGGGTCGAAGATGTAGTAGTTGTCCTCGTTATGCTCGCGGCGCAGGCCGACGTTGGTGAGGACGGCAATCTCGACGTTGTCGACCGTCACGAACTGCCCGTTCTCGAGGTGTCTGACGCTGACTTTCGCCATGGGACGTCAACACCCTGTCCGTCGAGCGACCGACATCACAGCCGCCGGGACCGGCTCCCTGCGTATGCCCTGCGAGGCGTTCAAGAGTTGGGAGAGATTCCGTCGTGTCGGCCCGTTGGCACCGGCGCCCCCCTGAAGCCTGGTCGCCCCGGTTCTGCCGGATTCCGGCGCTGATCCGACGGCAAAACCGGCGCGTTTGGACCAGGAAAATCCATAAGTGGAGCCATTCTGAGCGAGGCCATTATAGGCGCGCAAGAATGGGCTTGTCAAGGAAAGGGGAGCCCCTCCGGGCGCACCAGAAGGGCTCGACCGGCCGCGTCCGACCATGTCAAGCTGCTGGCGAGTCGCCGCCCGCTTGCCCCGTCCCGTCCGACCCGCATGACCGAAGCATCTCCCGAGCCCCTGAAGCCGCCCGGCGCAGGCCTGGAAGGCGAGCGACAGGCAGCCCGAGCGCAGCGCCCGAGCTCGCCGGCCGCGTGGGGAGTCCTTCTGCTCTTCACCGTCTTCCTCTGGACCTCGCGCGATCATCCGCTCTTCCATCCGTACGAGGTGCTGTTCATGCCCGCGCCGGCCTGGCAGCTGGGGTACTTCGACCTTGGCCGGCAGAGCTGGCCCTGGGTCGTCGCCTTCCTCGCAGCGGCAGGAGCGGCCTGGCGGCTGACCAGGCGCAAGGCGAGTGAGGCCGGGGACGGCCGGCTGCGGTGGGCGCTCCTGTCGATCCTGCTCTTCACACTGGTGCCCGGCAGGCCGACGACGCTGCGCAGCATCTCGGCGCTGGCCGTGACGGCGATCTGGGCTCTCATGTTCGGCGCCGCGCTGCACGCGTCCGCCCGCGGGCCGGCCGTGCGGTTCGCGGGGAGGCTGGCCGAGCGCCTGGCATTTCCCTCGAGCGTCACCTTTGCCTTCGGGATCTGGGCGATCGCCTTCGCGGAGTGCGCCTTCGCGGCGCTCGCATGCTTGGACGGACTTCCGCACGTCATCGACTCCACCGTCTACTTCTACCAGGCCAAGCTCCTGGCAGCAGGGCAGCTCGGCTTGGCGGTCCCGCCCGGGCTGGACGCCTACCTGGCCCATCCGTTCATCGTCGCATCCGGCGGCCAGCACTTCCCGATGTACCCCATCGGTCACGCCCTGCTCCTGGCACCAGGCCACATGCTCGGCACGCCCTGGGCGATGCCGGCCGCGCTCGTGGCGACGGCTCTCGTCCTGCTCTACCTGTGGCTTCGGGACGAAGCCGGGGAGTCGACCGCCCGGTTGGCGGCGATCCTGGGGTTGGTTTCCCCGTTTCTCCTGGTCATGGGCGGAGACTTCATGTCCCATACCGGAGCCCTGGCCGCCTTCCAGCTCACGCTCTGGACCTATGGCCGTTCCCGGCGCGCGGCGACGGGAAGGCTGGCGTGGGCCCTGGCAGCGGGGGTAGCGCTCGGGTTCTTCGCGACGGTGCGGCCCCTCACCGCTTT
>JACQZN010000020.1 GCA_016213845.1 Candidatus Wallbacteria bacterium
ACCTCGAGCGCCTCGTGGCACAGGCAGCAGTCGGGCCGACTGAAGAGCACGACCTCGACCTCCCGCGGCTTGGGCTCGGCAGTCAAGGCTTCGGAAGCTCGGAAACCGGCGCCTCGGCCTCCTCATCGCTCTGGGGGCGGTCGGTACGGGCCACGGTTGGCGTGCCGTACTCGCTGGCGAGCAGCCGTGCCCGTTCCTGCGCCTCGAGCGCTCGCTCCAGCTTCTCGCGGGCGGATTCGGTCTCGGGCTTCAGCCGCAGGACCTCGTCATAGCGCTCGGCCGCCATCCGGAAGTTGTGGACCTGCATGTAGCAGTCGCCCAGGTTGTAGATGGCGCGCACGTAGAGACCGGCAATCTCGCTCTGCTCCTTGAGTTGCATCAACTCGACGGCTCTCTCGTAGGGCCGGATTGCCTTCTCGGGGTACTCGTACTTCTGGTAGGCCCGCGCCAGGTTGTACTGAAGCAGGTCGTCGTCGGGGCGGGCGCGCGCGGCCGCCTCATGCGCCTTCAACGCCTCCGCCGGCTTGCCCATGGCGTCCAGACAGTTGGCCAGATTGTTCCAGGCTAGCCCGGCGTCGGCGTAGCGCCAGCCCGCGTTGGCCTCGATCGCCTTGCGGAACTTCTCGGCCGCGCCGTTCGGGTTGCCTTGCTTGAACTCGATGAGCCCGATGGAGAAGAGGGCGTAGGACTGTCTGGGCTGCTTTGCCAGGAGCTTCTGGTAGGTGGCGATGGCGTCCGGAGTGCGGCCCTGCTGCTTCTGCAGGTCCGCGAGCGAGTAATAGGCGTCGACATACTCGGGTCGCGCGGCGATCGCCTGCCGGCAAAGATCCTCCGCAGCGGGCAGACGGCCCGCGAGCACCTCGAGCTCGGCGATACCGTGGAGGGCCTCGGCCATCTTCGGGTCCTTCGCCACGGCTTGGCGGAACGTGTCGCGCGCTTCGTCTGGCCGACCCTGCAGCCGGCGCACCTGGCCCAGCAGGTACGCGGCGCGAGCCTGCTCGGCGCCGGCCTTTCCGGAGATCTCCCGAAGAACACTCTCCGCGCCCGGCAGGTCCTGCGCCAGCATCAGCGCCAAGCCCTTCTCGATGCCAGCCGATGCGGCGGCGGCCCGCTCGAAGACCTCTTCCTTGACCTTGTCGGGCGACACGTCGAAGCTTCGCGCGGCCAGGTCGATCGTTCCCTGGAGATCGCCGGCTCGCAGCTCCCGTTCCAGGAAGGCGCGGGTGCGGTCGGGGGACGGCGGTTCGACAGGCGGCAGCTGGGGCGTGGTGGACGGCGGTTGCTGGCCCGTGGTTCCCGTCGTGACGGGGCGCACCGGCGGCTGGTCGGCGACCGGCGGCGGAAAGCGGGTAGCCACCTTTTCGGTGCCCGTGCCCGTGAGCTTGATCTGGATGAGCAGGCCCACGTTCGAAAGCCGATCGGGGGTGAGGATGATGACCTCGGAGCGCATCGCGGTCAGCACGATCAGGACGATGAGAGTGGTCCTGAACAGCCAGAGGCGCATCACCTGGAGCTTGTCGGGGGGAGGTGGTTCCTCGACCGCCTTGGTGGCGGCCTCCCGGCGGCGCTTGCGCTCGGCCTTTTCCTTGTCGCGGGCCTGGACCCGGTCCTTTCGGACCGATCGGAGCTGCTGAAGGACGTCGATTTCGTCCACTTCGCGCGCCTTTGGCTTGGGTGAGGTTTCGCCTGCCTCCTCGCGAAGCTGGGCTAGCTCCTCTTCCGTAAGCTCGCCGCTGGCAAGCATCTCGGCCGTCATCGCGTCGATGCTGCCGGGCGCGGGCGTCTCTTGACTTTCGCCGGGCGGCTCTTCCTCGGGGCTGGCGGCGGCCGGAACGGAGGTGGTCTCTTCGGTAACCAGGGTGGTCGAATCGACTTCCTCGGGGGCGTTCTCTCTCGTGGCCGGGGCCTGCAAATCCTCGGGGAACGTCGCTTCCTCGACCCGTGGAGGAGGGAACGGCTCGTCGGAGGACGCCTGGACCTGGGCCAGGATCTCGCTTTCGGGCGGCGGCGGAGGTAGAGCGGTAGCGGCCGGGGACTGGGTCGAGGCCCCCGGCGCCTGGATCTCCAGGATGTCGGCGAGCTGGGCCAGCTCGATGCCGTCCATCAGCATCTGGACCCGCTGCAGCGGAGTCGCCGACTCCACGGAGTCCCGGTCGAGGCCGAAGACGGTGCCCAGGCCGACCAGGTTTTCCGTGCTCTCGTTCTGGAGCCGTTCGGCAACCAGTCTTCGCAGCTCTTCGGTCTTGGCGTCGGCCATTGTCGTACCTCCGGGCTCTCGAGCTCCAGGCTACCAGGGCAGCCGTCGATCGGCCTGGCGCAGCAGGGGAAGCGACGGGTCGAAACGGGCCCGGACGCGCGCGGCGGCCAGCTGCAGTCCCAGCGCATGATGCCTGTGCAGCACCCAGCCCAGCGCCAGGCACAAGACGAGGAAGTTTTCCAGATTCACCCTGTGATCACCCGTCCTTCCGGATTACCGTGCATCCCCGGTGGCCAGCTCGTAGCTCTCCAGCTCCAGCAGCGTATCGATTTGCAGGTCCGGCCCGCCGCTCGAGCTGACGCGGCCTTCCTTGACTCGTGGTCGCTTGGCGCTCGAGGAGTCGCGGCGCACCACGCCGATGCCGCGGGCGACCCAGAAGTGGCCGTCCGGCAGCCACGCCGGTTCGTCGGTCTCCTCGCGACCATAGTAACGCTCCAGGCGAATCTTGAGCGCGTCGATTTCCTGGCTGCCCACCGTGAGCGGCTCCAGCGCCTCGATGCGGGCGCGCCGGTTGGGGGCGATGTCCCAGGCCAGGCCGGGCTCGAGATCGCCCGACGCGAGGAACAGCACCGGACTGCGCGCCGATTCGTACTCCAGCACCGTGACGCCGTCGGAGGTGCGTGTGAAGAGGCGGGAGTCTGCTTGCCGTCCGTCGATCTCCTGGACGATCCGGAAGCTCTCGCCGTCCTGACGTACGACGGTCTCCTCCACCTTTTGCACCTTCTTGCTGCCGGTGCGCCGGTCGACGGTGGTGGATCGATAGCGCCATCGGTTGCCCTCCGCCAAGGGGAGAAACTCCTCGGGCTCCGCGGCCGCGGGGTCCGCTGGGGGCGGGGGGGCGGGCTTGGTGCCACGAGGAATCCGATCCAGAGCGAGCATGGCTGTCATGAGGATGAGCGCGATCACGCCCACTATCTGTAGAGCCTTGAATCTGGCCTGCCCGCGATTGGTTCGAGGGCGGCCTGGCTGGGCCAGTCGCACGACCGGCTTGTTACGGCAGCTGGGAGGAATCGTCAACGCCTGAGCCCCGATCTGCTCACGAATGGCCGGTGGCGCGGCCGATATTGTTGGAAGAGGGCCCGTGTGCCATGCGGCCGGTCGTCGCCTTGTTGATGAAACTCGCCATCGTCTGCGTATTGAATCTACTCCTGCTGGCCAGCCCGCGGGTTCTGCTGGCGGCCGAGGACGAGACACCGGCGGATCGCAAGGTGAAGGCGACGCTGGTGGCCGACCTGGGGCCCGATCTGCGGATCAAGCGGTTGGAAGTCCGCCAGCGGGCAGCGGGCGTGTACCACGTCGACATGGACGTTTCGCTGGCGGGCTACGCCGACGCGACGCGCCGGAAGATTCGAGGGCTGGTCCGCAGCATCGCGGAGCAGTCGCTCGGTGGGCTGGGGTACGAGCTCGACCCGGACAGCCGTTTCAAGTTCTACGAGGGTCCGGATCAAGTGGCCGAGGTGCGAGGCGAGAGGCCGATCACCGTGGTGATGTTCATGCCCGGCTCGACGCAGCCGCGCACCTTGCGTCTGTCACCTGGTGCGGTGCGGGCGCTCGCGCGGGGCGATCTGACGCCCGCGGGCACGGAGATCGCAGACCTGCTCGGAGTGCCCGAGAGCTCCACCGAGATCCTCGTGAACACCAGGCAGGTCTACCTGCGGTGGCGCACGGCCGCCAAGGAGTCGGGTGAGGGAGCGACCGCCGGAGCGCCGACGGTGGTCTACGCGCGCTGGTGGGGCAAACCGCCGGCCCCGCCGCCGGCGACGGATACGCGTCACGAGAAACGGAACCCCTTCAAGCCGTGGTGGCTGGGAGCGCAGTTCTGGCACGCCCAGGCGGATGCGGCTGTCTCCTCGGGGGCGACGGGGGCCGGCCGGGCGCGGACCTCCACGAACGGTCGGCTGGCTCCGGAAGTGGTCGTGGGCGCGGGCGATGCGTGGTTTGCCTATCAGAAGATGGAGCACACGGGAACACTGGACGCTGCGTTCGTCTTCGCGGGCGCGCCGTTTGCAGCCGGGGCCACGCTCGACTTCGAGCTGGAGCGGCTGGAGCTGGCGGCGAAGCATCGGTGGTACGAGCACGGGGAGAACCGCATCGAGGCCATGGGGGGGCTGCAGATGTACTTGCCCAGGGCGAGGATCTCGACCCCGGCGCGCGTCGGCATCCTGGACGGATACGCGGCTGGGCCGGTGCTGGGAGTTCTCGGAAAGATGCGATGCTCCCGGCGCATAGACCTGGCGGGCGGTCTCAAGCTGCCTCTGGCGGTTCTCGGCAAGAGCGAGGTCACCGGCTGGGAGGGTGAGGCGGCCGCCGTTTACAGGTTCCCGAACGGCTTTGAAGGCAAGGAGGCGCAGCTCTCGCTCGGCTACCGGCTGCTCGAGCTGGAGGTGCTGCGCGGCGACGGCAATCAATCGGCCCGGGCAGGCGCGGTCGAGCCGGACTATGCCGGGTTCTTCCTCGACTTCCGCACGGTCTGGTAGGGGATTCTCAGGACGGCCCGCGGCGTTCTTTTGTAGCCTTGCGCTGGCCCATCTGCTAGGACTCATTCCGGGCCGCCGAACGGCGGCCGGAGCTGAGACACCGGGTGGCCCGGCGGAGGCGTGCCCGGGAAGGGATGGCCCCAATGCGGAACCGTTCGATGTTGTTGCTTTTCAGCGTCCTGACGATGCTGATCGGGTTGCTGGCCGGGGTAATGTTCCACCTGAGTGCCATCTATATGCTTCCGGAGAATCTACGGCCGGGCGCGCTCGGCATCTGCGCGGGCATCTGGTTCATGTTCGCTTCGCAGGGCATGCTGATCGTCCTGGGCATCGTGGAGCCGTTGAAGCCCGACGATCAGGGAGCTTGAGCATGAGTCACAAGGTGCCGGAACTGGTTCAGGCAATCGTCAGCGCCGTACTGGGGACGGCGCTGGCGGACGGAACGATTCAGCCGGAGGAACGAGAGGTCTTGCGCGCAGTGGCCGAGCAGTTCGACCTGGAGGAGGGCGAGCTGATCGAAGCAGTGGAGGCCCGGCCGCGGCCCGTCGTGCCCGACCCGGGCGCGCTCGGATCGCTGGAGCGGGTGGCGCTGATGCGCTACGCCGTGCTGGCCGCGCAGGCGGACGGCTCCATCTCGCGAAAGGAAGTCGGGTTCCTGAAGGACCTGGGCGAGCGGCTCGGGATGAGTCGCTCCGAGTGGGAAGAGCTGGAGGAGTTCTCCGCCGAGCTCTATCACGCCTGCCACGGCGGCCCCGTGAGCGCGGGCAAGGTCAAGGCGGTTCTGGAGAGGTACCTGGGGTGAGGCGCGGCTTCCGGCCGCAGGCCATCGCCTCCATCTTTCGCGTTCCAGGATGAACCTTCGCGCCTTCGCTGTCGTCTAGAGTGAGGATGAACACTCCGCGGTGGCGAAGGGAGCGACGATGGGCATCCTGAGTTTCTTCTCCGATGTCGGGCGGCGGGCCGTGCGGACGCGCAAGTGGGTGAACGGCATCGGAGGGCAGGTCCTCTGCTTCCTGGGTGTGGTGGCGAAGAACGAGGTTCACCGCTGGAACCACACTTTCCAGCCCTACCACCACGCTGATCTCTGCCGGGCCTTTCGGGACTATCTGCCGGCCCGCGGCTTCCACGTGGAGCCGTATGGCATCGACGGGCTGGTCTTCCCAGGGATGGTCTCCAAACTGGACGCCCTGATCAACACGGGCCCCTTCTCCGAGTTCAGCGCGGTCGGTCGGTTCTCGCTGGCGACCGGCCCCGAACAGCACGAGGAGATGGCCTCTCGCGCGGCCTTCTTCGTCAGCGGAGGCGACTTCCCCTACGTCTTCGTCATCGATTCCGAGCAAGGCTTCTTCCCCTCCCTCACGCTGATGGGCGCCACGCCCAAGAAGCAGGGCGCCGTCGAGGCCGCGGCCGGCCTGATGAAGGAGATCGAGGCGTGGATCATCGACGAGTCCTGCCTGCGCGGACAGCTCCTGCGCCCGCTTTTCCGGCCCGGTGAGGCCGCGAAGGTCGATATCCTGCCCATGGCCAACTCCGACTCTTTCGAGCTGCAGCCGGAGCTGGTCTCCGAGCTCGAAGAGACCTTTCTCGACTTCCTCTCGCGCCGCGAGGAGCTGGAGGAGGCCGGAATCGAGTGCCAGCGCGGTCTGCTCCTGTGCGGCCCTCCGGGCACCGGGAAGACCTCCACCTGCCGCTACCTCAAGCAGCGGCTGCCGGATCACACGATGATCCTCGTAGCTTCGGAGGCTCTTTTGACTCTCAAGGAGTGCTTCGATCTGGCCCGCCGGTTTTCGCCCTCCATCCTGGTGATCGAGGACGTCGACGGCATTGCCCAGATGCGCGATTCCAACCAGGCCAACTGGGTGCTCGGTGAGCTGATGAACCAGATGGACGGCCTTCAGGCGAGAGACCAGGTTGCCGTTCTCCTCACTTCCAACTCCTGGGAGTTCCTCGAGAAGGCACTGGCGGAGCGGCCGGGCCGGGTCGACCACATCCTCGTCTACGACGCACCCGATGCCGTCCATCGCCGGGTGCTCCTCGGTCGATTCCTGGGCTCGCTATTGCCCGAGCTTCCCGTGGAGGCGCTCGTTCCGCTCACCGACGGTCTCACACCCGCTCAGCTCAAAGAGGTGGTAAAGCGCGCCGCCGTGGCCAGCATGCGCCGCTACCCGCCTCATACCTGGTCTCGCTCGCTCCACGCCGAGGACTTGCGCCACTCGGTCGATTCGGTCCGCACCAGCCCGCTGGCGCGCACGCGCAGGACCATCGGTCTCAGGGCGATCGGCACCCGTACGCAGGCAGCCGGGGGGAAGGCTTGAGGAGGGAGGCTTCAGGGATCAGGGATCAGGCTTCAGGCTTCAGGGATCAGGAGGGAGGCTTGAGGCTTGAGGAGTGAGGCTTGAGGCTTGAGGCTTGAGGAGTGAGGCTTGAGGCTTGAGGCTTGAGGAGTGAGGCTTGAGGGGTAAGGGGCGGGGAGCCCGGGTAGGAACCAGCGAAAGAACGATGCCGTGTCGCACGGCCGCTACTGGCTACTGGCTACTTCTCCTTCAGCTCGTAGGTGCCATCCCAGTCGGGCGGGGGCGGTGACTTCAGGAGCTCGGTGGTTCGCTCGAGCCAGAGCTGGCTGGCGCGATCGGTGGGGGTGATCTCGACGGCGCGGATGAAGCATCGGTGAGCCTGCTCGAACCGATGGGCGCCGATCCAGCGCATGCCTTCGTCGTAGGCGGCCAGGTGCGCCTCCTGCGCCTCGTCGAAGCGTGACTCCCGGAGGCCCAGCAGCTCGTAAACGGTGACGCCCTGGTGTTTTCCCTTCACCTTCACGCGGTCGATCTCGCGCACGCGGCACTCCTCGGCCGTCTTGGCGTATGTGAACTCGCTGATGAGCACTTCGGTGCCGTAGTACTTGTTGGCGCTTTCGAGTCGGGAGGCGAGGTTCACGCCGTCGCCGATCGCGGTGTACTCCATCTTCTTCTCGGAGCCAATGGTCCCGCAGAGCACCTCGCCGGATGAGAGGCAGATGCCGGTGCGGATCGGGACCTTGCCCTCGCGGACGCGCTTGGCGTTGAAGGTGCGCAGTCGATTGCCCATCTCGATGGCGGCGTGGACTGCGTGGACCGCGTTGTTGGGGTGGTGCACGGGCGCTCCGAAGATTGCCATGATGGCGTCGCCGATGAACTTGTCGAGCGTTCCGCCGAAGCTGAAGATGGCATCGACCATGTGGCTGAAGTACTCGTTCAGCATCGCCACGGTCTCCTGGGCGCCGATCTTCTCCGTGATGGTCGTGAAGCTGCGGATGTCGCTGAAGAGGATCGTCACGTCCTGGCGCGCCCCCCTCATCAGCGCCTCCCAGTCGCCCGAGAGCAACCGTTCAGCGACGTCCTTGGAGAGCAGGCGGGTCATCATCGAGCGCGTTCGCTTCTCACGCGTCATGTCCTCCAGGATGGCGACGGAGCCGACGATGGTGCCCGCGCGCTGATCCTTGAGCGGCTGGATCGACACGTTCATCGACAGCGGCTTGCCCGTCGCGGTCTTGTAGTCCCGGTCGTACTCGGTGAGCGCCTGTCCGGACTCCATCACTCGCTGGAACTTCTCGGCGAAGAGCCCGGCGCCCTCGCCCAGCACCTCGTCCAGCCGCCGGGAGATCGGGTCGGCCGCGGTCACCTCCAGGATGCGCGTCGCCGCCTGGTTCGTGAGCGTGACGCGCTGCTTGGAATCGACCGACATCACGCCATTCGACATGTTGTTGAGCACCGACTCCAGGTAGTTCTTCAGGTGCAGCACGCTGTCGAAGAGCTGCGCGTTCTCCAGGGCGATGGCGGCCTGGGCCGAGAAGGCCTGCAGGAGCTGTTCGTCGTCGGGCGTGAAGACGCCCTTCTTCTTGTTGATCAGCTGCGTGACGCCCATGACCTCGCCCGAGTTGTTGCGGATCGGCATGCAGAGGATGGTGCGAGTGCGGTAGCCGGTTTTCTTGTCGAACTCGGGGTTGAAGAGCGGGCTTTCGTAGGCGTCCTCGATGTTGAGCGGCTCCCCGGTGGTGGCGACGTGGCCGGCGATGCCGACCGACTTCGGGAAGCGGATCTCCTTGATCTCGCCGCCCTGCGTGCTCTTGCTCCAGAGCTCGCCGGTTTCCTTGTCGAGCAGGAAGAGCGTGGCTCGATCGGCCTCCATGATGTCGCACGCCTTGCCCATGATCGTCTGGATCAGGGTCGAGAGATCGAGCTCGCTCGAAAGGGCGTTGGCCACGTTCAGAAGCGATTCCACCTGGCGCTGCTGGGCGACGACCCGCTCGTAGAGCTGCGCGTTCTCCAGGGCGATGGCAGCCTGGGCGGAGAACGCACCCAGGAGCTGCTCGTCATCGACCGTGAAGACGCCGTCCTTCTTGTTGATGACTTGCGTGACGCCGATGACCTCCCCCCCGGTATTGCGGATCGGCATGCAGAGGATGGTCTGGGTGCGGTAACCGGTCTTCTTGTCGAACTCGGGGTTGAAGAGCGGGCTCTGGTAGGCGTCCTGGATGTTGAGCGGCTCTCCGGTGGTGGCGACGTGGCCGGCGATGCCGACGGACCGCGGGAAGCGGATCTCCCGGATCTCGCTGCCCTTGGCGACCTTGCTCCAGAGCTGGTCTTTCTCCTTGTCGAGCAGGAAGAGCGTTGCGCGGTCTGCGGAGAGGATCTCGCAGGCCTTTCCCATGATGCTCTGGACCAGGGTCGTCAGGTCGAGCTGGGAGGTGAGGGCGTTGGCGACGCCCAGCAGGGAATCTAGGTTACGCTGCTGGGCGACCACCCGCTCGTAGAGGAGCGAGTTTTCGAGCGCCACCGCCAGGATGGTGCTCAGGCTTCGCAAGAGCGCCAGGTCGGCTCCCGTGAAGGGACCGCCGCGCTTGTTGATCGCCTGGATGACGCCGACGATTTCGCCTGCGGGGTTGGTGATGGGCGCCGCCAGCATCGACATCGTGCGGTAACCGGTCGCCTTGTCCACGTCCCGGTTGAAGAGCGGGTGATCGTAGACGTCCGGGATGTTGAGCGGCTCGCCCTTGGTGGCCACCAGTCCCGCCAGGCCGCGGTCCATCGGGATACGGATCTCCTTGGTCTGGAGGCCCTGCGCGACCTTGCTCCAGAGCTGGGAGCGCTGCCGGTCGATGAGGAAGAGGCTGGTGCGGTCGGCGTTGAGGAGCGCCGAGATCTTGAAGACGATGTCCTGGATGAGCGCCGCCAGCTCCAGCTTGGAGCCCAGGAAGGAGGCGACTTCCACCTGGGCCGAGCCCTGCTTGTACGCCTCGAGCAACGCCACGAGCTGCGCGCGCGACTGTTCGCGCGGCATGTCCAGCAGCCGATCGGCCAGCTCGTCGAAGGACTTTGGGCCCTGGCGGACCTGGTCGAGCAAGGCGTGTGCGGAAGGCTCGGTCATCGATCTTGGCCCTCCGCGCCGGGGCGGCGGAAGGGGCGGGTACGTGGCGCCTAATCTAGCAGGCGGGCGCGCGTCGCGTCCACCTTCTCGGACCCGCTCCCGAGGTTGAAGATGGGCTCTAATTGTGCTACTCTGGCCGGCTCCCGGGCCCGAAGTCCGCGCGCGCCCGGCCCGACTTGCGGAGGACCTGCGATGACCGCCAAGATTACCCGAGAGGATCAGCTTCCACCGTTCGCCAACGAGCCGTTCAGCGACTTCTCGAAGCCGCACGTGCGCGCGGCGATGGAGGCCGCGTTGGCGCAGGTCGGCTCCGAGCTGGGGCGGGAGTACCCTGCGTACATCGGTGGCCAGAAGGTCACCGCCACGCAGAAGATCCGCTCGATCGACCCGTCGTGTTCCTCGCGGCTGGTCGGCATCGTCCAGGACTGCCCCCCGGAGCTGGGGGATCTCGCTGTCCAGGCCGCGCTCGGCGCCTTCGAGAGCTGGAGTCTCGTGCCGGCCCCGGAGCGCTGCGAAATCTTCTTTCGGGCCAAGGAGCTCCTGCGGCAACGGCGGTTCGAGTTCAACGCCTGGATCATCTACGAGGTCGGTAAGAACTGGGCCGAGGCCGACGCCGACGTCGCAGAGATGGTCGACTTCTTCGACTACTACTGCCGCTCGATGATCAGACTGAACCAGCCTCCCGAGCTCGTGCAGGTCTCCGAGGAGAAGAACCGACTGGCCTACATTCCGCTCGGGGTAGGGGTCTGCATCTCACCCTGGAATTTTCCGTGCGCGATCATGGGCGGGATGGCCGCCGCCGCCGCGGTGGCCGGAAACACGGTGGTCTCCAAGCCTTCCGAGGACGCCCCGGTAGTCGCCACCAAGCTGGTCGAGTTGATGATCGAGGCCGGGGTTCCTGCCGGAGTCCTCAACCTGGTCACCGGCACCGGCGCCGCTCTCGGCGCGCACCTGGTGCGCCATCCGAAGGTCAGATTCGTCAGCTTCACCGGCTCCCGCGAGGTGGGATGCCAGGTGGTGGAGAATGCCGCCAAGGTCTCCGACGGCCAGCGGTGGCTCAAGCGGGTCGTCGCCGAGATGGGCGGCAAGAATGCCATCATCGTCGCCGACGACGCCGACCTGGACAGCGCCGCGCAGGGAGTCACGGCTGCGGCGTTCGGATACCAGGGGCAGAAGTGCTCGGCCTGCTCCAGGGTGGTCGTGTTCGACTCCGTGCACGACCGCTTCGTCGAGAAGCTCCTGGCCGCCACACGCGCTCTGACCGTCGGCCCGGCCCAGGACCCTTCGACCAACGTCGGGCCCGTCATCAGCGGACGCGCCTACGAGAAGGTGTTCCACTACATCCAGCTCGGCAAGGAGGAAGGCAAGCTCCTGATGGGCGGTGAGCGGACGGAATCGGACGGGTTCTTCGTCCCACCGACGATCTTCGACGAGGTCCGGCCCGGAGCGCGGATCGCGCAGGAGGAGATCTTCGGCCCGGTCCTGGCCGTGATACGGGCCCGGGACTACGATCATGCCCTCGAGATCGCCAACGGCACGGCATTCGGACTCACCGGAGCCGTCTACTCCTCCAGCCCGGACCGGCTCGAGCGCGCCGCTCGCGAGTTCCACGTCGGAAACCTCTACTTGAACCGCAAGTGCACGGGCGCCATGGTCGGTCGCCATCCCTTCGGCGGCTTCAACATGTCCGGCACCGACAGCAAGACCGGAGGCCCGGATTATCTCTTGCAGTTCACCCAGGCCAAGACGGTCTGCGCGAAGATTTGAGAGAGTAGTCAGTAGCCAGTAGTCAGTAGCCAGTAGGGTCGAGGCGACACGACATCGGTCTTTCGCTGGTTCCCACCCTGGCTCCGCACCCCTCACGCCTCCAGCCCGACTCCTGATCCCTGATCCCTGAAGCCTGATCCCTCACTTCTCGAGCCTCACTCCTCACTTCTCAAGCCTCGAGCCTCACCCCTCACTCCTGCCCCCTGGGCGGAGGCGGACCTAACGAGTTGCCCACGCACCACCGCTACTGGCTACTCCTTCCACCTTCTACCTTCCATCTTCTATCTTCCCCTTCCCCGTCCCAGCACCCAGGCGGACAGAGGGGCTCCTTCTTCAGAACCGGCTTCGCAACTCGATGCGTGGGCGTGCGCGGGAGCTCGGTCCGCAGCTCCAGGTAGCGGGGGACCTTGAAGGCGGCGAGCCGGCTGGCGCACCATCGGACCAGCTCCTCGGGGCCGACGGACTGGCCCTCCTTCAGCACGGCGAACGCCTTCACGTCGTCCTCGCCCAGCTCCGACGGGACCCCGATGACGGCGGCTTCCAGGACGGCAGGGTGAGCGGAGAGCACCTCCTCGACTTCCCGGGCCGCGATGTTCTCGCCCCGGCGCCGGATCTGATCCGTCCTGCGGTCCACGAACGTCAGCCAGCCTTCCGCGTCCCGCACGGCGATATCGCCCGTATGGAGCCAGCCGTCGGCCAGCGCCCGCTCGGTCGATTCCGGGTCGCGCCAGTATCCCTTCATCACGGCGTCGTTGGCGAGCCAGATCTCCCCGGGCTCGCCGATGGGCGCATCCGATCCGTCAGCCGCCACGACCCGCACGCGATTCACCGTCGCTCCCGACGGGTGTTGTCTGGGAAGGCCCATGCTGGGCGGCCGCCCCGGACCGTCCAGCGGGGTCACCGTTCCGTAGGTGCATTCGGACAGACCGTAGCCGATGACAATTTTGAGTCCGAATCGACGCTCGGCCGCCTCATGCACCTCGGGAGGCAGGGCAGGGGCGCAGTAGGCCACGCGCACCGCATGGTCACGCTCGCCGGCGGACGGCTCGCGTTTGCAGAGAATCTGCATCATCGCCCCGACACAGTTGAAGTGCGTGGCGCCCGAGCTCCTGGCCAGCTCCCAGAACCCGCTGGCGCTGAAGCGCTCGGCGATGACCAGCGTCGCGCCGCCAGCCAGCGCGCCCATCGTGGAGTAGGCCTGCGCGTTGATGTGGAAGAGCGGCAACACCGCCAGCACGCGGTCCCCTGGCCGGATGCCGACCCAGTGCGCGAACCCTTCGCCCGAGAGAACGTAAGTGCGGTGAGTCTGCATCACCGCCTTGGGCCTGCCCGTGCTCCCCGAGGTGTAGACGAAGGTCGCAACGTCGTCTTCCTCGACTTCCGGAAAGAAGTCGACGGCGTGCACGCCCTGTAGCTCCTCGAGAGGCACCCCCGTTTCGAACAGCGAGTGCGCGGCGCGCTCCCCCGCGAAGATCGTCCGGCCGGTCCAGGGCGCTTCGGCCCCGCCCAGTTCTTGTGGCAGCTCGGCTCCCGCGATCAGCGCCGCAGCCTGCGCGTGGTCCAGGATGAACGCGACCTCGGCCGCTTTCAGTGCCGTGTTGATGGGCACCGCGGTGGCGCCGATCTCCGCCAGCGCCAGCCAGCACTGGAGGAACTCCAGTCCGTTCGGCAGGAACAGCGCGACCCGGTCGCCTTTCTTCAGGCCCTCCTCCAGGAACCCTGCCGCGAGGTAGCCAACCGCCTGTCGCAGCTCGTAGCCGCCAAGGCTGCGATCGCCCGCGCTCGCCAGCGGCTCGATTGCGCGTGCCTCGGCCGCGCGGCGCAGGAGCTCGGGGATGGTGCGCATGGGGAGGAAGGTAGGAGGTGGAAGGTGGAAGAGTAGTCAGTAGACAGTAGTCAGTAGACAGTAGGGGCGGTGCGACACGTCATCGTCTTTCGCTTGCTCGTCCGCGTGGCGTCTTGCCCCTCGAGCCTCACTCCGCACTCCAGCCCTCAGCATGGGCATCTTGCAACAGCCCAATGCCAGCAGTGGCGAAGAGACGGACTCAGGATGCGCAGAATGCCGAGACAGGGAAGCCGTCACTGCGCCGTCCCCTACTGACTACTGGCTACCCCTTCCGTCTTCCATCTTCCACCTTCTATCTTCTACCTTCCATCTTCCTAGAACCCGCCTCCGTCCTTCGAGACGAAGATGCTGGCGGGCAGGTGGATGCCGTGGGCTTCGAGCTTCTGGATGAACTTGGGCCTCAGGCCTGTGGGCTTGAGGCGTCCGATGATCTTCCCGTTCTCGTCGATGCCCTGCTGCTCGAAGATGAAGATGTCGGATAGCGTGACGACTTCGCCTTCCATGCCCTGCACCTCGGTGATGTGGGTGATGCGGCGGCTGCCGTCCTGCAGACGGCTCTGCTGGACGATGAGGTGGACGGCGCTGGCGATCTGTTCGCGGATGGCCTTCAACGGCAGGTCCATGCCCGACATCATCGCCATCGTCTCCAGGCGGCGGATCATGTCGCGCGGCTGGTTGGCGTGGCCCGTGGTGAGAGAGCCGTCGTGACCGGTGTTCATCGCCTGCAGCATGTCGAGACATTCGCCACCGCGGATCTCACCGACGATGATTCGCTCGGGTCTCATACGCAGACAGTTCTTGACGAGGTCGCGAATGGTGATCTCGCCCTTGCCTTCGATGTTGGGGGGGCGCGTCTCCAGGCGCACCACGTGGACCTTGCGCAACTGGAGCTCGGCGGCGTCTTCGCAGGTGACGATCCGCTCGTCGTCGGGGATGCAGTTCGAGAGGATGTTGAGCGTGGTCGTCTTGCCCGACCCGGTACCGCCCGAAACGACGACGTTGAGGCGCCCGCGGACACAGGCGTCCAGGAAGTCGGCCATCTCCTGCGTGAGCGTTCCGAAGCGGACCAGGTCACCCATGCCCAGTCGCTCCTTCTTGAACTTTCGGATCGTGATCGACGGGCCGTCGATGGCCAGCGGCGGGATGATGACGTTGACGCGCGAGCCATCCGCCAGGCGGCAGTCGCAGATGGGCTGCATCTCGTCGACGTGCTTGCCGAGCGGCGCCACGATCTTGTGAACGACGTGCATCACGTGCTCGTTGTTGCGGAACAGGCGGTTGCTGAGCGTGAGCTTGCCCTTGCGCTCCACGAAGATCTGCTTGGGGCCGTTGACCATCACTTCGTCGATGTCCCGGTCGCGCAAGAGACACTCGATGGGTCCCAGTCCGACGATCTCGTCGAGCACGTCCTGGGTGATGACGCGCTTCTCGTCGTCGGACATCGGGAACTGATGCTCGGCCTGGGTCTGATCGACGACCTGCAGGATTGCGTTCTTCAGCAAGTTCTCGCGGTCGACCTGGGCCAGCCCCTCGAGCTCGGAAGCGTTGATCTCCATCGAGAGCCGATCGCGGACCTCGTAGATGAAGCCCAGGAACTCCAGCTGGCGAGGGTGGGCGGGGCCGAACGGGTCGGCGAGCGTGGAGCCTGTCGCCGGCCCGATGGATGCCGCGGCCGGGGGTGGCTGTGGTGCCATGTGGGCCAGCGGGTTCGGCGGCGGGGCCGAGTGGCTAGCCACCGGCGGGGGGGGGGCAGGCGCTGCGGCGACCGGCGGCCGCGGCGGCGGGGGAGGCGCTGCGGCCTGCATCGGCGGGGGCGGCGGGGGCGGACTGGCTCCGGCCGCGGGTTCCGTCTTCGCAACCATGTTCTTGAGCCGGGCTGCCAGACCCGACGGTCGTCCATCGGACATTTCGAAAACCTCCCAGTCCGCCCGGCCCGGGCCGAGCAACTCGAGTTTGCCGCTCCGTGACAGGTGCCATCATACTGCATACTGGCCCTGAGCATCTGCCCTTGCGCAGACGGAGGCATTGGCTGACTTGACGATTCTCGACCGCTACATCTTTCGCCAGCTGGGGGCGCCCTTCGCTCTGGGGATGGTGGGCGCGCTGACGATCCTGATGTTCGGGCAATTCATGCGTGCGCTGAAGTACCTCTCGGAGGGGCGAGTGGAGCGGTCGCTGGTGCTGAAGTGGTTCGTGTTCCGGGTGCCCGAGGACATGCAGTACATGTTCCCGGCTGCGGCGCTGATGGCGACGCTCTTCGTTTTCGGCCGGCTCTCCAAGGACAGCGAGCTGGCGGCCATACTGGCGTCGGGAATCTCGCTGGCGCGGCTGATGGTGCCCGTCGGCGTTTTCGGGCTGCTGGTGTCGACGGCGGTCTATCTCTTCAATGACTTCGTGGTGCCGCCCTGCATGCGGGTCAGCCAGCGCATCTGGGAGCAGAAGCTGCGCGCCGCGGGGCCGCCCAACACCACCTACAAGGACAACATCCTGGTGAAGTCCGGCCAGGGCCAGCTCACCTACGTCGGACGGTTCTTTCTGCGCGACGAAAGCTTCCGCAACCTGGTCGTGCGCAACTACGGCCCGCGCGGGCTCGACAGCATGCTCAGCGCCCCCAGCGGCAAGTGGAAGGGGGGAGGGCAATGGCGGCTCGATCAGGCCGTCGAAACCCGCTTCCATCCGGACGGCCAGGTGACCTGGGAGAGCAAGCCTGCTGGCGACTATCGTCTGAACGAGACCCCGGAGTCGCTCAAGGAGAAGGAGAGCGACCCCAACGAGCTGACCATCCGCGAGCTCTTCGAGAAGATCCGCCATCTCGAGAAGCGCGGACTGGCCAACACTCGTCCCCTCCAGGTGGAGATGTACCTGCGCACCTCGTTCCCGTTCTGCGTGCTGATCTTCTCCTTCATCGGCGCCGCGATGGGGATCTCCCCGGGCCGCAGCGGCGGCTTCATCGGCTTCGGCGTCAGTCTCATCCTCACGTTCCTCTACTACATGGCGATGAGTCTCTCGGCCAGCCTGGGGAAGACCGGCGCGCTCACTCCCTTCGTGGGCGCGTGGCTGCAGAACTTCCTGTTCCTGGGGATCTGCGTCGCTCTCTTCCTGCGCGCACCGGCTCGCTGAGAATCTGGCGGACACGCCGCCATCGGCCTGGCAGCGCCCGCCGTTGGCAGCCCAAGCGTGTGTCCGCGGGTCTCTCCCAGGTGCTATCATCCTGTTCCACGGATGGGTGAGTACTGGAAACCGCTGGTGCTGGGGCTCCTGGCCGGGGCCGCGGTCTTTGCGTTGCCCCTGGTCAACCCGGGCGGCGACCAGGCGACCGGTCTGGCGGTGGCGGGCGTGACGGTGCTGGTTGTGGCCGGTCTGGGGGTCGGGTTTCTCTCGGCATCGGGGCGCGAATCCGAGATGGTCGTCGAGACCGTCAACAAGGACATGGAGCGGCTCAAGAAGGAAGTGAAGGGCCGCGAGAAGACGATCGACGAGTACAAGACCAAGCTGGTGGAGAGCACGAGCCTGCGGCGGGCACTCTCTTCGATCGCTCGGCTGACCGTGCAGTCGCTGGAGGTGTCTCGCGTTCTGGAACAGGTGATGAATGCGCTGGTGAGCGCGCCGATCCGTGCCAAGCGGTGTGCCCTGTGGCTGGTGAGCGATCAGGGAATACGCCTCGAGGCCGCGATGGGCTACCCGGGTGATCCCCGGCGAGAGAACCCGCGCGCCAGCGAGGTCGTGTCGCAGGTGGCGCGCACCGGCAATCTCATCGACAGCGAGAACGCCGGGCGCGATCCCTCGCTGGCGGCCATCAGCCGCGGGCGGAGCCACGCCTTCGTTTGCGCGCCTCTGGTGCACAACCGCGAGATCCTGGGCGTCATCGACATCGAGGAGTTCGCCGAGGGTCGCAAGGAAAAGGAGAGCCTGCGCGACGACGTCGACGCCGTCGAGTTCGTGGCCTCCCTGACGGCCATGGTCATCAAGAACGGCCGCATGTTCGAGGAGGCCAAGGAGCGCGCCAACACCGACGGTCTGACGCGACTCTTCACGCACCGCTACTTCCAGGACACGCTCGACACGGAGCTGAAGCGGGCCGGCCGTTACGAGGACCCGATCAGCCTGATGATCACCGATATCGATCACTTCAAGAAGTTCAACGACACCTACGGCCACCAGATCGGAGACCTGGTGCTCCGTGAGACCGCGGGCGTCTTCAAGGAGCTGCGGCGCGAGAACGACGTGGTCGCCCGCTACGGCGGCGAGGAGTTCGCCGTGGTGATGCCGCACACGCCGAAGGATGCGGCACACCAGGTGGCGGAACGGCTGCGCAAGGCGGTCGCGGAGCGTACCTACCAGAGCGAAAAGGGCGACCTGAAAGTGACGATCAGCATCGGCGTCTCTACCTTCCCCGACGACGCTCGCGAGAAGAACGTGCTGATCAAGCGTGCCGACGCCGCGCTCTACCGAGCCAAGGAAGGCGGGCGCAACCGGGTGTGCGCCGCGTCGGCCGAGACCGCCGCGAAGACCGCAGGCGGGCACTAGGCGGTCCGGCGATGCTCGACGGCAGCCCCGATCCCACGGCCGAGGCCAGACGGGCCACGCGGCTGTTTCTCTGGCTGGCTCTGTTTCTGGCCGTTCTCGGCGCGATGCCGCTGGCGCGGCGGATCAAGTTCGACCGGATCAACACCCGGCTCGAGGTCATCGCCGACTTGCAGGGCTTCCGCGAGGTCGCCCGCGCCACCTCGAACTCCGACGACAGGCTGCTGGCCGACCTGGCCGCGGCGGGCGTCTCGGCCGTGGCGATTCGCCCCTGCAGCACCGATCAGCTCGCCGCCGACGGCATCCTGGAGGTCCAGGCAAGCGCCCAGCCCGGGCGCACCCGGCTGAGGCTGGCTTATCCCGACCGCTTCAGCGTGGCGTCGACGACGGCAGCGCTCTTCCCGGGCACTCGCGCCGAGCTCGATGCGGTCGACGTCCCGGTCGCGGGAGAGCTCTTCCGCAAGACGCCGATCTTCCTGGACCAGGAGATGGTGCGCAAGGCCCGGGCCGCGGGTCTGGAGGTGGTCTACCGGCTGCCGAACGTGCAGTGGGCCGGCCCGGAGTTCCTCCGATACTTCATCTTCATGGTCCCCGAAGGCGCGACGGTCGTCTTCGACGAGGACTCCGCTCTGGGCTGGCCGGGGAGCATCGGCCTGGTCGCCAAGGCCTTTCACGTGCGCAACCTGCGCGTTGGACAGGTGGAGTTCAGCGGCCAGGATGGAGTGGCCGAGCTGCTCGCGGCCCAGCCGGTCCGGAGCGCGTTCCTCCACTCCATCCCCCCCAGAGAGCTGGCGAAGCTGCCGTACTCACGGCTTCTTCCCAGGTGGCGGCGGGCCGCCGAGGAGCGCAACGTTCGCCACTTCTACCTGCACCCGCTGGCGCCCGGGCAGAATCCTTGGGATCGCAAGGACCTGTACCAGGCGACGTTTGCGTATGTCCGGGAGCTCTTCGCCTCGCTGGCGTCGGCGGGCTTCGTGAAGGGCGAGCCGGTGGCCGCGAATGCCTACCTGAGCGTGGCGCTGGAAGGCCGCCACGGCAGCATCTACCGCGCGGCGGCCGCCCTGGGGGCGGCCTGTCTGGTGCTGGCCTTCCTGGCGATGCTGGAGCCGTTTCCCGTCGGCTGGCTGCGAGTGGCGGCCGTGCCGATCGCCGCCGTCTGTCTGGCGTCGCCACGGGTGGCGGCGCTGGCGGCGGCGGTGGGCGCGGCGGCGGTGTCGGCGGCCGTCTTCGAGCGCCGCACGCGCTGGCCGCTGGGGCTCCTGGCGACCGCCCGCGAGCTCGCTCTGGTCCTGGGACTCAATTACGTCGGCGGAGCGCTTCTGTATGAAATCCTGAGCGACCCGGCCTACGTGATGCACCGGGCGGCCTTCAGCGGCGTGAAGCTCGTCTACCTGGCTCCGATAGCGCTTGCCTGTCTGGAGCTGTTGCGGCGAGAGCGGGTGCGGCTGCTCTCCGTGAGGCTCGTGGCGCTGGACCTGGCGCTGGTGGCTGCCATCGTCGGCGGCGGGGCTCTCTACCTGATGCGCTCCGGCAACTTCAGCGCCGTGCCGGCCACGCAAGCCGAGCAGGGACTCCGGGACCGGATGGAAGAGACGCTGCCCGCGCGGCCGCGGACCAAGGAGTTTCTGATCGGCTATCCGGCGCTGGCGCTGCTTGCCTTCCTGGCCCACGGCGGGAGTGGCTGCAGGCCGAGCTGGCGGGCGCGGCTGCTCTTGCTGATCGCCGGCACCGTTGCGCCGGTCTCGATTGCCAACAGCTTCTGCCACTTGCACTCACCGGTGCTCTTGACGGCGAAGCGCGGGCTGGTGGGGCTGGTCTGCGGCTGGGCGGCTCTGCTGGTCCTCTGGCCGCTGCGCCGCGCCGCGGCGTTGGCCGCCGGCGGGCCCTACGTCAGCTTCTCGGGGTACTTCGGCTACGGCAACCTGGGCGACGAGTGGATGCTGGCCAATGAGCTCCGCGCAGCCCGGGAAGCCGCCCAGGAGCGCGCCTCGCTGCTCGTCTTCCTGCGAGGTCCGGGGCCTCCCGGCGTCGCCGTGGCCGACCGGTGGTCCCCGGCCGACATCGTCGCCGGGATGGCTGCCTCGCGCGTCCACGTGAGCGGCGGCGGGGGCCTGTTCCAGGATTCGACGGGTCCCTTCACCTTCCCGTACTACCTGACCTACCCGGCGCTGGCGAGATTGCTCGGCACCTGCGACACGGTCTTCGCCGGCCACTCCTTCGGGGGGCTGGCGCGGCCGTGGTACCGGAGCCTGCTCGCCTGGTACACCATTCGCGCGGAGCTCACCCTGGCCCGGGACCCGACGAGCGCCGCGGCGCTCAAGCGGTGGGCCGGTGAGGCCGGCCAGGTCCCCCACGCCGAGGAGTGGCCCGAGATTGGTGTCGACCCGGTCTTCTGGTACGAGCCCAGGAGAGAAAGGCGTCACGAGAGCTCGCGCATCCTTGGAGTCAATTTGCGCTCGACTACCGCCTTCCCCAGGGAGGTCCTCGCCCGCGTCGCGGACGGCCTGCGGAGCGCGGCGGCGAGCCGGGGGCTGACGGTGCGTTTCCTGGCCCTCTTTCCCGAGCAGGACCTGCCGTTCCTGCTAGGCATCGCCGCGCCCGACGAGATCCGCGAGGTCGATCCCGATAACGCCGTCAGTGTCTTCTCGGAGCTCAAGGCCGTCGTCGCCATGAGGTACCACGCCATGCTGCTGGCCGCCCTCACCGGCACGCCACTGCTGGCGCTGAGCTATGACCCGAAGACCGAGGCCCTCCTCTCCGAGTGCCGTCACGACCGGCGTCTCGACCCGGGACCGGCTGCAGAGGCCGCTGCCAGCGCCGAGCGCGCGCTGGCAGCCTTGCTCGACGACCCCGTGCGGCCGACCGAACGCCTTGCGGCCTGGGCCCGCTCGCAGCTCGAAGAAGGCAAGAAGTCCCGCCAGCGCTTCATCGAGGTGCTGGCCGATCGGCTCCGGGATCGATGAGCTCCACGACGGGCTCCATGTCGTAGTAGTTCTCCTGCCAGCTCTCGAAGGCGGCTTCCGAGGCGGCACGCTCCAGCGGTAGCAGGATCTCGAACCGCGCGGACGGATCGGAGGCGAGGGACTCCGCCGTGCAGACCACGCGAACGCCGGGGACGATGTTGTCCGGCGGGTGGAAACCCACCTGAGTGAACCTGCCCAGCGGCATCGGTCGGCCATTGCGGCTGATCTGCCCCGTGGCGCGCTCGAAGCGATAGACCACCGGCTCCGTCCAGACCGCGCTGGCGTCCGCTTCCTCTCCCGCCGCGCTCGCTTTCGGCAACGCATAGGCGCGGAACTTGAAGAGCGTCAACTGCTCGGCGTCGACGCCGTTCCCCTGGCTGCCGGCTGGCGGAACGTAGACGGCCTGGGCCAGGTCATCGGAGAGCGCCTCGAGAAGCCCGACGATCCCCTGCAGCCGCGCCAGCCGCAGGTCGAGCTTCACGCTCTGCCGGCTGCCGCTCACGAACATCCACCAGGCGCCCGCCAGCACGAAGGCCGACAGCAGCGCTGCCACCAGCAGCTCGACCAGCGTGAATCCGCGTCGCCTCATCGCTCGCCCCCGGCCGCCAGCGGCCAGTCCGCCGCCAGCGACTGTTCGCTCCGGTGTAGGAGTCGCTGGAGCTGGTAACTCCTCTCGCCTCCCCCCCCGTCCTCCAGCGGCGCCGTCCACTCCACTATCGCCGTCACGACCCAGAGGCCCTCGAAGCCCCGCACCGGCTCGAAGGAGATCGTCTCCCGGCCCTTGCTCCCGTCCGAGGCCGGCAGGCTCTGGTTGTCGGGTAGGTCGCGGAAGCCGGTCCGTACGGCCATGTCGATCGCCTGCCCCAGCAATGCTCGGGCCCGCAAGTGCGCCCGCAACTGGGCCTCCCCGAACGCCGACCGTCGCGCCCCCGAGGGGAACAGGAACAGCACCGGCACCATCGCCGCCGCCAGCACCAGCACCGCGATCAGCACCTCCGCCAGCGCCATCCCGCCTCGCCCGCGCCGGGAACCTCGGCTCACCGGTGCGCCACCTTGCGGTAGACGGCGAGCGGACTGACGAGGACGGCGTACCGATCGGCCAGCGCACCGCGGCCCGCCGGCCCGGAGCTGTACTTCTCTTCGCGGAAGAGGCTGCCCGCCAGCACACTTCCCGCGCCGAGCCGTTCGATCACCAGCCCCCCGCGCAGCACGGCCCCAGGAGCAAAAAGAGCTTTCGAGTCGGGTGGTCCCGCCGCGGCCTCGCCCGGCAGTGAAGCGAGCACCAGCGCGGCGTGGACTTCGCCCCGGACCTCCACTGTCCCGCCCAGGACCACCACAGTCAGCAGGTCCTGGGGGCGAGCCTGTCCGTTGGTCCCGTCCAGGACCACGTGTCCGCCGCTCACGACCAGCACGAGCTTGCCCGGGAGGTTTCCGGTCAGCGTCATCGTGCCGCCGGGAGATTCGCAGAGCACAACTCCGTTCAGCGTCCCCAGCCGCCTGGCAAGCGAATCGAACCGCGACTGGACCGTCTGTCCCCCCTCTTCTCTCAGCACGAACCCCGCAACGCGCCGCCAGTGATCGAGCCAGAGGCCGGCATGGCGGCGGACCAGCGCCTGGTACTCCGGCTGCTCCACACCGACGACGCGGTACCCCTCACCGAAGGCCCAGATGCGGCTCATCAGCCCCTGGAGCAGCTCGAGCGACTCCGCGAGCGCCGAGAGCAGGGCCTCGTGGGCACTCGCGCTGGCCGGCGCCGCGTCGAGCGCCGCAAGCGTCCGTTGCACGCGCGCCTCGGAAGCGGCCGCGCCCACTTCTTCGGCGGCGAGCTTGCGCGCCAGATCGAGCGCGTCGAGCGGAAACTCCTGGCCCTGGTGGCCGCTGGCGACCAGCAGCGCGGGCCGGGTCACCGGCAACAGGGGCACCCGGCCCGCCAGCTCGGAGCCGGACGGGATCGCGCTGCGGGCCTCGGAGTAGCGCTCGGCCAGCTGGACCGGCGCCCGCGCCATGGCCTGGTCCAGCCACTCCCGGTGACGCTCCACGGCAGCCAGGTATCGCTCGCGACGGCGGTTCACGTCGGCCGGGTCCGTGAGGCTCCAGAGGTCGCCCACGTAGACGGCCGCCTGGTCGAAGGGGCGCGGCACGGTAGCCGAGACCACCTTGAATCCCTGGGCGACTTCCAGCTCTCGCACCAGGCGCGGACCGGGCGAACCGTCCACCGAAACGCGCGCACGGTACCGGATCAGGCCGAACCGCTCCCATGGGTTCTCCTCGAACTGCCGCTGGTAGCCGACCTCCGCCGAGCTCCAGTCGATCTTGGCTCCCGGCGCCGGAGCTTGTTCCAGGAGCCTGGGGGCCACGTCCAGCCGGGTGGAGTCGGGGATTGGCATGGCGCCCATCTGGCCCGCCAGCACCTCCTTGCGCAGCTCGTGATAGAGCGGGCGCGACGGGTCGGACGCGTCGCTCTTGACGCGGTGCATCAGCTCCTCGACGGCCGATTCGGCGATCGCCAGCGCCACGTCCCCCCAGGCCCCTCGCACCGAGCCTGCCTGTACGTGCGAGGCGAAGTAGAGCTGGTGAAAGCCCAGAAAGGCCAGCAGAACCAGGAGGGTCAGGACGACGAGCAGCGGAAGTCCGACGCCGCCAGTTTCGCGAGCACGCAGCGCCCGCAAACCGTCACCTGTTCTTCAGGCCGTCGGCCAGGAAGGGCTGCAGCTCTGCCACGACCGTTGCTGGCGGGCTGTAGAAGGCCATCTGGCCCGGCCGGGCAATCTTTTCGGCCCAGGACGAGAGCGCCTCGGCCATTGCTTCGGGGACCTTGGAGCGGGCGTAGCTGCTGGGGAAGACGGCCGGGTTGTTCCACTGGGCTGCGATGGCGTTGCCCAGGCGTTGGCCGGCGGCCGGATTCACCTTGAGGGTCAGGTCGTGGGCCAGCTCGTGGTCGGCCACGTGGGGCATCTGGGGCTGATAGAGCTCCGTCTGGGCGGAGTAGCCGTTGGACCACCAGACGCCCGCCACGGGCAGCTTGCTCGGGTCACGCTGGATGACGACGAGAAGCTTGTGCTGCCGAGACTGGTAGAGCTGCGCGGCAGCCGTGACGATGGCGACGTTCTGGGGCGACGCGTCTCGGCCGGTGATGACGAGATTGTAGCGATTGAGCACGGCCTGGGTGTTGGCATCGAAGTTCAGGCCGCCGGTCGGGGGGCGGGCTGCGGTGACGTTTGGCGGCGGCGAGGCCGGGGCGGACGGGCCGCTTCCAAGGTTCGGGACGTTGCCTGTCTCCCGGGAGCCGGCTCCCGGGGCGGGCGGCCGTCTCTGGTGGCGGACGACGCGGACCTGCGTGCCCTGCTGCTGGCTACCGGTGGAACCGGTGGACGGCTGGCTCGTGATGACCGTGACGTCGCCTGCGCCGCAACCGGCGAGGGCCATCGAAGCGGCGACCAGGCTACCGATGAGGGCGGACCTGCGAACGAGCATCGCGTCTCCTTGCGCCGGGTTGGGGCGATTCGAGGCCGTCCGGGTCAGCCGCAAACACCCGCCTTGCGGGCCTCTTCCTCATGATGACACCGGGCCTGGCCCAAATGTTCGAAGTTTTTCTCCAATCGCCGGTGGCGTTGCACGGCGAGGCCCGGCGGCCGCATAATTGGGACCGGCAAGGCTAAGGTCATGGTCGCGAGAATACCGATACGAGATACCGGAAGGTGCTGTCGAGCGCCGGCGTCGCCGGTGCCCGCTTGGCGCAACCGGTCTTGCAAGCTGCCAGCAACATACGGTACCTCGATCGCGCGTTTCACGAACCGGTCCGGGAGGACTCGTCCGTGATCAAGCTGATCGTCGTCAACCGGGACTCCGAGGCCACGGAGTTCCGGATCAAGGACCGCATCACGACGATCGGGCGGTCCAGCGACAACCACATGGTGCTGCCGGGCTCGCACGTGTCGCGCAACCACGCCACCATCGAGCGTACCGTCAAGGGGTTCGTCCTGACCGACCTGGGGAGCAAGAACGGCACCCTGGTCAACAACAAGGTGGTCAAGACGGCGGTCCTGAGCGTGGGCGACAAGGTGAAGATCGGAGAGAACTTCCTGTTCGTCGACAACGCCCAGGCCGATCGCGAGAACGCGATGGATTACCTGCTGGAGAAGCTGGAGGACAGCGAGAAGAAGTTCCTGCAGGCTGGCATCGAGTTCCTGAAGATAGAGCGCAAGGACGTCTTCCTGAAGGAAGTCGCCAAGGCCGCTTTCGAGGTCAGCCTCATCGCCATCCCGCTGATCGTGGTCGCTGGGTTCTTCATGGGCCTCATCAAGTTCCGGGACATCTCGCAGGCCCTGGTGAACCTGTTGAAGAGCGTCACCGGCGAGAGCTAGCGGACCTCGAGGCGACGGGACAGCGCTCACTCTCCCAGAATCTCGATTCCCCAGATCTGGGCGGAGGCGACGGGCGTCACGCCCGGGGAAAACCCGTGGCGTCTACCTGTACCGGGTTTTCTCGAAAACCCGGTACAGGTAGACGCCACGATTTTTCCCCGCGCGCCTCTCGGGGCGTCGTCTAGCTGCTCACTCTCCCAGAATCTCGATTCCCCAGATCTGGGCGGAGGCGATGGGCGTCACGCCCGGGCTGGTCTTCATCTCGATGTCGAGCGTGTTATCGCCGGGGCGCATGAAGCGGATGGGCAACGTATTGCCGATGTCGGTCTCGCCCGACAGGGGATCGTAGTTCCAGCTCTCCGTGGGGCGGAAGGCCAGCTTCAGACGGCCGTTGAGGGTGACTTCGAAGTAGCTGCGCAGGACCAGGGCCGAGATGCGGAAGACGAGCGCGACGCGGCGGCAGTCGGCCAGCTCGGCCGGTGCGATCGGCACGCGCACACTGTGGCGGTCCCGCAGCTTCGTGGCGAACTGGTACATGTTGCGCCGGATCCGGTCCAGCTCCTGGTCGTTGCCGCTGGGGACCCAGAATCCGTCGCGTTTCATGTCGAAATCGGCCTTCCAGCGGTAGCGCGGTTTCAGGGGAGGTTTGCCGACGAAGCGGCCGACGAAGGACTGGGTGGACGCCGCGAAGGCCACCGCGGGCGGGATCCTGTAATCGAGTGCCGCGGCGTCGACGACCTCGAGGTCGACTAGGCGGTTGTAGACGTCGAGCCGCTCGGAATCGGGAATCTCGGGCGGGCCCTTGAAGAAGGCCTCGGCCAGCGGCCGGAAGTGGGCCCAGTACGGGTAGAACGGGAGGAGCTTCACCTGTGCGAACACGCGCTCGCGGTCCTGCTTGGTGCGGACGCTGCGGCCGTAGAGCTCGGTGAATAGGCGGCCCAGGGCCTGCATGTCGATGCGAGTGACCAGCTCGCGGGGGAGCGAGCCGACGGGGGGAAGGGGCATCTCCACCTCCCGGCCGGCCTCGGACTCGATCGCCAGGACGGGGCGCTCGATGCCGACGAGGACATCGGAGGCCTCGAGCGCGAACGTATGTTCGACGGCAGGCGTGGAGCGGGCGGACGGGATTCTCCTATCTCCGATGCGCAGGGCGGCGACGAGCGGCTCGTGGGTGCGCAGGTCGAGGAACGCGGAACGCGGGCCGGTAACCCGGAATCGAGGACGTTCCAGCGGCGCCGTTCGCAGCGGGCGATCGAGCGACACCGACCCGTCGGCGCAGGCGACGCGCACGCGGTAGGCCGTGCCCGCAAGCAAGCCCGAGAGCGCCTGCGACTGGTCGAGCGCGGGCTCGCGGGCGGGGCCGGGGACCGGCTCGAAGGCGCCACCCTCCTCACCCTTCGCCAGCTCGAGCCATGACTTGACGGCCAGAGAGGTCTTCCAGGCAACGACTGCCGTCGTCTGCCCGGGCCGGACGTCGAGCGTGAGCACGCGCGACGGCTCCGTCCTGAGCGCTGAGATGGCGGCGCCGAGGGCCAGCAGAGCCAGCCCCGCCCCGGCCACCGCCAGATAGGGCCGGGCACGCCGGACCGTAGAGGATTCGCCCAGTCCGGTGGGGCGCAGCGTCGCCAGGGTTCGCTGTCCCAGCCTGGGCACCTCGTCTCCCGAGAGGTGTGTCTGCACGAGCGGATCGGGCGCCCGCATAGAGATCGTCGGGTGCCGCGCGACGGCAGCCGCGGCTTCGCCTCGCCCCTCGAGGCCCTCTGCGAGCGCCAGGGACACTTCGGAGGCGCTCTTGAAGCGCTGGCGCGGGTCCTTGGCCAGGAGCTTGCGGACGATGTACTCGATCCAGGTGGGCACGTCGGGGCGAAGCGTGCGCAAGAGCGGCGCCTCCCGGTCGAGGTGCGCCTTCATCAGGTCCTTGAGCGGCAGGTTCCCGAAGGACGTCTGGCCGACCAGCGTCTCGTAGAGGACCATCCCGAGCGAGTAGAGATCCGACGCGGCCTGCGGGGGCTCGCCCCGGATGATCTCCGGGGCCGTGTACTCGGGGGTGCCCATGAAGACGCCCGAGCGGGTCAGCCGATCGCCGCCTTCCAGGGCGAGCGCCAGGCCGAAATCGCCCAGCTTGGTCGTGCCGTCGGGGGTCAGCAGGATGTTCGTGGCCTTGACGTCGCGGTGGAGGATGCCTTGCTCGTGGGTGACGGAGAGAGCGTCGGCAACCTGGCGGACGACCTGCACGGCCCTCTCGATCTCCATGCGGCCGAAGCGGTCGAGCGTCTCACGCAGGGTTCGCCCGTCGATCAGCTCGAACACGAGGTAGGGATTGCCGCGAGCCTCTCCCGTGGCGAGCACGGTGATCAAGTTCGGGTGGCGCAGTCTGGCCAGCAGCAGCCCCTCGCGCTGGAAGCGGGCCCGCGTCTCCGGCGCGTGCTCCAGCATCAGCTTGACGGCCACGTCACGCCCCAGGTCGCGCTGGCGGCACCTCAGGACGATGCCCATCCCGCCCTTTCCCAGGACGCCCAGAATCTCGAAGCGGCGGCTGAATTCCTTGCCCAGCTCGGTCCCGATGGACCCCGGATCTTCGACGTTCATGCGCATCCGGCCAGAGTGTACAGCAGGCACCAGGAATCAGGTGTCAGGCGTCAGGCGGAGGTTGGAAGGTGGAAGGTGGAAGGTGGAAGAAGTAGTCAGTAGCCAGTAGGGGGGGCACAGCCGACTCTCCACGCCCCTGCCCCTGCCCTTGCCCGAGCCCGTGCCCTTGCCCGAGCCCGTGCCCTTGCCCGAGCCCAAGCCCGGCCTCTCCCCCCACGCCCCCCCCGTGGCGCCTCGTGCTCCCCCCCCCACTCTTCGGCCTGGCTCCTGAAGCCTGCCCCCAACAGAGGCTGCCCCCCGATTCTCGATTCTCAATTCTCGATTCTCCCCCATTGACATTTCGACCTCCATCTGCTATCGTCCTGCAGCTTTCCCGGGAAGGCATCTCACTCAGTACGGAGAAGTTTCAACCCCTGGTTCCAATCACCGGTATCCCAGTATTCGTTTCGTAGTCAGAAGGGAGCTTCGGCCCAGTAAAAGATTCACCGGCCGAAGATCCAACACCACTGTTCGACAAGAGTAGCGACTAGCAGAGTACGGATCGTGCATCTGCCGAAAGCAGATCCCGGATCCGGTTTGTCAGGACCTTGCTCAAAGGAGTGAGGACCCGATGAATCTGCTGAAGCGCTCCATTTCGGTTCTCCTGGTCGTTTCCTTCGTTTTCACCAGCAACGTGTTCGCCGTCGCCTTGAGCGACGCGCAGCGGGCGTACATAGACCGATACCTGGTCAGCAGTCAGCTGAACCCGTACGGCGACCCGAAGAGCACGGTCTACCTGGGGGGCGATCCCCTGTTCGACGAGTCGACAGGGCTCAGAATGGATCGTTACGATTACATCCTCAGGAAGCATCCCCGCATCCTCGACGGCTACGTCAGCATCCTCCCGTGGGACGGCGCTGGCCGAGCCGCGGCGGCGGCGCCCATCCAGAACGACTGCGATCCCAGCCGGATCGAAGATCGCTTCATCGATGACGTCGTCAAGAGCGAGGAGCGCTGCCAGGCGCTGGTCGAGCGTATCCGCTCGGCGCTGGACTCCCGCGACTTCAAGGGCGTCCACGAGGTGCTGGCCCAGCTGGCAGCGATGCCGGTCGAGCAACTCCGCGAGCTGACCTTGGTGCTCAAGGACGCCCGCCGCATGCTCAACGCCGAGTTCGTTCAGGATCTCGACCTGACCACCCAGATTCGCGCCCTGCTGATCGACCTCGACAAGCTCGAGGCTCGCATCGGCTGAGCCTTCTGGGGAGCGATTCCGGCCGGTGGCGGGCAACCGCCGCCGGCTTTCTCCTGCTTACAGTCTCCCGCTCCGCAGGATGCCGATCGCCAGCCAGAAGCCGAGGAAACCGGCGGCCATGTAGCCACAGACGCCCATCCAGGGGTAGCCGAACATCGTCGGCTGGATGTTGGTCGTCATGATGAAGCTGGAGCCGATGATCAGCGCGCTGATGACCAGCGAGAACGAGATGCGGTTCGACAGCTTGTCGAGCGTGTGCGAGAGCGGGTCGAGCCCGCGGTGCATGAACTCGATCGAGAAGTTGCCGTGCTGCATCTTGTGGAGCAGCTTCGTCAGCTGGCTCGGTGTCCGCTTCATGAAGGAGGCGAAGTCGAGCAGCCCCAGGTGGGCGTCCTTCATCAGCCGCTGGGGGTGCCAGCGCTCGATGACCAGCTCCTCCACGAAGGGGCGCGCCTCCTGGATGATGTCGAACTCGGGGTCGAGCGTCTTGGCCATGTGCTCGATGCTGATCAGCGCCTTGAGCATCATGGCGTAGTTGGACGGCAGCTTGAGCTGGTGCTGCACCAGCAGCTTCATGATGCTTCGGATGAGCAGGCCCAGGTCGAGGTTCTTGAGCGCCACGCCGTAGAAGGGGTCGAGCGTGTCCATCAGCGCTGTGCTGAATCGGTCGAGGTCGATCTCCTGCACCGGCTCCCCGACGTAGACCAGCTCGCGGGCCAGGGCGTCGTAATCCCGTCCGATGAGCGACACCAGCAGCCGCGAGATGTTGTCCTTCATCTTCAGCGACAGCCGTCCCACCATCCCGAAGTCGAGGAAGCAGATGGTGTTGCCGTCGAGGATCAGGATGTTCCCCGGGTGCGGGTCAGCGTGGAAGCAGCCGTCCTTGAAGACCTGCTGGAGCACGGCCCGCGCGCCGATCTCCGCCAGCGCCTTGCCGTTGACCGTCTTGGGGTCGATGCGGTTGCCGCGCGTGCCGCGCATGTACTCCATCACGAGCACCCGGTGCGTGCAGAGGTCGAGGTAGACCTCCGGAATCCGCACGCGAGGCGTGTCGGCGAAATTGCGGCGAAAGGTCACCATGTTCTGCGCCTCGCGCACGTAGTCGAGCTCACGCGTGATGGAGCGCGCGAACTCGCCGATGATGCCGACGGGGTCGAATGTCGAGGCCTCCAGCAGCTCCGAGGTCTGGAGCGTGTGCGCCAGATAGTAGAGGATGTCGATATCGGAGCGGATGATGTCGGAGATCCCCTCGCGCTGGACCTTCAGCACGACCTGCCGCCCGTCCGGCAGGTGCGCGCGGTGGACCTGGCCGATCGAGGCCGCCGCAATCGCCTCGTGCTCGATGTCCCTGAAGAGCTTCTCCGGCGGCTGGGAGAGCTCGCTTTCGAGCACCGCCGCCACGCGTTCGTAAGGCATCGGCGGCACGTGGTCCTGAAGCTGGCTGAATTCCCGGATGAAATCCTCGGGGATCAGGTCGTGGCGGGTCGAGAGCACCTGCCCGAACTTGATGAAGGTCGGCCCCAGGTCCTGCAGCACGTTCCGGAGTCGCTCGGGAAGGGTGCTCTGCAGCTCCAGGCCGGGTGGTCCGCTGATCAGCGTCCGCAGCTTCTGGTAAATCGGAAGTCCCAGCTGCTCGGCGAAATGCTCCAGCCCGTGGCGGACCAGCACCGCGGTGATGTCGCCGATCCGCGGGATGCTCCGGATCGATTTGAGGTTGATCATCGCGGCGTGAGCTCAGGCGCCGCGATAGTGCCGGAGACCACCGACGAGTTGCGGACTGCCGGCACGCCGGGAACCGAGTAGGCCTCCATGTCGAGCTCGCCGGAAAGCCGTGCTGCGGGGTCGATCAGGAGCTTGCCGGAGAGCGTCACCTGGGGGCTGGAGCATCTCAAGTTCAGCACATGGAGCCCCTGGGCGTCGAACATCAGTGCGCCTTCGCCGCTGTCCATCTTCACCGGTCCCTCGACCGGGAGCGATGCCGCCTTCAGCAGAGCGGGCCACAGCATCGTGAAGGAGCCGGACCGTACGTTGGCTGACCAGGCGACCTGCGACTTGCCGTCCCTCTGCTGGCGAAGACCGTTGAAGTTGGCCGCCAGCGCCCGGAAGTTGAGCTCCGGGTGGCCGCCCTGGATGGCGAAGTCCCCAGACCGGAACTCCGCCGTGAAGGCGTTGGGCTTCACCGCGAACTTCACGCTCGCCTTGCCCGTCACCCGGCCCGGATTCTCGAAGCCGAAGAGCATCCCGAGCGTGGTGCCGTCCAGCTCCGCCGTTCCGTTGACGTCGACCGGCTCATAGCCGCCCCCGTCTGAGGCCCGGACCGTTCCGCTGCCTTTCACGTTCGAACCGGCCACCATGATGTCGAGCTCCGAGAAGCTGAGCTGTCCAACGCCGAACTTCCCCGCGGCCTTCTGCACGATGGCGCCTCGCGCCCACGGGTGGTCCTTCATGACCGTGGTCTTGGCCAGCAGCGGCTCTATCGGCAGTCGTGCCGCGGTCACATCGAGCTCGCCGAACAGTCCCTGCAGGGTGCCCTTGGCGGTCAACTGTCCCCCGAGCAGATTGCCTTCGCAGGTCTTCAGGACGATCGTCGGACCGTCGAAGTCCGCGGCGACGTTGAGGCCGTCGAAGGCAAGCATGACACCCGGCCCTAGCGGCGTGACGTTGGTCTTTCCGAGCGTCAACTCGAAGGAGCCGGCGATTCCCTGACCGGGCGCGAGCTTCGCCTGGATCTTGCCCGTTCCGCTCGATATGCCGAGCGACTGTCGGGTCAGGAATGGCTCGCTCACGCTGGCTTGCTCGAACTGGAGGTCCGTCTTGAGCTCGCCCCCCCCGCCAGAGCTCCACTGGATGGAGGTGTTGATCCTGATGGCGCCCGACCAGGGAGGGGCCCCCATCGAGGTCCAGCCTGCCAGGAACGGTACCTTCGACTGCAGGACTTTGAGATCGAGGCCGGCCAGCTGTAGCGAGCCGTTGACCGAAGGCTGCGGCGGAAGCCCGAACTGGCCCCGCCAGGTGAGCGGCATCGATTCGAGCAGCTTCCCCTCGACCGATTCGAAACCAATCTGTCCGTCCTTGAGGGCACCGCGCCCTTTGATGGCGCTCCACTTGAACGTCTGGCCGAGCAGCTTGTCTTCGAACGAGATTTCGCCGTTCTCGAGCTCGATCAGCTCCACGGCCAGCTGCTTGCCCGCCATGAAGCCGGCCGTTGCCAACATTGCCGTCGAAAGGTCCGGCAGGCTTACGGCCGCCCGCCGCATGAGGGCCGCCGGCAGGTTCATGCTACCGTCCGGGTTTCGGATGATGTTGAGCTGCCAGCCATTCAGCTTGACGTGCGTCAGGACGAGGTTGCCCGTGCGCAGCTCCTTGGGTTTCAGTCCCAGGGCCAGCTTTTCGCACTTGAAGAGGGGCTTCTCCGGGAAGCCGGTGTGGAAGGCGGAGACCCCGGTCGCCTCGCCCTGGGCCAGCGGCCTGTAGACAATCTCCTTGATCTCTATCTTGGCCGGGAAGAGTGGTTTCAGGAGGTCCTGCACCAGCGTGCCGACCAGGGCCGGGTCCTGAATCTTCGAGATGACGAAAAAGGCGACGCCGCCGGCGATGGCTGCGCCCAGCACGGCCAGCGCGACGCCCCCGATCATGAGCTTTCGCGTCCTCTGTGTCACGCCGCCAGCATTATAGCAGCCGTCTCGAAATCGCCAGTTTCCGGCTTGACGCTTCGGTCCCCTGTTCTCATAATTCTGCGAACTTTCGAGGAGGCCCATCGCGCATGACGTTCACCCGTTCCTGGACCCTGCTGCTGGCAGCCGCACTTGGCCTCGCGTCCGCGAGCGCCCAGGAATCCTGGAGTCCCGCTCGCCAGAAGTTGACGCCGGCAGTCCAGAGGGCTCTCGGGTCCGGGGCTTCGACGGTGCGGGTATTGATCCGGATGCGGGGTCAGCGCGGGAGCGCCCCGGTGGGACAGCTTTCGGCGGCGGATGCGGCCGTACGGATGGCTTTGCGACGCGAAGAGGCCCGCCGGGCCGCCGCGGTGCTTCTCTCCGAGCTGGCCTCGCGGCCGCTGGCAAGCTCCAAGGCCACCCCGCTGGCCCCGGGCGTGCGCGCCTCGGTCGTACCGGCTGCGCCGACGCCGAGGGCCCAGGAGCTCTGGATCGCCAACTCCGTGCTCGTCGATGCCGATCCGGCGCTGATCCGTGAGCTGGCGGGGCGGTCGGACGTGGAGCGCATCTACCGTGACGTTCGCATCCAGGCCATCCCTCGCCAGGAGCTCCTGCGCAAGGCAGGCGCCTCGGCGCTGGCAGCCGGCAGCAGCTGGGCCGTCGACAAGGTCCGCGCCCGCGAGGCGTGGTCGAAGTTCGGCGGGCGCGGCGAGGGCGTCGTGATCGGCCACATCGACACCGGCGTCGATGCAGCCCACCCGGCCCTCGACGGACGAGTGTTGCGTTTCAAGGACTTCGTCAACGGAAAGACCGCGGCCTACGACGACGAGGGACACGGCACGCACACGGCCGGCAGCATCTGCGCCGGCGGCGATGGCATCGGCGTTGCGCCGGGTGCGCGGCTGATCGTGGCCAAGGCGCTCGACGCGGAAGGAAGCGGCGAGCTCTCCAAGTTGCTGGCCGCGATGCAGTGGATGCTGGACCCGGACGGCAATCCCAGCACCAACGACCGGCCGGCCATCGTGAGCTGCTCCTGGGGCGTCGATCGGAAGCAGATGAAGGACATCGGCAGCGAAGACACCTTCTTCTGGGACGCAGTGCAGGCTTGGCGCGACGCGGACATGCTTCCGGTTTTTGCTTCCGGCAACGCGGGTCCCGGTGCCGAGATTATCCCGGCTGCCTATCCCATCGCTCTGGCCGTCGGGGCCACCGACCTCGCCGACGCCGCTCCCGGCTTCTCCACAGGCGCCGAGACCGCCTGGAACGGCGTGACGTACACGAAGCCCGATCTCGCGGCCCCCGGTCACGGCATCCTCAGCACCGCGCCCGGCGGCCAGATGCGCTCCTTGAACGGCACCTCGATGGCCTGCCCTGTCGTTGCCGGTATCGCGGCCCTGATCAAGCAGGCCCGGCCCCGCGCCACCGCCTCCGAGATCGAGCGGCTGTTGATCACAGGCGCCGTCGACCTGGGTGAGCCCGGCAAGGACACGCGCTTCGGCCTCGGCAGAGTCGATGCCCTGGCATCCGTGACCGCTGCCAGCGCCACCGTGGCTCCCGCCCCCGCCCCGACGCCCGTCGTGCGGCCCGCCCCCTCGACAGGCTCCGACGCCGTAAAGACCCGCCTGGCTCGCGGCGTCCTGATGCTAGTGGTCGGCCTCGTCGCCGCCTTCGGCCTGCAGCTGTTTTTCTAGGCCTCAGGGATCAGGGATCAGGCCTCAGGGATCAGGAGTCTGCTCTCCCTCCTCAAGCCTCACTCCTCAAGCCTCAAGCCTCAAGCCTGCCCTGACCGCTTGCCCTTGAGGAGGTTGAACTTCTTGATGACCTTCTTCAGGTCGGCGACCTTGAAGGGCTTGTCGATGATGTCGAAGGCGTCGAGGCCGAAGACTTCCTTGGCCATGGAGTCCTCGAGGCTGCCGGTAACGATGACGACCGGGACGGCTGGGTTGATCGCCTTGATGCGCTTGAAGGTGTCGATGCCGCTGATCTTCGGCATCTTGAGGTCCAGGAAGATGATGTCGACCTTGTCAGTCCTGACGGCCTCGATGGCGTCGAACCCGCTGGAGAACTCCGTGACGATATGGTTGTCGTTGAGGAAGATCTCCTTGCAGAGCGCACGGATGTCGTCCTCGTCGTCGACCAGCATGACGCGCAGCCGCTCCTGGTCCTCCGAGACCAGCTGCATCTCCTCGGACTTGGGCTTGACCTGACCGCCCTCGCCCTTCGGAAGCGTGATGGCGAACGCGGTGCCCTCACCCGGCTTGGTGTCGAGCGTGATGGTGCCCCGGTACTTGTCGATGATGCTCTGGACGATCGATAGCCCCAGCCCGGTGCCCTTGCCGGCGGCCTTGGTCGTGAAGAAGGGGCTGAAGATTTTCTTGGCGACGTCGGGCGGGATTCCGGGTCCCGTGTCGCCGATGACGACTTTGATGTAGCTCTCGCCGTTGATCGTCTTGACCATCAGGACACCGCCGGTCTTCTCCATGGCGTCCTTGGCGTTGACGATGAGGTTGAAGAAGATCTGCTGCAGCTCGCTCTCGTTGCCCCAGAAGGGCGGCAGCATGGAGCTGTAGTCCTGCTCCACCTTGATGTTCTGCACAAGCAGCTGTTTGCCGAGCAGTTCGAGCGTCTCGGCCAGCGTCTGGTTGACGTTGATCGGCACGACGTCGACGTCGGACTTGCGGGAGAATTTCAGTAGGTTGCCGACGATGTTGCGGCAGCGCTCAGCCTGGCGCTGGATCTTCTGGAGGCTCTCGGTCATCGTCTTGTCGTCGGGCTTGCTCTCGAGCAGAAGCTCCGTGTAGCCGAGGATGACGGAGAGGGGATTTTTGATCTCGTGGGCCACGCCGCCCGCCAAGAGACCGATGGCCGCGAGCTTCTCGGAGTGGATCAGCTGCTGTTCCAACCGCTTCTTTTCGGTGATGTCGCGGCAGAGCACGATGACGCCCTGCAGCGACGAGTCGTCGCCGTAGAGGGGGTGCGTTCCGAAGCCGATCAGCGCCGTTCCCAGGCCGATCGTGCGAGTCTCGCCGTCGGACTCGACCTCCATCTCCTGGTAGTCCTGGTTCGACTTCTGCTGGATGGTCTCCTTCACCACGGGCAAGAGCGGAGCCAGCGTCGGAAAGTCGAGCACGCTGCGGCCTTTGGCGTCCTCGGCATCGAGGCCGAAGAGCTTGGCGCCGGCGGGGTTGACGAGGTAGATGCGGAGGCTGGTATCGATGACCATCAGGCCGCTGGCGAGGCTGGCGAAGATGTTGTGGAGCGAGAAATTGTCCTTCTTCAGCTCGCGGGTGAGTGTGCGGTTCTCCTCCATCACCACGTAGTGGTCGTGGGCGTGCTTCAGCATGATGCGAAGCTCGCCGACCTCCCAGGGCTTGCGGATGAAGCCGTAGATCTGCCCGCGGTTGATGGCATCGGCCAGCGCCTCGATGTCGGGGTACCCGGTGATGAGCAGCCGGACGATGTTGGGGTACTGCTCCCGGACCTTGACGAGCAGCTCGCTGCCCGTCATCCCCTCCATGTGGTAGTCAGCCAGCAGAACGTGGATGGGGTGCTTGCCCAAGAGCTCCAGGGCGCCCGGGCCCGACGTCGCCGTGTAGACGTCGTAGGTGCCCGCGAAGATTCCCTTGAACAGCTCGAGGATGCGCTCTTCGTCATCCACGACCAGCATCTGACCTTTTGACATGC
>JACQZN010000104.1 GCA_016213845.1 Candidatus Wallbacteria bacterium
AGCTGAGGCAGTGGCTGGGCCGATGGCTCTGCGCGCCCGAGAACTGCAGCAAGGCCGGCGATGGGCAAGGGTGAGGGGACAGGCGCAGCGGGCCCGGTTCCCTGGGTTCCGACGCGCGAGCAAGTGGCGAGGGCCGGCTCTCTGACGGTCCCGGACGTGCTGGCGAGGGGGCTGGACGTGGTGCTGGTCGGCATCAACCCTGGGCTCTACACGGCGGCGGTCGGTCACCACTTCGCGCGGCCGGGTAACCGGTTCTGGCGGGCGCTCGCGGACGGCGGGTTCACGCCGCGCGTCTACTCGGCATTCGAGGACGGGGCGCTGCTCGAGCTCGGCATCGGCGTGACGAACGTCGCGGCGAGGGCTTCGGCCTCTGCGGATGAACTGAGTCCTGAAGAGCTGGTCCGCGGGGGCCGGTTGCTGCTCGAGAAGCTCCAGCGCTATAGGCCGCGCTGGGTAGCGTTCCTGGGGATCGGCGCCTACCGGGCGGCCTTCTCGAAGCCGCGGGCGGCCGTGGGGCCGCAGCCCGAGATGCTGGCGGGCGCGCGGGTCTGGGTGCTGCCGAATCCGAGCGGTCTGAACGCCCACTACACGCAGGAGAGGCTGGGGCAGCTCTTTGCCGAGCTGAAGTGCGCCATCGACGGCAGCCGGCCGTCCTCGAGATCTCGCTCTGCGGCTGGTTCGCACGGAACTCGAAAAAAACTTTCACAAAGTGTTTGACTTTGGGAAGCCCGGGAGTTACAATGCCCCTCCTCCTGACGGAGAGGTTGCCGCAAAACGGGCGGGGTCGCCCGGAGGCAGCCAGTAACGGATGGAGGCTCTCGAAGCGCTCTGCAGAGTTCTTCCCGAGCTAGCCGGCAGGCCTGAGGGACCGGCTGGATCGATGTCCGGATGTTGCAGCTTCGGCTGCGGTATCCGCGGCCCGATCCGAAAGCAGTAGTGGCCCTGGGGTCCTCGAGTACCCGAGGACGAGGTTGGACAGGGGTTTCCATTGGACCGCGCCGGGTAATGCCGGATCGGATGACCCCTTGAATCACGGTACTGAAGGCAACAAAGGCCCCCGAGTTGCCCCGGCTGGAGAGCTCAACGTCTGTCGCCGGCTCTCCGAGCAACCCGGTTCCGCGTGGCGCCAGGACCCAGGTCATGACCGGCTTGCCGGTTCCAGAGCCAGGGCCCGAGGAACGAGCGGGATCTACGCCGACGGACAGGTCGATCGGATGGCTGGGCCGCAAGGCTTGGCCGGAAAATCCAGGTGGATGGACCCAAGAGGGACGCCGCAAGGCGCGGGTTCTCCGGAGAGACAACCCATAGACGTCTCGCCCCGTGAGAGCCCCGACAAGACCCCGCGAAAACGCATCCACTGACGAAACCCTCGAGCCGCAAGGCCCGGGGGTTTTTGCTATCCCGGCGGTGACGGTTTTCTTCCTCTGGGGGAAGTTGCGGGAGGGGTCGTCTGCCGGGCAGGGGCCGGGTGCTGGCTGTTTCGTCACGGGGGCGAGAGTCTTCGATTTGCCCGCTGGATGCGGGTTTCGGGGCTTTGCAGCCTGCACGGGGCCAGGCTCTACCATGGGTCCGGGCTGTCCTGGCATCGATGCTGCTTCCAGTCACGGCAAGATGAGCAACTCCCCCGTGAGCAGAGCACTCGGTTTCCTCCCCTGGCTTCCCCTGGCGCTCGTGCTGGCGACGTTCGCCGGGCCGGGGTCCGTCCGAGTGGCGGCCCAGACCACCCTCGATGCCGAGGACGCCAGCCGGGCCTCATCGGCCGAAGGGGAGGGGCGAGGTGCGCAGTTCGGAGCCCGGCCGGGGGAGACGCAGCTCGCTCGGCTCCAGCCGGCGGGCGTGCTCACGACCACTCCCGGCGACGACGCCTACGGCGCGGCGTTGCCCGGCATCCGCCCGGTCGAGGACGTCAACGGTGACGGCTCCTCCAACCCCTGCGGGCCCTACGCCAGCGCCGTCGCGGCCCGTTCGTTCGCAGGTGGCGGTTCGGCATCGTTCCGGGATGCCTACGATCGGATGGCTCCGTCGCATTTTGGCTTCGGTACTGGCCCTCAGGCGATGGAGCGGTACCTGATGGCCCAGGGGCTGACGCCCAGGAGTCAGAATAGCTTTTCGGTCGACGGGCTGGCCGATCGCATCGACCGGGGCGAACGCGGGCTCATCCTCGTCAACCTCGCGGCCGACGACCCGGACGCCACGCTCAGGCGGCGCTTCGAGAATCTGCACTGGATGGCGGTCAAGGGCTACAACGTCCTGCCGGACGAGAACGGAAACCCGGTGCGCCACTTCCTGTTCGAGGACACGGCGCTGGCCCGCAGCGGCGCGTTCGCTCCAGGCGGCCGGTACCCGGCCGGCATTCCGGAGGACGAGCTGCAGCGCATCTGGAGCAGTCCGGTGCCGCGTGGGTTCGGGACGCTGGCAGGCAACGTCGACCGCTACTACATGGGCGTCAGCGAGCAGTCGCCCACCTGGATGACGCGGTTGCGTCAGGGGGCCTACCTCAATGGCGATCAGACCCGGCTGCGCGTGGCGATGGACGGGGCCTACGACGCAACGCGCGGCTTCGACCGGACGTTTGCGCCCATCGGCTCGAGCACCCCGGGCGACCGGCTCGGCGGCTTCACCCAGATGGTGGCCGGGGGCGGACTGAAGGGCGGGCTGAACCTGGTTCCGGCCGGCGTCAGCACCGCCGGCAACTTCATCGAGCAGGGTGGCGACGCGCTCCTGGGCTGGGGCGCCGACCGGTGGAACCGGGGCGGCCTCGTGAACCGCTCGCTCGGCGTCGGCTCCACCATCCTGGGCTCCGTCCCGAAGGCCGGCGGCTGGGCCGTCGGCGGTGTGGGCAACCTGGGTTCCAGCGCCGTCGGCGTCGCCGCCGACACCATCGAGGGCGTCGGCAACTTCGCCGGCCGCCGCATCGACGACGTCGGCCGCGGCGCCCGCCGCGCCTGGAACTGGGCGTCGAGCTGGTTCTGACGCCAACCGAGCGGAGGCGCGGGGCGGGCGCGAAGCCCCTTGGTATGCGAAACCCCGCGGCGAAAATCCCGTGGCGTCTACCTGTACCGGGTTCTTGAAAAACCCGGTACAGGTAGACGCCACGAGATTCCCCACGGGATTCCGACGTCGCCGGTGACGGGATTTCGCGACGCAGTGTCGTGTCACAAGATGTCGGTAACCCAGGTGACCGACACGGGCGGCCCGTGGAGGGCATACTCGGGGACCGGTGAAAGTCCTCATCGTCCAGGTCGCTCGCGGGGCCGGAGAAGATCGGGCGGGCAAGCTCAATCGGCTCTGGTACCACGGCCTCACGCTGCCGTACCTGGCGGCGCTGTTCGGACGGCGCGCGGAGGTGCAGGTGGTCGACGAGCTGCTGGAGTCGGCGCCCCTCGACACCGACGCCGACCTTGTGGCGCTCACGACCATGGGAGCGGGCCTGCCACGAGCGCTCGAGCTGGCCGACGCGTACCGGGCCCGCGGCAAGCGCGTCGTCATCGGCGGGCCGACCGCATCGGCGCACCCGCAGGTCGTCGGGCCGCACGTCGACAGCCTGGTCGCCGGCGACGGCGAGGGGCTGATCGAGCGGCTGCTGGACGATCTCGCGGCCGGCCAGCCCAAGCCCCTCTACCGCCACGACACGTTGCCGCCGCTGGTCGGCACACCCGTCCCCCGCTACGACCTGATCCCGCACCGCCGGGTCGGTCTCTTCTATCCGGTCGAGGCGACCCGAGGATGCAGCATCGGCTGCCGCTTCTGCCTCACGACGCAGCTGAGCCAGCGTCGCCAGCGCCAGAAGCCGGTGGAAGACGTCGTGCGTGACATCCGGGCATTGCAGGCCCTGGGCGTGCGGCGAGTCATCTTCATGGACGACAATCCTACGGTCGATCGCGCCTACTTCCGAAGCCTGGTCGACGCCATCGCCCCCCTGGGAGTGGAGTGGATGGCCAACGCCACCGCCGCCATCGCCGACGACGACAAGCTTGTCGATCGCCTCGCCGCCTCCGGGTGCACGATGCTGGCCATCGGCTTCGAGACCGTCCGCCAGGAGAACCTCGAAGCGGCCGGCAAGGGCTGCTTCCGGGTCAGCCGGTACAGTCAAAGCATCCAACGACTCCACTCCCGAGGAATTCAGGTGACTGCGATGATGGTCCTCGGCTTCGACCACGACGGTCCCTCGGTCTTCGACGAGGTCCTCCAGTTCCTGAACGAGAATCGCGTCGAGATGGCCATCTTCCATGTCCTCACCCCCATCCTCGGCACGCCCATGCACGCGGAGCTGGCTCAGCAGGGGCGGCTTCTGGAGCTGGGCCTGGAGCACTACAACGCCGAGGAGGCCGTCTTCCGGCCAGCCCGGATGACGCCTGCGGAGCTCGAGAGCGGCTTCTGGCGCCTCTATCGCGACGTCTACTCTCTTCGTTCCATTTTCCGGAGGCTCGTCGCCCGGCCACCCGATCGCCACGTTGCTCGCAGGGTCGGCTCGCTTGCCGCCAACCTCTACATGCGTCACATGGTGCGTCAGAACCGGGCGCTCGTATGACGCCCAGGGTCCAGATCCTGAACGTCGCGCCGAGCCCGAACGGGCCCGCGGCCCGGCACAACCGCCTCTGGTACCACGGCCTCACACTGCCGTACCTGGCGGCGCTCTTCTCTCGGCACGCCGAGGTGCGCGTTGCCGACGAGCTGCTCGAGGCGCTTCCGGCGCCGGACCGGATCGAGGCAGACCTGGTCGCGCTCTCGGTGATGGGCGCCGCGCTGCCCCGTGCCCTGGAGTATGCGCGCTCGCTGCGCGCCGCCGGCCTCAAGGTGGTGATGGGCGGACCGACCGCCACAGCCCACGCTGCGCTGGCCTCGCCCTCCGTCGACAGTCTGGTGGCCGGCGACGGAGAAGGGTTGGTCGACGCGCTCATGACCGACCTGGCGGCGGGCACACTGAAGCCGCTCTATGCCCACGGAGAGCTCCCCTCGCTCGACGACACTCCGGTCCCTCGCTACGACCTGGTCGATCGCCGCCGCGTCGGTCTCTACTTCCCGGTCGAGGCGACGCGCGGCTGCACCGTCGGCTGCCGTTTCTGTTTGACGAGTCATTTGCGCCGCCGGCTCCAGCGACGCAAGCCGATCGCCAATGTCGTCCGCGACGTGCGGGCGCTGGCGGCGATGGGCATCCGGCGCGTCACTTTCACCGACGACAACCCCGCGGCCGACCGGAGGTACTTCCGCGAGCTCGCCAGTGCGATGGGGGAGCTGGGCGTCGACTGGATCACCAACGTCACGGCCGACGTGGCCGAGGACGACTCGCTGCTCGATCTGCTGGCGGCCAGCGGTTGCGAGACGCTCTCCATCGGATTCGAGACGGTGGAGCAAGCGAGCCTGGATGCCGTCGGGAAGGGGAGTCACTGCAAGAGCGACCGTTACGTCCGAGCGGTGGAGCGGGTTCACGAGCGCGGCATGCAGGTCCTGGCGATGATGGTGGTCGGCTTCGACCACGATACGCCGGAGACGTTCGAGCGCATCCGCGACTTCCTCTCCCGGGCGAAGGTCGACATCGCCGTCTTCCACGTCCTCACCCCCGTTCACGGAACGCCGCTCTGGGAGCAGCTCTCCGCCGAAGATCGACTGCTGACGCGAGACCTGGCCGACTACACGGCGGAACGGGCGGTTTTCCGGCCCGCCCACATGACCGCCTCTGAGCTCGACGCCCATTTCTGGGATCTCTACCGCCAGGTCTACTCTCTCCGCGGTATCGCCCGGCGGCTCCTCACGCGCTCGCCGGGCGCTCACGTCGGCCGCCGGGTCGCGACGCTGGCCGCGAACCTCTACATGCGCCACGAGGTCCTCCGCGGCCGGACGGTGGTCTAGGCCGGCTCAGATCAGCAGGCGCTTGCTGCGGGCGAGGTGGCCGAAGTAGAGGTTGGCGGCGACGGCCGTGAGCCGGCGCAGGTAGTGCGCATCGGGGCGGACCAGGACCAGCCGCCGAAGGATGGAGCCCATCGAGTAGAAGCGGCGCTGCAGGCGCCAGAAACCGTCGTCGAGCTCCCCGGGGGACATCCGCGCGGGCCGGAAGACGGCCCGGTCGGCCCCGTGGGCGGCGAAGTCGACGTCGAGCATCCGCCCCTCCCGCGCCAGCTCGTCGAAGAGAGGCGTGCCGCGCACGGGGGTCAGCACGTGGAAGAGCGCCATCTCGATCCGGTTGGTCACGAGGAACCGCTCCACGTCCGCGAAGACTTCGGGGCCGTCGCCGTCGAGCCCCAGGACGAACATCGCCAGCACCATGATGCCGCGCTCCTGGAGCCGCCGGACCGCAGCGGGGTAGTCGGCTGCCGTCACTCTGGACTTGCCGGCACGCTCCAGGTTCTGCTGGTCGAGCGTCTCGAAGCCGATGGAGACGCTCTCGCAGCCACTGGCCGCCATCCGATCGAGCAGCCCCTCGTCCCGGGCGATGTCCGCCGTGGCGTTGGCCGTCCAGCGGACCCCCAGGCCGCCCAGGCCCTCCAGCAGCTCCGAGAAGTACCGCCGGTCCAGGGTGACGTTATCGTCGACGAACAGGACCCGCCGGATGCCTTCGCTCTTGATGGCGGCCACGTCCCGCAGGACGTTTTCGACCGGCTTCTTGCGCTGCACGCGGCCGTGGAAGTGCGAGGTCGCGCAGAACCCGCAGCCGAAGCTGCAGCCGCGCGTAGCTTCAACCGGGTAATAGGGGCCGACCTTGCTTCGCGCCACCTGGTCGTAGCGGGGCACGGGAGTGGCTTCGAGTCCAGGCGGGCGCGCGTGGCGGTAGACGCGCTTCGGGGTTCCCTTCTCGAAGTCGTCGAGCAGCGGGTCGATCAGCCCCTCGGCGTCGCCCACGACCAGGGAGTCGACGTGCGGGAGCACCTCGTCGGCGTAGAGGGAGGCGGTAACTCCGCCGGCAATCACGCGCCGCCCGCGCGCCCGGAACTGGTCGGCCAGCCGCAGGGCCCGCGGGAGCGACGCGCCCATGAAGGTGATGCCGACCAGGTCGCAGTCGTGGTCGAGCGGCACCGGCTCCACGAGCTCGTCCACCGTGCGCACCGAGGCGCGATGGTCGAACAGCGCGGCCAGATAGGGGAGTGTCAGCCCGTGGAACCAGAGCCGGGCGGGTCTCCAGACCTCGCCGTCGGGACCTTCCCGGGCGACCTGGATCAGGAGGATGCGAAGCTTCGAGGGGCCGGCCACGAGGACGCCAGCATAGCCAGGAGTGGCCCCATGCGCGTATGACGCGCGTCACCATTCGGCCGGCTGGCTTCAGCGCGGCCCGGACCGGTCGCCCGCCTTTGCACCCGCGGCTGGCTCCTCGCGCACGACGGGCAGTCCCAGGTAGCGCGCGACCAGCTCGAAGATCTGCCCCTTTTGAAACGGCTTTCGCACGAACGCATCCGCGCCGGCGTTGGACGCGGCGACCCGCTCCTCCTCGAAGGCGCCGGCCGTCACCGCGACGACGGGGGTCGCGGACCCGCCCGGCATCGCCTTGATTCGCGTTGTCGCCTCCAGGCCGTCCATTCCATTCATCCGGATGTCCATCAAGATGAGATCGGGCTTCCATTCCTGGAAAGCGGCGAGGGCCTCCTCGCCCGACTCGGCCTCTTTCAGAACCAGCCCCAGCGGCTTGAGGAGCGCCACCAGGATCTGACGGTTAGCGGGCTGGTCGTCGACGATGAGGACGCGGCGCTCCTGGTTTCCAGGAAGCAGGCCGACGATGCGCGCCTCGGGTTGCGCCTCCGGAAGCACCTTCGAGTCGAAATCCTTCACGGGCAGGTCGAGCCGGAAGACGCTTCCGGCTCCCGCCTTGCTACCGACGCCGATCGTTCCGCCCATCAGGGTGACGTACTGCCTGCTGATGGCGAGGCCCAGGCCAGTGCCGCCGGCCCGGCGGCCCTCGTCGGTCTGCTCGAAGGGACGGAAGAGACGCTCGAGCTCGCCGTCGGTGATGCCGAGCCCGGTATCCTCGACTTCCACGGAGAGCGCGCCGCTGCCGTCGGGCTGCTTGGCGAAGCCGACTCTGACGGTGATGACGCCCTGCTGTGTGAACTTGACCGCGTTGCTCAGCAGATTGATCAGAATTTGCCTGAGCTTGCCCTGGTCGGCGCGCAGGAACCGAGGCACGTCGGGCGCGCGTTCGACGCGGAGCTCGAGCCGCTTCTCCTCGGCGCGATGGCGGAACATCGACTCGATGCCCGAGACCAGCGCGAAGAGGTCGAAGCGCATGGTATCGAGCACGAGCCTGCCGGCCTCGACGCGCGACATCTCGAGCACGTCGTTCAGGATGGCTAGCAGGTGCTCGCCGCTGTTCATGATGAGGTCGAGGTTGCGCAACTGCAGCGCGGTGGCCGCGGGGTCGCCCTGCATCAGCTGGGTGAAGCCGAGGATGGCGTTCATCGGCGAGCGGATCTCGTGCGACATGTTGGCCAGGAACAGGCTCTTGGCACGGCTGGCGGCGTCGGCGGCCTCCTTCGCCTGGCTCAGGGCCTCCTGGGCGCGCTTGCGGTCCGTGATGTCCTCCGAGATCCCGAGCAGGTAGAGCGGCTCGCCCCGGTCGTCGAGGATCGGGATCTTCATGGTGTGCAGGAACCGCTGGCCGCGGTGGAGGGTCTGGATCGGCTCCTCGGGGATGTCGACGAGCCTCTTGTTGCGAAGCACTTCGCGATCCTTGGCGACGAAGAAGTCGGCCTGTTCGCGGTCGAAGAAGTCGTAGTCGTTTTTCCCGATCATGTCCGCGCGCGAGAAGCCGAGGAGCTCCTCGGCGGCGCGATTGAACCGGACGAAGCGCAGCTGCTCGGCGTCCTTGACGAAGATCATGAGGGGAATGTTTTCGAAGACTGCCAGGAAGAAGCGCTCGCTCTCGCGGTCGGTGCTGTCGAGGGGTTGGTCGGAAGGCCCCGCGCCCGGGATGGTCGGCCCGCCGCGAATCCAGGCGGCGAAACGTTCGGCAGCGCGGGCCAGGCCCTCGCGCCATGCGGGCCTCTCCCCGTTTTCGAGTGACTTCTCTCCCTGCGTCATGCCTGCGGGCCCTGGCCTCGATGCCCGGTTCCTAGCGTACACGAAAACGGCCCGGGCCGTCGCCGCACCCGGGAAGGCGCGAAGTGATATTCTCGGCGTCAGCCGAACCGAGCTCTACCCAGGAGGACCCATCCGATGCCTTTCCGCCCGAGCTGCCTCGCCATCCTCGTCACGGCGGCGTTCTGCCACGACGCGTTCGCGGGCGGCAGCCCTCCGCCGTTCTACCGCGTGTTCCGCGGGGTCCGTCTGGCGAGCGTGCCGGGCGACGTCTTCACCCGTGTGCTCGGGGAGAAGTTCATCCCGGCCGCTCCCCAGACGCACGCGAAGAACGGGCTGGTGGGCTACGTGCCCGCGCTGCCGCCGAAGGGCGCCCCGGCCGGAACGCCCGACGAGATCGCCATCGTCGTCTACGAGTCCGAGGAGGTCTACAACCTTGCCCGCAACACTCCCGAGGGGAAGGCCTACGCCGACCTGCACTGGCAGTTCTTCGACAAGGAGCGGACCAAGAGCGGCGCGGCCAGGCCGTTCGGCCGGGAACTGGCGGCTGACTCGCCTGCCGACATCCTGGGCTGCGGTCTCGACTGGCAGGCCGGGCACACGATGGTCTACATCGGCCAGCGCCGTCCGTCGATCTCGCGGGAACGGTTCCTGCTGGAGATAACGGACCACGTCGCGCGGGCGCGCGATGCCTTCAAGCCTCAGGGACTCGACGGATACATCGTATCCGCGACGGAGGATCAGGAGATTGCCTTCCAGCACTGGAAGAGCAAGGAGCAGATGGAGCGCGCGCTGGCGAGCGAGGACGGCAAGGCGGTGGCCGCCGATGCTGCCCGGATCTTCGAGAATGTCATGTGGGCGGAGGCTGCGCCCTTCGCCGGCGCGATTGACTACGGCCAGGCGGTCAATGTCCGCTTCGAGCGGCGGCCGCGCCCGGGACCGGCGCCGTCCCGCTGAACCATGCCGAACTGCGCGAGCTGCGGCCGGGCGTTGCACCTGCCTGCGACGGGCAATGTCGTGACGTGCACGGGGTGCTGGCGCACGAACTTCGTCAACCGCGACGCCGGCGCGCAGCTCTTCGGGCTGGGCAGCGGAGTCCCGGCGGGTGCGATCTGCGGCGGCTGCCACAGGCCGCTGGAGCCCGTGCCGCCGATGGCGAGGAATTGCGACTCGTGCCATCGTTTCACTCATGACGAGTGCTGGTCGGAGGCCGCCGGTCGCTGCGCGAGCTGTGCGCGGCAGGGCGAGCAGGAGGCGGGCAGGCCGCCAGGCGCCGGGTCGCCCGAGCTGGGTGAGGCCTTCGCCGCGCTCGGGGGCCTGGCGCGCGCCGTGGCCCGGTACGGCAGCTGGGTGCTCTGGCAGGCCGCGCTCGTCTGGTGCGCGATCTTCGCGGGGATGTGGCTCGGCGCCGAGCTGGCCGCGCAGCTCGCCGGGCGAATCTCCGAGCCGGAGCGACTGGCGGGCTACCTCCGATGGACACCGCACGCCGTCGGCGCGGCCGTGTACATCGCGCTCCTGGAGCTCTCGCTCCTCCTGTACGACTGGAACCAGCGGATCGGCCGCTCCGGACAGGGGCCGCCCACCGTGTTCCTGATGCTCTGGCATCGCGCTCTGCTGGGCCCCTGGCGCGCTGCGACGCTGGCGCTGGCAGGGGCGGCGGCCGCCGCGATCTTGGCCGGGGGGCTCAGGCACCATCCCCAGGAGGCGGCTCCGTTCGGTTTCCTCGCCCTGCTGGTCTTCCTGCTCCTGGGATTCACTCGAGTCTCGCGCGTGTTGTACGCCGCTGCCCTGGTCGGCGGGCTCGGCGCTGCCGGGTACTGTCTGCTGGGCACTGGCGGTTCGGCGCCGCTCGACGTCGATCTCGGCTTTCATCGCCTGCGCCTGCTGCCGGAGGAGCTCCTTGGGCCGGCGCTGGCGACCGTAGCGCTCTCCATGCTGCTGCTCTACGCCGAGGCGCTGGCAGCGCGCAAGTACGGGCTCTGCAGGCGGTGCTCCGGTTATGTGCGGCGTGACGGCGAGACCTGCCCCGAGTGCGGGCTGAGCTGGAGGGGCGGGGCGGCCTCGCCCCCGTTCTCTGCTCGAAACCGCCGCGGCGCGCCCCCAGAGGAATGACTCGCCCGACTCGAAACATCCCCGAGGTCCACGTCTGATGCCTGCGCCGGACACCATTTCTCGCATCCTCGGCAACCTGGAGAAGGTCGTCGTCGGGAAGCGGCGCGTGTTGAGGAACCTGCTCACGGCCTTCATCTCCGGCGGCCACGTGCTGATCGAGGACGTGCCCGGGATCGGCAAGACCATCCTGGCCCGCACGCTGGCCCGGTCCGTGCAAGCGGAGTTCCGTCGCATCCAGTTCACGCCGGACCTGCTCCCATCGGACGTCGTGGGCGTCAGCCTCTATGAGCCTGCGCGGCAGCAGTTCGCCTTCAAGCCGGGCCCGATCTTCGGCCACATCGTACTGGCCGACGAGATCAACCGCGCCACGCCCAAGACCCAGTCGAGCCTGCTCGAGGGGATGGCCGAGGAGCAGGTCACCGTCGACGGCACGACGATGGCCCTGCCGCGTCCGTTCTTCGTCATTGCGACCCAAAACCCCATCGAGTCGCAGGGTACGTACCCGCTGCCCGAGGCGCAGCTCGACCGGTTCCAGATGAAGCTGCGGGTCGGCTACCCGGACCTCCAGGCGGAGGTGAAGATCCTGCAGGACCAGGAGCGGTCACACCCGCTCGACGCGCTCGCGCCCGTCTGCACGGTCGCCGACGTGCTGGCGTTGCAGGCGGCGGCCCGCGCGGTCCATGTCTCCGGGGAGCTGCTCGAGTACATCGTGCGCATCGCCGGGGCGACGCGCGAGCACCCCGACCTGCTCGTGGGCGCCAGCCCGCGCGGCTGCCTGGCCCTGCGCCGGGCCGCCCAGGCGATCGCGTTGCAGGCCGACCGCGATTACGTGATTCCGGACGACATCAAGGACTGCGCCGTCGCGGTGTTGGCGCACAGGCTGGTGCTGCGCCACCAGGCGCTGCTCGAGGGCAAGACGGGCGAAAGCCTGATGAAGCTGGTGCTGCGCTCCGTGCCGATCGAGGAGCCCGAGCCGGCCAAGCCGTGAACGCAGGCGCGATCTCGCCCAGGTGGAGCGTGCGGCCACGGCCGCTCTTGTGGCGGTTCGTGCCGGTGGTTGCGGGGTTGGTCGCCTTCCATCTCTGGAATTCGCAGGAGCTCTTCCTGCTCTTCGCAAGCGGCATCCTGGCAACGGCCGCCGTATCGCTGGCCGCGGGGCTCTGGCTCGGGCGGCAGGCGAGAGTCCGCGCGGCGTGGCCCGACACGGCTCACGCGGGCACCTCCCACGCGTTTTCGATGCGGCTCTCCAACGTGGGCCTGCTGCCGCTGCCGCTCTCGACCGTGGAGCTCTCGGTTCCCGGCACCACTCTGCCGGCCCAGGTGGCCGTGCAGCTGGTCGACTCCGAGGAACCTGTCGAGCTGGATGTGGAGCTCGAGTTCAGGCGCCGGGGCGTCTTCAAGTTCGCTCGAGTGCGCACGGTCTGCGATCCGCTCGGGTTCTTCGAAGTGCGCCGTGAGTGGGACGTACCGGTCAACCTGGTCGTGCATCCAAAGGTCTGGGTGCTGGCGGAGCGCGACCTCGGCCCGGGCAGCCCGTTCACGGCCCTCGGCATGGGCAATCTGCCCAGGCCCGGTCACGACGTCGAGTTCCTCGGGGTGCGCGAGTACGCCACGGGCGACAGCCCCCGGCTGGTCCACTGGCCCACGACCGCCCGTCGCGGGAAGCTCTTCGTCAAGGAGCTGGCCCGCTCATCGCGCGCCGATGTCACGCTCTTCACCGACCTGGCGTCACCTGGGCCGTGGACCGAGGCGGTCACCGAAGACCTCGTGACGGGGGCGGCGTCGATCGTGCACCTGTTCCGTGACCTGCACCTGCGCTACCAGATGCTGGTGAACGCGGTCCGGCCTGTACACGTGCGCTTCGGCCTGGGCAGCGCGCAGTACCAGCACGCGATGCACGTCCTGACGCAGGTGGCGCGCGGCGGCGAACGGGAGTCATCGGAGCTTCTGGGTCTGCTGGTGCCGACGCTGGCCAGGCCAAACGCGCTGATCGTGATGGCGGCGTTTCCGACGGCCGGGCTGCTGGACCTGCTCTGCGGGCTCCACGGCCAGGGAGTCCCGGTGTCGCTCCTGACGCCCTGGCTGCGCAATCTGCCCGACGGGGCGATCGGAGCGGCGCCGGGCTGGGAGCCCGTCGGACCGGGGGGCCGGGAGCTCCCGTTCCGGACGCACCGGTTTTCGAGCGGCGAGGATCTGAAGGAGATCCTCGCGGGGCTGAGGTGATGGCGATCCGCGATAGGAAGGAGGGCCTCCGCGCGTCCGGCGGTGTCACGCACGCGCCGGGCCGCCTGGCGGGCGTTGCACGGGCCGCCATCGCCGGGGGGTGCGCTGTCGCGCTCTGGGTGCCGCTGGCGGACGGCGCCGGGGACCGGATATCGTACCTGCTGGCCGCGGGTCTCTGCGCGGCTGGCGCCATCGTCTCGGGGGCGAGGCGGCAGGGGCCGGCCCCGTTGTACGGTGCCGTGCGATTCGCGTTGTTGGTGCTGGGTGTCACCGGTGCTTTCGTGCTGCTTCGGGAGCCGCGCGCGCTCTTCCCCTCGCACGACCCGCTCGCGTCGGCGCCGATGGGCGCCATGCTCTGGATCCTGGCAACCTGCTCCTTCTTCCTGTTCCTGCCGGATGGACCGCTGGTCACGCTGACGATGGCCGGGGCGCTGATGCTGGTGAGCGCGCACGTCGACTACGGGACGCTCGGGCTGGTCGTCCCGTTTCTCTTCGTCTTCTGCGCGGTGCTCTACGGCCTGGCGACCCGATACGCCGCGGGCGAGAAACCGCCAGAAGTCGCACTGCTCGTGGAGCTCGCGGCCGTGCTCTCCGGCGTGATCGCGCTGGCGACCCTGGCGGTCTATCTCGCGCTGCCGCTGGTGCTGCCCGACATCGACTTGTCCCGGCTGGCCCGAAGCTGGCACGACAGCCAGCTCGCCAAGTCCGGCCGCCGGGAGCCGCGGCCTGCCCCGCCGGTGGCCGCCGACCCGCGTCCCGATGCTCCCAATGTCGTCTCCTCCAACCCCGGCGAGCCGATCGACACCGGGGTCGGCGCGCCGCCGCCCGACCTGACGCTCTTCCGCATCCAGAGCGAGCTGGCGCACCACTTCCGGCTCGGAACGTACAGCCGCTTCGACGGACGCCGCTGGAGCGCTCCGGCGCACGCGACGCCACGCCGCGCGGGGACGCTGCTGGCCGGTTCGCCCGTGCGGCTCTTCTCCACATCGGGCGCGGTCCACATGCAACAGGTCGAGGTCGCGGCCTGGACGGGCACGGCAATCCCCGCGGTCTATCCGGCGGCGGCGCTCCAGGGCGAGGGCGGTGTCGTGCACGTAGGGCCCGACTGGGGTCTGACGCTGGACCGGCCGCTGCGGACGGGTGAGCTACTGGTGGTCTACTCCCGGCCGCAGGTAACGCCGCAGGCCGAGGAGTCCCGGCAGTCGCTGGCAGAGTACCTCGAGGTGCCGGCGATGCTGTCGAACCGCGGGACCTGGAGTACCTGGCGCGCGCATGCCGGTACCGGTGGACGTACGGCGGCCCGGCCAACGTCGATTCGGTCGACCGGTTTCTCTTCGAGGAGCGGGCGGGCAATTGCACGGTGTTCGCGTCGGCGCTGGCGATGCTGCTTCGCTTGCAGGGGGTGCCGGCCAGGTTCGCTTCCGGGTTCTCGGGCGGGGAGCGGGAGCCGGACGGATGGCTGCGCGTCACGGCGCGTCATGGCCACGCCTGGGTGGAGGCGTGGAATGGCGAACGCTGGGCGACGCTGGAAGCGGTTCCGTCCGGCTCGAATGCGCCCGACCTGGCGCGCACGGAGCCGCAAGCGCGGCGGGAGAGCTCTGCGCCGGGCGGCGGCGCGGGCGCGACAGGGAGCACGCCGGGCCCCGTCGCGGGTGCGGCCGTGCCAGCGCCAGAGGGGCCACCGTCCACGGCGGCGGCGGGCCGTCGCGCGCGGACGCCGCCGGCAAACCGGTCGGAGGCATGGCTGGGCGCGCTGCGGGAGCGGGCCAGCGGCAAGGCGGTTCGCTCCGCGCGCGCTCACTGGCCTTGGGCGCTGGTCCTCGCGGCGCTCGTTGCCGCGGGCCTGGCGGCCGGGATGGGCCGCCTGCGTCTCTGGAGCGGATGGCTCCTTCGACTCTTCAATCGCCGGCCCGACGGCCTCTTCGACTCCCGCCAGGAGCGCGACTTCCTCAACAAGCTCGCCGCCGCCGGCTTCGTCAAGGAGCCATGGGAGACCCTGCACGAGTTCCTGGAGCGCCTGCGCCAGGAGGGAGCCGCCCCAGAGTCACTCGCGCCACTGGTAGACCTATCGGTGCGCGTCCGCTACTCCGCCGTCCCCCCCCGCCCCGCCGACATCGATCTTGCCCGCCACCTCCTCGCCGCGCTCGACAGGGAAATCCGCCCGACAAGGAAAACCGGGGACACACGACCTATTTTGAAAAAATAGGTCGTGTGTCCCCGGTTTTCTACTTCTTCCAGAAGAGGTCCTTCAGGCGGCTGACGACGCTGCCGGGGGGAGGGGCGGCGGATTCGAGGGCGGGAGCGCTGGCGGCGCGGGCGGCCTTGCGCTCGGCCTTCTTCTCGGCCAGCTCCTTGCGCACTTCGTCCTCGGTTGAGCCGAGGGCCTTGCAGAGGGAAGTGCGGATCTTCTGCGTCCACTCGTTCTTCGGCAGGAGCATCGCGTCCTCGCGCTCGACGAGTGCGGTCAGGATCTCGCGTGAGCCGCTCTCCGCGAGCGACGCGGCCAGCTTGTTCAGGATGACCTTGTCGGCGAAGCGCGCCAGGAGGTCCAGCTGCTTCATCATCGCCTTGGGGCTCTTGAGCCTGAGCACCAGTTGCACGCCGCGGTCGGCCAGCTCCTGCTTCTTCGACTCGCACATGTTGCAGGCGTACTCGGTCAGGTCGTCCTCCGTCAGCCGCTTGAGCGACATGAAGGCGACCTCGGCGACGTCGGCGTCGTCGTCCATCAGGGCCGGTGTCAGCAGCGGGAAGACGCTGTCGTCCTTGACCTCGGCCATCGAGGCGATGGCGACGGAGCGCAGCCGAGGATCGCGCCGTTTCAGAAACGGGGCGATCGTGCCGCCGACCCGCTTATCGCCGAGCTCGCCGAGCGCCATCAGCAGCGTGGCCAGCACCCAGTCGTCCTGCTCTTCCTTGATCTTCTTCTCCAGGAACTGGACGACCTTCTTCTCTCCGAGCGTGACCGCCTTCTTGACGGCGGCGACTCGCACGCGCGGGTCGGGGCTCTCGAGGTAGCCGGTGAAGCGGCCGACCGAGAACTCGACCTCGCCCTGCTTTTTGAGCTCGACGTGGGGGAGCATGCCGAGCTCGAGGTTGTCGTGGGTGTTCTTGGCGAAGAAGGCGACGCGGGCGTCGGGGTCGGTGAAGGCGACCTTGCGGATGATCGGCATCAGCGAGAGGTCCTTCGTGCGTGCCAGCTCGGTCAGCGCGTTCTTGCGCACCTCGGGGTCCGGATGCGAGAGGTCGTCGATGCACTGCTGGCGGTGCTCCGAGGACATGAGGCCGCTGGTGCTCACGTCGGGTGATGACAGATCGGAGAGCGAGGGATCGACGTTCGAGGCCTTGGGAGCGGCTTCCGAGGGCTTCTGGCCCGGGAGCTTGCTCAGGATCTTGCGCGCCAGCTCGGCCTTGCCGGTGTTGCCTGCGGCGTCGAGCAGCGCCTCGATCATGCGGCGGTCAGCGGGCGTGGCCAGCCGCGCGATGGTGCCTGCGGCCTTCTTGGCGAGGTCGAGATCCTCTTCGACGCGGAAGTACTCCAGGAGCACTTCGAAGCTTTCGTCGTACTCGAGCTTGGTGAGGATGTAGATGCCGCTCTCGCGGGCCTTGGGGTCGGAAGAGCGGAGCAGCCGGCGGCAGGCCTGGACGACCTTGGCCTTTGGGAAGAGGCGCAGGGCGCGGATGGTGTTGTGGCGCACGGTGCGGCTGGTGGAGCGCACGTGCGGCAGGACGGCCGCGAGGGCGTGATCGCCCTGGATGGCTTCGAGGCCTTCGCGGGCCATCTGCTTGACGGGAGCGAGCTCGCTGTCGAGGAAGCGCAGGAGGATGTCGGTGCCTCCCAGCAGCCCGGCAAGGATGAGGAGCAGGAGCAGCCGTTCGCCGTCGCAGCCTGCCTTGAGGCGGTCGCGGATGCCTCGGATCACGGGCTTTCGGCCCAGCGTGAGCGCCAGCCGCAGGACGGCGTTTACGGCGGCGTCGGGGGAGGCTGCGGCTGCCAGGATCTGCTCGATCGCGGAGCCGGCTTCGGCGTCCTGGCCGCCGGCGCTGGCGTCGAGCTCGCCGCCGCGGCTTGTGCGTTCCTCGGACTCCTGGCGCATGAAGATCCGGACGATCGCCTGGCGGGCGCCGAGGCGCTCCTCGCCGCTGGCGGCACGGATGGAGGGGATGAGAGGCTCGACGGCGGAGAGGTCGCCGATATCGGCCAGGAGGCGGATGGCGTCCAGGCGCACGGCGGCGTCGGTGCTGCGGAGGTCGAAGACCAGCCGTTCGACCTCCAGCGAGGTCTTGAGCTTGCCGGCCTCGGCGGGCTCGAATTCGCGGTTCAGGACGGCTTCGATGTTGGCGCTGGTGGAGCGTCGGGAGAGGATGGCCGCAGCTTCGGCGGACTGGGGCGCCATGGAGGCGAGCGTGGCGAGCGCCTTGGCCCGCACTTTCTCCGCGGGGTCCTCGAGCAGCTGTTCGAGCCGGCCGACGAGGAGCTCCTGGCCCAGCTTGGAGACGACCCAGCAGGCCGAGAGCTTCATCAGCTCGTCGCCCTTCAGCATCTTGTCTAGCTCTACGGGGATCTCGGTTTGCTGGTCGTCTCGAAGCGCGACGACGGCGTTGCCGCGGGCGCGGTTGTTGGTGTCGGCCAAGCGCAGCCTGAGCTTGGGCCAGAGGGTCTCGATGCCCATCTCGCCCAGCGCCTCGGTGGCGTTGGCTCGCAGGCGGGGATCGGGGTCCTCCAGGAAGGGGGTGAGCTCGCCGACGACGGCCATGCCGCCGAGCTTGCCGATGGCGGTGACGAGCGTGGCCTTGACGTAGCCGTCGGTCTCCTTGCCGAGGCGCTCGGTCAGGAGCGGGAGGTAGACGGCCTTCTTGTCGCGCAGGATCTGGTGGATGGCGGCCAGTCGGACGCGGAAGTCGGCGTGGCCCAGGCGCGCGGGCACGTCCTCCTCCATCGTCATGGCCTGGTCGAGCAGGGTGAAGTAGTCGAGCATCTTCTCCTGCTCGCCGGCCTCGGGTCGGCGGCCGGAGAGGACCTTCGCGGCGGGCTCGCAGCCGCGCTCGGCGAGGCGGCCCAGTGCGTGGAAGGCTTTTTGCCTCAACGGACCCGCCGGGTCTTCCAGGAGTTTTGCCAGTCTTGGGACGCTGACGTCGGCGCCAAAGGTGAGGCAGGCGAAGAGGGCCGCGTCGCGCATGCGGACTTCGACGCTGGAGAGCATCTCGTCCAAGACCTGGATGACCTGCTCGTGGCCGTAGTTGCGGAGGGCCTTTACGGAGTTGGCGCGGACGCGGTGGTCCTGGTCCTGCAGGAGCCGGATGATGGGGGGGTAGATGGAGCGGTGGCCGATGTACTCGAGGGCCTCGACGGCGTTGGCGCGGATGCGGGGGTCGGGGTCCTCGGTGGCGGTGGCCAGGACCGGGATTTCGGGGCGGCCGCCGAGGAGTCCGATGGAGAGGAGGAGCTTGGAGCGGACGAAGGGGTCTTCCTCCTTGGGGAGGTGTTCGAGGACGGTGGGCAGGCCCTCTCGGAAGCCGTGGAGCGCCACAACCTGAAGAGCTTTCAGCTTGACGTCGCGGTTGCCGCCGGCGAGGATACCGGCGAGCTTGCCGAGGATCTCGGAGCGGCCGCGGGGACCGACGTCGGCCTTGTCGGCTCCGGGGGCGGCCTCGTCGGCGGCGAGCCTGCGCGAGAGGTGGTCGAGCCCCTTCTGGGCGTAGTAGCGGACCTGGGGGCTGGGGTCGTTGCCGGCGACCTGTTTGAGGAGCTGTACGGCCTGCAGGTCCGCCGCCTTGACCAGCCCCCGGACGGCCTCGAGCCGGGCCTCCTCTTCCGGAGCTTCGAGGATGGCGAGGAGCTCTTGCTTGTCGATCATGGGCGGCGCCCTGGAGCGTAGCATCTCGCGCGCCCCGCGACAACGGGCGGAAACTTGCGGGCGGGTTGCGTTGGCGGTCGTGTGCTAAGATGGGGTGCCCTGGGGAGAACACGTTGCCAAAGCCGAATTCCAAATCCGTGCCGCGACTGACGAAGGAAGCGACGGACGGCTTCGATAGCCGCCTGTTGCCCGTGCTGCTGACCGTCGCGCGGGACATGAACTCGGAGAAGGACCTGGACCGGCTGCTCGACTACATCCCGAGAGTCGTGGCCCAGATGACCGAGAGCGAGCGGTGCACGATTTTCCTGGTCGACCGCGAGCGGGGGGAGCTCTGGTCGCGCGTGGCGACGGGCGCGGAGCGCGAGATCCGGGTGGCGCTGGGCTCGGGCGTCGCCGGGCACGTGGCGGCCACCGGCGAGGTGCTGAACATCGCCGACGCCTACCAGGACCCGCGCTTCAACACGGAGGTCGACCGCACGACCGGCTTCACGACCAAGAGCCTGCTCTGCGCGCCGCTCAGAACTCTTTCGGGTGAAATCCTGGGCGTCTTCCAGCTCCTCAACAAGCAGAGCGGGAGCTTCTCCGCCCGTGACGAGGAGTTTCTGGCGCTCTTCGGCTCACACGCCGCGGTCGCCCTGGAGGGTGCCCGGCTGAATCGCGAGAACCGCGAGGCGATCGTCCGGCTCACCGAGGCGCAGCACCAGCTCCAGGACCGCATGCAGCGCCTGGAGACGGTCTACGGCATCGAGCGCGAAGCCAACCGCCTGGGCGACTTCGCCGAGACGCTCTCGTCGCTGACGACGCTGGCGGCCAACGCTCTCAACTCGGAGGCCGGTTCCATCCTGCTCTCCGAGGGCAGCGAGGGGCGCCTCACCTTCTATTACAGTTACGGCGGCAAGGGCGAAGAGCTCAAGAGCATCTCCATCTCACGCGACGAGGGAATTGCGGGCTGGGTCCTCAAGAACATGCGGACCACCATCTCCAACGACCCCACCACCGACGACCGCTTCAACAAGCAGTTCGCCGACAAGATCCACTTCCAGGTGCGCAACCTGATGGCGGCGCCCCTGCGCTCCAGCGACCGCGTGCTCGGGGTCATCGAGATCCTCAACCGCAAGGACCGGGGGTTCGACCAGGACGATCAGGAGATGCTCGAGTTCGTGGCCGGTCAGATTGCCACAACGCTGGACAAGAAGCTCTTGCTGGAGGAGAACCAGCGCGCCCAGCGCCTGGCCTCCGTCGGCAACATGGCCAGCCGCATCATCCACGACTTCAAAAACCCGTTCACGGTCATCAAGGGCATCACGCAGCTTTTCCAGGAAGGCGACATGCCGCCCGACAAGCGCAACAAGTTCGCCAAGATGGTCCTGGGCGAGATCGATCGCTGCGTCGAGATGACGCAGGAGATCCTCGACTTCGCGCGCGGCGACACGACCTACCGCTTCTCCCCGGTGAACCTGGACGAGATGCTTTCCGAGCTCGTCGTCTTCGTCGAGAAAGACTGCGCCGATCGCGGCATCGCTTTCGCCGCCGACGTCCAGACCGGCATGACGATCAAGGCCGACCCCGGCAGGCTGCGGCGTGTCTTTTTCAACCTCACCAAGAACGCCAACGAGGCCATGAAGAACGCCGGATACCTCCACATCAGCGCCAAGCCCTCCGCCGACGGTGTCGAGTTGCGCTTCGCCGATCGAGGACCAGGAATCGCCGAGGAGATCCGGGGCCGGCTGTTCGAGCC
>JACQZN010000099.1 GCA_016213845.1 Candidatus Wallbacteria bacterium
GAGGGACGATCGGCCTGGGTCGATCGGCTTCTCGGTCCACTGGAGCGACTCATGTACCGCGTGGCCGGCATCGACCCGAGCGAGGACATGGGGTGGCGCATGTACGCCGAGGCCGTGCTCGCCTTCAACCTGCTCGGGATGTTGGCGGTCTATGCCCTGCAGCGGCTGCAGGCGGTCCTGCCCTTGAACCCGTCGGGCCTGCCTGGCGTCGCGCCGGAGATCGCCTTCAACACGGCGGTCAGCTTCGCGACCAACACGAACTGGCAGTCGTACGGCGGCGAGACCACGATGAGCTACTTCACGCAGATGCTGGCGCTCACGGTCCAGAACTTCGTCTCGGCCGCAACCGGCATGGTCGTCCTGGTGGCATTGATCCGGGGTTTCATTCGCCGCCAATCGGACGGGGTCGGAAACTTCTGGCAGGACCTGGTCCGTTCCACGCTGCACATCCTCTTGCCTCTCTCTACGGCCATGGCGCTGGCTCTTGTCTGGCAGGGGACACCCCAGACCTTCGCGGACGCCGCCCGGATCGAGACGATCGAGCCCCTTCGGCTCCCGGCCGGCCACTCCGAGCCCCGTCAGACCATTGCGCTGGGACCTGTCGCTTCTCAGGTCGCCATCAAGCAGCTTGGGACCAACGGCGGCGGATTCTACAACGTCAACTCGGCTCATCCGTTGGAGTGTCCGACTCCGCTGGCTGACTTTCTCCAGGCGCTCGCCATTCTCCTGATCCCGGCTGCCCTCTGCTTCACGCTTGGCGAGATGGCACGCGCTCCCAGGCAAGGCGCCGTCCTCTTCGCGTCGATGGTGGTGCTGCTGGTGCCGGCGCTGGTGGCCACGACCGTTGCCGAGCAAGCGGGCAATCCGTTGCTGGCCAGCCTTGGGGTGGACCAGGCCGCGTCGTCGCTCTCGGGCGGCGGCAACATGGAGGGCAAGGAGGTCCGCTTCGGCGTCGCCGGTTCCGCGCGGTGGGCGGTAGCCACGACCGCCGCGTCCAACGGGTCCGTCAACTCGATGCACGACAGCTTCACGCCGCTCGGCGGTCTCGTCCCGATGTGGATGATGCAGCTGGGCGAGGTCGTTTTCGGCGGCGTCGGCTCGGGGCTCTATGGAATGCTCGCCTTCGCGATCCTCGCAGTCTTCGTTTCCGGCCTGATGGTCGGCCGAACGCCCGAGTACCTGGGCAAGAAGATCGAGGCCTACGAGATGAAGATGGCCGCTCTCATCGTTCTGGTCCCGCCCGCCCTGGTCCTGACCGGCACCGCGCTGGCCTGCGCCACGAGCGCGGGACGCGCCGGCGCCTCCAATCCGGGCCCGCATGGATTCAGCGAGATCCTCTACGCCTTCTCGTCGTGCGGGAACAACAACGGCTCGGCCTTCGCCGGCCTGAGCGCGGGCTCTCCCTTCTACGCCTTCGCGCTCGGCGTGGCGATGCTCGCCTCCCGCTACTGGCTGATCGTGCCTGTCCTCGCCATCGCCGGCTCCATGGCCAGAAAGAAGCGCGTCCCCGTCACGTCGGGCACTCTGCGGACGGACACACCGCTCTTCGTGGTGATCCTGGCCGCGACCGTGTTCCTCGTCGGAGCCCTCACCTTCGTGCCGGCCCTGGCGCTCGGGCCGGTCGCCGAGCACGTCGACGCTCTCCAGCACCTCCGATGAAACCTAAGTCGTCTTCGCTTCTCGACGGCGCCATCCTCCGGCGCGCCGCGCTGGAGGCCTGCCGCAAGCTGGCTTGGGGCCACATGGTCCGCAACCCGGTCATGTTCGTCACGTGGGCGGGCAGCCTGTTCACGACGCTGCTCTTCGCACACGCCGTGGTGACGGGCCGCGGGGAGACGTCCCCTGGATTCATCTTCTCGGTCTCCTTCTGGCTCTGGCTCACCGTGCTCTTCGCCAACTTCGCAGAGGCGATGGCCGAGGGGCGAGGAAAGGCCCAGGCGGACGCCCTGCGCAAGACGCGCAAGGACGTCACTGCCAAACGACTCGAAAGACCCGCCAAGGATGCCGCCGTGGAGCGCGTCGACTCCGGTCGGCTCCGCACCGGCCAGCTCGTGCTGGTGGAGGCCGGCGACGTGATCCCCGCCGACGGCGAGGTCGTCGAGGGCGTCGCCTCCGTCGACGAGAGCGCCATCACCGGCGAGAGCGCGCCCGTCATCCGCGAAAGCGGCGGCGACCGCTCGGCCGTCACGGGCGGCACGCGCGTGCTCTCCGACTGGCTGATCGTGCGAATCACCGCGAACCCGGGCGAGACGTTCCTCGACCGCATGATCGCGATGGTCGAGGGCGCCACCCGCCAGAAGACCCCAAACGAGATTGCGCTCGACATTCTCTTGGCCGGCTTGAGCATCGTCTTCCTGCTGGTCACGGTCACACTCCGCCCTTTCTCCGAGTACGCCGCCCACGTCTCGGGTCAGGGCGCCCCGGTCCCGCTCACGGTCCTGGCGGCACTCCTGGTCTGTCTCATCCCGACGACCATCGGCGGACTGCTCTCGGCGATCGGCATCGCCGGAATGGACCGGATGATCCAGGCCAACGTGATCGCGACCTCCGGGCGGGCCGTCGAGGCCGCGGGTGATGTCGACGTGCTGCTGCTGGACAAGACGGGCACCATCACGCTGGGCGACCGGCAGGCGACGGCCTTCCTGCCCGCGCCCGGCGTCACGGAGCAGGCACTGGCCGACGCCGCGCAGCTGGCCTCCCTGGCCGACGAGACGCCCGAGGGCCGCAGCATCGTGGTGCTCGCCAAGCGCCGCTTCGAGCTGCGCGGCCGCGACGTGCACGAGCTGGGCGCTCACTTTGTCACCTTCAGCGCTTCCACGCGTATGAGCGGCGTCGACCTCGGCGGCCGCAAGATCCGCAAGGGAGCCGCCGACGCCATCGAGCGATTCGTGACCGAGCAAGGCGGCGGATTCCCCGCTGCCGTGCGGGGCGCGGTCGACAACGTCGCCCGCCAGGGCTCCACGCCGCTCGTTGTCGCCGACGGCAAGATCGTGCTGGGCGTGGTGCAACTCAAGGACATCGTCAAGGGCGGCATCCAGGAGCGCTTCGCCGAGATGCGCGCCGCCGGCATCCGCACCGTGATGATCACGGGCGACAACCCGCTGACCGCCGCCGCCATCGCCGCCGAGGCCGGAGTGGACGACTTCCTGGCAGAGGCTACCCCCGAAGCGAAGCTCCTGGTCATTCGCGAGCACCAGGCCGCCGGCCACCTCGTGGCGATGACGGGCGACGGCACCAACGACGCTCCGGCCCTGGCGCAGGCCGACGTGGCCGTGGCGATGAACACGGGCACGCAGGCCGCCAAGGAAGCCGGCAACATGGTCGACCTCGACTCCAACCCGACCAAGCTCCTGGCGATCGTGGAGATCGGCAAGCAGATGCTGATGACGCGCGGCGCGCTCACGACCTTCAGCATCGCCAACGACGTCTCCAAGTACTTCGCCATCGTGCCGGCCGCCTTTGCCCAGACGTATCCGGCGCTGGAGACGCTGGACGTGATGCGCCTGCACTCGCCCCAGAGCGCCGTGCTGTCGGCTGTCGTCTTCAACGCGCTCATCATCGTGGCGCTGATCCCGCTGGCGCTCCGAGGGCTTCGCTACAAGCCTGCGCCGGCCAACGAGCTGCTAAAGAGGAACCTGCTGGTCTACGGGCTCGGAGGCGTGCTGCTCCCGTTCCCGTGCATCAAGCTCATCGACCTGGCGCTCGTGGCTCTGGGGGTGACGCGATGAGCGCCGCGCTGCTGGCGCGCTCGGCCGCCATGCTGGGTATCCTGACGATCCTGACGGGCGCCCTTTATCCGCTGATGGTCACGGGGCTGGCCCGGCTCTTCTTCCCCGGCCAGGCGGCCGGCAGTCTCATCGTGCGGCAGGGACGTGCCGTGGGCTCCGAGCTGGTCGGACAGGCCTTCGCCTCCCCGGGGTACTTCTGGGGCCGGCCGTCGGCAACGCCAGGGGGCCCGTACAACGCCGCGTCGTCGGCCGGCTCGAACCTGGGGCCGACGAACCCCGCGCTGGCGGCCGCAGTCGGGGAGCGGGTACGCGCGCTGCGGGCGGCCGATCCCGGCAACCCTGCCCGCGTGCCGGTCGACCTGGTGACTGCGTCGGCAAGCGGCCTCGATCCGCACATTTCGCCTGCTGCGGCGCTCTATCAGGCGCGCCGCGTGGCGCGGGCCCGCGGCCTGGACGAGGAGCGCGTGCGAGCGCTGGTGAACGCGGAGCTCACGGAGCGTACACTGGGGCTGCTCGGCGAGAGGCGCGTGAATGTGTTGAAGCTCAATCTGGCGCTCGATGGGCTCGGGCCCCTGCCGGGCCGCCCATGAGCGAACATCGGCCCGACCCTGATGCGCTCCTGCGGCGTGTGCAGGCTGACGAAGCGCGGCGCGGACGGGCTCGCCTGAAGGTCTTCCTCGGCTACGCCGCCGGCGTCGGCAAGACGTACAAGATGCTGGAGCTGGCCGTGGCCCAGGCGGCGCAGGGTGTCGACGTCGTCATCGGGCTGGTCGAGACGCACAACCGCTACGAGACGGGCGCGATGCTGCTGGGGCTGGAGCTCTTGCCGCGGCGTCGGGTGCCCTACAAGGGGACGGTCCTCGAGGAGCTCGACCTCGAGGCGGCGCTGGCCCGGCGGCCCAGGGTGATCCTGGTCGACGAGCTGGCGCACACGAACGCTCCGGGCGGCCTGCACGCCAAGCGCTGGCAAGACGTGCTGGACCTGCTCGACGCCGGCATCGAAGTCCACACGACGGTCAACGTGCAACACGTGGAGAGCCTGAACGACGTCGTGGCGCAGATCACGCACATCCGCGTGCGCGAAACGGTGCCTGACGCCATCCTGGCCCGGGCCGACGAGATCGAGCTGGTCGACTGCCCCTCCGAGGAGCTCTTGAGGCGGCTGGCGGAGGGCAAGGTCTATCTGGCCGAGCAGGCCGCGCGTGCTTCGGAGCACTTCTTCCGGCTGGGAAACCTGCTGGCGCTCAGGGAGCTGGCGATGCGCGTGGCGACGCGCCACGTGGACGAGCACGTGCGGGAGTATCGCCAGGAGCACGGCGTCCAGTCCATCTGGCCCAGCGGGGAGCGGCTCCTGGTCTGCGTGGGGCCCGCGCCCGGCTCCGCGCGGCTGGTGCGTGCCGCGAGCCGGATCGCGGGCGACCTGCGCGCCCCCTGGATCGCCGCCTACGTGGAAGGGGGCGCGGGTCCGCCGCTGGGTGGCGCCGATCGCGAGCGCCTCGAGAGCCATTTGCGGCTGGCCGAGTCGCTAGGCGCCGAGGTCGTGCGGCTGACGGGCGCCTCACTGGGCGCTGCGATCGTCGAGCACTCCCGCAAGCACAACGTCACCCGGATCGTGATCGGCAAACCGACTCGATCGCGCTTCCGAGACGTGGTCTTCGGCTCGCCGTTGGAGGACGTGGTTCGCCAGAGCGGTGACATCGACATCCTGGCCATCTCCAGCGCGGAAGGCTCTGGCTCCGAGCCGGTCGCGGCAACTTCGGGCCGTCCCATCCGCTGGAAAGGCCACCTGCGCGCCGCGGCGCTCGTGGGCCTGGCGACCGCCGGCATGCTCGCCACGGGCTCGTTCCTCTCGCTGCCGGAGCTGGTGATGCTCTACCTGCTGGTCACGATGCTCGTCGCCGTCATCGACGGGTACGGGCCATCGCTCGTGGCCATCGCGCTCTCCGTGGCCGCCTACGATTTCTGTTTCATACCACCTTACTTCACCTTTTCAGTCGCAGACGCACGGCACGTCCTCACTTTCTTTCTGATGCTGGCCATCGGTCAGATACTGAGCGGGATGGTGGTCTACATTCGCCGCCAGCGAGAGGATTCGCGCGTACGTGAAGAGCGGACGGCCGTGCTGCACTCGCTCGGGCGGGACCTGGGATCGGCCATCGATCGGGAGCAGATCGCGCTGGTGATCGCGCAGCATGCCACGGACGTCTTCGAGGCTGGGGCGGCGGTGTTGCTCGTGGGCGGGGAGGGACGCCTGGCGCCCGTCACGCGAGCCGGCCCCGACGTGGCGCTGGAGGCCGCCGAGTTGAGCGTGGCGCGCTGGGTGTTCGAGCATGGCCGGCCGGCCGGGGCCGGGACGGAGACCCTGCCCGGGGCGCGCGTGACCTGCTGGCCGCTGGATACGGGCACGGAGCTGGTCGGAGTTCTGGCGCTGGCGTTGCCGCCCGGGATGCGGCTGGAGGCCGACATGCGCCACTTCCTGGAGAGCTTCCTGCGGCAGTCCGCGCTCGCGCTGGAGCGGGAGCACCTGGCCGAAGAGGCGAAGTCGGCGGCGCTCAGGGCCCGCACCGAGGAGATGCGCAGCTCGATCCTCACGGCGGTGTCGCACGACCTGCGGACGCCGCTGGCCGTGATC
>JACQZN010000100.1 GCA_016213845.1 Candidatus Wallbacteria bacterium
ACCCCAGGCCGTCCTGGGTGCCGAGCGTTTCGAGCGCCGCGCTCCGCGAGGCGAAGTCGAGCAGCCGGACCCTTTCTTCCAGATACCTCTCGATCGTGGAGGCGTGGGCGGAGACAATCGCCTTGTGCAGCGCCATCGTGCTCCTGTCGAGCTGGCGCGAGGATCCGTTCCACGCGCCGATGCCGACGAGCAGGGAGGGCAGGAGCGAGGCGAGCAGCATCATCAGGACGATGCGGTCGCGCATCCCGGAACCGATGGAGCGGGGGACGAGCGATGTCGGCCCCTGGGGCGACTCCCGAATCGTCGTCGGCTTCATCCGTGGTCCTCGCGCCGTGTCGAGCTGTGACCATCTTGGAGCGCCGGGGCTTTCGCGGGTATCGGACGGCCCGCGATTCCAGGGGGGCGGATTCCAGGATTCCCGCATGGCGGGAATCACCTGATCGACATGGCAGAATCCGCTACGACGCCAGTCGACTGGGTCCTGTGATAGGGGGCCCCGGTCACAAGACCGGCCACGCGCCCTCAGAACGCGCCTTCCAAGGTGCTTGTTTTTTCGCGCGCGGGGCCGGACCGCCTGGACCGTGGCGGGGGTTCCATCTTGGCGAGGAGATGTTCGAACAGGTCGGCATGCGGGGTCCCGAAGAAACGCTCGGCAGATGTGGTGCCGTCGGGTCTCGTAGCGAAGTAGTTCTGCACGGTCGTGAGGGTGTGTAGCTTCCGCTCGCTGACGTGGCGCAGGGCATGCTCCCAGAGTCCGAGGCGGCCGTTCCTGCCTTCCACGCAGGAACTGGAGCGCTGGAAGACATCTGCACACGCCTGAGCCAGTTCGGTCATCTCGCGCCGGAGGTCTGGTTCCGTCCGGGCCCATGGACTGCTGGGCTCGCGGAGCGGGGCTCGGATGGCGTCGGCTGTGGCGCGTAGTTCGGCAGATGTCGCTGCAGGGGTGACCTTGTTGGCGACGTTGTCGATGTAGGAAGCCGGTATCAAGGTCTGGTACAGGAGCGACTCCAGTTCGCCCGGCAGTTCCCTGGCCTCGACGCGTCGTCGCACGGTGTCGTGGAAGAAGGCGATGGTGGCCACCATCTGTGGCGCCACCTTGGCGGCCTTGTCGATGCCCTTGCGCGCCCCCTCGGACAGGCCGGCTTCGTCAACGATCCGGCAGAGTTCCTCGAACTGAGCGTTCAAGCCAGCATGCACCTGGGCGGCTTCACGGCGTGCTCCCGTGTCGAGGTCGTAGGGGTGGTAGCCTCGGGAGATTCTGGCCACCGCCTCCTTCCGGCGGTCCTGCTTTTCGAGGGCACCCTCGAGTGCGAGACTTGCTCGCTGCACCTCGAACTGAGCCGCCGCGACGCGCTGCTCGAAGGCCGGCGGGCGGCCACGGGGGCGCGGACCTTCTTCGTAGGCAGCCTGACGTTCTTCCTCCTTTCGGAGCTTCCCGACTGCTTGGTTGTGGACCTCCTCGGCTTGTGCTGCCCGTCGTTTCAACGGCAGGACGAGAGCTGCGTTGACCTCATGCTGGACGTGGAACAGGTCGGGGGAGTGATGAGCGCCCTGGTCCTTGGCGTGGCGCAGCAAGGCGCTGGCTTCATCGCTGGTGGACTGCACGATATCGACCTTCAGGTCGCTGGTGGCCTGTCGAAGGGCGAGGTTCCAGGTCTCGGTATCGCGCTTGTCGGCGTACTTCTCCAAGACGATGAAGCCGGACACGGGCTCCACGGCGACGAGGCACATCCCGGCGGCGGGGAAGGTCTCGTCCTCGCACACGGTGATCGTCTTGCGGGGCATCCTGGCTGCGAGCAGAGACCGCTGCTCGGATTCGTACTCGAGAACGGCCTTTTGCAGCTTCTCCGAGATCTCCTGGTGAGCGCCGTAGGACAGCCCGACGAACGGCCCCAGGCCCGCAAGCCCGAGCATGAGCGCGACCATCCGGAGGCCGCAGGCGCCCATGTTGTTCATGACGAGATGCGCTGCGACCACGAGCCGGTGCAGGAAGTCGAGCCCCATGGGGCTCTCGAAGAACGCGACCACCTCTGGCGGCGCATCGATACGCTCTGTCCTGTCGATCCACTGCTGTAGCGTGGTTCGCGGCACATCCTGCTCGTCGGCGAACTGGCGCTGGCTCCAGCCATGGCACCGAAGGGCCTGGAACTCGCTCAACAGCTCAGTGGCCGTCTCTCGATTCCACGACTTCCGCTTGTCGGCATGGTCAATGATCTGGCATGATTCGGTAGGCATGGCTCGGCTCCTGGTTGAAGTGGTTTGTTGACTAGTCAACTATCATGAGCCGAGCCTGTTCTCCCCTTCGTTGTCGTGCTTGTCGACCCCTATTCGATCCCGCGGGTGTACGAGGAGTGGTGCCACGGCGGCGACGAAAGCCACTCCAGATGGTCCGTTCACGCCACGACGCCCCTTCAATTCGGGAGCACCGGAACCGGCGAGCCTGGTGCCACCCCGGCACCTGGCGGCCCTCCCAGCCCCGTCACCGCGCCCGGATCCCTACGCCCCCACATCCCGGGAGTGGCCGTTGTTGTGACCGAGGCCGACGATTCCTGGGACTACCCGTGCGTTGCCTACGACCTGTGCGGCAACGATGTCACGTTCTCCTTCGCGCCTCCCGCGGGCCAGCCGGTCGTTGTCTAC
>JACQZN010000098.1 GCA_016213845.1 Candidatus Wallbacteria bacterium
CCCGGCCGCCACGTCCAGCAGCACGTACCCCCGCCGGGCGGCGAAGCGGAAGAAGGCTTTCACGGACGACAATCGCGCCTGCTGGGTGGCCAGCGACAGGCTCTTTCCCCGGTACTTGCGGTAAAAGAGCTCGGTGCGGTAGTTCTCCACCTGCTCGCGCGTCACCGCGCCCAGACTGGCCACGCCCTGGTCTTGCAGAAAGCGCATGAACGGACGCAGCCCCGCGAGGTAGGTGGCGGCGGTGTCGGCCGACCAGCCCCGCACCTCCATGTGCTGGTGGAACCGCTCTTCCCAGAGGATCGGGTCCAGGCTCATCGACCCTCTTGCATGTTTTTTTCGCAACCCGCGAAAAAGTCGGAGAAGTGCCAAAGTTGCCAAAAATGGCGTAACGGTGCGGCAAAACTTTGGCGCCAAAGTTCGGGAGAAGTTGGCCTGGCCGCCGGACCCGACCTTGCATGTTTTTTCCGCACCCCCCGAAAAAGTAGAAGAAGTGGAGAAGTTGCCAAAAACGGCGTAACGGTGCGGCAAAACTTGGGCGCCAAAGTTCGGGAGAAGTTGGCTGCCCCGGCCGGGGGAAATGCCCCAGCCCCGTACGTCCGTATTTGTACAGACCTGCAGTTGAAGGGTTTTTCGGTTGAAGAGAGAGGGTCAAACCGCGCCTCCCCGGCTTTTTTTCTTCAATCGTAAGCAAACTCAGCGCACGCCCAGCTGCTCCAGTTCCTCCGGGGTGGTCAGATCGCCCAGCGGGCACACCGTCGGCGTGCCGGTCACGGCCTTCACCACATACTGATAGGCCTTGCCCTGGTTGCCGGTGGCCACGAACAGGTACTCCATGTCGGCCAGCTCGGTCAGGGCGTCGTACACCCGCTTGTCGGGCCAGTCCACCAGCGTCCGCGCGTCCTTGCGGGTGAAGAGAAAGTCCTCCAGGCGGCCCTCGGCCTGGCCCTGGGCCCAGGGGAACAGAACTTCCCACAGGTCCCGGGCGCTGCGGCTCAGCTCGTGGAAGGTCGCGCGCAGCACCTGTTTGGCCAAGTCGTAGGCGGTCCGGTAGTCGGCCAGGGTAGCCTCGATGTAGGGCGTCCCGTCCGGCAGCGTGCCGCCGGTGCGCTGGAACTGGTGCAGGAAGCACACCGCCTCGATCAAGCAGAGAAAGCGCTTGTGGTCGCGCCGGGTGCGCACCCAGCGGTACGGGAAGCGGATCTGGTCCACGTACGGGATGATGACGGCCAGGATGACGAGCAGGCGCTGGGCGTTCTGGTGGCGCCGCTGGATGCCGCTGTGGTCCTGCTGCATCCGGGTCTTGAGGCGGTAGCGGTCTTTCTGGGCTTCGTGGATGCGCCGGGTCTGCTCCACCGACTCGTCGAGCTCGATCTCAAAGCAACGGGTGGCGTTCTCGTGGTTGAGGTTGGGATTGGCCGTCGTCTCCAGATACGAGATGGGCCCCTCGACCTTCTTCACCTGGGTCAGGATCTGGCCGGTGGCCGGGTCCTTTTCGGGCACCGCCGTGATGAACTTCTGGCGCGAGAGAAGCTCGCGGATCTGGTAATCGGCGGAGTCCCCGCCGCCGGCCTTCTCGGCCAGCATCAGGAGTTTGCGCTTGAGCGCGGTGCGTTCGTGGTTGCTGATGGCCTGAGCGGTGATGCGGGAATACACGATGACCTCCTCTTCCGGGGTGAGTTTTTCGATCAGCTCCGTGAGAGCGGACTTGCCGGCGGAAGACTGCGAGAGGATGATGCCGGCCAGCGGTTCCTCCAGCTTGCGGGAGATGCCGATCAGGTAGGCCAGCAGCTTGGATTTTTCCTCGCCCACGTAGCCCACGGCGTCCATGTCGGTCAGAATCTGCCGCACCAGGTCGGGCCGGCGCAAAAACGCCAGCGCCTCTTCTCTTTCCTCGGCACTCATCTGGGGCGTTGGCGTGACGAGAAGAGAGCCGGCCTGGCTGCGGGGATGGTGCAGTTGCACCCAGCTTTCCGTCTCCTTCATCAGGGCGGCCAGGTGCCGATCGGCCGTCTCTTTGGAAAGACCCAGGCGACGGCACAGTTGCACACCGACCTGGTCGAGCATCCGCATGACCAGGAAGTCCAGCCGTCCGGCAAAACTGCGGCCCTGACACTCGGCCCGCAGCACCACCCGCAGGCGGCCGTAGAAGGGCGGCAGCGGGGTCAGCTGATAGCTCACCTCGTCCAGAGTCCGGCGCAGATTTTCTTCATCGTCGGCCACAGTTTGCGGCGGACTTTCGGTCAGCGCTGCTTCGGGCTGAAGAGGAACAGCCTGGCGGACTCGTTCGGCCAGTGCTGAAGAGCCCTGGGCCACCAGGACGGCGTTGGCGTCCTGGCCTTCGGGCAGCTCCACCGTCCGGCTGGCGAACCGGCTCTCCAGCCGCCCGGCCAGCCTCTGCGTGGCCTCCCGGCCGGCCCGATCCGCGTCCAGGCACCACACCAGCTCTTTGACGCTGGAGCGCTTGAGCAGGTCGTCCAGGTCGCACGGCAGGCCGCCCACGCCGTAAAGGCAGGTCACGTCGCGCACCCCGGCCGCCCACACCGAGAGCGCGTCCAGCACGCTCTCGGCCACCACCAGGCGAGTGCAGGAACGCAGGGCCTGCCAGTTGAGCACCCCGCGCTTGGGCCCGCGCAGGTAGCGGTGGGGCACTTCACATGCGTCGTGGATGGCCCGGCCGTACAGATTGAGAACCCCCCAGTCCGGGTGCTCGAGCGGGACCACGATACAGCCCCGCATCAATTCGTGCCCATCGCCGCAGACCACTCCCATGGCCTGGAGCGCCGCTGCCGCGTCGCCCTCGGTCGGCAGCAGCTCGCGCAGCGAGCCGTCCGCGTAGCCGATGCCAAACGCCTCCCACAGCTCCCGGTCGCCCAGGCCCCGGCGG
>JACQZN010000102.1 GCA_016213845.1 Candidatus Wallbacteria bacterium
CCTGGGAAATCCCGTGGCGTCTACCTGTACCGGGCCTTCGAGAAAACCCGGTACAGGTAGACGCCACGGGATTTCCACGCCCCGGGACTTCTGGGAGCTTGTAAGCGCCGCTACGGCTTCGTGATGCGGGTGACGCGCGAACCGGGGGACATCGGGAAGCGCGTGCCGTCGGGGTTCTGCACCCAGAACCAGTTCTTCGGGCCCCAGTGGAAGTAGTCGTTCCCGTCGGCGTCGCGGTTGTGGGACGGAGGCGCCGGGGCGGTCGGCCGGTAACCTGGCGGCACCAGGTGGGTGAGTGTGGCCCCCGGGACGATGTCGCGGGACACGGTGGAATCGCGCTCCTTCCAGGCGACGCGCCAGACCTCGCCCGCGGGCGGACCGTCCAGCTTCTTTCCGGGGACGTAGTCGGACGGCGGGCTCCACGCGGCAGGCTTGAACGGGCCGTAGACCGGCGCGGGCGCCTCGGCGCTCACCTGTGGCCGAGGAGCCACCACGGCCGAGGACGTCTCCTCCGCGAGATGCATGGGCGCCTCCGGGGCAGGCGGCTGGTCCGAGCTTGCCACCTGCTGCTTTGCAGGCGCGGGCGGTGGGGGCTGTTGCTCTTGCCCGCCGGCGCTCTGCTGGGGCGGCTGTCCCGCGATCGTGCCGGTCCTCGTAGCTGCGGAGTCTGCTGTCTTGCTTGGCATCGGCTTCGCGCTGCTCGCCGGCTTCTTGGTCGACTTGCCGCAGCTCGACAGCATGCCGATGAGCTGCGTCAACGGCGCCAGCAGTGCGCCGATGGAGGCGATGAGGCCAACCATCGCCGCGCCTCGGATGTTTCGGGATACTCTCACGTTGGGCCTCCTGTGGTCGTGGGCAAGTGTTCGGTTCGCCCCGTCCTTATCACGGCCCGTGCCAGCACGCGAAACTCCGCATCGAGACGGGTCGCTGCCCCACGCGATGGCCGGCTGGCCGCGAGCATTCCTTCCGACCGCCGGCAGGATTACTTCCGGCAGCTGGCTACCCGGCGTTCTTTGTGCCCGCGCTCCCGCCCCAGGTCGACTGGACCTGCTCCCGCAGCTGCAAGTAGGCTCCCGGGTTGCGTCGGAGAAACTTGCGAAAGCTCCAGAGCTCCAGCAGATAGCCCGTGACCCGTGTGGCCGCCCGGAACTCGTATCGCGATGGGGACCCTCTCAGGATTCGCGTCGGGTCGCCCGCGAAGCCGCCCCGTCCAAGCCGGCCCACCTCGCGTCCGCTCTCCAGCACCACCAGCTCCCCGGATTCCACGAGCACCGGATCGCCACCGCTCCTCTCGCCCGCCGCGAGCTCGACCGTCGCCATCTGCGTCTCCAGCTGATTCTTCTGGTACGCCGTCAACGTCGCGAAGACGGGGCTCTCCCCCAGCAGCTCCCAGCTCGGCAGGTCGCGCTGGCGCACCAGGCGCAGGAGCCGCTCGCGGATGCCCGTGCCCCGGATCAGGTGCACGAACTGCATCCGTGTCACGACCAGCACCTCGACGTCCGTCTTGGCCACAACCCCCGCCGTCCGAGGCGTGCCGAGAAGCGCCGCGTGCTCGCCGAAGTAGTCGAATGCCGAAAAGGTCTTGCGCTCTCGCCCATCCACCCAGACCCCGGCCAGCCCCGACAGGATGATGAAGAACTCGTCGCTGACCGCGCCCAGCTCGATGATCGTCTGGCCCGCCTCGTACCGCCGTCGCGTCGCCATCTGCAGGAACTCCGGGGCGCGCCCCACGGGCAGCTCCGCAAAGATCTCCACTCGCGACATCGCGTCCAGCATCGCGATGGCCTCCTGCACGGGAAGCGCTTCGGGCGAGAGATCGCGCGTCTGCTCGAGCCCCGTCGGAGCCACCTTCAGCCCCGACTCCTGCGGCACCGACTTCTGCGCCACGTGCACCAGCAGCATCCTCTTCTTGATCTCCTCGCCGAGCGATGCCAGCTGCTCCACGGGTGTGTGGATCGGCGGGATGCCGGCCTCGTGGAGGATCAGATCGTGATGCCAGGGGAAGTCTATGAGTGCGTCACGCCGCGCCGTGTCGACCACGCCCTGCTCGTAAAGCGCCCGGATCGCGTCGGGCTTGTTCAGCGTATCCGAAGGGTAGATCAGGCTCTTTCCACGGAGCGAAAGCTCGAATCCGACACAAGGGATGGAGTGGAGCGAATAGCGGAAAGTCGCCTCGGCGCCGTGCAGATAGAGGGGCTCGCCGGCGCGCACCGGGACGTAGTCGAAGAGGTCCCGGAGCGCGTCCGGGGCGATCCCGGTCACGGCCGCGTATTTCGTGACGAAGCCGTTCATCACGGTAGGCGTCGTGTAAAGCGTGACGCGCCCTTCCTGCATGATCTTCTGCAGCGAGCCTGCGTCATGGTCTGCGTGGCAGTGCGTCAGGATGAGCGTGTCGAGCTGCTTGGGATTGACGTCATAGCCGGCCAGCCAGTCCTCCCAGTCGACCGGCGGATCGACCATCACGCCCTTGCCGTCGATCCAGACGATGAAGCCGCTGGTGCGGTTACCCGGGTCGAAGCCGTGGCCGCTCCCGATCACGCTGACGCCCAGGAGCGGACCGCGAAAGGCTCGCAACGGACCGCGTTGCTCCACGATCCGCGGTGGCAGGGGCGGGTCGCCTGCCCAGCGGTGCGTGACGGCGCCACGCTCCAGCACCGCGATGCCCCCGCCGGGCTCCAGGGCCACGTCGACGCCCTCGGCGATAGAGGCCCGTCCCGTGGCTTCATCGAACTCCCGGAAGTCGAAGAGATCCTCTAGCGTCATCGGCTCGCCGCCGCGCATCGGGTTTCTGCGGAAGTACGCCAGCTCGGCGCGCAGGTCCGGCCGGCCGGGCGCCCCTGCCGCCGAGAACTCCTCCTCGTCTACCGCTGCCGGCCCGAAAAGCGAGATCGACATCAAGGTCTCCAGCATCGGGCGCTGGGAGCGGCGGCAGGCCACGCGCGTGCGCGCCTTCTTGATGAAGAAGTTGAAGTACGCGGGGAACTCGAGCTCGGCGATGTTGATGCCGCGCTCCGCCGAAAAGAGCCGCTCGGGCACCACGAAGATCGACGGGACGCCGCACGGCATCACCATGGTGTCCTTGATGGTTTCCGGCACCGAGCCGAACTGGATCCAGCCCGCGGAGCTCGGAAGCATGACCCCACCGCGAGGCAGCACTACCGGCGCGTCCGGCTGCGTCACGGCGAGCTCTCCGCCGGAGGCTCGGCCTGCGTGGCGGTCCCCGCGGGGCGTCTCGCCGCCGAGCCCCTCAGCGCCGAGGCGCTCATCTGCATCACGGCCAGCACGACGCACAAGAGCACGACGACCGCCGCGACGGCCGCGGCTTGCGGCGTGATCGACAGCGGCCGCTTGCGGAAGGCGCGCGCATCGAGACCGTCGCTCGTGAAGGTCGGCTGGTAGACCGGCCGGTGGACGCCGCTCTTGCGCCCGGGCGTCGCTGGCCCGCTCCCCTGCGAGCGCGAGATGTCGGCCAGCCGGGCGCCGTCGTCCTCGTGCCAGGGGCTGCGGCCCAGCAACGATGAGTTCGGGTCGAAGGCCGGCGGCGGAACCTCCCGGGACGGGGCCAGCAAGACTGCCGACCCCGCCATCGCCGTGAAGGCCGCGGTCTTCAAGTTGTCGCGAAGTCTGCCCGCCAGCTCCTTGAAGCGCGGAAGCGTCGCCATCCGCGTCCCCACCAGCGCCATGTCCTCCAGTACAGCCAGCGCTGCAATCGTGCCTGCCACATCGCTGCCGTCGCGCAGAAGCGGCAGCAGGAGATCCACGCTCGATTCCGAGCCCTGGTTCCAGAGCAGCTTTGCAGCCGCCGCCCGCAGGCGGCCGTCGCCCGACTCCGCGAGCTCGCGGACCCGTGCCTCGTCGGCAGCCGCGCCCCCCGCGTCGAAGGCCTCCAGCAGAGCCAAAAGCTCCTCCGAGTCGCGCGCCTCCTGGAGCCGGCCCGACAGGTACTCCCGCGACGCGGCCGTCCCGACCCGCGCCACCGCCGTCAGAAGTGCCACCGAGGGACCGCCCGCCGCCGATGCCCGGGCCGCGGCAGCGATGAGCGCCTCCGAGACGCGGCTGTCCCCGGCGGACCCTGGCCGCCCCAGGATGCTGGCGACCACAGGCGTCAGCCGTGGCTCCACTTTTTCCAGCAGGTCCGTGAGTCGCTCCCGCACGCTCTGGGTGAGCTCGTAGGTCGCGAAGCTCGTCACCGCCTGGTGGCGCACCTGCGGGTCCGGATCTCTGGCCGCCAGGTAGGACAGCACCTCCAGCGAGGCCCGTCCCTGGTAGTACCCCAGACAGTAAGCTCCCTGCGATCGGAGCTGACCGTTGGACGACCGGATCAGGCTCTTGAGCGCCGTCGCCGCCGCCGACTCCTGCCCCATCAGCGAGGCGAGCAGCGCGCTGACCGCGGCCTCGGGGTCGCTCGAGTCGAGCCACGGAGCCGCCAGCCGGGCCAGCTCCGCCGGGTCGATCTGCACGCTTTGCAGCGACTGCAGCGCTCGCGCGGCCACCGTCGGGTGGAGATTGCCCTCGAGCGCGCGCCTGAGGAACTGTGCCGCGGCCGGGCCCTTCACGCTCCCCGCTGCGCGCACAGCGGCCTCGCGAACAGACGGATGGTCGCGCTCCATGAAGATCGACTCGATGCTCGCCAGAGCGGCGGGGTCTCTGAGGCGGCCCAGGGACTGGAGGATCTGCAGCGCCGTCCACCCCGAGCAGCGCCGCGAAAGCCCCGCGAGCACGTTTCGGGCCCCCAGCTCCCGGTGCCCCTCGAGCGCGGCGGCCACCGAGGGGTGCAGCTCCTCCGTCCCTCGCTTGGCGAGGTTGGAGAGAAGCTCCAGCACGGGCGGATAGGGCGCCAGCCCCAGCGCCACGATGGCCGCCGAAAAGAGCGGCGTTCCCTCGAGGTGCGAGACCAGCCGCACGAGGTAGGCTTCCTTTTCGGCCCGGCAGTGAGCGGCCGCCGCCACCAGCATCGCCGGCAGCGCTTCCGCGCCCTGGCGGGCGGCCAGCTTCCGCGCCGAATCGGCCACGGCGCCATGCGGGATGCGCGCCAGCGTGCGCCACGCCCGGCTCCGGGCCTCGGCCGGCAGCCGCGGCAAGTAGTCGAGCAGCGCGTGGACCGCGGGTTCCAGCAGGTGCACGGCGCTGCGCGCCAAGGCGTCCGTGTCGGGAAGCCGTTCGCTGGGCGGGCCTCCGGGCGCCGCCTTCTTCTTGATGCCCGAAACCAGGTCCTGGGGGCGGAGCATGCGCGATGCCATCGGGTCGCCGCTGGGGACGTAGTGCCCCTCGAGGTGGCTCGGGTAGAACCGGTGGAGCGAGCTGGAGCCCTGGATGGCGGCGCCCGGCTCCTCGGAGGCTGCGATGGCCTCCAGCGCCTGCATCACGCGTCCCGAATCGAAGTACGGAACCAGCCCTTCCAGCTCGCGCGCCACATAGCGGGCAATCTGAGGCTGCTGCGCGGGGAGCAATGCGAGAAGCCGATCCTGGTACCTCACGCCGGATCCAGTATCACTCGCGTCCCCGGGCGGCAAGCCGAATCGCGGAATCTACGTCAGCTTCGTTGCCATTCAGGCTGCCATTTGTTATCCTGCGCGGCTTCGTTTTCGACACAACAATAGGAGGAGTCGGGCTCATGCGTTCATTCATCCTGTCCATCGGTCTCGCCCTCGGGGCGGCGCTGCCGTGCCTGGCGGCGCTGGGAGAGGTCACCATCACTTCGGCCTACGTCATCACCGACCGCATCGGCGAGGTCCGCGGCAAGGTCGCCTTGAACGGGCTGCCGGGCGCGCTCGTGACGGTGAAGAACGGCAATGCGGCCTACTCGACGGCTACGGACGCCGCCGGAAACTGGACGATTCTGCTGGCCTTGCGCTCCAACAACGTGGAGGCGACGGCCAGGACGCTGGACGGGCAGGCCGGCACGCCGGCCAAGGCGGAAGCCGCCGTCACGGCCAAGGTCGCGATGGTGCCCCCCGCCGCGCCGGAGCTCTTCTCTCTCACGAAGGGCATCCTGGGCGGCGAGAAGCCCGCCAACGCGGCCAACGTGGCTCGCCTGGCCAAGCTGATGGACGACGCCATCCTGCACGCCGGCGGCTGGGAGTACGACGAGCGGATGCTGCTCCTGATGCTGGGGTGCGTCGGCCGCATCGTCGACACCGTCGACACGGCGCCGCAGTCGGAGCAGGCCCAGATCCGAGCCCAGCTCAGCGCGCTTGGCAATCTGCTCTACAAGGGCGTCGTGCGCGGCGCGCTGGATCAGAAGCCGGACAGCGCCGGCCGCTGATCGCGGACGCCATCGAGGCACCCGTCAACCCTGCGCGAGCGTCGCTCGGCCGCTCGGGTTGCCGGGTGCTTCTTCATTCCTCGGCAGAGACTCCCAGATTCCGGGCCATGACGGTTCGCATTTGAGCCACATAGGCCGGGATCTGGTCCTCGGTCCAGCCGCTGGTGTCGATGGGCGGATCGATGATGATATCGAGGGTCCCCTGCCTGAGCTCGAAAGTGCGAGTCGGTAGAAGATCCCCCGAGTTGAGGATAGTGATCGGCACGAGCGGGGCGCCCGTGGCGATGGCCAGGTAGAACGTGCCCTTCTTGAAGGGTTGCAGTCCGACGACCGACCGGCGGCGGCCTTCCGGGAACATCACCGTGCACATGCCGTCCCGGATCTTCTCGACGGCATGCTCCAGGGATTGACGCGCGCCGACGCGCTCCTGGCGCTTGACGAAAACCTGATCCGTGAGGATCGCCAGTTGCCCGATGAACGGGTAGAGCTTGAACTCGCTCTTTACGACATAGAACATCGGCAGACCCCTCAGGATGTAGGGGACCGAGAAGATGTCGAGCAGCCCCTGGTGGTTGCTGACGTAGATGGCTGGCGTCTTGAGGCGCAGGTTCTCCTGGCCTTTGACGCGGAGCTCGATCCCCAGCAGCCAGAGATTGAGCTTCGCCCACCAGGGCATCCAGTACCAGATGAGGAAGTCCCTGCCCCGTTTCGTGAACAGGAAGAGGAAGCCGACGGCGCCATAGGCCGCGAGAGCCGCGAAACAGAGCAGAGTCCGGACCATGACTTCTGGACGGCTCGGATTGCGGACGACTGCGGCCGCCGTGCTCAACGCTCCGTTCATGCCGCGCGTCATGGTAGCGGACCGCGGCCCGAGAATCGAGGGGCGGCTACTTGGCCGGCAGGGCAAGGGCGAAGTCGTCGGAAAACGGGTACACCGGAAGCCCGGCCGGCCGACCGGACGACTGCCAGGTTTCAAGCGGGCTTCCGGAGCCAGTCCCCGTTTTCCGCCTCCGCTACTCCGACCTTGTCCGTAGCCCTGACGTTCTTACTCGGCGGGGGCGGGGAGGGGAGCAGCCGGGGTGGCGCGGCCCAGGAGGTGGAGGGTGTAGGCGCCCAGGCCCTGGAGGGCGGCGAGGAGGACGAAGACCTGACCCAGCAGGGGGAACATGAAGGCCATCGCGAAGAGGAGGGCGCCCAGCACGGCCTCGTGGAAGGGGAACCGCTGCACGGACTCGAAGCGCCGGGCCACCAGGCGGCCGGTGGCCGCGACGCGACTGATGAGGCCCTTGAGGATGCCGAAGAGGAGCATGACGATCAGGGCCAGGCCGAAGAGCTTCAATGGGGGAGCGTGCATCATCGCCAGGCCGAAGAAGAAGGCGAATGCGGCAGTCGCCACGCCGATCGCCAGCGACTTTCGGGGGGAGTGGTCGGCGATGTCGGCGAGGGTCTCGAGCTCGCCGCGCGTGGAGTCGGCGGCCTGGGCGAGGATCGTGAAAGCGGTAAGGCCGATGCCCGCGGCGCCGACCAGCAGGAAGATCTGGAGCAGGCCCAGGAGCGAACCGACCGCGTGGAGCGGGCCTCCGTGCGGCGGGGGCGGGGGCGGCGGCGGGACGTCCGCCCAGGCGGAGCCAGCGGTGGCGAGGAACAGCGCTGCGAACAGGAGTGCGCGAGTCATGACGGGAACCTCCTCCCGGGCCTGGAAGTGCGGGGGCGGCTCGGGCCCAGGACGAAGAGCCCGCCCACGATCAAGGTCAGCGTGAAGAGCGAACCGGATGTAGCCGAAAGAGTCGCAAGGTCCGTTGGAACCAGTGAGAGGGCCGGCGAGACGGCCGCGAGGGGCCAGCCCGAGTCTGCGGCTGCGAGAGCGGGGCCCGAAGGCGCCAGCTCCAGGAGCGGGCTGGCCAACGTCGATCCCAGGCCACGCAGGGTGCGGAGAGTCTCCAGCGGCTCGGGCCATCCGGATGGGGTGGCGCCGCTCCAGGTGGGCGGGGAGAGGACTGCCGCAGGCAGCGTCCATCCGCTGGCTGTCCGCGCGGCGGTCTCGAGCCAGCTCTCGGGCACGAGCGCGGCAGCCACGAGGCCCAGGCAGGCCGCCAGCGCTGCGGCCAGGGCAGAGATCGGCCGCGGGGGCGAGCGATGCGGCGGCCGCGGCCCAAGCGACGGCCCGGCCGTCCGGAGGGTCGCCGTCGAGGCGACCCGCCTTCGCCAGTCCTGGGTCAGGCGCCGCGCGAGCTCCTCCGGAGCGGGCTCTGCCGTTCGCAGGAGAGCCGCGTCCTGGGCGGCGCACTCCGCCGCGAAGCGACGGCACGCGTCGCAGTCGCGCAGGTGGTCGGCCAGCTCGCGCGGGAGCAGCGAATCCGCGGTCGCCTGGGCGCGCGCCCAGGCCTCGGCTGGAAGCGACGCCAGCTCGAAGCGGCAGCGCCTGCAAGCCGTTCCGCTCATGGCCTCCCCCCGTCGCTCCAGGCTCGCATGAGCTCCCGGGCCCGGAAGAGCAAGGTCTTCACCGTGCCGGCGGGGCAGTCGAGCGCCCCGGCGATCTGCTCGACGGAGAAACCCGCATCCACCCGCAGCGCCATCGCCGCGCGGTAGCGGGGCGGCAGCCGGTCGAAGGCGATGGCCAGCTTGCGGTCCAGCTCCCGCGACTCGACGGCGTGCTGGGGGGAGGGTTCCTTCGCAGCGGCGGTGCGTCCGAGCTCCGAGGGGTCGCTCGGCAGTTCCCGCAACCGCGAGCGCCGCGCCGCGTTGAGGCAGAGGTTGGCCAGGATCCGGTAGAACCAGGGCTCGAACGGCTGTCCCGCGATGAAGGCGGCCCGATGGACGTGGACCTTGAGGAAGGCCTCCTGGACCATCTCGAACGCCGTTTCCCGGTCTCGCACGATCCTCCTCGCCAGCGCCCACGCCGGGCCCTGGAGCCGCCGCACCAACTCCTCGAACGCCGCCGGATCTCCGGCCAGGGCCCGCTCGATCGGGAGCTCGCCGTCAGGGGCCTCCGCAACCGGGAGCTCTCGTCGATCGGTCATCCGTTCACCTGCGGGGCCCACCAGCCTCCCATACAGGCGAGGGCCACCCGGGTTTCAAAAAAGATTTGCCCGCTTCAGGCGCTCGGCAGCGACATCCGGACGAGCTTTGCGACCAGCACTGCCAGCGGGGCGCCGTGCAGGAACAGATCGAACACGTCGATGGGCCGCCTGAGCTGACCTGCCGCGAGCATCTGGAGCTTCTCCAGCAGGTGCGGCTTCGGTGCAAACGGCGCCGCCGCCAGCATCAACGCCACGAGGGCCAACGGCGCCAGCGGCACCTGGTCCAGCCACTTCACGGCTTCGCCCGCCGGCGGTACCGGTCGAGGTTGGCCTTCGGGATGTCTCGGTCGGGGATCTGCATGAAGGTTTCGATGAGGCTTCTGGGGGTCTGGACATCGCCGCGGTGGACCGCTTCGCCTGCCTCGCCGGCGGTGGCGGGCAACGGATGCTTCGGAGGCGGTGGCGGCTTGTCCGGGTCGGGGCTATCGGGGACGGCGTCGGCGCCCTCGCGCGCGGCGTTGCGGAGCTTCTCCATTCCGTCCCGGATCTTGACCATCTGATCCTTGATGAGGTCTCTCTGTTCGGCCAGGAGCCGGGCCTCTTCGGGGGGCAGCAGGTAGGGTGGCGGCAAGCGCTTGACGAGCCCCATGGCCTGGGCCCGCATCAGCCCCAACTTTCGATTGAGCTGGCGGACCTCCCTGAGGCGCGGGTCGTCGGGCTTCACCTCGCCGCCCTTGCCGAGCGCATCGAAGAGCTGGCCTTGCAGGTCCAGCAACCGCTCTTCTCCCGCAATCTGGTCCTTCTGGAGCCGGATCAGAGCCTCGGCGGCGTGCGGGTCGAAGGGTGGCCGCTCGGGCTTTGGGGGGCGCGGCGGTCGCGGTGGTCCGGCCGGGGCGCCGGTCTGATTCTGGGCGTGGAGCCAGCCGGCCGTGAGCATCGCCGCGAGGGCGAACGCAGCCAGACGCTTCCATGCGGTGTCGGCGACGATCGGTTTCATTCGCTCAGGGGGCCGGCGTCGAGCGCTGCCCGGCTCCATCGAATACAGCATACGCGCCAGGGGCGCCCCGCGTTGCACCGAACTGGCGAGGCAACGATCATTTTCCCCACCTGGAGCGCAACAGGACGTTGAGCCGCTTCGGGAAGATGAGCGTCGCCACGTCGACGGTGGTCTTCTCGATCTCGCCTTCCTTGCGGTCGGAGCGGACCTTGACCGCAGCCTGGAACCAGAGCTGCACCGGCTCGACAGCCGCGGCGAGGGGCGTGGCCGGATAGTAGGCCGCGGCCGGGCTGCCCCTTGGTTGCAGGCCCAAGGCGAGCTCGAAGCTGCGCAGGCGAGGCATGGAGAAGTACTTGGTCTCGTTTTCCAGACCGCCCTCGCGCTTCACGGTGCGCCGGGCGGGGTAATAGGTGTAGCTGACGGCTTTGAGGTCGCTCCCCCAGCGCTGGGTAAACCAGAGCTGGCTGGTCTCCTCGCCGCTGGTCTCGGGAGGCGTCGCCGGCGCGGCCGTGGACGGCACGATGCGCCCTGTGGAGTGCTGGAAGTCGAGCGCGGTCACCTGGGGTGACGCTCCTCCTCGGATGAAGACGATGTCGTTGGCCTGACCTTCCGGGAAGTCCGTCCGCAAGAGGTCGCGCCTGAGCGTGAGCATCAGCACCGAGGCGTCGTAGACGCTGGTGATGGTGTCGTCGCCCTTGATGAAACCGCGCCAGGTCCAGAGGAACATGCCGTAGCCGATCGCCATGATGAGGAGCAGGATCGCGCCGCCGACGATCATCTCGACGATGCTGAAGCCGGCCCTCGACAGGCGCCGGGTGAGCCCTTCGTCACATCGTCGGGAGGATGGCATCCTTCACCAGGACTCGCTTCATCGTCAGGGCTCGCGGAAAGCCGTTCAGGGTCCAGCGGATGGTCACGACGGCTTCGCGGCGCGTGGAGCCGACGCGGCGCACGGAGAGCTCGCGTGAAAAGGTCGGCGGGAGCGCCGACAGGTGGAACCGGAATCCGCTGCCCGGGACCGTCTCCGCGCCGTCCGCCAGAGAACCGGACTGAGTGGAGAGAGTGACTCCCGAGGCTGGGCCCTCCGGCGGCAGCGCGGAGAAGGGCAGGGCGTCGAGCTGCTCCACGAGCTCGCCGGCCAGGTTGGCGCCTTGCACCTCGTCGATGGTCGCCTGCGTGTCCCGAAACCCTGTCGTCATCAGGGTCACGAGCGGCACCAGCAGCACCGAGAGCACGACGACCGCCATCAGGATCTCGACGAACGTGAGGCCCGAGTCGAGCCTTCTCACAGCCGCCACTCCAGCGCTCGATCGGCCATGTAGACGCGATAGAGCTCCTTGCTTTCTGGTCGCGTGGGATCCAGGCGCGGATCGAACACGACGCGGCCGCCCGCGGGGAACTCGTCTGCGGCGAGGCGATCGACGGCGAGCGAGCCCTCGAGCTCGAGCTCTCGCGACCGCAGTCCCGAACGCAGCCGGCCCTTGAGGGCGACGAGACTGGCCTGGACCTTCCCTCCAAAGGAAGCGACCACGTCCTTCTCCAGGGAGCAGAGCGAGAGCACCTGGTCGTCGGGCGTGGTGACGCGGTCGACGGTGATTGTCCCGGCGCAGAGCACAGCGCCTCCGTCGACGACTCTGAGCCCCTCGGGCAGCGAGAGATCTCCCGAGGCGATGCGCACCACGCCGCCCAGTCTGAGCTGCGCGGTCGCATCGAGGAAGAGCTGTTTGAACTCCGTCTCGTCGGCGACCGTGACGACGGCCTTCCGGCCGAAGCCGCTGCCGTCCACGCGGTTGAGGTCGCCCTTGAAGTGGGCGCTTTCGCCTTCGCGGCCCGGGATCTCGACGGAGGTGCCGGGGTTGGGGTAGTCCTCGGCGGGGTCGAACGCCTCCCGGTCCGGGGGGAACTTCCCCTGGCTGCGCATGTAGTCGGCCGCGGTGTTGTAGGGCTCGCGGTCGACGAGCACGCTCATGTAGCGGGAGTAGGCCTCCCAATCGCCGAAAAGAGTGGAATAGTGCATCGAGTCCGGATCGAGCTGGATGGTGCCGCCGGTCGAGAGGTTGGGGACTTCCGGGGGCAACGCGTCCGTCGTGTCGAGGTCGCCGAACTGCTCCTCCGGCACGGCCGACAGCATGCGGACGACGCCGTCGCGGGCTCCGTCGCCGTCGACGTCCACGGTGACGGCGCTATAGATCGGGTAGGAATGGAAGACGCGCCCCAGCACACGCGTGGGAGAGGGCTCGAGGCTGGAGCCGTAGAGGTGCAGTGTGGAGGAGCGCATGTTGCTGGTGGTGTCGAGGTAGAGCCGAAGCACGCCGTCGCGGTTCATGTCCTGGGGGTCGTCGCGGGACTGGTCGATGGTGAAGTAGCCGTAGAGGGCGTGCTTGATCGCGAAGCGTTGCTGCTGGCCTGCGAAGGTGTGGGGAGCCAGGAAGAAAGGGGGCGGCGCGTCGTTCAAGAACGCCGCGGGGCGTGAGGTGTCGAGAGCCAGGAAGTTGTAGAAATGGAAGTACTGGCCGAAGCGGTACTCGCCGCCGCTGGTCAGGTTCAGGACCACCTCGCGGTCGCCGCCCAGGAAGATCCAGCCGGGCTTGTCGAGATCGTCGTCCCCGCCCAGCCCTTCCTCGTTGGAGTAGACGACCATCGGATGGACGTTGGCGCTGGCCGGGACGTTGGGGTCCGGCGAGCCGGTGATGTCGTTGGCGAAGCGGTTGTAGCCGACGGCTGTTTCGTCGGTGGGGTCGGGGCTGCGCACGAAGAGCGAGAACTTGGATACGACCGGGAGCGCCATGTTGACGATGCGGAGTGGCCGGCGCTCCACCACGGTCTGACGGCTGCCCCGGTGATAGCCGGTGCTGGTGATGACCAGCGTCGCCGTCTTCTCGCCAGGGTCGCGGCCCTGCGAGAGATCGTCGGGGTCTCCGAGCGGCCCGACCGCCTCGAGGGCGACCTTCACTTCGACGCCGGCGAGGTCGCCCGCGGGGATGAACTGCTCCAGCGGTACGAGCCAGCCCTCGGGCATCGGCAGTGGAGCGACGCCCGTGGGCGGCGCCTCGAGGATCGCCTTCGTCGTGACGGAGTGCGGGTCGAGGATGGCCTGTCGAATGGAGTCGATGGCGTGGTTGACTCCGGATTCGGCATGGCTCTGGGCCGAGAGGTTGAAGTAGATGAGGTGCGCCTTGACGTTCTGGTCGCGCACCATCGTGTAGAACGTGAAGGCGAGCACGGCCATCACGGTGCCCAGGCCAAGGACCAGCCAGAGCACGACGCCCGAGGCGGCCGCGCGGCCTTGGGGGAGGGTGCGCACGATCCGATAGTTACCACCCCGCGAAAATCGTTGCAACGCCGCTGTCGGCCCGGGCGTATAACCCGTTCGGAATCCGGCGAGCGGCCCCGAGAGCCGGGGACGGGCCGGCAGACGAGGTGACGAGGAGGAAGAAGACCATGATGAAGAGGAGCCTTCTGAGCGCGGGACTGATGCTGCTCGCGGGCGCGGGTCTGCTCCTGGCGGAGCCGCCGGACGAGAACGGGGCGAACTCGGGCGACAAGCCGGCCATCGGCGAGCGCGACCGTCAGCGTGGCAACCGTCCGGGCCGCCGGCCGCATCCGCGTCGCTCGGGCGAGCAAGCGGGGAACCAGCAGGGGCAGGCCGGCGACGAGGCGAACCGCCCGTCCCAGGCGCTGCGCCACCGGTTCGCGCCGCGTCACTTCTTCGGCGGCCACGGCGTGGCCCTCCAGGGCGAGCAAGCCGAGCTCGGCCACCTTGCCGTCGTCGAGGTCGTCAAGCCCAACATGCGCGCCGCTGACGGCCAGAAGCCGACTTCGCCGCCCGCGGGCGGGTTCGAGCCGCGCGTGGGCGGGCTCCTCAACATCGCGGGCAATGGCTTCTTGCTCGAGAACGTCCAGCTGACCTTCGAGGAGAACTCCGGCGTGAAGCCGCGCGAAGACGAAGGCACCGGCGGCGACGCCAAGCGCCATCCGCCGCTCCGCAAGGTGACCGCCATCACGGCCGACCTGGTCCGGCAGCCCGAGGGCGAAGGGGACATCCGCGTGAAGGTGCGCCGCGCTCTGAAGGCCGGCAAGGAGCTCGAAGGCGAAGTGGTCGGTTCGCTCGCCGGGAAGATCGTCGAAAAGACCGCCGCCCGCTTCCACGACAGGGAAGTGAAGGTCCCCTGCTTCGACGGCACGGTCAAGCTGCAGGACAAGGGCGCCTGGCGCCTGCTGCTGCGGGTCTGGGCCGGTGGCCCGCCCAAGCCGCCGCGCCCCGGTGAGCCGCCCGCGCCCGAGCCTCCCCCCGGCGGCGAGCTTCCGCCAGAGCCGCCCCCCACAGGCGAGGTTCCGCCCGAGCCGCCTCCGAGTGGCGAGGCCCCCGGAGCCACGGTCGAGCAAGGCTTCTGATCGGCCTCGGAATCCATGAATCGGAACGCCCCGTTCGCAAGGACGGGGCGTTTCGAGTCTCAGGGAGGCGAGCGGCGGCGCTCGGTCTAGTCAGGCGTGCTGATAGTACTCGCGCAAGCCGTCGAGGTTCCTGACCACGATGGCGCGGCCGCGCCGCGTGAGCAAGCCGGCGTCTACCAGGCTCTGGATCTTGCGGGTGATGACCACTCGCGCGCTGCCCAGCGCCGCCGCCAGCTCCCACTGCGAGAGGATCTTCGGGATCTCGATCGTCCCGTCGTTGGAGGGTCGCGACCAGCGCGTCAGCCCCACCAGCAGCTTCGCGAGGCGAGCCTCCAGCCGCAAGAACACAAGGTCGGCCGAGAGGTTGATGCAGCGGCTGCGGGAGTCCATCAACGCTTGCATGACGATGTGGGCGACGTCAGGTCGCCGCTCGAGCAGCCCCTGCCAGGATGCGACCGGGATCGTGATGAGCTTCGTCTTGGTGCGTGCCTGGGCCGTGCAGCCTGCCGCGGTCGGCGCGATCGGCTGGCAGCAGAGCCCGAAGAGGTCGTTGGGTCCCGCAAGGCCCACCATGAGCTCCCGCCCATGATCGATTCTCAGGAGCTTCACGAAGCCGTCGATCACGAGGTGCAGCCCAGCAGGCATGACGCCCTCGCGGTGAATGGGCTGGTGACGCGCATAGGTCACCTCGCGCGAAGCCTTGCAGAGCGTGTCGAGCTGTTCGGGCGAAAGGCGGTGGAGGACCGGGTGGCTGGTCAGAATGTGTGCGAATCCCATACTCAGCCGCTTCCGCAAGAACGCGGCCAACGGTCGAAATGTCCGGGCAGGCTCAGCGGCTGGTGACTGGTGCCGCAGGTTGCGAATTTCCGCCCACCGACCAGGCCGGCTTGGGCCTGAGCCGCACGGTGACATCCAGCGGCACAGTTGCTCCGGCCGGGCACTCCAGGTCGAAGACATGCTCGCCCGCCAGCTCATGCCAGAGCCGCACCCGATGCCGGCCCGCGGGGATCTCGCCGATGGAGAAGGTCCCCTCCTTGCCCGTCACCGCGTTGTAGGGATTCCGGGCGACATGGATGTAAGAGGTCATCCATCGGTGGCCGGCGTCGCACTTGAGCACCAGGATCTCGGCGCCGGCGGCGCGCACCTTCACCTCGTTGCCCTTCTGCGGCAGGCCCACGTTGAACCGCGTGTACATCCCGGGCAACGAGTACGCGTGAACGTTGTGGTAGACGGGGTCGGAGTTCTTGACGAGGATGGAGCTGCCTGTCCAGGCCTGGGCCACGTGCGGTACGAATACGCATGACTGCTGGTCCACCACCGCCATCGTCACGGCCGGTGTCGGCGGCTTTCCGGCGAGGATGTCCTCCAGGCTCACCACGCAGTTGGCCACGCCTCCCGCCGGACCGACGATCGCCGATTCGTTCGGCTTCATCGCGGGGCCGCAGCCCGCCCGGTCCGCCGTGACCGGCAGCGGGGCCAGAGACGGCATCTCTCCCTCCAGCCGGATGCGGCCGGTCAGGGTGGCCCCCTCTGCGACCGGTTCGACCTTGTAGCCGCCCGGCATCACCACCGGCTGGGCCGGACAGACGGCCCATGCTCCCAGCCAGACCCACGTCGCCAAGACCCGGGCGACGAATTCGCCGGTAATGGTGACGCGGGTGACTAACTTCGGGGCGGGTGGCACCCATCTTCCAAGGCGACACTCACCCGACTTGCGCCCTCGAGGAGGCCTCCCATGTCACTCTCCCCCGCCGGAAGCTGCCGGTCTGCCCGGCGCGGCTCCATCGTGGTCGTGATCATGATCGCGGTGGTGCTGGTCGCGCTTGGCGGCCTGGCCATGACCATGAGCACCAGCTTCGGCCGTACCGGCTACCACGAGAAGCTGGTCGCCGACTCGCGCTCCACGGCGCGCGCGGCCGTCGAAGAGGCCGCCCTCCTCATCAACAACGGCAAGCGCAACGTCGAGATCGACACGGCGGCCGGCACGGCCAAGCCCGTCGAAGTGCCACTCGCAGAGCTCGAGGGCGGCCGCTCCCCGCTCGCCAGCCTGCCTGCCGACCAGCGCCCGAAGGTCTTCGTGAAGGCCTCCATCATCAACAACACGACCGGCCTCTACCGGGAGGGCGCACGCCAGCAAATGGAGTCGATTCAAAAATTCACTCTTCCCGTCGCCGACCAGAAGGCCCGCGAGTTCTGGGAGCGGGTCGAGAAAGAGGGCCTCAAGGACAAGGATACGGGCGAGGATCGCTCCACCGACAGCCCCAACGCCTTCGTGGCCAACTGGGTCGATCGTGTCGGCGTCAGCGGCTGGAAGCCCGCCTGGGAACGTTACCCCGAGCCCGAGGGCGTGGACGCCAACGGCGTGAAGCAGTGGCGCTGGCGCGGCACTCCCCGGATGCCCGCGCTCAAGGCGGTCTGGGAGCTCTTCCACACGGCCTCCGGCTCGGTCCCCGAGGAAGGCGAGATGGTGCTCCCCGAGGGTCAGGAGCCCCCGATCGTCATCGGCGACAAGCCCGGCAAGCCTTCCATCGACGACTTCAAGACCAAGTGGACCGAAGCCATCCGGTGTGTCTCCCAGGACGCCGCCAAGAAGGTCGAGGCCTGTGGCGCCAACCCGTCTCTGGCGATGGCCCATCTCGTCGGCGACCTCAAGATCGGAAAGGAGATCGCTTCGGGTGCAGAGGTCGAGGCGACCGCGGCCTTCATGCGGGACAACGTCATCGGGACCAACAAGACCTACCTGCTGGAGCTGACCAGCGCCATCGGCTACGAGGGCGCCCAGGGCCGGATGAAGGGCAAGACCGCCTTCCGGACCTACCGACTCTTCCAGAAGGCCGAGTGGGAGATGGCGATGAAGCGGATGGCTGCCCAGCTGGCCTGTGACCTGCAGAAGCAGGGACCGGCGTCCCTGTCGTCGCAGGACCTCGCCACGCTCTTCCCGCCCGATCCCAAGGTCGAGGAGCGCAACGAGCCGGTCCCCGGCAAGGACGGCAAGCCGACCGCCGCGCGCTACGACCCCAAGAAGATGTTCGACGACATCGTCTACGCCCAGATGCCCTCGACCGTCGGCGCGCGCCTCTATCCCTACGGCATCGCCTCGGTAGACTGGGACCCGGACCGCGTGGAGGCCAAGGATGCGAAGTAGGCCGGCCTTCACGCTGGTCGAGATGTTGATCGCGGTGGCGATAGGCACCGTCGTGCTCGCCACCGCGGTGGAGTTCCTGCGCGTCGGAAACAAGTCGGTCGCCACCACTTCCGACCACGCCATCGCCCGCATGGAGGCCATGAAGATCCACGAAGCGATTCGCGAGGACCTCGACCGGCTGGTCGTCGACGACGACCTGATGCACCTTGCCGTGCCTGTTACATTGAAGGACAAGGGCGCAAAGCTGGAGTTCTTCGCGCTGCACCACCGGGAGGTGTCCAAGTCGAAGGGCGAGCTGACGCTGGTCGGCCGGCCCATCGTCTGGACCTCCGAGCCAGCGCCCGGCGGCGGCCGTACGGTCCTGCGCAACGGGAAACGGTTCGCCGGGACGGGGCTCGGCGCAATCGGCCCGGTCACGGACCTCAAGTTCGCGCCGCTGGACCGCAAGCAGGCCTGCGAGCTGCAGATCTCGCCCTACCACGCGCTCTGGGTGAAGGTCTACCCGCGAGGCGCCTGGGACAGGCGCAACCAGAGACTTGCCAGCGAGGCCAACGTGCAGGCGCGTTTGATCCACATGAGCCACATCGAGAGCCAGTACGCCTGCATGCTGACGATCAAGAAGGCCGGGCCGCCCGCCGGTGTCTTCACCAACCTGGACCAGCTGGACGATCCGTTCCAGACCTTCGACTGCCCCGACAAGGCCGCGCCGCCGAGCATCCCGCTCGACTGGGTGCGCCCGCTCGGGTTGGTCCGCTACGACAAGTCGGCGCCGTTCGACGACAAGGACGCCGACGAGGACGTGGAGCTCCCATGAATCCTAAGAGTGCCCGACTGGGCCAGACGCTGTTCGACGTGCTGATCGGCGCAGTGGTGCTGGCGATGGTGGCCGTCCCGCTGGGCCTGCTCCTCACTTCATCCAGCCGCTCGATTCGCTCCACCGACCTGGGGCGGGAGACGCGCCAGCTGCTGGAGGCCGTGATGCGGCGGGTCGAGTCGACCGACCTGACGATGCTCTGGGACAGCTACGGCGTGGAGCCCGAGTCGCCCGGCAGACTGATCGGCAAGCTGGCCGAGTACACGCCCGGCGGCCAGGCCGGCCGCAACCCGCTCCTGCTGGATCAGGAGGTACTGCAGCGCCTGGCCGAGCTGGGCCTGGAGTGCACGCTGGAGTTCCGCTTCATGTCCCGCAAAGAGCTGGGCGTCGACGCCGTGAACCACCTCAAGAGCGACAGCGGCCTTCTGCACCTGCAGGCCGGCGTCGCCCGGCTGGTCGCAACCGGCAAGCTCGGGAGCCGTCCCTTCACCGAGGAGATCAAGAAACCGATCTACTGTCCGATGATCCTCGGCCGGCCGGGCCTGATGTTGAGCCAGTGTCCGGCCGTGAATCCTGCGTTGAGGGATGGGAAGTTCAAGAACTTTCCGTAGGATGAGAATCGAGAATCGAGAAGGCGGGGACGCCCATGCCTCGCCCGGCGCTGAGCCCGTGTCCAACGGGGGTCCAGGGGGCCATTGGCCTCCTGTTGGGAGCTCGAGGGCAAGGCCCTCGATAGGACTCAGTACCTCCAGCCCATGCCCCCCGTAGAGAGGCCGGCCGCCGCGCAATCTGCGCCGGAGATCGGGCGGGCGGTGCTGCTGTTCGGGCTGGGGATGGCGCTGCTGGGGGTCGTGCTCTACTGGAACCGGATTGCGCTGGGTGGGGAGCTGGGCCAGGCGCCGGGTTGGGTCGCGGCGCTGGCGGCGCCGGTGGACTGGGTGGCGGAGCGGACTGCCGGGCCGATCGAGGGTCCCGGGCCGGACCAGCGTGTCCGGGTCGGACAGCTCGTCCGGGGCTGGACCGTGGGCTGCGCGATCTACTTCGCGGCGCTGGCGTTTGCCGTCGCGCGGTGCGCGCAGTCGAAGCTCTGCCTGGATGTGGCGATCGCCTGGGCCGTGATCCTGCGCGTGGTGGCGATCGCCTCGCCGCCGATCCTGGAGACCGACCCGAGCCGCTATCTCTGGGACGGCGCCGTGACCGCGGCGGGACTCAATCCCTACCGGCACGCGCCGCTCTCGGTCTTGCTCTACCGCGAGGGGCGTATCGACGCTCCCGACCGGGACGCCGAGGTGGAGCTGGACCGGCTGGGTGAGCTGAGCCTGGATCGGCGGCTCGATCCACACCTACGGCGGATCAACCATCCGGCCGTGCCGACCTGCTATCCACCCGGCGCGCAGACGGTGTTCTCGATTGCAGCGCGGATTGCGCCCGGCGACGTGCAGGTGCTGAAGGCGATGGTCGCGGCCTTCGACCTGGGCGTGTTCTGGGTGCTGCTGGCGCTCTTGCGGGCGGTGGGTCGCCCGCCGATCTGGGCGCTGGCGTACGGGTGGTGTCCGCTCGCCATCAAGGAGTACGCGCAGACCGGGCACTTCGACACCGTGGCGTGCTTCTTCCTGCTGGCCTCGCTCTACTCGCTGATGCAGCACCGGCGATTGCTGGCCGGTGTGTTCGCGGGCGTGGCCATCGCGACCAAGCTCTTCCCGGCCGTCTTCGTTGCCACGGCCTGGCGGCGCTACGGGGCGCGGGGGCTGGCTGCGGCAGCCCTGGCCGCGGTGCTGCTGGCGCTGCCATTCGCCGGCGCTGGCGCCAGTGCCTTCGTCGGCATCAAGACTTACGGGATGACCTGGGTCGGAAATGCATCGCTCTTCGAGCTGGCTCGTGCGGCGCTCGGCGGCCTGGGCGATGCGGCCCCCACTGCGGCCAAGATTGCGCTCGGAGCCGCCGGACTGGCCGGCTGCCTCTGGCTCTCGCGACGCCCCGAGTCCACTCCCGCCGAGCTCGCGCTGAAGTGCCTTTCCGCCGAGGGGCTCTTGTTCGTGTTATCGCCCGTGCAGAACCCGTGGTACTGCGGGTGGATGGTGCCGCTGGCGGCGCTCTCGGGGAGGGTCTCCTGGCTCGTTCTCTCGGGGACGATGGTCACCTATTACGCTTACTTCTCCACCGGGGGCTACCTCCGGAGCGTGCCGGGCGCAGGCTTCGAGCTCGACCTCCGCTGGATCGAGTACGTGCCCTTCTTCGCTCTGCTCGCGCTGGAGCTTGCAGGTCAGCGCGGCCCGGCGTCGAGCCGGATCGACTCGGGCAAGCCGGCATAGACCTGGCGGCGCCACTTGTAGGGCAGATCGACCAGCGTCCCGGGCTGGGTCATCGTGAGCAGCGCCCGGAGCGCCTCTTTCAGGACGGTCATCTGCTGCTCGCGTGCGCCCGGATCGCCGAAGGGGTGGCCGAAGGGCCATCGCAGGAAGAGCGCTCTCGGCGGCCGAACAGCTTCGGTGAGGGTGCGGTTGATCGTGACGGAGACGGTCGGGATGCCGCGCTGCTCGATCTCCCGCTGGATCAGTCCCACGGACTGATTGCAGATCCCTCAGGCAGGCGCCAGCACCGCCGCGTCGACCCGGTCGGCCTGGAGCAGTCCGGCGACCTGCGGGGCCGTGCGGCCGGTCAGCTCCGGGATGTGGGGCCCGTCGATGTGCCCCATGAAACTGAAATGGCGCGGGGCCACCTCGCCGATCTCGCCGGCGGCGGCCAGCTCGCGGAGCCGGTCCAGCGGCAACACGATGTTGACGTCCGCGAGCGCGTCGCGGTGGTCGTAGTAGTCGTGGGTGATGGTCCAGCGCCCCGGCTCGAGAGTCGGCGGCAGCTCGCGGAAAGACGGATCGCCCTGCTTGTCCTTCATGTCGAAGGGCGGCTGGTCGGTCAGGTGAACGCCCGCTGTCGTGACCAGGGCGACGCGGCACTGGGCGAGAGGCTTGCGAAGCGGGGTCCAGGGGACGTCGGCGCTCTTGACGCCTTCGTAGTGCGCCGCCCACCGCTCCGCCAGCCACGGCACGTGGCTGAACAGCCACGTCAAAAACGAGGGTCTCATCACTCCCAGGGTAGCATTTGGGGGGAGGCCCGAGGGCCGTCCGGGCGGGTTCCCTCAGCGCGTGCCGTCGCGCGCCCCGGGAGCGGCGCGCAGAGTCGCCAAGGCTCGCGCGGCCGCGCCTGCAAGCGCCCCCTCGTCGGCTGCGGCCAGCTGCTCGAGCGCCGGCAGCGCGCGGCTGGCGCCCATCGCCGCCAGCGCCTCGATGGCCGAGACGACCGTGGCCGGGTCCTCCAGGTTCAAGAGCGCCAGGAGCTTCTCCTGCGCGGCCAGGGCCCGTAGCCTCCCGAGCGCGGCCGCTGCCACGCGGACGACCCGCAGGTCCTCGTCGTCCAGAGCCGCCAGCATCGCCCGAACGGCAGCCTTGCGTGCCGCGAGCGATGCCCTGGGCTCTGCTTCCCCCCGGGCACGCGCTTCGAGCGCCGCCAGCGCCGAGCCTCGGGTCGAGGCGTCCCGAGCGTCGGCAAACTCTGCGAGCTTCGGGAGCGGCAAGGCTGATAGATCGCGCAATGCCAGCGGCGGTGCGGGCGCGGCCGGTTCGAGGGCGCCCTCGCCCGATAGCGCGTCCTTGGCCCGGCGCTTGCGTTCGACCTCGTCCAGAATCTCGCGCGAAGTGCGGAACTTCTCCGCCGGGGCCGGGGCACCGCTCGTTCCAATCACGCGCGCGTCGAGGCTGGTGCCGGTCTCGACGAACCGCCCCCGCTGGCCTGGGCCCCCAGGCACGTAGACGTCGCCGCCGACGACGATCGGCCCGCTGCCGTCGCCCCGGACCTCCCACCGGCCCGGCGTGCCGAGCGCCCCTAGCTGGTAGATGCGCGCGTTCTCGAGTCCTGGCGCTGCTTGCACCGGCCGGCCCATCCCGCCGGGCTCTCCCACGCCCGGTTCGATCTTCCCGAAGGGGTTCCCCTGCAGCGAGAACTGCGCTACCGCCTGGCCGGGCGCACCCAGCACGGCGAGGGCCATCCCGAAGATCGCCAGGGCTCGCATCAGCCACCACTATACTGCGCGGGAGCGCCCGGAGCGCCGCCAGTCCAGCTCGCACGCTTCCGGAGGGCCCGCCAGCCAGGGGGAGCGCCTATACTGGCGTTGCCATGCGCGCTGGAGACTTGCTCGCCAACTTCCTACCGTCCGTCGTGACTGTGCGGCAGGGGCCGCTCCGATGATGAACCTGCACCCCTCGGAGCTCGAGGCGCTGGCGAGCCTCATCGAGGCGATTCTGCCGGGGATGGGCGCGGGGGAGGACCTCGCGAGCCGCTACGGGCGGTTCCTCGAGGCGCTGGGGCCGGTGCGGGGGCTGGGGCTGCGGATCGCGGTTCGCGCTTCGGCGGCGGGATTGCCGGCGGTGATGCTCGGCCGGTGGGCGAGGCTCGGGGCGCTCGGTCAACAGGAGCGAGAGGAGTGTGTGAGTCGTTTGCTCTCGCACCGGCGCTACCTGGTCCGGCAGGTCGGGCTCTTGTTGAAAGTGGCTTGCTGCACGATTGCGCTCCAGGAGCCGCGGACTCGCGAGCGGCTCGGATTGCCGCCGGTGGCCCGGCCCGATCGCCCCCGGGGAGGCGCTTGAGCCGCGTGACCGTTGCCGACGACGCCGACTTCGTGATCGTCGGTACCGGCGCTGCTGGCGCCGCCGCCGCTCGGGTTCTCACGGGCGCCGGCGCCTCCGTCGTGATGATCGAGGAGGGGTCGGAGGTGCCGGCCGGGCGGCTGGGCGGCGGCACGGTCGACTCCCTGGGCCGGCTGATGCGCGACGGGGGCGGTCAGGTCACCTCGGGGGCGCTCAAGATCCCGCTCTTGCAGGCTGCCTGCGTGGGCGGTAGCACGGTCGTCAACTCCGGCATCATGTGGCGCATCCCGCCCTGGATCTACGACCGATGGGTCGAGGAGTTCGGCCTGGGGGAAGCCCTGCCGGCGCGAGAGCTCGACGCGTGCTTCGAGCTGCTGGAGCGCGAGCTTTTGGTACGCCCCACAGCCCAGGACCGCATAGGCGGAAATGGCGCGGCGTTGCGCGACGGGGCTGCGCGGCTCGCGTGGGAGGCCAAGCCGACCGACCGCTCCGAGCAGGACTGCGAGGGCAGCGCTCGTTGCCTGGAGGGGTGCTCCAACGGGCGGCGCCAGAGCATGAATTTCAGCTACATCCCGCGCGCGCGAGCCGCGGGTGCCCGGCTGTACGCGGACTGCCGGGTCACGCGCGTCCTGCCCGCGGGGCGGGACGGGCCGGCCGCCGAGGGAGTGTTCACGGCTCGCTCGGGCAACGCCGGGGCAAGGCTCAGGGTCCGGGCCCGCAAGGCGGTCGTGGTGGCTGCCTCGGCCGTCCACTCACCGGCGATCCTGCAGCGCAGCGGCCTCGACACCACCGGCCACGTGGGGCCCAACTTCCAGGGCCATCCGGGCGTGGCAGTGCTGGGGCTCTTCGACCGCCCCGTGCGCCTCTGGGAGGGCGCTACCCAGTCCTACGAGATCACCGAGTTCCGGCGACGAGGAATCAAGATCGAGAGCCTCAACTTGCCGCCGGAAGTGCTGGCCGCGCGGTTGCCCGGGTCGGGAGCGCGGCTGGCTGCGCGTGTGGCCGAGATGGAGCGCGTCGCCGCTGCGGCGATCCCGATTCGCGCCGTCGCGCGCGGGACGGTGCGGGCCTATGGTCCGTTCACCTTCGTGCGGTATGCGCCCGAGCCGGCGGACGTCGCACTGGCTCTCGACGGCCTGGCGAGCACCTGCGAGGCCTACCTTGCGGCCGGCGCACGTGCGGCGTTTCCCGGCGTGTACGGGCTGCCAGAGCAGGTGACGGACCGGGCCGGCATCGAGGCGCTCCGCAGCGCGCGCGTCGGCCCCCAGGCCTTCAACTGGGTGATGACGCACATGATGGGCTCCTGCCGCATGGGCGCCGACCCGCAGACGAGCGCCGTCGACTTCCGCGGCCGCCCCCACGGGGTGCGCGGGGTGCACGTCGTCGACAGCAGTGTCTTTCCGACTAACCTGGGAGTGAATCCTCAGCTGACGCTGATGGCCGTCGCGATGGTGCTGTCGCAACGGCTCGTATGAGGGGCCCGGCTGCTGCGTCTATACTGGCGGCGCCGGGCCTGGCTGCCGGCCAATCGACCGTATGACGACCGTTGCCATCTTCGACGATTACCTCGCAGCGTTCTCGGCTCTTCCCAGGGCCCAGCAGCGAAAGGTCCGGGACTTCGCGCGCAAGTTCGTCGCCTGGCCGGGCGCGGACAGCTGGCGGCTGGAGCGGCCGTCCGGCATGCGGGACCCGGCGGTTCGGACAGTGTCGATCGCCTCGGACACGAGCGCGGTCGTGCTGAAGCCTGAGCGGAGCGACCTGATCGTGATGCTCTACGCGGGCCGTCCGGACGAGGTGGTCGACTGGGCGCGCGAGCGCGCGTTCACGGTGCACGAGCGCACCGGAGCGATCCAGGTCTACGACTACGCCCGGCTCGAGACCTACCTGCGCCAGATGCGGGGTGCTGCCGAAAGTGGGGTGGCCGAGGACCCGGCGGAGCCGCGCCGCAACGTCCGGGCCGCGCTGGCCGCGGTGAGCGACGACGACCTGCTCGGGCTGGGTGTGCCGCGCATTCTGCTGCCGGCCGTCCGGGCGCTCAGGACGCGGCGCGACCTCGACGAGCTGGGCAAGTATCTGCCTGCCGAGGCGCTGGAGAGGCTGCTGAAGCTGGCGTCCGGATTTTCATCGGCGGAGCTCGCACCGCGGCGCGAGCCGACCGCCGCGCCCGACGACTTCGAGCGGGCCCTGGCGCATCCGGATTCACGCCGCCGCTTCGCCGTGGTGCGGGCTCCCGGCGACGTCGAGGCGATGCTGGCCGCGCCGCTGGAGAAGTGGCGGCTGTTCCTGCACCCGTCGCAGGAAGAGCTGGTGCGGAGCACGTTCACGGGGCCTGCGCGAGTCCTGGGCGGGGCTGGGACTGGAAAGACCGTGGTGGCGATGCACCGCGCCCGGCACCTGGCGCGCGCGGTCTTCACGGCATCCTCGGATCGGGTGCTCTTCACGACCTTCACTGCCAACCTGGCGCAGAACCTCAGGGAGCTGATGGCCAGCTTCTGCGGTCCGGAGCTGGCGCGGATCGAGACGGTGAACCTGCACGCCTGGGCCGTGAGCTATGGTCGTGCCAACCGGTTGGGAGTCGAAGTCGCTTCCGACTCCGAATCGGGCGCAGCCGCTTACGGTCGGCCGGAGTGGGAGGCCCTGTTCCGGGCGGTGCGGCAACACGTCGAGGGCCGGGGCGGTGCGCCGCTCTACCGCGCGGCGGTGGTCGACGAGACGCAGGATTTCGGGCCCGAAGAGCTGAGGCTGGTCCGCGCGCTGGTGCCGAAGGGGCCTGACGACCTGTTCCTCGTCGGAGACGCCCACCAGCGCATCTACGGGAAGCCGGTGGCGCTATCGCGGCTGGGGATCGACGTACGCAATCGAACCAGCACGCTGCTGCTCAACTACCGCACGACCGAGCAGATCCGCGATTGGGCCGTTTCCGTCCTGGAGGGACAGGCGATCGACGACCTGGACGAAGGGACCGACGACCAGGCCGGCTACGTCTCGCTCTTGCACGGCGCGCCGCCGGACATCCGCGTCTTCCCCGACGTGGCCTCCGAACAGCGGTTCCTGCTCGAGACGGTGCGGTCGATGGTGCGCGACCGGCTGGCCCAGAGCATCTGCATCGTCGCCCGGACGCACCGTGAGCTCCAGGAGCTCGTGGAGCCCGTGCTGCGCGAGGCAAGGCTCCCCTTCGTGCATCTGGAGCGGACGTCGGATCGCGAGGCGGGCCCTGGCATCCGTCTGGCGACGATGCACCGCGTCAAGGGGCTGGAGTTCCCGTGCGTGCTGGTCGCGGGCCTGGTCGAGGGCCGCATGCCGCTCAGGCCGGCAGGCTGGGAGTCGCTCGACGCTGCCGCGCGAGAGGCGCACGATCTGATGGAGCGCTGCCTGCTCTATGTCGCGTCGACCCGTGCGCGGGACCGGCTGACCCTCACGGCCGGCGGCCGGCCTAGCCCATTGCTGGCGGCGGGCCCCTGCGATCCGTTACCGTGACTTCCGTCACGAGCCTGGGCGACCGCCCCGGCCAGGGAATCGACGAAGGAGCCGATCGATGACCGTACTAGCGACCGGGCACGAAGCCCCAGACTTCACGCTGCAGTCCTCGGCAGGTGACGCTGTCACGCTCTCGAGCTTTCGCGGAAACCGCCGGGTGGTCCTGGCCTTCTACCCACTCGACTGGACCGGTGGCTGAGCCCGCGAGATGAAGGCCTTTCAGAGCGATCTGGACGCTTTCGAGAGGCTGGGTGCCCAGGTCCTGGGCATCTCAGTGGACTCCGTCCCGAGCCACAAGGAGTGGGCCAAGAGCCTGGGCGGGTTGAGCTACCCGCTGCTCTCCGACTTCTGGCCACATGGCGCCGTCGGGCAGAAGTATGGAGTCCTCACGGGCGAGGGGTACTTCCAGCGGAGCATCTTCGTGGTCGGTCTGGACGGCAAGATCGTCTGGTCGAAGGTCTGGCCGTCTGGCATCCCCGACAACAAGGAGATTTGCTCCATCCTGGAGCCGCAGGTCTCCTGACCCTGAAGGGGGGGGGCAACTGCCGAAGTGCGCGGAGCGAGGGCGCCTGACATGCCCGCGTTCCGCGAACTGCGGCTGCGCCCCCTGCCTCTGCGCGGTTCGTGGCACTCGTGTAGAATCCCGTCGCCAAGCGCGGGCGACGCCGCGAACGGAGAACCATGGGCGAAGCGATCATCGATTTGAGACAGGTCAAGCGCTGTTACCGGAGAGGCAGCGAGACGGTGAGTGCCCTGGACGGTTTCGACCTCCAGGTGCCCACCGGAGCGTTCCACGCGATCATGGGCCCCTCGGGGTCCGGCAAGTCGACGCTGCTGAACCTCCTGGGCGGTCTCGACAAGCCCGACTCCGGCACCGTCCAGGTCGACGGCAAGGACCTGGCGACGATGAGCCCTGCCCAGCTCTCGCGCTTCCGGGCCGATACGATTGGGTTCATCTTTCAAGGCTTCAATCTCATCTCGGTCCTCACGGCATTGCAGAATGTGGAGCTGCCGCTCTTGCTCTTGCCGCTGACGAAGGCGCGTCGCCGGGAGCAGGCGCTGCGAGCGCTCAAGCTCGTCAACATGGAGGACCGGCGAGACCATCGTCCGTCGCAGCTTTCCGGCGGCCAGGAGCAGCGGGTGGCGATCGCGCGGGCCGTGGCGATGGACCCGAAGGTGATCCTGGCCGACGAGCCGACGGGCGACCTCGATCGAGTCAGCGCCGATGCCGTCCTGGACATCCTCGTGCAGCTCAACCGGGAGTTCGGCAAGACGATCCTGATGGTCACGCACGACCCGCGCGCCGCCGAGCGCGCCGGTGCCATCGTCCACCTCGACAAGGGCCAGGTCGATCGGATCGTGCCGCAGGGCCCGGGACCGAAGGACTGAGTCGTGCCCTGGATTCTCATCATCCAGAACCTGCGGGCGCACAAGATGCGCACGCTGTTGACCGTCGGCTCTCTGGCCGTGGCGGTGTTCCTGCTTTGCTTTCTGAAGACCGTGCTGGTGAGCCTGGAGGCCGGCGTTGCGGCGTCGGCGACCAACCGGCTGATCGTGCAGTCGGCGGTCAGCCTCTTTGTCGACCTGCCGCACAACTATCAGCCGAAGATCGAGGCGGTGTCCGGGGTGGCGCAGGTCTGCAAGCTGCAGTGGTTTGGCGCCTACTACAAGGAGCCTTCGAACTTCTTCGCGCAGTTCGGCGTCGACACGGACCGGTTGCAGGACACCTACCCCGAGGTGAAGCTGCTCGACGGCAGCTGGGAGGCCTTCCGAACCTCTCGCACCGCGTGCCTGATCGGAGTGGGTCTCTCCCGCAAGTTCGGCTTCAAGCTCGGCAGCCGGATTCCGCTCATCGGGACGATCTTCCCGCGCTCCGACGGCACGCCGTGGGAGTTCACGGTCGCTGGGATCTATGAATCGAAGAGCGCCAACGTCGACAACAGCACGCTCTGGTTCGACTTCAAGTACCTGGACGAGTCGCTGCGTTCGGGCGCTGCGGAGGGGCCGATCGGCGTCGGCGTCTTCACGTTGCGAGTGCAGCCCGGGATCGATCCGACGCGGGTCGCCTCCGACATCGACGCCCTCTTCGACGGCGGTCCGCTGCGCGTGCAGACGACGACGGAGGCCGAGTTCCAGCGCCAGTTCGTGACGATGCTGGGAGGCGTGCCGATGTTGCTCAACTCCATTGGCGGCGGCGTGCTGTTCGCCATCGTGTTGGCGGTGTTGAACACGATGCTCCTGTCGTTCCGGCAGCGGTTCCACGAGATTGGCGTCATGAAGGCGCTCGGATTCACCGATGGGGTCGCCTTCGGCGTGCTGCTCATCGAGTCGCTCGTGATCTGCGGCTCGGGCGGTTTCGTCGGGGTGGCTGCGTCGGCCTTGACGGCGGACACCTTTGCGGCTGCGATGAGCCAGATCCTCCCGACGTTCCAGATCACGGCGTCGACCGTTGCCAGCGGTTTCGGGCTGGCGATGCTGATCGGTCTGATGGCGGGGCTCTTCCCGGCGTGGCAGGCGCTGCGGCTGGAGTGCATCGAGGCGCTGCGCGCGGAGGTATGACGTGAGGACGCCACCGCTCGTCTACAACTTCTACAGCCTGCTGGTGCGGTGGCCGTCGACCCTACTCACCACCGCCAGCATCGGCAGCACGGTGGCCGTCATCGCGGGCGTGATGGCCTTGCAGCAAGGCTTCGCGTCGCTCTACGAGCTGGGCGGGCGCGACGACATCCTGGTCTTCCTGCGGCCCGGCGCGACGTCCGAGGGTGAGAGCGCGTTCCCGAAGGACCGGGCCCGCATCGTGATGATGGAGACGCCCGAGATCCTGTTCGACAAGGCGGGCTGGCCGATGGCGGCGGGCGAGCTCTACCTGGCCGTGCGGCGCGCAAAGGAGGACGGCGGGGAGACCAACGTGCCGATCCGGGGAGTGCCTCAGACCAGTCTGACGCTCTCGGCGCCGCGCCTGCAAATCGTGGAGGGGAGGGCCTTCGCGGCCGGCCGCGACGAGGTCATGGTGGGCAAGAGCCTGGTCGGCCGCATCCAGCATTGCCGGCTGGGGGACACCATCCGGATCAACGCGACCGGCTTCAAGGTCGTCGGGATATTCAGCTACGACGGACCTTTTCAGTCGGAGATCTGGGGCGACATCGACCGCCTGGGCCAGGTGCTGCACCGGCCGACCTTGAGCCGCGTCGTCGCGCGCGCGCGGCCGGGAGCGGATGTCGCTGCGCTGGCAAAGCGGCTGGAGTCCGACAAGCGGGTGCCCGTGAAGGTGATGACCGAGAAGGAGTACCTGGAGTCGCAGACCAAGGCGATCTCCTGGACGCTCTGGCTCCTGGGAAGCTTCCTGGCCGTGGTGATGGGAACGGGCGCGGTCTTCACCGGGACGAACTCCATGCTCGCGATGGTGGCCGCCAGGACGCACGAGATCGGCATCCTGGTGACGCTTGGCTTCCGGCCGGTGGCCATCTTCAGCTCCTTCGTCATGGAGTCGATCTTCCTGGGACTGGCCGGTGGCGCGCTCGGCTGTCTGCTGGTTCTGCCCCTCCACGGCATGAGCACCGGCACGACCAACTTCCAGACGTTTACCGAGGTCGCGTTCGCCTTCCAGGTGCGGCCGATCGTGCTCGTCACGGCCGTCGGGCTGGCGACCGTGCTGGGGCTCTTGGGCGGGCTCTTCCCGGCCTGGCGGGCAGCCAGCGCGAAGCCGGTCGACGTGCTGCGGAGAGTCTGAGGCGCGGCATGCGGCTTCCGCCCCCGGGGAACCGGACTGCTGCCGTCGCCGAGAGCGGCCTGCTCTCGGCGGTCGGGTGCGTGCTCTACCTCTGCTGGTACAACCCGGTGCTCAACGTGCTGGCGGTGGCGCTGACGCCGATGCCGCTTACGCTGCTGGCATACCGGCATGGATGGCGATCGGGACTGGCGGGCCTCGCAGTCACGGCGATCGGCGTGAGCGCCTCGATCGGGCCGCCAGATGCGCTGATCTACATCGGCCTCTTCGGCATGGTCGGCTTCGTCACAGGGTCGCTCCTGCACGGCGGACTCTCGCCGGGCCGGGTGCTGGCCGTCGGAAGCCTGCTCGTCACGGCCTATAACATGATCGACTACTACCTGCTCGAGAAGTTGTTTGGCATGCAGGACTCGATGGCCCCCTTGCGGGAGTCCGCGAAGGTCGGTCTGGACTGGATGTTCGCGGGCGCTCCCGCCGGCAATGAGGCGACGGCCGCCGCGTTTCGCCGGGCAGGGGAGGAGTTCTTCGTGTTCCCGGCAGCGCTCTTCTTCGCAGTCGCGGCTCCGGCCTACATCGCCAACTACGTCCTTTCGCTGGCCGCGTTCCGCCAGCTCGGAATCGAGCTCAAGATGCCCCCGGGAATCCACCTGTTCCGGTTGCCTCCCGTGGCTGGCGCCGGCTGCCTGGCGCTCTTCGCCTGTGCGGTGCCCGCCGTGACGAGCGTCTCGCAGGCCGCGCGGATCGGGTGGGTCAACGCGGCGCTCATGGCGATCGTGCTCCTGCTGGCCGAGGGCTGGTCGCTCCTGCTCTTCGTGCTCGATCTCACGTACGCCCGGCCGCCGGCGCGGCTCGCAGCGCTTCTCGCCTTCATGGTGCTGTCGCCCGTCGCCTGGATGCTGGGTCTGGCCGACAGTCTCCTCGATCTCCGCTCCCACGCCATCCGCCACTTGGGTTGACACCGGCTTCCGAGTATCATTACTCCTCACTCCTCACTTCTCAAGCCTCGAGCCTCACTTCTCAAGCCTCACTTCTCAAGCCTCACTTCTCAAGCCTCACATGTCGCTGCTCCGCCTTCTGCTCAATGCCTGGTTCCTGTGGGTCGCCATCGGTCTACCGATCTCGCTGACCGGCAAGATCCGGGCGGCGCTTGCGGAGACCTCGCGGCCGCCGCTCTGGAGGACGGGGCGGGTGCTCTTTCTCCTGGGCATTCTGGTCTGGTGCCCGTACGTCCTGCTGGCTCGGCTGCTCTTGATTCCGGTTTCCCTGCCGGCCGTGCTGGTCTTTCACTGCGTCTGCCTGTACGGCGGACTGGCGCTCCAGAAGGCCGCTGAGCGACCGGCCTGACGCAAGAAAAAACCCGTGGCGTCTACCTGTACCGGGTTTTCGAGAAAACCCGGTACAGGTAGACGCCACGGGTTTTTCGGGCTATCCAGACTGGGGGCTGGATTTCGGCCCAAGGACGGTCAGGGGCGCGTGGCGACGAAGGTGTGTACGGGGACGCACTCCTCGAGCAGCTCGTCGGGGTGCTCGCGCTGATGGCGCTCGATGGCGGCCATTCCCGAGCGGAAGCTCTCGTCCAGCACCAGGTGGAGCTGGCTGATCGTCCGCTTCTTGCAAAGCTCCAGATAGCGCGCGGCCGTGAAGCGGTGCACGCGCTCGTCCACGTGCTGGCCCGACAGCTCCAATCCGGCGGCCTCGAGCTCGGCCAGGACCTCTGCATGTAGCGGGAAACGGCGGTCGTCGATCTCGCGGGCGCCCGGGAAGAAGCGGTACATCAGCGGCTGGGGCCCTTCACGCGGGAGGATGTTGCGCAGGACCAGCCGACCGTTCGGGGCCAGGACGCGCCGGACCTCGCGCAGGAACGCGCCCAGGCTGGAGAAGTGATGGAAGGCGAAGGTGGAGAGCAAGCATCCTGCCGCACCGCTCGCCAGCGGCAGTGCCTCGGCGGCTCCGGCGGCGAGCGCCGAGGCGAAGACTTTGCCTCGAGCAACTGAAAGCATCTTTCGGCTCGTATCGACCCCTACGGTCTGCCAGTCGAAGGCGTCGCCCGCGTCGCCTTCGAAGCGCGCGAGGAGGGTGCCGGTGCCGCAGCCCACGTCGACCAGCAGCCTGGGGGTGCCGGCCGACTGCGCGGCCTGGAGGGCGGCCTGGAGCAGCGCGGCCAGCGTCGCATCGAAGGAATCGTACTCCTGCCGATCGCAGTCGTAGGCCGGGGCGATGCGCTCGTAGTCCGTCCTGGGCTTAGGGGCGCTCACGGCCGGCCGGCCTCGGAAGAGCCTGGCTCGAGCGGTAACTCGTAGGCGGCAATGACCTGGGTGAGGTCTTCGATCACCACGAGCGGTTCGCCGAGCTTGGAGACGGACGGGACCCTGGCCACGCCGGGGCAGACCGCCGCGGATTCGCGGAGCTCGCGCACGGGGAGATAGACGAGCTGAACCGTTCTGCCGACGCGCAGCGCGATGAGCCGCTCGCCCGCGAGAGCCATCACCAGGTGGTCGGTGGGGAGCATCTCGGGGGCCGGCAGACCCAGCCGTTCCGAGACCGTCAGCACGGGGATGGCTGTCCCCTCGAGGTCGAAGCTGCCGGTGACGCCTGGCTGGGAGCTGGAGGGCTCGGTGATCCCCCTGGCCTTCACGACTCCGCGCACTGCGCTGACGGGCAGCCCGCACTTGCGGCCCGACAGCTCGAACACGACCAGTCCTTCGATCTCTTCCTCGGCGCTCATCTGGACACCTGGAGCATTGCAAATGCCGCACCGGGATTCAAGGGGGGGGCGGTAGAGAGGGGAGCGACGGACAAAGTCGGCAGAAATCGGGTACAGGCACCGGAAGCCCGGCCAACCGACCGGACGACTGCCAGATTTCAAGCGGGCTTCCGGAGCCAGTCCCCGTTTTCTGCCTCCGGGCTCGCGACTTTGCTGAGGCCCGGCGTAGCGAGGGGAGCAACGCTCCGGCGCGGGCAGGGGCGGGGGCAGGGGCACGGGCAAGGGCGCGGGCACGGGCGAAGGCGCGGGCAGGGGCGGGGGCAGGGGCGCGGGCGGGGGCGCGGAGTGGGGGGGGCGGGGGAGAGAGTGGAATCAGCGATTTCGAGCGGCGACTGGCCTTCTGTCCGTCATTTCCCGGCTCGTGTCTGTCGGTCCTTCCTTCCTGGCTGGCGTTCGCAGTCCGCGGTTGTCCGGTCTTCCTCTCTGCGCCTATAGAGCCGGAGACTTCTACACGTACTCGAATCGCGCGGTGAAGTGGCGGAGCATGGGAGCCTGGTAGGCGAACTTCATTCCGCGGAGGCGATCGCGGCGCTTGTAGACGTCGACGATGGCCTCGGCGACGTAGTCGAAGTGGCTCTGGGTGTAGACGCGGCGGGGAAGGGCCAGGCGCACGAGGTCCATTCGGGAGGGGATTTCGTGGCCGGTCTGGGGATCGGTGTGGCCGAACATGGCGGTGCCGATCTCGCAGGAGCGGATGCCGGCCTCGAGGTAGAGCTCGCAGGCAATGGCCTGGCCGGGGAGCAGCTCGGGGGGCACGTGCGGCAGGAAGCGGCGGGCGTCGAGGTAGACGGCGTGGCCGCCCGGAGGCCAGAGGATCGGCACTCCTTCGGAACGGATGTGCTCGGCCAGGTACTCGGCGGTGCGGAGCCGGTAGGCGAGGTAGTCCTCGTGGAGGATCTCCTCCAGTCCGATGGCGATCGCCTCGAGGTCCCGGCCCGCCAGGCCGCCGTAGGTCGGGAATCCCTCGGTCAGGATGAGGAGGTTCCGCGCCTTCTGGGCGAGCTCGTCGTCGTCCACGGCGATGAAGCCGCCGATGTTGGCGAAGGCGTCCTTCTTGGCGCTGAAGGTGCAGCCGTTGGCGAGGCGGAAGAACTCGCGGGCGATATCGATGACGGGACGCTCGCGCTGGCCTGGCTCGCGGAGCTTCACCAGGTAGCTGTTTTCAGCGAAGCGGCAGCCGTCGATGAACAGCGGGACACGAAACTCGTCGCAGGCTTCTCGGATGGCTCGGACATTTTCCAGCGAGACTGCCTGGCCGCCGTGCGAGTTGTTGGTGATCGTGACCATCACGAGCGGAACGCGCTCCCGCCCGTGGGTCTCGAGAACCTCGCGGAGCGCGGCGACGTCCATGTTTCCCTTGAAGGGATAGTCGCTCGAGAAGTCATCGCCCTCGTGGCAGGCGAGATCGAGCGCGGTGGCGCCGGAGAATTCGATGTTGGCGCGGGTCGTGTCGAAGTGGGTGTTGTTGGGTATGACCTTGTCCTTGCCGCCGACGATGCTGAAGAGAATCTTCTCGGCGGCGCGGCCCTGGTGGGTCGGGATGACGTGCTTGAGGCCCGTCAAATCGCGAACGGCTCGCTCGAAGCGGTAGTAGGAGCGGCTGCCCGCGTAGGATTCGTCGCCGTCGGTGAGCCCGGCCCACTGCGCTGCACTCATGGCGCTGGTTCCGCTGTCGGTCAGGAGATCGATCAGCACATCGCTCGAGTGGAGCGCGAAGAGGTTGTTCCCGGCCTCGGCCAGATGCGTTTCGCGCTCCTGGCGCGTCGTCATCCGGATCGGCTCGATGACCTTGATCTTGAACGGTTCGATGATGGTCTTGGGCATGGCGGGGAGAGGATAGCAGGGGAGAGAGCAGGTGGAAGGTGGAAGGTGGAAGATGGAAGATGGAAGGTAGAAGATGGAAGCGTAGACAGTAGCCAGTAGTCAGTAGGCAGTAGGGGGAGGCGGGTCGCTGAGCCCCCTGCCCGTGCCCGTGCCCCTGCCCCGCTCCCGCCCGCCGAACGACGCTCCACCAATCCCTGACCCCCAACTCCTGAAGCCTGACTCCTCAAGCCTCAAGCCCCAAGCCTCACTCCTCAAGCCCCAAGCCTCACTCCTCAAGCCCCAAGCCTCACGCCCCTCTCCCATCTGTTAAACTTGCGCGGTCATGGATCGTGATGGCGCCTGCAAGGTCGTGCTCAACGGACTCGGAGTCACCTTCGGTGTCGTCGGGCTGGCGTTCCTGCTGGCGCCGGATCAGGTGATCGCGCTCCTCAACTGGACGGGGCGCCTTCTGGGTTCCTTCGCCGAGGTGCCAGCATCGGAGCAGCGTCTGTGGGTTTCGCTCTCGTTTGCGTACATGTCGGTTGTCACGGCGCTGGCGTTGCTTGCGGCGAGCGATCCGAGGCGCTACCTGCATCTGCTGCCGATCCTGGCGCTCGGAAAGATCACCTCCTCGCTGTCTGGGCTCGGGTTCTACCTCGTGTCCCGGCCGGCCTTTGCTTACCTGGCGACCTTCGTCGTCGATGGCGCGATCGTGCTGGTCGTGATGGGTTGCTATCTGCACTTCCGGCAGGAGGTGACTGCGGTTGCAGGTTGAGAAGTTCGCGCTGACGCCGGCGAGCCCGTTCCCTCTGAAGCTCAAGGCCTATCTGGCGGAGCGGTTTCCGCTGTCGGTGAACGGCCCGGCGATCCTCTTGATGTTCGCCAGCGCCTTCCTGGTGAGCGCTCAGCTACAGGGGGCGGCGGTCACCATCGTCTCCGGGCGCACGGCGCTGGGCATCCTGGTCCTCTTCTTCTTCTTCCTGAGGCTGCGGATCTCCGACGAGCACAAGGACGTCCATTACGACCGGATCGTCAACCCGGACCGGCTGGTGGTGCGCGGCATCGTGACCTTGGGAGAGCTGAAGGCGGTGGGCGCGTTCGGGTTGGCCGTCGAGGTCGCGGCCTCCTGGGCGCTGGGTCCCGAGGTGTTTGCAACCTGGGTGCTGGCGGCGTTCTGGTCGTGGCTGATGCACATGGAGTTCTTCGTCGACGAGTGGCTCCGTGCCCGGCCGGCCATTTACATGCTGACGCACATGGTCATCATCCCGTTGCTGACGGGCTTTTGCTTCCAGTGCGCTCGGCCGTTCGGGCCGGTGGGGGCTCCTGTCGGGCTGGCGCTCTTCGCGCTGGCGAGCGTTCTGGCGACGGCGTCGCTCGAGACCGCGCGCAAGATCCGGTTGCCGGCCGACGAGGCGCCCGGGGTGGAGTCCTACTCGAGCAGTTGGGGTTTCTTCCCCAGTCTGGGGGTGGTCGGGGCGATGCAGCTGGGGTCGCTCGCGATCCTGGTGGGGTTGAGATCGGCGCTGGGACTGGGGCCGATCTTTCTGGCGGCCGCGGCGGTCTCCTGGGGGCTGGTGGTCTTTGCGCTGGCGCGCTTCGGTGTGGCACAGGACCGGCGGCTGGTCGGCAAGCTCGAGAAGGTTGCGGCGCTCTACTTCATGACGGTGCACATCGGCCTGACGGCCAGCCTCTGGCGGTAGAAGAGCGTGCAAGCCATACTTTTTTCCGGCGAGCTCGACCAGGAGACGCTTCCGCGGGTGGGCGGGAAGGGGCGCAACCTCTGGCTGCTGGACCGTTTCGGGATGCGGGTCCCGGCGTGGTTTGCGCTGAGCTCGGAGCTCTTCTCCGAGCTGGTGCTGGAAGACCCCGAGGTGCGGTCGGTCTGGCGTCGCTGGCGGCGCCAGGGAGCCGCGACGAGGGCCGAGCCCGGCGAGCGCGCGGCGGTCTCCCGGGCGCTTTCGGCGCGCGCCCGCGCCGTGCCATTGAGCGACGGCTTCGAATCCGACTTGTCGGAGGCATTGGACCGTTTGGCTCGTTTGGCAGGCTGCGCGTCCTCCGAGCTCGTCGTCAGCGTTCGCAGCTCCGCCTCGGCGGAGGACGCCGCGGGGCGGTCGTTCGCGGGGCAGTTCACTTCCCAGCTCTTTGTGCGCGGGGCGGCGGCCGTCTCGGCTGCGGTGCGGGACTGCTGGGCCTCGGCCTTCGGCGAAGGGGTGCTGGCCTACGCGGCGGGCGCAGGCGATACGGAGCCAGCGGCCATGGCGGTGCTGGTGCAGCAGATGGTCCCCGGGGAAGTGAGCGGCGTGGCGTTCAGCGTCGATCCGGTCACGGAGGACTTCGACACGGTCGTCATCTCGGCCGGCTACGGCACTTGCGACGGGATCGTCGGCGACCGGGTGGGCACGGACCTCTATCGCGTCTCGGAAGGCGGGCGGCGCTTCGAGGCGAAGCTGGGCCCCAAGTCCGAACGGATGGCCGCCGCGGACGGTGGCGGTACGCGCGCCGTCGACGTGGAGGCCGCGGAGGCCGCTCGCCCGGCGCTGGATGAGCCTCGCGCGCGGGAGCTGGCCGCGCTGGTGCGCGACGTGGAGCGTCGCTACGGCGTCGCGGTCGACCTCGAGTGGACTCTGTCGGGCGGCCAGTTCTGGCTTCTGCAGGCGCGCCCGATCACGACACTGGCGCGCAAGGACCCTCGCTGTGCGCCCAAGCTCCTCTGGGACAACTCCAACATCGTCGAGAGTTACAGCGGCGTCACCTCGCCCCTGACCTTCACGTTCGCAAGCTCCGGCTACTCCGTCATCTACCGCCAGTTCGGCAAGCTCGTCGGCGACAGCGAGGCCTTCCTCGAAGCGCACAAGCGCGAGCTGGCCAACATGCTCGGCCTCCAGAAGGGCCGCGTCTACTACAACCTCCTCAACTGGTACCTGGCCCTCTACTACTTCCCCGGCTTCCGCTTCAACAAGTCGGCGATGGAGCAGATGATGGGCGTGAAGGAGTCGCTGGACTTCCAGGTGCCAATGGGTCCGATGACTCTTTCGGAAAAGCTCTGGGAGGCCGGCGCCTTCGTCTGGGCGGTTGCGCGCGTCCTCTGGAACAGCTTCCGGGTCGACGCCCGCGTGCGGGACTTCCAGGAGAACTTCGAGCGGGTCTACGGAGCCCACGCCGGGCTCGACCTCTCCCGCATGCAGGTCCCCGCGATCCTTTCGATGGCCGAGAAGGTCCGCGAGAGCCTGATGCTCCGGTGGACGGCGCCCATCCTCACCGACTGTCTGGCGATGATGTTCATGAAGCTCCTGCGCGTCGCCACCGCCGCCTGGATCGGCGGTGACCGGCCGGGCCTGGAGAATGACCTGCTTTCGGGCGAGGGCGGTATCGACAGCACTCGCCCGACGAAGACGCTGGTCGCGCTGGCCGCCCGGGTTCGCCAGGATGCCCGAGCGCGCGAGCTCTTTGCGACGCTCCCCGAGCCGGCGCTCCGCGCCACGGTCGAATCCGACCCTGCCCTGGCCTGGCTCGCCGCCGAGATCGAGCGCTTCCGGCTCGAGTTCGGCTTCCGCTGCATCGGCGAGCTGAAGCTCGAGCTCGACAGCATCAAGGAAGACCCGTCATTCGTCTACTCCATGCTCAAGAATTACGCCCGCCAGGATGGCCTGGACCTGGGGCGGATGGAAGCGCGCGAGCGGGCCACGCGAGCCGGCGCCGAGGAGTTCGCGCGTGCCAATGTCCGGCCGGGTGGCTGGCTGGGCCGCGCTGGCCGCTGGGCACTCTTCGACTGGGTCCTGGGCGGAGCCCGAAAGCACGTGAAGAACCGGGAGAACATGCGGTTCGCCCGCACGCGCATCTTCGGCTTCTTTCGGGAGGTCTTCAACGCCGTCGGGCTCAAGCTCTTCGCCGCCGGTCTCATCGACCACCCCAAGGACGTCTACTACCTCACCATCGACGAGCTCCACGCCTTCGCCGAGGGCCGCGCCGTCACCCAGGACATCCGCTCGCTCGCCAGGCTGCGCTACGCCGAGTACCGCCGGTTCCGCCGCGAGAATGTCCCCGACCGCTTCAGCACGCACGGCGTCGTCTACGCCCCGGGCAACCAGCGCCCCGATGCTCCCGCGCCCGGCGCCGCTCAGCCGGCCGCCACTGCCGGAGCCGACGGGAGCGTGTTGCAGGGTGTCAGCGCCTGCCCGGGCATCGTGCGCGGACGCGTCCGGGTGATCCGCGACGCCTCCGACGATCTCTCGCTCGACGGCCAGATCCTCGCCGCGCCCCGCACCGATCCCGGCTGGGTGCCACTGTTCCCCTCGGCCTCGGGGCTGCTCATCGAGAGCGGCAGCATCCTGTCGCACTCCGCCATCGTCGCCCGCGAGCTCGGCATCCCCGCCATCGTCGGCCTCAAGGGACTCCTGGAGCGCGTGACCGACGGCCAGGAGGTTCTGATGGACGCAGGCAAGGGCACGGTTCAGCTCGCTCCCGAGCCGGCGCCGCCGGCTCCGGCCGCCGGGCTTCCTCCAGTCGGGCTGGCGTCCCCCCCGGAGAGCTCCCGCACGGGCGCTCCCGGTCCGTCGTGACCCGTCAGCTCCGATGAGCCGGGCCGAACGCATCACGACTGGATACCTCCGGTGGGTCCTGGACCACCGGCGTCTGGTGGCCGGCCTGGTCCTGCTGGCGCTGATCCCGTGCGGGCTGGCTGCCGCCAAGCTCCGCGTCAACAACACCATCACCACCTGGTTCCTCGAGACCGACGAGAACCTCAAGGCCTACTACGCCTACCAGGAAGTCTTCGGCAACGACGAGGTCGTGCTGGTGGCCGTCCGCGATCCCGAGACCGTCTTCACTCCCCGGGTGCTTGCGGCCGTTCGCGAGGCGACGCTGGCCATCGCCGCCCAGAAGCACGTGCAGCGGGTCCTCTCGATCACCAACGCCACCTCGATGGAGTCCCATGACGGGACGCTGTCCGTGCGGCCCGTTCTGCCCGACTCCGGCCCCATCGACGCCGCGCTGGCCTCCCGCGTCAAGAGGGAGATCCTGGCCGATCCAGGCTACATCGGAAACATCATCAGCCCCGACGCGCGAACTGCGCTGATGGTCGTGCAGATGAAGAAGGTGGCCGACATCGACGCCGCCCGGACGGAGGCGCTGGCCGAGCTCCGCGAAGTCCTGGAGCGGTCGCTTTCGCGCGCGGGCATCCCGCACGCGACCGGTGGCATCGGCGTCATCTATGACGCGTTGAACCAGCTCACCGTCGTCGAAGGCGGCGTGCTCATCGGGCTGAGCTACCTCATCATCACGCTGAGCATGGTCCTGATTCTCAGGAGCGGTCGCCTGGCCGCGCTGGGGTTGGGCGTGGTCTACGTGACGATGACGCTGACGATGGGGCTCTATGCTCTCACGGGCCGCTCGCTCAACATGGTCACGGTCATCCTGCCCAGCCTGCTCCTGGTCATCGTGGTGGTCGACTTCATCCACGTCGTGGTTCATTTTCACCACGCCGGCCCCGTGCCCTCCGACCACGACGCGCGCCGCCAGGCCGTCATCGAGCGCATCGGCCGGGTAGCGGTGCCCTGCTTCTACACCTCGCTCACGACCGCTACAGGCTTCCTGGCGCTGGCCGTCTCGCCCATCTCGCTGGTGCGAGACCTCGGGCTGTTCGGTGGCGCGGGCGCCTTCGTCGAGTGGTTCGTGACCATCACCTTCGGGGCCATCGCCCTGGACGCGCTGACGCCCGTGGCCGACTTCAGGCCGAACGATCCCGGCGGGTGGATCCGGCGGTTCCTCGACCGCGTGACGCGCTGGACTCTCGAACGGCGCGGCACCACGGCAATGGCCGCTATCGGCGTGACGCTCTTCTTCGCCGCGGGAATGACGCGGCTCTCGGTGGACACCTACACGGTCGGGTATTTCAAGGACAGCCATCAGGTCCGCCGCGACCACGAGTTCATCGAGGGCGGCTTCGGCTATTACATCCCGATCGAGCTGACGCTGCGCACGGCCCGCGCGCGCGGGCTGCAGGAGCCGGAAGTGCTGGCGCGTGTGGAGCGGTTGCACGAGTCGCTTACCGCCGAGCCCGAGATCTCCCGGGCGCTCTCGCTCACCAGCTTCTCCAAGCGCGTGCACCAGGTCCTGGCGGGCGGGGAACCGGCCAGCTACACGCTGCCCAGGACGCTCGACGAGAGCAGCCAGGAACTGCTGCTCTACGAGATGGACCCGGACAACAGCCTCTCGCAGTACGTGACGCGCGACTACGGCTTCGGACGCATCTCGGGCCGCATGAAAATGATGAGCGTGCGGCCGGGCAAGGAGCTGATGGAGAAGCTGGAAGGACGGCTGCAGGGCGTCGCCGGCTCCGAGGGCACCGTGAAGTTCGCGGGCTATCTTCCGCTCTACGTGAAGATCATCGACTACCTGGTGGAGAGCCAGGTGAAGAGCTTCTCACTGGCCGTGCTCTTCGTGTTCGGCCCGATGTATCTGCTCTTCAGGTCGGTGCGGCTGACACTCGTCAGCGTGGTCCCCAATGTCTTGCCGATCGCGATCGTCCTGGGGACGATGGGCTGGCTCGGCATCCCGCTCGACGTCGCGACCGTGACGATCGCTGCAATCGTGCTCGGCATCGCGGTCGACGACACCATCCACTTTCTGCACGGGTTCCGCGAGAGGCGCGCCAGGGGGCTCGAGGCCGAGGATGCCATCCGGGAGGTTATCGCCGGCACGGGGAAGGCCGTGGTGACGACCACCGTGATGCTGTTCTTCGGGTTCGCCGTGATGGGTATCTCCAGCGTGAAGCCGGTCGCGTACTTCGGGGTGCTGAGCGGGGCCAGCTTGCTTGCGGGGCTGGTCTGCGAGTTCCTCGTCACGCCGGTCCTCCTGGTGGCGTTCTACCCGTCGAAGCGCGCCGCGGCTGTCGTTTCGGGGGGCTCATGACGCGACCGGCGGTTCTGAAGCTGGCGTACAGTCTCTGCTGGGAGGACCCCGAGCTGGACCTGGCTGCGCTCGGAATCCGGCCGGGAGACCACGCCGTGGTCATCTCCTCGGCGGGGTGCAACGCGCTCTCCTTGCTGCTGTCCGGCGCGGGCCGCGTGACGGCGGTCGACTACAACCCCTACCAGAATGCCCTGCTGGAGCTGAAAGCTGCGGCGGTCGAAGCGCTCACCCCTGAGGAGTACTTCGCGTTCGCCGGCGAGCGGCCCTCGGAGGGGCGGCTGGGCGTCTTCGATCGGCAGCTGGCCGGGCGCTTGCGCACCGACGAGGCGCGCCGGTTCTGGTCCGCGCGACGCGACTGGATCGCCGGCGGCGTTCACCGGGCCGGGGCGCTCGAGCGGCATTTCGGGACCTGGCGCCGGCTGATGAGGGTGATCCAGGGGGAACGCCGTCTGGCAGCGATGTTCGAGAGCAAGACACTCGAAGAACAGAAAAGATTCTTCGAGTCCGAATGGGACAGGCTTCTGTACCGAGGCGTGGTGCGGCTCTTCTTCAACAGGACGTCGCTCGGGTTTGCCAAGCATCCCGACCACTTCCGCTACGTCACCGAACCCGACATCGCCGGCAACTTTCTCGGCAAGTGCCGCCACGCAATGACCGAGCTTGGGGTGAGCTCCAACTACTTCCTGGCCCAGATTTTTTTGGGCCGCTACCTCGATACAGAAGCCGTGCCTCCATTCATGCGGGCCGCGAGCTGGCCGATCGTCCGGGAGAGGTTGGCGGCGCTGGAGATCGTCACGGGCGACCTGGTCAGCGTGCTCGATGGCCTGGAGCCCGGCTCGGTGCGCGCGTTCTATCTGTCCAACATCTGCGAGTGGCTGGCGCCCGAGCAGGTCGAGCGCGTCTTCGAAGCGATGACGAGGGCCTCCTCGCCCGGCGCGCGGGCGACCTCACGGGCCCTGCTGGCGGACCGTCCGTGGCCCGCGCGCTTTCAGGATCGCTGGCGCGTCCTGCAGCCGCTATCGTCGGAGCTGCACTTCCGGGACCGCTCGTTTCTGTACTCCAAGTTCGAAGTGCTGGAGAGGCTTTAGGCTGGAGGTCCTGAGGTTGGACGGAGGTGAGGAGATGGGCACGGGTAAGGGGCGAGGGGCACTCACAGCATCGGGGAGCCGAGCCAGTCTTTCGCGCATCTGGACGGCTCTGGTGGTTCTTGCGGCCTGCGGTTGCGGCACGAATCCTCCCCAGTCGCCTCCAGCCCCACCGGCGGCCGCCGCGCCTCAGCTTCCGGCCGTCGACGCTCTGGCGCTGGCTCGCAGGGTGCGGGCCAACCTGGATCTTCCCTACGAGCGGATCGACTACTCCATCGAGCTGACCGATGCCACGGGAGCCTCGGAGAAACGCCGGGCGACTTTTCACCTGGCGGCGGGGCTCGATGGGAAGAACTGCGCGTACGTGGTGTTCACCGAACCGAAGAGCATCGACGGCTTCGGCCTGCTCACGCTGCGGGAGATGGCAGGGGCGCCGCCGCCCGGGGCAGCGGCCGGCTGCGGGGGAGAGCCCGAACAGTTCCTCTTCGTGCCCGCTTCGAAGAAGGTGAGCCGCATTCTCTACTTCTCGACCAACAGGCGCTCCAGCTTTTGCGGCACCCAGTTCACCTTCGAGGATCTGGAGCCGCTCTGCGTCGACGACTTCCAGTTCAGGATAGTTGGCACTGGCGTCGTCGCAGGCGCGGCGTGCTACCGGCTCGAGTCGCGGCCTCGCGGCCAGTTCAGCGGTTACTCCCGGATCGAGAACTGGGTGGATGCCAGAACAGCGCTCGTCTGGAAAGCTGACTATGACGATCCGAAGGGAGCGCGGCTCAAGACCGCCGAGAGCGCCGAGCCGTTCGAGGCCTCGCCTGGTCACTACCGATTCAGGCGCTCCACCGTGCGCAACCACCAGAGCGGCCAGGCGACCCGGATGGAGCAGCTCGAGTTCAGCACCGCGATGCCGGGCTCGCCGCCGGACCCCAGGCCGGTCTTCACGCTCAAGACCCTGTCGCGCGGGCGCGAAGGGTGACGCCGGTACCCTGGAGCAGCTTGCTCCGGGAGGGCCTTGGACCCTGCAGACTCTCCCCCCTACGGGAGGCGCAACTGATGAGGGTGGGGCCGGGCGGCGGCACTCGGGGAGCCGCCCGGCCCCGTCTCAAGACCGATGAGCGCGGACGCTGCGCTCCCGGCCGGCCAGAGGAGGCTGGCCTTCAGGGGGTTGTGGGCGTCGCGCTCTTGAGCGTGCTCACGTTGTGGCACGCACCGCACTTGTTGGTGTACGCCGCGGGCATCGCGCTTCCGGGAGTGCTCCCGGCCACGCCTTTCCAGCTCTTCCGGATGACCCGCATCGTGTGCGAGCTGATGTCATTCATCCAGTAGACGCTGTTGGCATCGTTGCCCGAACCCAGGGTCCGGCCCTTCTGCCCCGGTCCGCTCATCGCCGTCTTCGTCATGTGGCATTGGACGCAAGAGACGTCGGATGCGCTGCTGTGGTCGACTCCCACTTTCGCCTGAGTGTGCGATCCGAGATCGACAGTGTGGCAGCGCGCACAGAGCGCGCCCGTGGCGGGATCAGCCCGCAGATTGTGCCGGTACTCGGTCAGATTCTGTCCGGAGCGTGTGGCGTGCAGGTCGTGGCAGTCGGAGCAGGCCAGCAGCCGCCGATCGTTGCGGTAGTGCGACGATTTGAGGAAGTCCGCGTACTGCTGGTGGTGCGACTTGGAGTGGACCTGGTCCGACCAGAAGTCACCTGTCGCCGGGCCCTTGCGCGAGGTGTGCGACGTCAGCCAGAAGCTCCGGCTGATACCGGGCTTGGGGAACCTGTCCTGGGAGTCGAAGGGCACGTCCTTCTTCAGATCGGCGACGCTGCCGTTGCCCTGAGGCCGATCGTGGCATGAGGCGCAGATCATGTTCTCCCGCTCGGGCGAGAGCTTGCTTGGGCTGACGATGCGCCGGCGGGCCGCAAGAGCGGCGTGGTCGGAGCCCGGGCCGTGGCAGGTCTCGCAGCCGACGTTCAACTCGTTCTTCGCCCCGTCGCCGTCGATATCGAACTCGCCGTTGGTGTCGTCCTCGATACCATCCGCAAGCCGCTCGCCTTGCGCATTCGGCGCCTTGAGCGCGATACCCGGCATGTGACAGGCGGCGCACTGGGCCTCGAAAGTCTGGGACGCGCTCGGGATCTTGAAGAGCTTGCTCGAGTCGTTGTACAGCCAGTCGAGGTGGTAATCCCGGAACGTGGTCCTCGGCCGGTCGTAGTGATCGTCACTGCCCTCGGACAGCCCGGGCTCGAACTTCTGGAACTGCAGGAGCGGGTAGTGCCCCGAGCGATCGACGTTGAACGGCGCCTTGCCCGTGTTCGGGATCTGGACGAGATACCGCTGCTTGTACACCGGGCCGCCGTAGGTCAGGTTGACGGGGAGGTGCAGGGGCGAGTTGGGGTCGGACGTGTTCGCTGTGTTCACGAGCGTGATCGTGTACTTGTTGGTGGCAGTGTTCTTCCAGAGCCACGCTTCGCCCCGCTTGGTCGTGATCTGCGTCGGACCGGTTCCAAGGTAGACTTCGAACTTGTCGAAGCCTCGCGTGCCGTTGTAGTCACCGAAGGATAGCGGGGTGCCGCCCGTGTAGCTCGTGGCGCTCAGGAACAGGTCGACGCCCTTGTTGATGTTGGGGAAGTTCTTCGGGTTCTGGAAGCCTCCCCACTGCCCCGGGACCGAGATGCCATGCCGATGGGCCGTGTACTTCTGGCTGGCATAGCTCGAGTGGCATTGGAGGCAACGGCTGGAGCCGACGTAGGTTGCCGCGTCGGACGGCTTTCCGGACAGCACGATGTCCACGGTTCCGGCAGTCGTCCTGGCCGTCCGGCACTGGCTGCCGCCTGGCAGGTACTCGCTGTCCAGCGCAGGCGCGGCGTAGACGTAGTACTTGTCCGGCTTGCTGGCGATCGAGTACTGCCCCACGCTGTCCGTGACGTCGCGGAAGAACGTGCTACCGCCCGTCGACACGGCGTCCTCCAGCGGCTCGTCGTACGGCTCCGATCTGCCCGTCAGCACGTCCGAGGGCGAGATAGCCGTCGTGAGGACCGCGGTCGTCGGAACCAGGTAGACCGTGACGTTGGCGATCGGAGTCCCTGAGCCGTTCTTCACCGTTCCGGAAACGGCGGCAGCCGGCGCGGTCACTGTGATGGTCACGTCGGCCACGCCCGATCCGTCCCTGCCGTCGCTGACGGTGAGCCGAAAGACGTAGGTGCCGGCCGCTGCCGGTGTAAATCTGGCGGTGCGCGTGTTGGCGTCGGAGAGGTTCACGGCCGGGCCAGAGATCGAGGTCCACGCGTAGGTGAGGGTATCGTTGTCTGCGTCGGTGCCCGACCCCGCCAGCGTCACTTGCGTTCCGGCAGTCACGGTCTGAGCGCCGCCCGCGTTGGCCACCGGGCTGCGATTGGTCGTGCCGCCTTGAGTGCTGGGCGACGCAGTGACATCGAGCCTCAACACGACGTTGTCCTGCATGTTCTTGACGGCGAAGTCCACGCCGTTCTCCCACGTCAGGCCCGGGAAGGTCGCCACGCCCTGGACATCGCTCCAGGCCCCCGCGATCGGCTGTTCCTGGGAGGAGCGGCCCAGGCCCGGAGAGTAGGCCACCTGGTACTGCGTGTTGGGTAGCAATCCGTACACGACGAGGTCGGCCTGGATGCCCGGCGTCGCGGCATCCGTGTCGTTGGCCGCCGTCGCGCTCACGGGCACCGTGCCGCCGTTGGCTGCGCTCACCGCGACGGGCCCCAGGGCGCTCGCGCCGGCGGCGCCAACTCCGCCTCCGCTTCCACCGCCGCAACCCGCGAGAAAAAGTAGTCCAAGCCCCGTGAGGGTCCAGAGAGTTGCTCTGAAGGCTCGCCATGCAAACATAGAAGACCACCTCCTGGTCCAATCGGTCCGCACGGCATCCGGGTCCGGCCCGTGCGGCTGATGAATCGGTGGGCTCGCACACCTTTCTCTGGCGGATTCCACGCCGGGCGCCAGCCCGGTCGCCCCCCGGAGCAATTGGAGTGCCACGAAGTGGAAGGCCGGAGCGCCGGTGACGCGGGCGACCGTTCGATGCAGTTCGCGGCGTGAATCCGAGCAGCGGCCGCGCACAGGCTGCGCGAATCTGCGCAACCGGACGCTACTCGGGCACCGTCCGGGAAAGGAACGTATCTTGCGGCGGTTCGGGCAATGTCCACCGGCCACCCGCGCGGACCTCTGAGTCTCATCCTGAAGATCACGCTGCCGACGATCGCTCTGGTCGTCGTCGCTAGCGTCGTCTCAGCCTGCGTGCTCGATTGGGCGATCACGCGGATGCACGAAGAGACTGCTCGCGCGCGCGCCCGGGCCTTCGCGATGGGAGTCGAGCAGGTCTACGACCGCGAATCCGAGAATGGCCACGCGGCGGCGTGGCCATTCCTGAAGCTGATCTGCAAGGCCGGCGAGAAACGGGCCCTGGTCGCCGATGCCGAGGGACGTGTGAAGTTCAGCGCCGGCAGCGGCCCGGGGGACGGTCCGCTCGCGCGGCCCCCGGGCGACGCAGGACCTGTCGAGCACGATGGAAAGCGCTGGTACCGGTGGGTCCGGGTGGTCGGCGGCGGCTCGCAGTGCGTCCGATGTCATGAGTCGGGTCGACCGCTCGGCTTCGTGGCCGCCGACATCCCCATGGCGCACCTGGAGGAGGAAGCGCGCGAGCAGCGATCGATCAACCTCATCGCCGGCATCTTCCTGGCGACGGCGCTGTCGATCTTGCTTGTGCTCATGCAGTACGTGCTGGTCTATCGGCCGGTGCGCCGCCTCACGGCCGCTGTCGAGCTCATTCGCTCCGGAGACCTGTCGGTGCGCGTTCCGAGCTGGGGCAATGACGAGATCGGATGCCTCGCCTCGAGCTTCAACGACATGGCGGCGAGCCTCCAGCGGGCCAAGCGGGAGCTCGATCGCACTCACCGCGCCGAATTGGCCCAGTCCGAGAAGCTGGCCGGCCTGGGTCAGCTCTTCACCTCGATCGCCCACGAGTTGAAGAACCAGCTCGCGGGAATCCTGGGGGCCATGAAGGTGATCGAGGCGGAGACCCGGCCCGAGGACCCGGTCAAGCCTGTCATCGGGAAGGTGCTCTCGCAGATGGAGCGGATGAGCAAGACGGCAGTCACCGCCCTGGAGTTCGCCCGGCCGCTCAAGCCGGGCGTTGCCGCGGTCGACCTGGCGGAGCTGCTCGAGCGGACGCTCTTCTTCATCGAGCGGCAGGCCGCCCAGCAGAACGTCTCCTTGCGGCGCAGGTATGCGCAGGAGTTGCCTCCTGCTCGCGCGGACGAAGAGCTGATGAAGCAGGTGTTCTTGAACCTACTGCTCAACGGGATCCAGGCGATGCCCGGCGGCGGCGTGCTGGAGGTCGAGACCCGCGCCGCGAGCTTGCACGCCGTGGAGGTGACCATCTCGGACCAGGGCGTCGGAATCGCCCCCGAGAACCGGGAGCGGATCTTCTCCCCATTCTTCTCCACCAAGCGCAGCGGCACGGGGTTGAGTCTGTACATTGCGCGTCAGATCGTCGAAACGCAGCAGGGCGAGATCCGGCTCGAGAGTCGTCCGGGCGTCGGGACGGCCTTCACCGTGCGCCTTCCTGCCAGCGAGGCGGTCGAGGAGCCGCCCCACTATGTCGCGAGTTGCTAGCTCCAGGGTGCTCGTGGTCGATGACGAGGACCTGATCCGCTGGTCGCTGGATCGGGATCTGACCCGGCAAGGCTACAGCGTCGTCAGCGCCTCCAGCGGGGCGCAGGCCCTGAAACTGCAGGAATCCGATCCTGCCGACGTCGTGCTGCTCGACATCAATCTGCCGGACGGCAGCGGGGTCCCACTGATCCCGAAGCTCAAGGCGATCCGCGAGGACGCGGTGGTCATCATGATCACGTCCGACACCGGGCTCGAGACCGCCGTGCAGTCGGTGCGCCTGGGCGCGTGGGACTACGTCACCAAGCCTTTCGACTTTCCCAAGCTCTACAACGCGATCGCCAAGGGGCTAGAGCAGTTGGCCTTGCGCCAAGAGAACCGGGCGCTGCGCTCCAGAGACCGGGCCGCCCGCCCGCCGGCGATCGTGGCGGAGTCTCCGGCGATGAAGAAGGTGGTCGAGCTGGCGGATCGTGTGGCCCAGAATGACGCGGTCACCGTCCTGCTTCGCGGCGAAAGCGGCGTCGGAAAGGACCTGCTGGCCCGCCACATCCATTGCGCCAGCGCTCGCGCCGACCGGCTTTTCCTCGACATCAACTGCGCGGCGCTGCCGGAGACGCTGCTCGAAAGTGAGCTCTTCGGCCACGAGCGAGGGGCCTTCACGGACGCTCGGACCCACAAGCAGGGCCTCTTCGAGCTGGCCGCCGGCGGCACGGTCTTCCTCGACGAGGTCGCCGACATGCCGCTCTCCGTGCAGGCCAAGCTGCTCAAGGTCCTGGAGCAGCGGTCCTTCCGCCGCGTCGGGGGCCTCCGCGACCTTGTCTCCGACATCCGGATCGTCGCGGCGACAAACCGCGACATGGAGCGCGCGATTGCCGAGCGCACGCTACGCGAGGACCTCTACTACCGGCTCAAAGTGTTCCCCATCGTCATCCCGCCGCTGCGGGAGCGTCGCGAAGACATCCTGCCACTGGCCCGAACCTTCGTGGCCGACTACGCGGCCGCCTTCCGGAGGCGAGTTCCCGGCCTGGAGCCGCAAACAGAGCGCCGGCTGCTCGACTATCGATGGCCGGGCAACGTGCGTGAGCTCAAGAATGTCCTGGAGCGCGCCGTCATCTTGGCCGAGGAGGACCGCCCGATCTGGCCCGACCTGCTGCCGGCGGAGCTGCTCGACGACCTGCCGCAGACCGATTGCGTGTCCAACGGAGCTGGACCGCTGGCACTCTCCGAGGCGGGTCTCATCCGCGACGCGCTCGCCGATTCGGGCGGCAACCAGTGCAAGGCCGCAGCGCAGCTCGGCATCAGCCGCGGCCAGCTCGCCCGCAAGATGCGCCGGCTCGGCATCGCACCCTAGGAGCGCGTCGGAGAATTCGATCCGGCCCGCGCGTCTGGTCCCAGTCGAACAGGGAACAGGGAGCCGGGAACAGGGAGCCGGGAACCGGCAATGAAGAATCGAGCACAGCGAA
>JACQZN010000103.1 GCA_016213845.1 Candidatus Wallbacteria bacterium
GGTACAGGTAGACGCCACGGGATTTCGCGGTACAGGTAGACGCCACCAGATTCGCCACGAGATTCGACGGGATTCTCGCGGCTCTACCTGGGCGGCTGGATGGCCAGCATCGTGCAACTCCAGATGTCCCAGTAGCCGGGTTTGCAGCGTTCGACCGAGCGCCAGGGGGCGGGGTCGCGAAGAATCAGCTCGCCGGATTCGACGCCGCGCAGGGTGATCCAGTGGGACCCGTGGTGCTTGCACCCTTCGAAGGCCAGCGTCTTGTCGGGGATGCATGCGACGACGGGGACGCCCCTATGGAGCCAGTGGAGTATGTGACTCTTGTTCGGCGCCTCGGCCACCCAGTCCCCACCCTCGCGCACGAAGAGCTTGCCCACGTCGCGGGCGGACGGATCGACGATCTGCACCGGGAAGCCCAGGCTGAGCGCGATGCGGCCGAGCCTGCCCGGACCGATGCCGTCCTTGCGCAACATCCTGGGCAGCACCAGCGGGTGGCGCTCCAGCTCCGCCACCGTCACGTCCAGCCCATGGAAGTTGAAGACCATGCACATCGCCCCCAACCCGCACCCAGCGTTGTAGCCCTGGTGGACGTGCGGGAGGGGAAGGAGGATGTCGCCTTTCCGGGAGCGGTTCTTTGCTGTCACTGGTCGGCTGCGGTTCGGCGCAATCTGTAACATGCGTCACCCCGCCCCGTCCACCCGGACGCCCGGGGTGGGTTGCGCATTGGCGTGGGCGTGTGTATGATCTTTCGGGCCTGGCCGCCGGGCAGGGCGCGCGCCAGGCATTCGAAGATGCGCGATATCGGTTTCCTCAAGCTGTTCCCGTCGGCGTGGCTCACGGCGCTCCTGTGCTGTCTGGTCGTTGCGTTTGCCGGCTCCAACTGGCAGCTCGAGCCCGAGGCGCTGCTCTCCGACCCCTGTGGCCGCGAGGAGTCCAAGCACGAGGGCGAATCCGAAAAGGCCGGAGCCGAGCTCCAGACCTACCATCGGGTCTCTCGGCCCGGTGCCCGCCGCTCCGTCGCCCGGCCGGGAGTCCGTTCCCCGGCGCGCGAGATTCTCGCCCGACCGCGCATCGCCCCTCGACTGCCGCTGGCGCAGCCGCCGCACCTGGCCCATCCGCCGCTGATCTGCTAGCCGCCCTTCGACCGGCCGGCGGGCCCGGCTCGCGTGCGTCCCGAGCGACTCCATCCGCGAGTCGCCGCTCGCGAATGCCCGGCCGCCGTCCGCCGCTTGCGGCGCCCGTTCTCGCCTGAGCTCTCATCGGGCCCGAACGTGCCCGCCGCGCCCGCCACCTGGCCGCCTGGCCGGTGGTTCGACCCAACCGTCGACGATTCGAAGGAGCACCCAATGCAGAAACTCGTTCAAGGAATTCACCGGTTCCAGACGGAAGTCTTCAGCTCGCAGAAAGCACTGTTCGAGCGACTCGCCAAGAAGCAGGAGCCCGACGCGCTCTTCATCACCTGCGCCGACTCGCGCATCAACCCCAACCTCATCACCCAGACCGAGCCGGGCGATCTCTTCATCCTGCGCAACGCCGGCAATATCATCCCGGCCTTCGGCGCCGTCACCGGCGGCGAAGCTGCCACCATCGAATTCGCCGTCGCGGGCCTGGGGGTCAAGGACATCATCGTCTGCGGCCACACGCACTGCGGCGCCGTGAAGGCGATACTCGACCCGTCGCGCTCGGCTTCGATGCCCACCGTCGAGAGCTGGCTCAAGAACGCCGAGTCCACGCGCCGGATCATCCGCGACAACTACAGCCACCTCACGGGCGACAAGCTCGAGACTGCCGCCGTCGAAGAGAACGTCCTGGTGCAGGTCGAGAGCCTGCGCACCCATCCGGCTGTCGCCAGCGCTCTCGCCGGCCACCGGCTGCACCTGCACGCCTGGGTCTACAAGATCGAGACCGGCGAGGTCTTCCACTTCGACAGCGACACCAACGAGTTCACCCCCATCCAGTACGGCCAGTTGATGCCGAGGCTCGCTCACGGAATCGGCGCCGAGCGCCGGCCCGCCGCCTGAGCCCGCTAGCCGCAAGGACACAAGACGATGAACGTAAACGAAATCCACTCACACGACTCCCATCGCCACGGAACCAGCCGCACGGACCTGCCTGGTGCCCGGCACCACGCCTCTCTCGGCCCGGCCCCGCTCCGGGAGGCCTCCGAAAGCGGGCTGGCCGCCAGGCTGCGCTACTTCCTCATGCCGGCCGATGAGCGCTATGAAGATCTGACGCGCGGCCCCTGGTACTTGAACGTCCTGCGAGACTTCACTGCCGGGCTCGTGGTCGCCATGGTGGCCATCCCGCTCGCCATGGGGTTCGCCATGGCGTCCGGCCTGCGCCCCGAGCAGGGCATCCTGGGCGGCGCGGTCGCCGGCCTGGTCGGAGCGCTCTTCGGCGGCTCCAAGTACCAGGTCTACGGCCCCACCGCCGCCTTCATCCCGATCATCGCCGCCGCCGTCGCCAAGCACGGCCACCCATTCCTGGTCTCGGCCTCGCTCGCGGCGGGCGTGATCCTGCTGCTGATGGGCTTGGCGCGGCTGGGACGGTTCGTCGAGATGGTCCCGCACTCCATCGTCGTCGGCTTCACCGTCGGCATCGCGGGCACCATCGCGCTCTCGCAATCGGGCGACATCCTGGGCTTGCAAGCCAAGATGGGCACGACATTTCTCGCGAAGCTCTCGACCATCGCCGAGCACCTGGGCGAGGTGAACGGCTACGCCATCTTCCTGGCCCTCCTCACGTTTGCCATCACCAAGGGGCTGCAGCTCATCTCCATCTACATCCCGGCCCCGCTCATCTCGATCGGCTTCTGCACGGCCATCGCCGCCACGGCCTGGTCCAGCAAGGGGCTGGCCACCGTGGCCGACCGTTTCGGCAAGATCCCGACGGACTTCTGGGTCTTCACCCCCCCGGAAGCCCTCCAGCTCTCGACCTCCTACCTGGCAGACTTCGCGGTGCTGGTGGTCAGCATCGTCTTCATCTCCGCGCTCGAGAGCCTGCTCTGCTCCCGGATGGCGGATCGCCTGGCCGAAAACCCAGGCCATAAGTTCCACTCCAGCAAGGAGTTCTGGGGCCAGGGCATGGTCCAGATCCTCGTCCCTCTGATGAACGGCTTCCCGCACACCGGCGCGCTCGCCCGTACCGCCACCAACATCAAGCTCGGGGCCGTCTCGCCGCTGGCCGGCATCTTCAAGGCCGTCCTAAAGCTGTTGCTGGCGGTCTACCTGGCCAGCTACCTGGAGCAGGTCCCTCTGGCTTGCATCGGCGGCATCCTCCTCTATGTGGCCTTCAACATGGTCAAGCCGGCCGAGATCCGCGAGGTGCTGGTGATGGGGCGACTCGAGACGGCGATGATGCTCTACACCGCGGTGATGGTCCTGGTGACGAATTTCCTGGTCGGAGTCGTCAGCGCGCTCGTGCTCTATCCGGTGGTCCTGAAACTCTCGGGCAAGCTCGGTGGCGATGCCCAGGCGATCGAGCCCGAGGTGGCTTGAGAGGAGGCGAACGCGATGCTAGAGTCCGCCAAGGATGGAGCGCAGCCCGCCCGCAAGGCCGCGCCGGGAGCTGCGAAACGATCGATGAACGTCTGGAGACGCGCCCTCAAACGGCTCTTCGCCGACTCGGTCTTCGAGTCGCTCACGCCGGACCAGAACCTGGCCGTCCTGGAGGCGCTCGAGGTGAGCGTCCTGGCTGACGGCGAGGTGACGGAAGAAGAGCTGCGCCTCCTCCGAAGCGATGTCTGGCGGCTGCCCTGGGCGTGGAACCAGGATGACGCCGAAGTGGAACAGTCACTGGAGGCCGCGGCCCGGCGCATCGATGCGATCCGGTCAGACGAGGACGCGCTCCTCGAGCACACCGAAGCGATCGCCGCGCGGCTGCCGGACGGGCCGGTCCGCGAGGCCGTCTACGAGATGCTCGTGGAGCTGAGCCTGGCCGACGGAGCCGGCGAGTGGGAGGACGACGTCCTCGAGGTCTTCCGGCGCAAATCCGGAATCCCGCGCGAGCGCGCGCAGCGCATCGCTGCGAAGCTCAAGGACCGCATCCACTTCGGGTAACCGGCCGCCGCTATCGTCCCGGCGCCCGCTCCGAGTCGGCAGGACCCACCAGGGGCGGGCCCGGGCGCGCCGGCGGCGACGGGAAGCCCGTCTTCCCCTGCCCTGTCCCCGGCACCACCGGCAGGGGCAGCTCGAGCGTCACCGCGGTCTGCGCCGGAATACTCACGACGTATCCGGTGCCCGAAAGGATCGGCAGCGTCGCCGGGAGCTGCTGGAGCGAACCGATGAAGCGAGTCACTCGACCCGAACGCACCAGGCCGGCGACGTAGGAGGCGCCGAGCGAGCGGTGCAGGTCGCCCGCGGTTACAATCGCCGTGGGGCCGGCCGGCACCGGGACGCCTGGGGCCGGCAGGAGCGCCGTCAGCCCCAGCAGGTTCGCACCCGGGAAGAAGGTCCGCCTGCGGCTCGCGGGCGTCCAGGCAAAGGCGCCCGTCAAGCTCAACGTGGCCGGAGCCGCGACGTCGACGACATACCCTTGCCCCGGCAGCAGGTCGAAATCCGGGAAGAGGTTCGAAGGCGTCGGAACGTATGCCTCGAAAGTGGAAGCGCCCGCGGCGTTGCGGGTGGCGCGCGCGACATAGCGGGCGCCGACCCTGGCGGCCAGCGCGGAAGCGGTCAGGGTGACGGGCGGGCGGGCCGCCAGCGAAATCAGGTTGAGCCCCCTACTGAGCGGAATGGAGAACGTCAGCGTCGTCGCCAGCCTGGGCGAGGCGCTGGTCGTCGACGGATTGCCCGCGCGGTCGACAGCGGCGACCGAGATCGAGAAGGAGTCGTCGAGCAAGCCCTCCCCGTCGGCGGGGAAGAGGTACGTGTCGTAGGTGTGGGCGTTGCCTGCCGCGGTGGGTGTCATCGGTCGCGCCGTGACGTTCGAAGCCCCTCCAGCGCGCGTGAGCGAGAGCGTGGGCGCGGCAGCGACCGGCTCCTGGAAGGTGGCCGTGATCCGGAGCGGGCCTCCCGCCAGGGGCTGCTGGCTACTGAAGGCGAGGGTGCCGGCGGGACCGACGATGTCGTTGGCGCCCGTTGCCGCCGGGCTCACGTTCAAGACGGCGTCGGTGGCGGTGACGAAGACCGCGGTCTGCGAGTTGTCGCCGATGGCGAAGTCGAACGTGCCGGTCGACGCGACGGCCTCGGCCAGCTGGGTCGAGAGGCCTGCGTTCGAGTAGACGCGGACGGTGGAGCCGGCCTCGGCCGTGCCCCCCACCCGGTCGGGGGTGCCTGGCGGACTCTGCGTCACGGTCACGATCGGCGCGGCCGGGGCCGCGATGTCGTTGGAGGCGCTGCTGGTGGCGCTCTCGTTGCCGGAGGAGTCCGTGGCGGTGACGAAGACCGCGGCGTTGGCGTTGTCGCCGATCCCAAGGTCGAAGAGCCCTGCCGGCACGGAGGCGCTGGCGACCGTGGTCGACCGCGCGGACGTCGCGTACACCCTCACCGTGGAGCCGATCTCGGAGGAGCCGCTCACGCGGTCGGCGGTTCCCGGGGGGCTCTGGGTGAGCGTGATGGACGGGGCCGTTGGCGCTACGATGTCGTTGGCGGCGCTGGTTGAGGCGCTCTCGTTTCCGGCGGAGTCGGTAGCGGTGGCGAAGACGGTGGCGACGGTGTTGTCGCCCAGGGAGAAGTCGAAGGCGCCGGCCGTCAGGCCGCCGGCGACGACCGCGGTCAGCTCGGCGTTGGAGTAGAGCCGCACGATCGTAGCGGCCTCCGCTGTGCCGGAAGCTCGGTCGGAGGCGCCGGGCGGACGCTGCGTGACGGTCAGCGACGGGGGCGCCGGCGGCGCCACGTCGTTGGTCGCCGCGGTGCCAGGGCCTTCGTTGCCGGCGCGGTCGGTGGCGGTGACGAACACGGTGGCGTTGGTGTTACTGCCGATGGAGAGGTCGTAGACGCCGCCTGCGGCCGTCCCGGAGGTCACGAGCTGGGACTTGGCCGACGAGGCGTAGACGCGGACGGCGCTGCCGGTCTCGGCCGAACCCGCCACTCGATCGACCGTCGGCGGGGCGTTCTGGGTGACGGCTGCTACAGGAGCCGCTGGAGCGACTGTATCCACGACGAAGGTCGCGCTTCCTGGCTGGACGGTGAGCGCATTGCCCGTGCTGTCCGCTGCGGCCAGAGTGAGGGTGAAGACCCCGTCGTCGGTCTCGGTGAGGGAGCGGCTGAAGGTCCAGACGGACCGGCTGGAGCTCGCAGTCATCGGCGTCGCGGGCGAAACGTCGTTGGCTGAGCTGGCAGCGCCGCCCGCGATGGAGAGGGTTGGCGCGCCGGGCGTGATCTCCTCGGCGAAGGTCGCCGTGACTGCGAACGGACCCAGTGGATAGAGCCGCTCCGGTATGCTGTAGGTAAGGACGGCCGTCGGCGAGGCCGTGTCGACGACGCCAGACTGCGACGCGTTCGCCTCCGACTGGGTGTTGCCGGCCACGTCGGTGACGGTCGTGCGATCGAGTGCCACCGAGTAGGCGTCGCCGCCCTGGCTGGAGGTCCCGCTCACCGTGGTCGCGTACAGGAATCGTCGGGGAGACAGACGTGTCGTCGAGAACGCCCCGAAACGCGCAGCGCCTGCCCCCGTGACCCGGAGCGTGGGGTCGACGTCGCCCAGGTCCTCGGCGATGTCGGCCGTGATCGAGAGCGAGCCCGGACCGAGCAGGGCCGGTCCGCGGCCAAACGTGAGCGTCGGCGTCGGGGGGGCGACGGTATCGATGGTGAAGGTTCGATTCGAGGGTTGAGTGGCGATGCCGTTGCCGCTCGGATCGAAGGCCGTGAGCGTGATGGTGAAGCTGCCGTCGTCGGGCCCGCTGCCAGAGATGGTGCGGAAGAAGCTCCACGACTGCCGGCTGGAGCCCTGGTCCATCTGGGTGAGCGTGACGTCGTTGGAAGTGCCCGAGCCGCCCGAGATTTCGATCGCCGCCGCCGAGGGCGTTGCATCCTCCGAGAAGACCGCCGTCACCGTGAAGCCCTGGGCCCGATAGAGAAGGTTCGGATTGCTGTAGCTGAGCGTGGCAGTCAGCGGGACCGTGTCCACGATACCCGCGGTGACCGGGTCGGAGCTGGTCTGCGTGTTGTCCGCCGGGTCCTTCACCGAAGAGCCGATGACACTCATCACGTAAGCGTCACCCGCCGCCGCGGTCGTGCCGCTGACGTCGAAGAGGAACGTGAAGAGCTGCGGGTCGAGCCTCGTGACGGTCGGACCCTGGAAACGCGCCGCTGCCGCGCCGGTGAAATCGAAGGAGGGCGTGACGTCTGCCGCCAGCGGCTCCGAGTAGGCCGCCGTGACGAGCAGCGCGCCGGCGGAGAGGAAATCGGGCGAGCGGCTGAAGGAGAGCGGCGCCACGGTCTGAGGAGCGACCGTGTCGATGGTGAGGGTGTTGGAGGTCGGTTGCACGATGAGCGGGTTGCCCGCTTGATCGGCTGCGGTCAGCGTCAGGGCGAAGCCGCCGTCGTCCACGCCCCCGCCCGCCACGGTCCTGGAGAAAGTCCAGGTCTGGCGGTTGCCAAGGATCGACATCGTCCCGGTGACGTCGTTGGTGGTCGAGGTCAAGCCGCCCGAGAACGCCAGGACCGGCGCGGTCGGACTGATCTCCTCGTTGAACGCAGCGGTCACGCCCAGCGACTCCGCCCGGTAAATGCGGCTGGCCTTGCTGTAGGTCAAGAGCGTGGCCTGCGGGGACATCGTGTCGACCTTGCCGACGCGGAGCTCGCTGGCTGTGGCCTGCACGTTGCCGGCGGTGTCGAACACGTTGGCGCTGGCGAGCGTGGCCGTGAAGTCGTCGCCCGACTGGGACGAGGTCCCGGTGATGGCGGTGGCGTACGCGAAGGTCTGGTTGTCGATCCGCACCGGGACGAGCACCGCGGGGACGACGAGCGCGGCGCCCGTGCCGTCGAACTGGATCGTGGGTGTGGTGGAGGTGCTGAGCGGCTCGATGAACACGGCCGTGATGGCGAGCGGACCGCTGGCCAGGAAGCTCGGCCCGCGGGAGAAGGTCAGGGACGAAACCGTCGGGGGCATCGTGTCTACCGTCCCCGACTGGGTCGCCGGTGCCTGGGTGTTGCCGGCCGGGTCCTTGCCACCCGAGAGCGTCGCCGTGTAGGACTGTCCGCCCTGGGAGGTCGAGCCGCCGACCGTCACGGAGTAGACGAAGAGCTGATTGGTGCTGCGGGAAACCGAGTTGATGGTGAAGTTCGCGGACGGCGAGAACGCGAGCGTCGGGGTCTGCGCGGCCGCGATGTCCTCCGTGAATTGGGCCGAGACGCTGACGCCGCCCGGCGTCAGAAAGGCCGGCCCGCGGCTGAAGGAGAGAGTAGGAGTCACTGGCGCCGTCGTGTCCACGACACCGGTCTGAACCGCATCCGAGGCCTGCGGATTGCCGGCCACGTCCTGACCGCCCGAGACGGTGATGTCGTACGGATTTCCGCCCTCGGAGGTCGCGCCGCCGACGGTCAGGGTGTAGACGAAGACCTGGTTCGACTGCCGAGCCGTCGAATCGAGCGTCAAGTTCGCGCTCGGCGTGGCGTCCAGCGTGGGCGTGGCGTCCGAACCGACGTCCTCCCCGTACTGCGCCGTTACCAAGAGACTTCCCGCGCTCAGAAAGGCGGGTCCGCGACTGAGGGAGAGCGAGGGCGCGCCCGGCGGTGTGATGTCGATCGTGAACGTATTGGACGGCGTCGAAGCATTGCGATTCCCCACTGCATCCGCTCCGGAGACTTGCACCGTGCGCGTCCCCGTCGGATCGCCTCCGTCGATCGTCGCCTGGAAGAGCCAGGTGCGCAGATCGGCAGAGGGGTTGGTCATCGCCTGGTTGGTCACGGTCGAGCCGCCGACCGTGCTCCCCGTGATCGATATGGCCGCGGCCGTCGGGGAGATGTCCTCATCGAAGGTGGCCGTGAGGACGAGATTGTCGCCGCCCTTGTAGGCGTTTGGGGTCTTGCTGTAGGTGAGCGTCGAGATCGTGGGCGCGGTGGTGTCGATCGTGAACGTGGGGGAGGGGGTGGAGAGGTTGGCGTTGCCCGCGGCGTCGGTACCCACGATCTCGACGGTGCGGGTGCCGGAGGAATCGGTCGTGGCGACGGTGACGTCGAAGAGCCAGGTGCGCAGATCGGCGGAGGGGTTGGTGAGAGCGGCCGCGGTGACGGTGACGCCAGCGACGGTGCCTCCCGTGATCGATATGGCCGCGGCCGTGGGAGTGATGTCCTCGTCGAAAGTGGCCGTGAGGACGAGGTTGTCGCCGCCCTTGTAGGCGTTGGGAGTCTTGCTGTACGTGACTGACGAGAGGGTCGGCGCGGTGTTGTCGATGGCGAAACCTACGGTGAAGAGCCAGATGCTGTTCCCGGCCAGATCTGCTCCGTAGATTTCGACGGGCCTGAGTGCAGTCGAATCTGCCGCAGAGATGGTCGCCGTGAACAGCCATGTGCGGAGGTCGTCGGAGGGATTGGCCATCGAAGCGTTGCCAACGGTGGCTTCAGCAACGGTGCCACCTGTGATGGTGATGAGTGCGGCGGTTGGAGTAATGTCGGCGTCGAATGTAGCCGTGATGATCAGAATGTCTACGCTCCTGTAGGAAGTGGACGACTTGCTGTAGGTGATGGAATCCACGGAAGGAGGCGTGTTGTCGATTGTCAGGACGTTGGAGGGTGTGGAGGCGTTGATTTCGCCCGAGTCGTTGGCGCCCAATATTTCGATAGTCCTGGGGCCGTCCGAGTCGAAGAACCCTACCGTGGCGGCGAAAAGCCAAGTGCGCAGATCGGCCGAGGGATTGGTCATCGAAACGCCGGTGACCGTGGTGCCGGCGACGGGCCCGCCCGTGATCGTGATGCCGGCAGCGGTGGGGGTGATGTCCTGGTCGAAAGTGGCCGTGAGGACGAGGTTATCGTCGCCCCTGTAGGCATTCGGCGTCTTGCTGTACGTGACCGAGGTGATCGACGGGGCAACCGCCAGCGCAGGCCCCGCGCCGAGCGCGAGGAACGCCAGCGCCACCGCTGTCAGAAATCGCGAGATCCGGGGCATGTTCACTCCCTGCAGGGCTCGAGGGGACCTTTGCCCTGCCAGTGTACCGGATGCGGTCCCCCGGCGCGGCCCGACGACTGAGCCAACCGGGCTCGAGCAGGGGCTCGAAAGCCGAGCCGAGCGACTCCCGCTCGCGGGAGCTCCCCGCCGGGCCGGGCTATCGCCACGTGCAGCGCGGCCCTAAGAGATGCCGGCTGGGCTCTTGGGCCGGGTGCGGTGCGCCGGCCTGACGGCCAAGGCCAGCCCCAGCCCGATCAACAGAGGCAGCAGATCGAGCGACAGCGCGCCGCCGGCGCCGCCCAGACCGCATCCTCCCGATGTGCCTGGCGCTGTCGCGACCCCTCTCTGCGCGGCGGGCGCCGTCGACGGCGCGGGGGCCGGCAGCACGGAGGCCAGCGTCGTGAAGCCCACGGTTCGGGTCACGATGTCCTGCCCGTCGTCCAGCGCGACCTCGAAGAGGTAGTCGCCTTCCTGCCCCGCCGGGACCAGGAGGTCCAGCGCCGAAACCGTCGCATCGAAGGCCAGCCTCGAAGGTCCGGCGAGCTGCGTCCAGAAGTAGGTGATCCGGCCCGCGATTCTCCCGCTCACGGCGCGGTCCCTATCGAAAGAGCCCGAGGCGTCGAGCCGTACCCGAGTGGAGCCCGAGCCCCCGAGCACCACCTTGAGCGGGCCCGAGACCCTGGGCGTTACGCCCGAGTTGCCCCCGCTTCGCAGGTCGTCCACCGGTACGTCGACGGCCGTCGTGGCGTTGAAGGCGCCCGAGGAGACCTGCAGCAGGAACCGGTAGGCGCCTGCCCGGGTGGGCGTGAAGCTGGCCGTGGACGTCGACGCGGCCGCGAGCTCTACTTCGGGCGCAGTCGAGCCCTCCCTGAGCTGCTGCCACCGGTACGCGGGCACCGGGCCCGAGCCGAGCACCGCGGCCGAGGCGCGAAGCTGGATGGTCGGTAGAGTGGAATCCTCCAATGACGCCGGCGAGTCGAACGTGACCCGCCGCTGGCTCGCCAAAACCACGGCTTCGGCGCCTGTCAGCTGGATCCCGGTGGCCCGGTTGCCGCCGGCACTGTCCGTGCCATTCACAATGCGCACCCGGACACGATCCGGCAGGCTTCGCCGGCCGGACCGATCGGCCACCACCAGCTCGAACTCGTAGTCGCCCTGCGTCGTCGGCACAAAGGAGGGCCGGCTGGTCGCCGCGTTGGCCAGCGCCACGGCCGGTACCGGGTCCGCGGCTCCCAGCCGCGCCTGACGCCAGTCGAACGTCAGGTTCGCAGGCGGATCGACCGGAGAGCGGCTACCGCTTCCGTCGAGCTCCACGGCCTGCGGATTGGCCGGGTCGAACACGGCCAGCACCCGGTTGGCGCCCGCGTTGGCCGAGGGCGGTGCAGCCGCCGCCGATACGAGCTGCAGGACCTCCAGCTCTACCTCGTCGGGGAGGCTCACGCTTGCCGGATCGGTTGCCTTCGAGACGGTCAGCGCAAAGCGGTAACGTCCCGGCGCGGTGATGCGCACCTGCGGATCGACGCTTCTGGCGCCATCGCCGCCTTCGAGCCGGCCGCGGGCATCCGGCAGGAACGGCGCGCCGCCCAGCGACGGACCGCCCGTCTGCCGCCAGCGGAAGCTCAAGGAGCCGCGCAGCGGGTCTGTCGTGCGGACGGCCGGATCGACGCTATCCCGGCCGAAAAGCTGGGCGAGGACGTCGACCGAAGCCGCCGTCACGATCAGGGTTCGGTCTGTACCGGCCCGTGCGATCGGCGGGGAGGCCCCCCCCGCCGTGGCCACAATGCGTACGCGCGAGGAAGAGGTCAGCGCAGTCGCCCCCGCCGCCGTCGAGGCCACGGTCAGCTCGAGCTCGTAGGCGCCGGCGCGGGAGAGCCGCACCTGGACGTCCGCAGTCGAGGTAGATCCCACGAAGCCCAGTCCGGTGACGCCGGTCGTCGAGGGTGCCGAGGAGTTGCCGTCCCGCGCCGCCCAGGTGAAGGACACCGCGTCCCCATTCGCGTCGGAGGAACCTGAGCCCGTGAAAGAAAGCACGACCGGACCGCTGGACAGGTCTGCGAAAGCCGGTGCCGATCCGGGCGTGATGACGGCGACCGGTGCCACGTCCGAGACCTGCACCGTCACGTCGGCCGTGGCCGATTCGGGGGATGTCCCGGACGAGTCCGTCACGGTCACCCGGAAGACGTAGGCACCCGGTACCGTGAGCTGCGGGAAGCAGGTGGCCCGCGTGCGGGTCGAGGCAAAGATCGAGTCGGCCGCGATGGCTCCCGCCTCGGCGCCGGGCGCGGAGACGACCGACCAGGCGAAGCGGATTGCGCTCGTCAGCGCGCGGCTGGCGGTGCCCTGGAGCGCCAGCCTCTGGGGCGCGACGGCTGCGGAAGGCCCCGAGGCCGTCGCGACCAGCGGCGCCCGCGGCGTGGTGCCGGGGATCGGCGCCGCCGGCGTCGAGAGCGGGTCGGTGGGACTGCTGCCTCCCTGGAGCTCGTCGCCGTCCATCACGCCGTCGCGGTCGGTGTCGGGCTCGGAGGGGCGGGTGCCAGCCAGGAACTCCTGAAGGTTGACCAGTCCGTCGCCGTCATCGTCGCGCGAGGCATCGAGCGCCGTTGTCGAGCCGGCGTTCTCGCACTCGAATGAGTCAGGGAGCCCGTCGCCGTCGGTGTCGAAAACGACTGAACGGACGATTCGGGTCGATTCATTGCCCGCCGCGTCGACCGCCACGACGGAGAACGCCGCGGCCCGGGTCGTCTGGGCGCAGCCGGGAAGACCTGCCGCAAGGTCGGCCCCGAAGGTCTGAGGGGAGGGCTCCCCAGCGCCCGACTGGACCGTCCGCGGCTGCTCCAGGGTCGTCGGAAAAATCGTCGCCGCACCGTCGAAGGTGAAGCGCAGCGTGACCGTCGTGGCGTCGGTGGCCGTGCCCGCCACGCGCAGGGCGCCCGAGGTGAAGAAGCCGCTGACTGGCTCGCGCAGGACCAGCTCCGGAGAACGGGTATCGACCAGGAAGGAGAACTCCCCTCTCGCCGCGACGTTTCCGGCCAGATCGGTACCGCCTGTGACCAGGGCCAGGTACTCGCCGTCGATGGCGTCGGGCGGGCGATGAGCTGGAATGGTGAGCGTGATGTCTGCTGAGATTCCGCCGGTCGAAAGCGCCGTCGGGCCCCCCGCCACCGGCGCGCGGCCGGGCGGCAGCAAGGACAGGACAGGCGTGGTTGCGAGCAGCTCCTGCGAGGTCACCTCGAAGCGGACCGGGCCTGCGCCGACCGCACCGCTCCCGGCGCTGTCGAACTGCAGGTCCAGAACGGGCGCCACCGTGTCGAGCGTCACCGCGAGCGTTCCGCCCGCGCTGGCCAGGTTGCCCGCTGCGTCCGCGCCCAGAGGCGTGAGCGAAACGACCGTGGCCGGGTCCCCCCCCTGGCGCGCGCCGGCCACATGAGTCACCTGGAGCGTCCCGACCACGCTCGCCGTCGTGGGCCCGGGCGAGAGCTTCACCACGTAGGTCTGCTGACCTCCGCCCGAGAGCGCCCGTGCAATCGTCATCGACGCCGGCACGGGTGAGACCGGCTCGCCGAACGTGACGGTCACCGCGACCGGCCCCGCAGGTGCCGGCAACGGATTGCCCCGCGAGAAAGCGATCGACGCCACGGGCGCGACGCTGTCCGCGACGAACCGCGCTGCGGTGGTGACGGCGACCGCGTTGCCCGCCAGGTCCCGCATGTTGCCGACGCGGACGTCGAAGGTGCCGTCGTCGCCGACTCCGACCGAGTGAAATCGGACGTAAACGGTGCTTTCGGTCGTGGGGTCCCAGGAGGTCGTCGCCAACGTGTTGGTGGTCGAACCCGACCTGGGACCCGAAATGGCGATCGTCGGGGACGCCGCCAGCGGTTCGCTGAAGGTGGCCACCAGCCGGAGCACGCCTGGCCGGACGGGGCCCGGGATGCCGCCGATCGAGACCGACGGCGGCGTGGCGTCGATTGCGACTTCGGCCCCTGAGACCGTGTCGAGCGCGTTGCCCGCGACGTCCGTCACGTCCACCAGCTCCAGGCGGAACGGCCCGTCGTCGCCGGCCAGGATCTCGGTCGACAGAAGGAAGACGAGCGGGTCGGCCGTTGTGGTCATCGACGCCGGAAGCCGCGAGTTGACGCCGGGCCGCCCCCCGTCGGCGCGCGCGATGCGCAGGGCCGGAGCGGCCAGGGGCGGCTCCGAGAAGGTCGCCGTTATGACGGCCGGGCCCGCCTGGAGGAATCCGGGGGAGCCGGACGAGGTCGAGATCGCCGCGGTCGGCCGCACACCGTCGAAGGCGAGCGTCGAGGCGACCGCCGCGCCGGCGTTGCCTGCCGCGTCGGCCCCTCCGCTCACACGGATCGACAGAACCGCCGCCGCTGTCCCGTCGAGGCTGGCCTGGAAGCTGCGCCCGTCGCCCAGGTCGCTCATCGCGGTCGTCAGGCCGAGGGCGCCGCCGCTGCCCGTGCCGGCCGTGACCAGGCCGGTGAGCGCCAGGGTCGGCGCCGTGCCGGAAAGCGGCTCGCTCATCACGGCCACGACCCGATACGGCCCGGACCCGACGAACCGGATCGGCCCCGTCGTCACCGGGAAGCTCGTGCGGCTGGCAGTCACCGCGGGCACCGGCGGTACCGTGTCGGCGACGGCGGCCGAGGAGGTGACGTCGACGGGCAAGCTCAGATTGCCCGCCAGGTCCGCGGCGCCGCCCACGCCGAAGCTGATGGCGCCGTCGGAAGGCGCGGAGGCGCTGGTCACCGTGATCGAGTAGCTGTCCGCCACCCAGACCCTGGCGTCGGAAGTGGCCCTGAGCGCCAGCCGCGCGCGGTCGTTGGCCGTGCCGGGTCCGTCGGCGGTCAGGAAGAGGGAAGTCGTGGCCAGATCGCCCGGCGAGGAGAGGCAGGTAGCGCCGAGCAGCAGCGCCGTCGTGGCCGTGGTGACCGCCTCCGCAAACGTCGCGGTGATCGTGACCGGCCCGGAGGTCAGGAGCAGGGGCGAGCCCGCGGGCGTCCCTGGCGTGGGGTTGCCTCGGCTAAAGGAGAGCTCGACCGTGGGCTGCTTCGAGTCGACGGCGAACTGGGCCACCGCGGTCGTGGCGTTGCCCGCGACGTCGCTGGCGCCGCCGAGCGTGGCGCCGCGCGGTCCTGCCACGGTTGCCACGAAGTTGCCGTCGTTTCCCGCAGGCAGCGACGCGGTGGCCGTGAAGACCGTGCCCGGGGCGCTGCCGCTCATCGTGGTGAGGGCCAGGACCGTGGCCGACGTCGTCCCGCCCGCAATCAGCACGGTCGGAGCCGCGACCACGGGCCGGTCGAAGGTGGCGGTCAGGACCAGCGGACAGGGGCCTATCCGCGCCGCGGACGGCGATCGGGTCAAGGTGGCGGTGAGCGGCCGCGTGTCCGTGACGAAGGTGTCGTTGACCAGCGGTTGGGCCGGATTGCCGACGTCGTCTGTCAGGGAGCCGAAGACGGTGACGGTGCGCGTCACGGGGCTCGGATCGCCGTCGGCCGGCGTGACCGTCGTCTCGAAAAGAAAGACGCCGCCGGTCTGGCGCGTCATGGCGCCGAACGAGGTGCCCGCGTCCAGCACGGGCACGATGGAAATGGTCGGGGTCAGGGCCGTCCCGGCGTCGCTTGCTACGGCGACGATGCTCAGGGGACCCGTGGTGACGAAGGGCGAGGTCGTCTTTCCGTTGTAGCTGAGCGAGTAGATCGGGCCGATCGAGTCGAGCACGACGCCGGGCGTCTGCTCGAAGAGCGACTCGTTGCCCGACACGTCGCGGCCGCCCCGGACCTGAACGGTGGCCGCTCCGTCCAGGACACCCAGCGCGGTGTCCTGGGCCCGCGGCGTGAAGGTCGTGGTCCAGACGCTGGCCGTGGCGCCCGCGGTCGACGGCGTCATGACGCGGAAGGGGAAGTCGATCAGGCCGTTCTGATCGAGCCGGATGGCGGGCGGGAAGTTGACGTCGATCGGCTCGTCTGTGGCGAGCTGGAAGGTGACGGGGACCCCGCTGCGGAGCCTGGACGGGAGGTTACCCGCCGGCGGTACCGTCAGGCTGGCTCGCGGCCGCCTGTTGTCGAAAGTGAACGACCCGCTCGGTGGAGTCGAAACATCCACCGTGTTGCCCGCCGGGTCGGTGGCCGAGACCAGCTGGAAGCTGACGACCCCTACCGCGCCGCCGGTCGTCGCAGGGAACTCGGGGGCCGAGAGCACGTTGTACGGCAGGAACCACGTGGTGCCGGTGGAATCCGCCGGCAACATCTGCTGGGTGAAGCTGTTGTGGCCCTCGGGGGCCGTCACGCGCAGCACGGGCGCCGAGGCCATCGGCTCGCCGAAGGTGACGGTGATGGCGACGGGCGCCGTGCCGGCCGTCGTCGTCGCGCTCGAAGTGAAGCTCACGAACTGGGGCCGTGCCGTGTCCACCGTGAAGCCGTCGTCCTCGGGGGGCAACACGTCGAAGTGCGGCAGCGAGAACCCCTGGGCGCCGGTGATGTCGACCGTCGCGGGGCCGTCGCCCGAGCTCGTCGAGAGGGTCAGCGAGAACGTGGCGACGGACGCGCCGTTGGTGTGCGTCATGCCCACCGGACCGACGTCGTTGGCCGAGAGACCGGCCGGAGAGAGATCGATCGAGATGGAAGGCGTGCTCACGGCCTCCGAGAAGCTGGCGGTGATTGTGAGCGTGCCGGCCCGGAAGACGCTCCCCTCGCTGCTGTAGGTGAGCGTGGTGACGGGTCCTCGGACGGTCAGGTCCTGCGACTTGACTCCAGCTTGCCGTTCGCTCGCGGAGACAGTGAAGCTGGCGGGGTTCGTCGGGAAGGACCTGCCGTTGATGTTGACGAAGAACGAGATGACGTCGTTGGTGGTAACGTTGGTGAAGACGACGCTGTAGGCGCCGGACGAGCCGGTCGTGAAGGTGCGGCTCTGAGAGGTGTTGACGTTGGTTGCGACGACCTGCGCGTCCTGGCGCGGACCGGAAGCGTCGCTCAGGATTCCGTCGACGCGGAAGAACCCCTGGGCGCAAACGCTGCCCGGCAGCGCCAGCGAGCCTGCCACGAGCAGGGCCGCCGTCAGCGCGCGCGGGCCCGTGTAGTGGCGCTTCTCGGCGCGCCTTCGGCCCGTGATGAAGATCCAGAGCATTGCCAGCATCCAGAGAATACTGGAGAGAGACTGCTTCTTGCTGCCGGCCGGCCCCATGTCGCAACCGCCGCCGCCGGAATCGCCCGTTGCCGCGGTCTGGCTCGCGGCCGGCCTCCCGGTGCGCGGGTCGATGGCTGGCGGTGCGGCGACCGGAACGGCGGCAAAGGAGACCGGGTCGCTAACGATGGCGTCCTGGCCATCGTCGAGAACGCACTCGAAGCCGTAGCGCCCGAACGTTCCGGCTGGTAGCGGCACCGCGGGGCGGGCCGCCGTCCGGTCGAAGCCGGCCAGCGACGGTCCCTCCAGCTGACGCCAGAGGTAGGTGAGAGTCGCGGCCCTTCGGCCGCTGACGGTGCCGTCCCGATCGAAGGACGCGCCGGCGTCGAGCCCCGCCACGCCCTCCCGGTCGGCCGGGACTTCGACCGTCGCCGGCGCCTTCACGACGGGCGTGACACCCGCATTGCCGCCCGGCCGCAGATCGTCGACCGGCACGGTGAGGGCTGTCTCCGAGCTGAGCGTTCCGTCCGAAACCGTGACCGCGAAGCGGTAGTTGCCGCTGACCGTGGGCCGGAAGGCGGCCGCCTGGGTGGATTCCCTCAGAAGCGTGACGGGCGCGGCCGTCGAGCCCTCGAAGACCTGCCTCCAGCGATACGTGAGCGGCGTCTGGCCGGTCGCCTTCGCCGAGAGGGTGACAGTGGGGAAGACATTGCCTGCGAGGATTCGTGCCGGCCGCGCGAAGGAGAGTGTGCCGGCGCCGTCCGCCGCCGAGACGGTGGCTTTCGGGAACGTGGCGCGCGTCCTGGGCCGCACCTGCACGAGGACCTCGTCCGGAAGACTCGAAAGACCCTTGGAGTCGGAGACGACCAGCCGGAAACGGTAGGAGCCGGGCGCCGGAGGCACGAGCTGTGGCCGGGCAGCGGCGGGATCGTCGAGCGCTGCTTGCGGGGTGCCGTCGAACGGGCTTCGGGGGACCTGGGTCCAGCGATACGTGAGGGTGCCGCCCGTGCGGGGGTCGGGCCGGCTGCCCGTGCCGTTCAACTCGACGGAAGGCGGAGCGGCGGCGTCGAAGTCGGCGATGACGCGGTCGAGCCCGGCGTCGGCGAGAGGCGTACCGCCCGAGCCTGGAGCCAGCCGCACCCAATCGATGGTGACGCGGTCGGGCACGCCTGCGCTGCCGGGCGCTCCGGCGCGCGCCACGGAGAGCTGGAAGACGTAGCGGCCGGGCGCGAAGAGCCGCACCCTCGGATCGACGCTCCGGTCGGCGCTCCCCTCCTGCAGGCCCCTGGCGTCCGGCAAGAACTGCGCCTGGGCCGGGCCCGAGAGCTGCGACCAGGTGAAATCGAGCGAGGGTCTGAGCGGGGAGGTCGTCGGGTTGTTCGGATCGACGCTGTCGCGTCCCGCCAGCGGCACGTCCACGGTCGTCTCGGGGCCGGTGGTCACGACCAGCTGCGGCAACCCGGCGCGTGCGACCTGCGCGAAGGCCGTGGCGGGCTGTCCTGGAGTTGCCAGTCCCGGTGTCAGCGGACCCGCCGCGATGACGACCGCGGTGGCCACGGCCGTGAGCGGAGCCCCGCCCGATGAGGCCGGCGATGATACCGTCACCTCGGCTCCGTAGGCGCCCGGCAGACTCACGCGCAAGAGCGGCGCCGGGCCCGTGAGGTCGCCCTCGAGTGCGGCCCCCGCGCCCGGGTTGGAGGCGAGCCGCCAGGAGTATGCCAGTGTCACCGGACCATTTTCATCCGTCGACGCCGAGGCATCGAGCCGGGCCAAGATGGGAAATCCGGCAGCCTCGAAGACCTGTGGCGGCGGCACCACGGCACGTGGCGCAAGGTCCTCGACTGTTACGCTCACCGTCGTGCTCGGGGGACTGCGGAAGGCGGAGCCGTTGCCGACCGTCAGGACGAACTGGTACTGGCCGGCAGCGGTCAGCCGGGCGACGGCCACGGGGGTCGTGACGGTGCCGCTCGCGATCGGCAGGGCGCCCGCGGGTGCCGTGAGCGTGGTCCAGCGGTAGCCGAGCGCGCGGCCCTTCGGATCGGAGCTGGCGCGCCCGTCCAGGGCCAGGAGCTGCGGTGCGACAGATGCGGGCACGGCGCGGGCGACCCGCGCGACCGGGCGGTTGTCGGCCGCTTCGAGCGGGTTGGCGGCGCCCCGCGCGGCATCGGCCAGCTCGGTAGCGTCATCGACGCCGTCATCGTCCGTGTCGCGGCGGATGGGGTCCGTTCTGGCACGGAACTCGGACAAGTTCGACAGGCCGTCGCCGTCGTCGTCCGCGCCCGGCTCGAGTGCAGTGACGCTCGAAGAGCCATCGCGGGCCAGGGTCGCCGCCGACTCGAAGTCGTCCGTCATGCCGTCGCCGTCGGTGTCCAGCCCGGCGACCGCTGCGGCTTCGAGCGAGGTGTTTCCGGCCAGGTCCGTCGCCACGACTTCGACGCGCAGCCCGCCGAGTGTGGCTGGGGCCGGCACTGGAAGCGGGCCCAGCTCACCGTCGAAGCCCGGGAAGGCCGGAGACACCGTGAAGGTGGTGGTCAGCCCCGTTCCCGGGATGGACACCGTGAGCGCAGTCCGCGTGACGTCCTGCACCGAACCGGAGATGCGGACCCGGTTGCCCGGCGTCAGCGTGCCGGTCAGACCGGAAAGCCGCACCAGCGGAGCGACCGTGTCGATGACGGCCTGGAAGACGCGGCCCGCGAAGGCGTTGCCGGCGCGGTCAACGGCGCCCGAGACTGCGAAGGACGATACGCCGTCCTCGAAGCTCGGGAGGCCGCGGCGCGGCACGTCGACGACTCGCGTGGTCCAGGTCGTAGCGCTCGTGGCGCCGGGCGCGGAAGTCGGAACCAGGAAGAGCGTGGTGACGGCCGTGGCAGGCGTGCCGCCGCGAGGCCTGGCAAGGTCGAAGCGTGGGGCGGCCGGGACGGGAAGTACGCCGGCCACGGTGGACGTCACGAGGATGGGCTCGTTGAAGGTGACTCTCACGTCGACCGGACCTGCTCCGATGGCGGCGCCGAGCGCGGACCGGTCGGCCAGGTCGACTGGCCGGGCAGTGACCGAGGCGCCGACGGGGCGCGCCGGGAAAAGCGTCAGGGCCGGCGCCAGCGGGAAGACGGTGTCGACGCCGAAGGCGCGCCGTCCGGGGAGCGCCGCGGCGTTTCCGGCAAGGTCGGTCGTTTCGAGCGACAGTGTGAAGATGCCGTCGTCGCCGGTTGCGATCGGGCGGACCAGGACGAACGTGCCGGGCCGCGTCTGCGTCATCACGACGCCGGCGAAATCGTTGACGGCCGCGGTGGCGCCGCCGGTGGCCGTGAGAGCGAGCGGGGCGGCCGGGGCGGGGGCGACGCTGTCGGCGAACGTAGCCGTGATGGCGAGGAAGCCCTGCCTGACGAAGTCCGGATCGACCTGGGCGAAGGGGCCGGCGGGTGCGTCGGCCCGGCCGAACGTGAACGAGAGCACGGGCGGCTGCGTATCGATCTGGAAGCCGGCGCAGGTGGCGCTTCCGCCAAGGACCGCGGGCTGGCTGGCGTCGGCGAGAGCGGGTCTGGAGACCGCCACGTTTCCGGCCGCGTCTCTCGCCGTGATCACCACGCGCGTCAGCGAGCAGCCCGGCTCGGCGTCGAGCGCACCGGGGGCCTGTTCCGGAGTGACCGTGTAGCGGAAGGTCCAGGTCGCGGCCGTCGTCGGGCAAGCCGAACCGCCCGAGCCCAGGCCGGGGGCCACGCGAGCCATCGCCTGGTCCACGACGTCGCCCGCGGAGAGCTCCGCGGAGGGTGGCCGATTGATGGTGATAGCCGGCGCGATGACCAGCTCCTCGTTGAAGGTCGCGGTCAGATCCAGGGGGCCAGCCGGGACGTGGGCGGTGCGGGCGCTCGTGACAAGGCGAGTGAGGGTGGGGGCGACGTCGTCGACGACGAACCGGACTCGCGCCGGACGCATCTCGTTGCCGGACGCGTCCCGGGCGACGGCGACGGTCAGCGTCACCGGTTCGCCCGCCGGGCACGAGTTGCAGCGGGCGGGGATCGAGCCGCAGAACGTCCAGACGTCCGGGCGCGCCGTCGGAGCCATCCTGAGTGCTCCGGCTCCGGGCGAGCAGCTGCCCGGTGTCTGGAAAACGACCTCGGGAGAGCAGCCTGCGACGATCGGTTCGGTGAAGGTGGCCGTCAGGCAGATGGGGCCGGCCGTGACGATGGTCGACGTACCCGCGCTAGAGCAGTCGAATCGCCGGCCGCGCTCCACGGCGACGCAGGCCTCCGGCGGCACCGTGTCGACCCGGAAGGTGGAGCCGGCCGGGGGACCCGCCGCATTGCCGGCGGCGTCGGCGGCGCCCGAGACCGTGAAAGAGACGAGACCGTCGAAGACGGTGGAAGTGTTGTCACGCGCGACGTCGTAGACGAAGGCGAAGCCCGTCGCTCCCAGTGGAGTGAGCGGAGGCATCGGCACCATCGAGGCGGTGGAGTCGTTGCCTGTCCCGGGCCTGTCGACGGTGACCGTCGGGGTCGAGGCTACCGGCTCGCTGAAGCGGGCGGTGATCACCAGCGGTCCCGTGCCGAAGGGCGCTGAGGACTGCGAGCACGTCGCTGCGGCGACGGGAGCGATCCGGTAGGTGGCAGTCGGGCCCTGGGTGTCGATCGAGAAGCCTGAGGCCGTCGTGACTGCCGTGTTGCCGGCAGGGTCTAGCCCGCCGGCTATGGAGACCTGGGCCAGTCCGTCCTGGGCGCCGCCTGCGGACGCGGCAAGCACCGTGTAGGTGAGCGTCCAGACCGAGCTGGGCGCAGTGGCCGACATCGCCGTCGGCGCCAGGTCGCCCGGGCCGGCCCCGAAAGTTGGACGGTCGATAGCCAGGGTCGGTGGGGTGGCCAGCGGCTCGGAGAAGGTCGCCGTGATGGCGAGTGCGCCGGGCCCTGCTGGGTCTCGTGAGTAGGCCACCGACGCAACCGTGGGACGAACGGTGTCCGCCGCGAAGACGTTAGCGCTCGAGAAGGGGAACAGCGTGTTGCCGGCCAGGTCCGCGCCGCTGGAGACCTGGGCCGAGACGTTGCCTAGCTGCCCGGGCGGAATGGTGAAGGAGGGCGACACCCAGGTGATGGTGCCCTCGATGGGCACGAGCGCGGAGGCCGGCAAGAGCGTCGTGGCACCGAGCGCGAGAGCAATGGTCGGCGTGCCGGCCATCGGCTCGCTGAACCGGACCCGCACCTGCACCGGTCCGGTCGCGATCGCGGTCGAGGTTTGGCCTGGCACCGTGACGCTCGTGACGGAGGGGCGCTGCGTGTCGACGACCAGAGACGTGTTGGTCGCGGCGGCGTTCGGGTTGCCTGCGCCGTCGGTCGCACCGGAGACGGAGGCCGTAAAGGCTCCGTTGACTCCGGATGCCACATCCAGCACCGCCGTGAAGGTCGTCGCGCCGGCACGGATCATCGGCGTGTCGAAGAGAGTGGTCGGAGCGGTCGGATTGGCCGAGCTCACCGTCAGCCTGGGGGAGGCCGGGATCGTGTCCGAGCCGGCGTCCGAGAACGTGGCCGTCACCGTGAGAGCGCCCGTGGAGACTCGGGCGGGGTCCCGGCTGTAGGTCAACGCCACCGACGGGCCGACCGTGTCGATGGTGAAAGTGGCGCCGCTGGAAGCCGCCTGGCTGGCGTTTCCGGCAAGGTCCTCGGCCCCCGTGAACACCAGGATCGCGTCGCCGTCGGTGATGCCGGCCACCGTGTTCTGGGCGCTGACGCCGTAGGCCGACGAGGTCCAGATCCGGGCCGAGACTCGCGACATCGGAGTCGGCGGCAGCGTGTTTCCGGAGCCGGTCCCCGATCGAATCACCGAGACCGTCGGAGTGGCCAGAGGATTCGTGTCCTCCGAAAAGGTCGCCGTGATGGTGAGGGTGCCCGCCGTGACGTCGCCGAGCGGGCCGGTCGGGGCGACGGCCGCCGACAGGGTCGGGGCGCGCGTGTCGACCGTGAAGGTGTTGTTGGAAGGCGTGCTCGAAAGGCCGTTGAGCGCCAGGTCCTCCACGTTGGTGAGCGCGACCGTGTGCAGGCCGTCCGCACCTTGCTGGATCTGCTTCGACAAGAACCAGACCGTGCGCGCCTGGGAGGCGACCGGGCTGGGTGTCATCGAGGATGCGGCGACGTCGTTGGTGCCCGGGGAGGGGCCGGTGATCGAGAGCTTCGGTGCGGGGCCAAGCGGGGCGTCGAAGGTGGCGCGGACGGTCAGGAGGGCGGCCTTGACGGCCGTGTGCGGCAGCCCCGGGCCGGCCGCGATGCCGTCGACGAAGTAGGTGAGCGACGCGCTCGGCGGCGGCGCAGGTATCACCAGGTTCGCCGTGACGGCGGTGAGGTCGCCGCCCGTGGTCAGCACCAGCTGGGCCACGCCCGACAGGTTGACGGAGACTGCGTTGAGCGCGACGCCGTTGCGACTGGCCCCAAAGGACAGGACGTCTCCGATCGAAGCGACAGGGCTGGGCGGTGCGCTGAAGACGGCCTGGTAGCGGCCGTCGGTCCCCGTGGCCGCCGTGACGATCCTGCTCCCGTTGGTGCTGCGCACCGTGACGAGAGCGCCCGGAATGGGCCTGGCTGGCGACGCTGCGTTGGTCAGAAGCCCGCGCACGGTCAGCGACTGTGCCCGAGCCTCGCCTGCCGCTCCGAAACCTCCCGTCAACGCCAGAACGACCGCCACGAGGCGGCCCGCTGTAATCGCCGGATGGTTCTTCATGGATCTGGTCGGGACATGCCGGCACGAAACGAAGCGAGAAAGGTGCCAACACTTTCCCAGCATATCCATCGTCATAATCCGTGCGACATCGTAGCCCCCCGGGCCCTGCCTCTCGCCCGCTGCGGCCGTGATATCCTCTTGCCGCCCGGAATCGACGATGGCCGCAAACTCCAGAGCGCTCGACCATGCCCTGCTGAGGACCCTCCTTCAGACGGGGGCGGCCCTCACCTCGACACTCGATCTCGACACGCTGCTCGATCTGATCATGGACAGCGCCTGCCGCATCCTGAATGCAGGGGCTGCCTCGCTGCTTCTCATCGACCAGGAGACCAAGACGCTCTACTTCAAGACCGCGACGGGCGAGAAGCGCGAAGAGCTCAAGCACATCCGCCTCAAGCTGGGCGAGGGTATCGCCGGATGGGTCGCGAAGACCGGTCGGCCGCTCATCGTCGGCGACGTCTGGAACGAGCCCAAGTTCAAGCGCGAGATCAGCCAGAAGATGAACTACTCGACGCAGAGCATCGTCTGCGTCCCGCTGGTCGTGCGCGGCCGCACAATCGGTGTGATGGAGGCGCTCAACAAGCTGGGCGGCGTCAGCTTCGGCGACGAGGACCTCGAGGTCACCTCGCTTCTGGCCGGCCAGGTCGCCAGCGCGCTCGACAACGCCCGTCAGTTCGCCGTGGCCGCCACGGCCAGCCAGCGCCTGGGCGAGCTCCTGGAGGAGCGATACACGCCCGTCGGCACCAGCCCCCTGTTTCGCGAAATCCTCACCACCGTCGCCAAGGTCGCAGGCACTCGCAGCACCGTGCTGATCCGAGGCGAGTCCGGCACCGGCAAGGAGGTGGTTGCCCGCGCCATCCACCGCCAGAGCAAGCGCGCCAGCCGGCCGCTCGTGGCCGTCAACTGCGCGGCTCTCTCCGAGAGCCTTCTGGAGAGCGAGCTCTTCGGTCACGAGAAAGGCGCCTTCACCGGCGCAGACCGCCTCAAGAAAGGCAAATTCGAGCTGGCCGACTCGGGCACCATCTTCCTCGACGAGATCGGCTGCATGAGCCCGCAGCTCCAGACCAAACTTCTCCGCGTCCTGCAGGAGCGCGAGGTCGACCGCCTGGGCAGTGACCGTCCCATCCCGGTCGACGTGCGCGTCATCGCCGCCACGAACACGGACCTGGAGGCCGCCATCCGGCTGGGCCGCTTCCGCGAGGACCTGTTCTACAGGCTCAACGTCATCTCGATCACGCTCCCCCCGCTTCGCGCCCGTCCCGAGGACATCCCGACGCTGGCCGCCCACTTCGTGGAGCGCTACAACCGGGAGACCAGCCGCTCCATCCGTGGGCTGGCTCCTGCTGCCCTCGACGCGCTGATGCGCTACGACTTTCCCGGCAACGTCCGCGAACTGGAGAACCTGATCGAGCGCGCCGTGGTCCTCGAAGACGACGACTGGATCCAGCCAGAGCGATTCCCGATCGGCCCGCGACCCACGCCCGCCGGATCGGCCTCCGACGCCGGCCCCGAACCTTCACCGATGATCGCGCTGGCCGAGATGGAGCGCCGGCACATCCTGGCCGTGCTCGAGCGCTGCGGCTGGAAGAAGACCAAGGCCTGCAGCGTCCTCGAGATCAGCCGCCCGACCCTCGATCGCAAGCTGGCGGGGTATGGAGTAGACAGTAGTCAGTAGTCAGCAGACAGTAGATGCGCGCGGCGCAGTTCCTCGCTTCTGGCCGGCAGTTCGATGGACCCTATCGCACGGACCCAGAGGCGAGGCCCTCGGCTGACTACTGAGAGGCTGTGAATCTATCCAAGAACCCCCAGTAACCGCTCGGGCTGAGCTCGTCGAAGCCCAGTATCGAAGCGGCTATGGCTCCTCGACAGGCTCGGGGCGAACGGTTCCAGGAAGTTTCTTCACAGCCTCTGACTACTGTCTACTGGCTACTGTCTACTGACTACTCGCTACTTCACCTCCGCCACCCGGCCGCTCGGCAGATCGAGCGTGTGGCGGACGATGGAGGGGGCCTGGGCCCCGGGGGCATAGCGGTAGGTAGCGAAGTGGAGAACCTTGCCGTCGGCGGACCAGCTCTTGAAACCTTCGAGCTGCTCCCGCGGGTAGTCGAGCACCATGACGCGCGCGGTCGTGCGTTCTCGCAGCTGGGCCGCCTGCTGCTTGGGCGCCAGGTTTTCGGCGGCCCCTCGATCGGCCAGCGCCGCCAGGAGCTTCGCGAAGCTGGTGTGGTAGATCTCGCGCTTGCCGTAGGGCTGGCTCACGTCGGCGCACCGTTCGTAGACCAGCTCGGAGCCGTCGGAGGAAAGAGAGTACTGCCAGACGCCTCGATCGAGCACGAAGGCCCGCTTCGCGCGCGTGTCGACCACGGAGAGGCTCCCCGGAGGGCCCGAGAGCGCCACGTCCTCCGACAGCACCAGAAGCGAGCTGCCGTCCGGCGACCACTCCAGCCGGTTCAGGTGGTGCGCCCGGATGAAGTCGTAAACCTGGGTCACTTCCAGAGTCGTCTTGTTCAGCAAGAGCACCGACCAGCGGTTCTCGCCCGCTTGCTCTCGAGACAGGGCCAGGGCCGCCAGCTTCCCGTCGGGATGGACGGCCGCCTTGCTCGAGAAGAAGGGGTCCGACTCGAAGAGCTCGTCGGACATCCCCTTGACGACGGTCTCCAGCTCGGCCGAGACGTTCTTGACGTAATCCAGCTGCAGTTGCTGGGTTTCTTGCGGGATGGCGCCCGGCTCCTGTGCCAGGCCGCTGTCCGTGGCCGCCAGGGTCGCCGCAACCAGGAGCAGAGCGCCGAGGCAGCCTCGCTTGGCTCCGAGCATGACGCCGCTCAAACCTCGGCCAGCTTGCCGAGCAGCAGGTCCTCGAGTCGGAGCTTGCGCTCCTTCTCGGGCAGCGCATCCCAGCGCACCGGCTCCTTGGAGCCTGGGGAAAAGGCCGGAGCGGCTGGCCCAGTGGGCTCTCGCGAGGTCCCGGCGGTGGTCGCGTTCGGCTCCTGCCAGACCGGCTCCTTGGCGGGCGCCTTGCGGACGGCCTCGCCTTGCACCGAGACCTTGGAGGCCTCCGCAGTGCCGGCGCACGCAGACAGGACGAGCAAGGCTAACAGCATTCCCAGTCGACTTCGCTTGCGCATCGCTCTCCTCCGTTTGCCGGCCAAGGACGGCCGCGTCGAGATCTGTTCTCGACTCCAACATCGGCAGCGCGAGCGCGAAGTTTATAGGGGATGGGCGCGGCTCAACCGGCCGCCGGGCCGCCGGGCTCCTCAGGCGGAGGCTTTGCTGGGCCGTCGCCGGCCGGACTCTCGCAGCTGCCCGGGCGGCCGATCTTGCAGCCGTGCTGGCGCTCGTGCTCCTCGATCATCCGCTCCAGCAAGCAGAGCGTGATCGACTTCGAAGCCAGAGCCAGCGCCAGCAGGCAGACGACCAGGATCAGGACGAGCAAGAGGATGCGGACGATGGAGCGGCGGCAACGCCGGCGCCCCTCGGCCTCACTGCTGCTCGACGATATCTCGGCATCGCCGACGGCCGCTCGCCAGACGGTCTCGCGGACCCTTGCTTCGGCCAGCACGAGCTGGTCGAAGCTGGGGGGCGCCTGGCGCAGGGTGGCGGCAGGAGCTCCCGGTTCGGTCGGAGCCGCCGCCGGCCAGGAGCCTGTCAGACAGACGAGGGCGATCAGGATCGGGATGCACACTCTCATGGGCTCACACCTCTCTCGGGTTCGAATCCTCCGCTCAGGCGCGTCCGCCCGTGTAGCAGCTGCGGAGGTAGACGAATCGTTCGTTGAGCAATCGAAGGCGGTGACTCAGGTCGATCATCATCCGGAACAGAAGCTTGCCGATGATGGGGCTGCCCTCCAGGCGCAGCTTCTCGAAGGACTCGCGCCCGAACCATAGGACCTTCACGGGCTCCAGCGCGTGGCAGGTGGCAGAGCGCACCTCCATGTCGAGCAGCGCCATCTCGCCGAAAAAGTCGCCGGCCTTGAGCACGGCCAGCAGGTGCTCCCGTCCCTTCTCATCGTGCTTGAAGACCCGGACCTGGCCCAGCAGGATGACGAAGAACCCGTCGCCGACCTTGCCTTCCTCGCAGATGACCGGGTTCTGCTCGTCATACTCGCGAATGCGGGAGCCGGTCTGGAGCCGTTCCAGCTCCTCGGCCGAGAGGTCGCGCAACAGCGGGCAACTCTTCAGGGAACTGAGGAAATCAGTCTGAGCATCCATGGGGTCGGGCCCTTTCAACCTTAGAGTGCGTCCTCCCGGGTTCGGGGTTCAAGGCACTTCATAACTCCTGTAGCTGTCGAACTTCCACTCGTCTTCTTCGTAGTTGAGCTGAAAGACGAGCCGCCGGCGGTGTTCGCTCGGCCCCGCCTTCCCGGGAAAGGTGACCCGGACCACGGTCTCGATCCAGGCCTGCGTGCCGTCCCCAGAGCGGGTCTCCTCCCGCATCTGCCAGTCCTCCAGGGCCCCGCCTGCGCTCTCCAGCTTCTCGAACCCGGCCAGGTTCGTCCGCACATACTCCTCGAGCGTGAGCTCCCTCTTGCGGGCGGCCGTGAGCCGTCCGTACAGCCTGTCGAAAGCGCGCTCCTGCATGTCCCGAACGATCTCCTCCACCACGGGCCTGGGCGACGGCACTTCCGGCTTGCCGCACCCACCTGTCCCTCCGGCCAGGGCCAGAAGGGCTATCAGGCACACGCCAGTGATGGGTGCACTCGCGCGGTCGCTTTGCCCCCTCGAGCTGCAAAAAAATTGGGGGTCCAGAGCCTGTCCTGGGCTCGTCGAAGGAGGGCCAGGGGCCCCTGGTCGGGGTTCGGGGGCGAAGCCCCTGAGTGGAATCAAGGCCACAGTCCTTCGTCCCTCACTGGATCTCGATCAGCTCACCGAGCCGTTCTTTCACGCGGTTGGCTCTCTCCACTGCGCTGTCGCGTTGCTCGGTGAGCGAGCGGGCGAGGGCGGTGTCGGCTGGAGTAGAACCCAGGGCTGCGAGCTGGGCGTTCAGAGCGTCGATCGCGGCGCCGAGGGTGTCCAGCTCGGTCCGGGCGCTGGTCACCCCTTCGCGGGTCTGCAGCCAGAGCCCGCGGCCCAGGGCCTGGGTGCGGCCGGCTTCGAGGAGCCGGTCGCGGGCTTGCGACTCTTCGAAGAGCGCCTCCCGGCGGTGAGAACCGGCCAACATCTGCCCTCGCGCCAGGCTCTTCTCGTGGCGGTCCTGAAGCCAGGCCTTGCGGTAGAGCGCCTCGTCGCGGAGCAGCCCAGGCTTGCTGTTGGCGGCGGCACGTTCCAGCTCCTCGCGCTCGGCTGCGGCCTGCTCGGCGACCGTCCACTCGTAGCGACGGACCCGCTCCTGCGGGCTTCGCAGGGAGCGCATCCGGTCTCGCAGGCTCATCCCGGATACGGGGGGGCGCAAGGTTGGCGGGCCCGGGTGGTCTGCGTCGACAGAGTCGTCGGCTCCGTCGGAGCCTTTGAGTCGCGACGAAGACCTGCCCGGAGACGGTGGTCTCCGATGGGCTGCCTCGGACGAACCCTGTTCGAGCCGACCACGGGGGCGCCTGCTTTCTTCGGCCGGCTCCTCTCGCCCCAGCGTGAAGCCGGGCCCGAGGCCGCTGGCCGAGAAGCGCTCGAGCAGCGTGTCGAGCGGAATCGGGCTCCTGCGGGCCACGGCCGACGCCCCGGGGAGCATCACGACTTCCATGCCGGTTCCCGCCAGGAGCTCCGGCCTGTCGCCCCTGGGCTGCGCGCGCAGGACCCCGCTCAGCACCCGCACCACGGTCGCGCCGTCGGCAGGCCGCACCTCCAGGGTATAGCGGGCGCCCTTCGCCAGGAGCTCCCCCGCCGGCGTCACCAGAAGCAGCGGCTCCTGCTCCCGTGCCCGGACGTGTGCCGTTCCCCGGTCCATCAGGACTTCAGAGGCCCTCACCAGGAAGAGACATTCGTCTCCCACCGTGCGCAGCGTCCCTCGTACCGGCAGGTCCAGCTCCACGCGCGAGCCTTCGAGCACGCGCAGCTCCTCTCCCGACTGCAGCGCCGCCGGCGCCCGGAAGATCTGATACCGGCTCCACCCTTTCAGGCGCGCATAGAATGGTCCCTCCAGCGGAGCCGCCCGTGCGACTACTCCTTCGATCGGCGCCTCACGTGGAGCCGCGGGCCGGACCCGGGCGGCCTTACGGCCACGGGCCTTTCCGGGTGCTGCGCCGGCCGAGGTCGCGCACGACAGCGCGAGAGCGCACGCCAGGGCCAGCAAAAGGCAAGCGCCGGGGCGTGGGCCCAGCGCGTGACTCGCCGCCGCAGGTACCGGGGCGCGGCCCCCGTCAGTGCGCATCACTCGCCGTCCTGGTCGCGCTTGTTCTTGCGCAGCCGCCTCAAGAGCGCCGGCTCCGACGTCGTCCGCGACCGCAGCTGCGACTTCAGGTCGATCTGCCGGCCGGCCGGCAGAGTCGATTCCTCCGGAGAATCCAGATGGTTCAGGTGCAGGTCGACCGGGGTCGCCGGCCGCTCGGCCGCCTGGGCCTCGTTGGTGGCGATCTTCTGCCGCATTTCCCCGGCGATTGCCAGCTCTTCGCCGGGGCGGATGCTCTCGCCGGCGTCGGCGGCCTCCCCTGCGCCGCCCTCGGCCATCACTCGCTGCATCGTCGCCCGAGCCGACCGGCGCTTGGCCAGCTCGCTTGCCACCGACACCTCTTCGGCCTGCCCTGCGCCGCCCGCGGATGGGCGCGTGGCGGTCGCATCCGTCCGGTACCGCATCCGCTCGAGGTTCTTTTCCCGCTCGCGCTCGATCTTGCGCTGCCGATTGATGCGGTCGTATTCGCGCCCGACCGAGGTGCCTGGCCCGAAGATGTCGTCGGGCAGCGCGAAATTGGCTGCGTGGAAGGCGCGGATGCACCGGGGGATGTATCCCGTCGCCTTGAATTCCCCGACGATCTTTCCATCAGGGCTGACACCCAGCGTCTCGAAGTGAAAGATGTCGACCAGCTCGACCTCGCCGCTCGGCGTCATCCCGGTGACCTCCGAGATGTGCGTCACCTTGCGGGTCCCGTCCTTGAAGCGCTGCTGCTGAAGGACGATGTCGACGGTGCTGGTGATCTGGTCTCGGATGCTGGCCATCGAGAGGCCGGTCCCGGCCATCATCACCATCACCTCCAGACGCCCGACCAGCTCGCGCGGCGTGTTGGCGTGCGCCGTCGTGAGCGAGCCGGCCTGGCCCGTCGCCATCGCCTGGAGCATGTCGAGGGCCTCACCACCGCGGCACTCGCCGACCACGATCCGCTCCGGGCGCATGTGCAGGGCGTTCTTGACGAGATCGCGGATGGTGATTGCGCCGGTGCCCTCAAGGCTTGGCGGACGGCTCTCCAGCTGGACCACGTGGTCCTGTTGCAGCTGAAGCTCGGCCGTGTCCTCGATGCTGATGATGCGCTCGTTCTCCGGGATGAAGGCGCTGATCGCGTTCAACGTCGTCGTCTTGCCGGAGCCGGTGCCGCCCGACACCACCACGTTCAGCCGAGCCTGCACGGCCGCCTTCACGAAGGCCGCCATGTGCGAGGAAAGCGTGCCCATGTCCGAGAGCATTTCGATGGTATACGGATCTCGCGCGAATTTGCGGATCGTGATGGTGGAGCCCGAAATGGCCAGCGGCGCGATGACGGCGTTGATGCGGCTGCCGTCGTGGAGGCGCGCGTCCACCATGGGGCTGGCGATGTCGCAGCGGCGATTGACCGGTCCCAGCATGCGCTGGAGGATGGCCACCACCTGAGCGTCGTCGTCGAAGGTCACGTCCGAGAGCACGACGCGCCCCTTGCGCTCGATGAAGATCCGCTTGGGTCCGTTCACCATGATCTCGCTGATATCCGCGTCGTCCATCAGCTGTTGGATCGGGCCGAAACCGCAAAACTCGGAGAGCACCCGGTACTGGAGCGCGTCCTCCTGGGCCTTCTCGACGAGAAAGCCCTCCTTGCTGCGCACGCGCTGCAGGACGGAGGCAATCAGCGTGGCCATGAACACGCGCTCGCTGGCGACCGACGTGAAATCGTCCGGGATGGCGACCGTCTCCAGCTCCTTGGCCACGGCCTGCGTCAGGATCGCGCGAGCCTGCTCGAACTGATCGGCTTCGACGCGCCGCGAGCTCCGCTCCTTGGAGAGCGACCGGAGCTTCTTGAAGAGCTGCCAGCGGCGTTCGTTATGGACGGTCGGCACCGCCGCGGTCTCTGCCTGGTCTTCGGCACGCACGGCGTCCATCCAGGTGAATATCTTGGAGCGCAGATGCGCAGAGGCTGGTCCGGTCGGGCCGGGCCGGGCCGGCGCTCCGGAGGCGGTAGTGACGTCGAGCTCCTCGGGGGCCAGAGCCACGTTCGCCGCGTGGATTTCGGCCTCGAGCTTCGCCTCTTCCTCGCGGGCCAGCTTCAGCAAACGGCGGCGCTCTTCCTCCGCGCGCTTGCGCTGTTCGTGCTGCAGGCGCGTGAAGAGCTCGTCGACGTCGATGCTGGGGCCGAAGACCAGCTGAGGCAGCTCCACGTTGTCCTCGACGAAACGGTTGAAGAAGCTGGGGACGTGGCCCGTCGGCTCGAGAGTTCCGAGGTGGGCTTCCTTGGGCCCGATTCCGCGGGGAATCCACTTGAAGATGTCGAGCAGGTGCGGCCTGTCGTCGACGAAGCCGGCCAGCTCCGTGATGTGCGTGATGCGCCGCTTGCCGTCGGAGAGCCTGTCCTGGTGGATGATGAGCTGGATGGCGCCGGCGATCTGCTCGTTGATGGCGCGCAGCGGCAGGCTCATGCCGCTCAACATCACCAGGGTCTGCAGGCGCAGGATGGTGTCATAGGGCGAGTTGGAGTGGAGCGTGGTGAGCGACCCGTCATGGCCGGTGTTCATGGCCATGAGCATGTCGAGCGCTTCGCCGCCGCGGCACTCGCCGACGATGATGCGGTCCGGCCTCATGTGAAGCGCGTTCATCACGAGCTGCCGGATGGTGATGGCGCCCTTGCCCTCGATGTTCGGCTGCCGAGCCTCCAGCGGCAGGATGTGCTCCTGTTGCAGCTGCAGCTCGGCGGCGTCCTCCACGGTGACGATGCGCGTCTCATCGGGGATGTAGCCGCTGATGGCGTTCAACGTGGTCGTCTTCCCCGAGCCGGTGCTGCCGGAGATCACCATGTTCAGCCGGATCTTCACGCAGGCATGGAGAAAGGCCGCCACGTCCGGAGTCAGGGTGCCGAAGCTGACCAGGTCGCGGATCGAGTACGGGTCCTTGGCGAACTTGCGGATGGTGATGCACGTGCCGGGCAGTGCTATCGGCGGCACCACGATGTTCACGCGCGAGCCGTCCCTCAGCCGGGCATCGACCATCGGCGAGGTCTCGTCCACGCGACGGCCGATCGGCCGGAGAATCTGGCTCACGATGTGGCGGAGATGGGCCTCTTCCTTGAACTTGATCTCGGTGAGCATGAGCTTGCCGGAGCGCTCGACGAAGATGCGGTCCGGGCCGTTGACCATGATCTCCGAGATATCGGCGTCCTCGACCAGCGTCTGCAGCGGCCCAAGGCCGACCACGTTGTTGAGCACCTCGTCGACCACCCGCTTGCGCAGCTGGACCGAGAGCTCGATCTTCTCCTCCACCAGGATGGAGTCCAGTGCCCTGTCGACGCGCGTCTTCATCACGCGCCGCTCTTCCTCGACGCTGGCGTAGGTCTTCTCCAGCTCTTCGAAGCTGCCTGCCGAGGGCAACGCTTCCAGCACCAGGTCCCGCATCTCCTCGACCAGAACCTGCTCCTCGTCGTCCTTGGCCGTCCGCGACAGCAGTGATTTCCGGCGCTCACTGAGCTGCTTGGTCAGCTCGCGCAACCGATCCCGATGGCTGGCAGCCGCCGGTAACGCCGCTCCGGTCGTCGAGGCATCCTCGGCGGCGTCGGCTCCGAACGCCTGCCGCCAGTGGAACACGTTGCCGTAAGAGGTCGTCTCCTCCTCATCCTGCGGCTTCTCCAGGGCCGTTTGCATCACGATCTTGGCCTTGGAGCGCGCCTCCTCGGAGCGGCGCTCGTCCTCTTCGCGCTCGCGCATCTCGTCCCGGATGCTCTCGATGCTCACGCTCGGCCCGAAGGTGCCGTCCGGAATGAAGAAGTCGTCCATCAGGAGTCGGCCAAGGCACTTGGGAATGAGCCCAGTTGCCACGTGGGACCCGATAGTTTGACCCGTTTCGCGGTCGACGCCCTGGGTCTCGAACCGGAAGATCTCGTTGACCTGAACGCTGCCGTCCTTGATGCCGCCGATCTCGGCGATGCTCGTGATGCGCCGCACGCCGTCCTTGCCGCGCGCCTGGTGCACGATCAGCTGCACGGCGCTGGCGATCTGCTCCCGGATCGCGCGGCTGGGCAGTCCCATCCCCGCCATCATCACCATCGTCTCGATGCGGCCGATCAGGTCGCGCGGCGTGTTGGCGTGGCCCGTCGTCATCGAGCCGTCGTTGCCGCTGCTCATCGCGTTCAGCATGTCGAGCGCCTCGCCGCCGCGGCACTCGCCGACGATGATGCGGTCCGGGATCATGTGGAGCGCGTTGCGCAGGAGGTCGCGAATGGTCACCTCGCCGCGGCCCTCGACGTTGGCCTGCCGGGCTTCCAGCTGCACGACGTGATCCTGCTGAAGCTGCAGCTCGGCGGAATCCTCGATGGTCACGATGCGGGCGTCGAGCGGCAGGAAGCTGGACAGCGCGTTCAAGGTCGTCGTCTTGCCCGACCCCGTCTCGCCGCTCACCACGATGTTGAGCTTGCTGCGAACGCAGCCTTCCAGGAAGATCGACATCTCGCGCGTCAGCGTCCCGGCAGAGACCAGGCTCGAGAGCTTCAGCGGGATCTTCTGAAACTTGCGGATCGTGATGGTCGACCCGGAGAGCGCCAGCGGTCGGATCACGATGTTGACGCGAGAGCCGTCCGGCAAGCGCGCGTCCGTCATCGGGCTCGTCTCATCGACACGCCGGCCCAGCGGGATGACGATCTTCTCGATGACCTGGCGCAGCGTCTCCTCGCTCGAGAAAGTGATCTCGGACAGGTAGAGCCGGCCAGCCTTCTCGACGAAGACCTTCGAGGGCCCGTTGACCATGATCTCGGTCACGTCCGGGTCCTCGAGCAGCTTCTGCAGGGGGCCAAAGCCGAGGATGCCCTCGAGGATGTCGTCGCGGATCTTGACGATGGTCTCGTTGGGCAGCTTCAGGTCGCGCTCGGTCAGGACATGTCCGATCGCCTCGGCGACCTTCTCCGTGTACCAGGCGCGCTCGTTCTCGATCTTCTCGTCCTTGCCCGGCCCCATGTCGGTCATCATCTGGTAGAGCTGGACGCGGATCTGGCGGACGACCTCCGCGTCGAACGGCTTGGGGCCCCTGGGACGCGTGCCGGTCGCGGGTCCGCCCCCGATGGGCGCGCGCTCCGTGGAGCGCGAGATGTTGAGACGACCCAGAAGCGAGTCGGTGGCGCGGTTGTCCGGGTTCCACGGATTGAACCCGGCGGTCGAGGGACCGCCCCCGGCGGTGGAACGGCCGGGATCGGCGCCGCGAGGTCCTTTGGTGATGGCCACTTTCAGCTTCCCTCGAGGGATGATCTTAACACGACGTGTTGGGGGGCAGCATCTTCGGGCGACGAACGGGGCGAGCTTCCAGCGCGGGTGTCCTTCGACACGGTCCTTCGACACGACCGCATCGCGGTCTGCTCAGGATGAGCGGGGGGGCGGGAGAGGGGAAGTGGAGGGCTTGCCCGGAGACCGCGCCTAGCCCCGGAACTCGAGGCGCGTGAAGCAAACAGCCCGTCCGCGGGGCGGACGGGCTGCAAAGGAGTTGACCGGGGGGTTACTTGGCGCCGGAACCGGTTCCCGAAGTGCCGCCGGAGCCGGTGTCGGGATGCTCGGGGTTGGCGTCCTCGATGTCGGGGATGCCGTCGCCGTCGTCATCCTCGTCGGTCCCATTGTCGAGGGTGTCGCCGTCGATGTCGCCATCCTCGCTGTCGACGATCTGGTCGAAGTCGGTGTCCGATTCTCCGCTATCGGTTCCGAAGAGCCCGTCGTCGTCGGCGTCTTCGTCGTTGGCGATGTTGTCGCCGTCGGTGTCGGCGTCGCCCGTGTCGTCAACGCCGTCACCGTCGTCGTCGGTGTCGAAGCTGGAGATCACGCCGTCGCCATCGGGATCGTTGGCCTCGGGGTGGCTATCGACGTCGGCATCGTCGACGATCCCGTCGCTGTCGGAATCGACCTTGCCGCCGTCGGGCGTCTGATCTCCGTCGGCGTCGGCGTCCACGCCGTTGACCAGACCGTCGCCGTCGACGTCGGGATCGGTCGTGTCGGGATCGCCGTCGCCGTCCTTGTCACCGGCCGTGACGATGGTCTCGTAGGAGTCGTCGATTCCGTTGGTGTTGGAGTCGGTGTTTCCGGAGTCCGTTCCGGTCGTTCCGTCGTCGTCGGCGTCGCGGTCGTTATCGATAAAGTCGCCGTCGACGTCCTCGTCCTTGTCGTCGATGACGCCGTCGGTGTCGCGATCCGACTCTCCGGCGTCGGTGCCGCTCACGCCGTCGTCGTCGGCGTCGTGGTCGTCCTCGATGCCGTCGTTGTCGTCGTCGGAATCGAAGTCGTCTGGGGTGCCGTCGCTGTCTGCGTCGGGTAGCTGAGTTCCTTCGGGGATGCCGTCGCCGTCGTCGTCGGTGTCCGTGGAGTCGTCGATTCCGTCGCTGTCGTCGTCCGTGTCGCTTCCATTGCGCACGCCGTCGCCGTCGGAGTCCTCCTCGTCGGGCTCGATGGTGCCGTTGGAGCCGGCGTCGAGGCTGCCGTCGCCGTTGGCGTCGGCGTCGTCGGTGTCGGCGATGCCGTCGCCGTCGTCGTCGGTGTCGGTCGCGTCTTCGGTGCCGTCGCCGTCAGTGTCGACGAACTCGCCGTCCGCCACGCCGTCGCCGTCCCGGTCGAACTCGTAGGCGCCGTCGCCGTCCGCGTCGGAGTCCTGGCCGTTCTCGATGCCGTCGCCGTCGATGTCGGAGTCGGAGACATCGGGGGTTCCGTCGAAGTCGGTGTCGGTGGTGCTATCGGCGGCTCCGGTGGAGGCCGTCGTCAGGTCGTGCGTGTCGACGCTGTCGAGCTGGGTGTCGTTGTCGTCGTTGAAGTCGTCCGAGTTCGGAATGCCGTCTCCGTCGGTGTCGGTGAACTCAGGCTGTGTGCTGTCGTCGATGCCGTCGTTGTTGGCGTCGGTATCGGTGGCGTCGGGAGTCCCGTCGCCGTCGACGTCGTCATCGGTAGCGTCGGACGCGCCGTCGCCGTCGTCGTCGGTGTCCTGCGAGTCGAACGTTCCGTCGTTGTCGGTGTCTTCCTTGCCGAAGTCGACGGCGCCGTCACCGTCGGCGTCGGAATCCTCGTAGTCGACGGTCCCGTCGTTGTCGTCGTCCGGGTCGTCGTTGTCGGGGGTGCCGTCGCGATCTGCGTCGGGCTCCTGCGAGTCATCGATGCCGTCGCCGTCCTTGTCGGTCTCGGCTTCGTCCTCGACGCCGTCGTTGTCGTCGTCGGTGTCCTCGGAGTCCGCCGTTCCGTCGTTGTCGGCGTCCAGCTCGCTCTCGTCCGGAGTTCCGTCGCCGTCGGTGTCCTTTTCTGCGGTGTCGAGCACGCCGTCGTTGTCGTTGTCGGGATCGCTCGTGTCGCTGATTCCGTCATTGTCGTCGTCGGTGTCTTCCTCGTCCGTCTGACCGTCTCCGTCGACGTCCCGGCAAGTGCCTTCGACCGTTCCGTCGCCGTTCTGGTCGGGGTCTACGGAATCGGCGATACCGTCGCTGTCGTCGTCGAATGACTGCTCGTCGGGCACGCCGTCGCCATCGGAGTCGGCCTCGGCGCCGTCGGTGGTCGTCTCCGAGGAACCGGCGCTGTCGTCGTTGGTGTCGCCGGCATCCGCCGTGGCGTCGTTGTCGTCATTCAGATCGTAGGAGTCGGGCACGCCGTCACCGTCGGTGTCGCGCTCCGAGTAGTCGGGCGCGCCGTCGCCGTCGTCGTCGGTGTCAGCGGAGTTATCGACTCCGTCGCCGTCGGCGTCGGGGTCCTGGACATCTCCGATGCCGTCGCCGTCGGAATCGGCCAGCCCGGGCAGTTGCTCCACCTCGTCGGCCGTGCCGTTGCCGTCGGCGTCGGTCTCCTCGGAGTCGGGGATACCGTCGTTGTCGTCGTCGGTCTCCTGTGGGGCCGTGTCGTTCATTCCGTCGCCGTCGTCGTCGGTGTCCTCGATGTCCTCGATGCCGTCGCCGTCGGTGTCGTCCAGGGCTCGGCTGGTGTCGGCTTCGTCGGGGATGCCGTCGTTGTTATCGTCCGGATCGTCGGTATCGGCCACGGCGTCGTCGTCGTCGTCGCTATCGGACACGTCCGGGGTCGAATCTCCGTCGGTGTCGAGGTCCATCACTTCGCCGGCACCGTCGGTCGCGTTGTCGCCGTCGTCGTCCGTGTCGACTCCGTCCGGCCCGCCGTCTGCGTCCGTACCTGTGGAGTTGTCGGCTCCGTCGTCATCGATGTCGGCGTCGTCGGTGATTCCGTCGCCGTCGGAGTCGACTTCGCCGTCACCCGCGCCCGGCTGGCCCAGGTCCGTCTGGCCGTCGCCGTCGTCGTCGGAATCGGCCGTGTTCTCCTGGCCGTCGCCATCGGCGTCCGCATCGCAATGGTCGGGCACTCCGTCGGCGTCGGTGTCATTCTCCGCTTCGTCAGGAACCATGTCTCCGTCGTCGTCGGTGTCGTTGGAATTGGCCGTGCCGTCGCCGTCGGCGTCGGTGTCCACAACGTCCGGCGCGCCGTCGCCGTCGGAGTCGAGCTGGTGATCGGTCTCTGCCGTGTCAGCCACGCCGTCGCCGTCGTCGTCGGAGTCATTGTCGTTGATCGTGCCGTCGCCGTCGGTGTCGGGCTCGGATGCATCGGCCGTCCCGTCGTTGTCGTCGTCGGTGTCGCTGGTGTCTGCCGTCCCGTCGCCGTCGTCATCGGTCTCTGCGGGATCGCTATCGGCCGTACCGTCGCCATCTGCGTCCTGCACGCCGCTGTTGGTCTCGTGTAGGTCCGGGATGCTGTTTCCGTTGGCGTCCTGGTCGGTGCCGTCCACGACTCCGTCGTTGTCGTCGTCCGAGTCACTGGTGTCGGGTGTGCCGTCACTGTCTGTGTCCATGACGGCCGCCTCATTGGCGTCCGTGGTCCCGTCGTTATCGTCGTCGGTGTCGCTGACATCGGCCCCGGTCGTCACCGCACTGGCGCCGGTGCCGGAGAGGCTGGCGTCGCCGTCGTCGTCCAGGTCGCCCGAGTTGTCGCTCACGCCGTCGCCGTCGCGGTCCGGCTCCTGGTCGTCGGCGATGCCGTTCTGGTCGTCGTCGGTGTCTTCGCTGTCCGGCGAGCCGTCGTTGTCGTCGTCACCGTCCTGGTCGTTGGTCTTGCCGTCTCCGTCGCCATCTGGCTCGAGGGCATCGGAGACGCCATCGCCGTCGAGATCGGCCTCGGCACTGTCGGCTGTGCTGTCGCCGTCGTCGTCGGTGTCTGTGGCGTCGGGGGTGTTGTCGTTGTCGTCGTCGAGATCGACCGCGTTCTTCACGCCGTCGCCGTCGGTGTCGGGCTCGGCGTCGTCGGCGATGCCGTTGCCGCCGTCGTCGGCGTCCTGGTAGTCCGGCCGGCCGTCGTTGTCGTCGTCGCCGTCGTCGTTGTCGGCCAGGCCGTCGCTGTCGCAGTCGGGCTCCGAATCGTCGGCGATGCCGTCGTTATCGAGGTCGGCCGTCGGGCCGGAGGTGGGATCGGTGCCGGCAACGCCGTCGTCGTCCGCATCCCGGGCATCCAACAACCCGTCGTTGTCGTCGTCGGGATCGTTTTCGTTCGGGATCCCGTCGGTGTCGGAGTCGCGCTCGCGGGTGTCCACCATTCCATCGCCGTCATCATCGGTGTCGGTCGAGTCGTCGGTGCCGTCGTTGTCGTCGTCGGAATCGATCAGGTTCGGCTCGCCGTCGCCGTCGGAATCCCGCCGCCCGGCCGAGGGGCCGTTGTCGGGGATGCCGTCGTTGTTGCGATCGGGGTCGCGGTAATCCATGTACCCGTCGCCGTCCTTGTCGGGGTCCTGATCGTCCTTCACGCCGTCGTTGTCGACGTCGGGTTCGGCGGTGTCGGGAATGCCGTCTCCGTCATCGTCCGTGTCATTCTGCGGGCCGATGCCATTATCCGGCTTGCCGTCGTTGTCGTCGTCGGTGTCGACCTGGTCTGGAATCCGGTCACCGTCGGCGTCGGGATCGCCGCCGTCGGGGAACCCATTGTTGTCGTCGTCCAGGTCCCGCTCGTCGGGCACGCGATCGTTGTCGTCGTCCGGGTCGAGCTCATCGGGAATCCGGTCGCGGTCCGAATCACGCTCCAGGCGATCGGGGACCTGGTCCCCGTCGTCGTTGGGGTCGCGGAAGTCGGGAATCCCGTCGTTGTCGTCGTCGCCGTCGAGCTCGTCAGGGACGCGGTCATTGTCGGCGTCCCGCTCGCGGTTGTCCGGTGTGCCATCGCCATCGTCGTCGGGATCGACGAAGTCGGGCAGACTGTCCCCGTCGTCGTCGCTGTCCCGCACGTCGGGCGCGCCGTCGCCATCGGTGTCGCGTTGCTGCCGGTCGGGCGTACCGTCGAAGTCGGCATCGACCCTACGCTCCAGGTCCCGCAGGTCGGGCCGGTTGTCGCCATCGTCGTCGGTGTCGACGTTGTCGAGGATGGCGTCCTTGTCGCCGTCGTCATTCGGGTCGATCTGGTCGTCCAGGCCATCGGCGTCGGTGTCCTTCTCGAAGCGGTCCTGAAGGCCGTCGCCGTCGTCGTCGGTGTCGACGCCGTTCATCACGCCGTCGTTGTCGGCATCCCCGTCCCGGTCGTCGGGCACGCCGTCGGAGTCGCTATCCACCTCGGACTTCTTGTTTCCATCGGGGAACCCGTCATTGTCGTCGTCGGTGTCGGCGAAATCGGGCGTCGAGTCGTTGTTCAGGTCGGAGTCGTCGTCGTCCTTTACGCCATCCTGGTCCAGGTCCGATTCGTAGGCATTCGGAACCCCGTCATTGTCGGCGTCGTCCGTGGTCGAACTGGGCGTGGCCTCCGCTGAGTCGAGCTTCTGGTCGTTGTCGTCGTCGGCGTCATCGCGCGTAGAATCGAGCGCCTCGTCACAGAGGCCGTCACCGTCATCGTCGGCGTCCTGATCGTTGGGAATGCCGTCGCGATCCTGGTCGCGCTCCATCCGGTCTCCGACGCCGTCGTTGTCGTCGTCGGCGTCCCGGCTGTCGGGCGTGCCGTCCTGGTCGTCGTCGGCATCGAGGTGATCCTTCACGCCGTCCCCGTCGCGGTCTCGCTGCTCGTCGTCGGCGATGCCGTCGTTGTCGACGTCGGAAGTCGTGGTCCCGGTCGGATCGGCGCCCACAACGCCGTCGTCGTCCGTGTCGGCGCTGTCCATCGTCCCGTCGGCGTCATCGTCGCCGTCGTTGACGTTGGCCACGCCGTCACCGTCGGTGTCCAGGTCGCGGCGGTCGTCGACGCCGTTGCCGTCGTCGTCGGTGTCGCGGAAGTCGGGCTGGCCGTCGTTGTCGTCGTCCGGGTCGACGTCGGAGGGAAGATGGTCCCCATCCGGATCGGGCTCGTTGCGATCGGGGATTCCGTCGTGGTCGGCATCGCCGAGGTTCGTCGAGGTCGTCTCGAGTCCCTGGCTCACCGAGCTGTCGTCGGTGTCCTTGATCCCGTCGCCGTCGTCGTCGGTGTCGATCGCATCGGGCGCGTTGTCGTTGTCATCGTCCGCGTCCACCTCGTCGGGAACGCGATCACCGTCGCAGTCCACCTCGCGCACGTCCGGAATGCCGTCGCCGTCGTCGTCGGTGTCAGTCGCGTCCGGCTGTGCGTCGTTGTCGTCATTCGGATCGAACACGTCCGGAATGAGGTCGTTGTCGCTGTTCTTGAGCCCCGCCGTCGTCGGCGCCGTGTCTGCGGCGCCGTCGTTGTTGTCGTCGGGGTCCCGGAAGTCGAAGATGCCGTCGTTGTCGTCGTCGGCGTCCCGGAAGTCCGGGCAGCCGTCGCGGTCGCTGTCGGCGGACCGATTGTCGACCAGCCCGTCGCCGTTGGAGTCGAAGTCCTCGAAGTCGGGCACTCCGTCATTGTCGTCGTCGCCGTCGATCTTGTCCGGCCGGTTGTCACCGTCCGTGTCCTGCTCCTGGACGTTTGGAATGCCATCGCCGTCGGCGTCGGCCGTGGCGATGCCCGGAAGTCGGCGATGCCGTCGTTGTCGTCGTCGGAATCGACCCGGTCGACCAGTCCGTCCGAGTCGTTGTCCCGCTCGCGCTGGTCCGTTATGCCGTCGCCGTTGTCATCGGTGTCGTTGTCGTCGTCGACTCCGTCGTTGTCGTCGTCGTCGTCGGCTGCGTCCGGAACGCGATCGCCGTCGCTGTCCGTCTCATCGGAGTCGGGCACACCGTCGTTGTTCGCGTCCCGATCCACGATGTCGGCAATGCCGTCTTCGTCCCGGTCGCCGTCCCGGAAGTCTGGGATGCCGTCCTGGTCCCGGTCGGACTCGAACTCGTCGGGGATGTCGTTGCCGTCGTCGTCGGTGTCCCGGACGTCCGGCATGCTGTCGTTGTCGTCGTCGGGGTCACGTGCGTCCGGCATTCCGTCCCGGTCGGAGTCGATTTCCATGGCGTCGGCTTGACCGTTCCCGTCAGCGTCGGCTTCCCGGAAGTCCGGAACCCGGTCGCCATCATCGTCGGTGTCCTGTGGATCGGGGATTCCGTCATTGTCGTCGTCGGTATCGACTTCGTCGCGGTTCCCGTCACGGTCGCTGTCCCGCTCGGCGATGTCCGGCACGCCGTCGCCGTCGTCGTCGGGGTCGCGCCGGTCCTTGATGCCGTCGCCGTCATCGTCGGCGTCGACATCGTCCGGTATCCCGTCGTTGTCGCCGTCCCGCTCCGCCAGGTTGGGCAGGCCGTCCCCGTCCACGTCCGGGTCTGCGACATCGGGTCGCCCGTCTCCGTCGTCGTCGGTGTCGACGTCGTCGATGTTCCCGTCGCCGTCGATGTCCCGCTCGTTTAGATCGGGCACGCCGTCGTTGTCGTCGTCACCATCGAGCTCATCGGTCACGCCGTCCCGATCGACGTCGGCCTCGGCGCGGTCTGGAACCTGGTCGCCGTCGTCGTCGCCGTCCCGATCGTCGGGCTGCTGGTCGTTGTCGTCGTCGGTGTCGACCACGTCGGGCTGGCCGTCGCCGTCGGCGTCGCGCTCCAGGAAGTCGGGCGTGCCGTTGTCGTCGTCGTCGGTGTCCGCCGTGTCGGCCACGCCGTCGTTATCGTCGTCGGTCTCACGCGTGTCCGTGTCGGGCATTCCATCGCCGTCGGTGTCCGTCTGGATCCGGTCGTCGATGCTGTCGCCGTTGGCGTCCGCGTCACTGATGTCGGGCTTGCCGTCGCCGTCCGTGTCGGGCTTGCTGCCGTCGGCCTGTCCGTCGTTCTCGGCGTCGGAATCGGTAGCGTCCGGCACACCGTCTCGGTCGCGGTCCCCGGGTAGCGGGTCGCTCGCGTCGCGCACGCCGTCCCCGTCATCGTCGGTGTCGAACACGTTCGGCTGGCCGTCAGTGTCGACGTCCTCGCACTCGTCCGGCACTCCGTTGTCGTTGTCGTCGTTGCGCGTGTGGCCGCCCTGGCCGATGACGTCGGAGTCGCGATCGATGGCGTCCGGCACGGAATCGCCGTCGTCGTTGGTGTCCTGCAAGTCGGTGTTCCCGTCGTTGTCCTGGTCGCACTGGCCGAGCGGATTGTTCTGAGGCAGCAGCCTCCCAATGATGTTTGGACCGCCGGCCGCCAGCGTGAGCTGCCCCAGGTCCAGCGTCGAGGTGCTCGGGGTGAGCGGGATCGTCGAAGAGCTCGTGCGCGCCGTCTGGTCCGCCGAGGGCGGCGAGGAGGGGAAGACCAGCACGCCCAGGATGCGGCGCAGGGTCTGCGAATCCGGGTTCTCGATGAAGTAGAGGATGTAGTCCTCGCCGACGGGTAGCGCGAGCGAGAAGTTGCCCTGGGCGTCCGCGCGCGTCGAGAAGCGCCGGCCGGTGGCCGTCACGCAGACGACCTCCACCCCGCCCATGCGGCCCTGCTCGCCGGCATAGAATCGCGGCGCGTTCTTGCCGGTCAGCACCGGCAGACGGCCCGTGACCCGGCGCACCGAGGCCTGCCCGACATTGCCCTCGGGGAGCAGCGGGTTGTCCTCGCCCTTGACGTTGATGAGGAACCCGGTCTCCTCCTCGATCGGGAACGGCGTGGTCTCCAGGCCTGCCTGCCCGGGCAGGAACGGCTCGAACCGCGGTCTCCCGCTCACCTCGTCGTACACGGGGCGGAAGAGCGTGATCTCGCGATTGCCCTGGGCCAGGTTGGTCGTGATGAAGGTGGCGAAGTTGGAGGCGTTGAAGCCGTCCCTTGGCAGACCCCGCGGAAGGCCGATCAGGTTCAGTCCGGGGACCAGCGCCGCGCGGAAGGGGTTCGGCGGCAGCGGGTCGCCATCGAGCGGGACCTGGCGAGCGGCCGGCAGGATCACCAGATAGCCGCGGCCCGGTTCGATGGGGAAGGGGTTTGCGCCGATGCGAGGATCGTAGACCTGGAAGCGGCCGCGGTTGGTCGTGGAGTCCCTGACGATGCGGGCGATCGAGCTTGCGCCGGTCAGCTCCGCCAGGTCAGCGGAGCTAAAAGCTCCGGCTTGTCCTCTGGGACGCCGAGCGTTCACTGGAACGTGGATGAAGTTCACTCCCGGGTGCAGCCGCAGGAACCGCAGGCCGCGCACCGGGCGCAGGTTCACCGCAAACGTCCTCGCGCTGCTCGAGAGATCGGTGCCGACGACCGAGAACGTCACGGGCGTGGAGCCCAGCACGGAGCCGTCCGGAGCGCGTGAGTCGATCCGGATCACGTCGCCGACGCGCGCAGCAGCGCCGCCCGTCAGGTCGAAGATGCGAGCGAAGAAGCTGCCGTCGCCGGCCGCGCGGGTCGTGGCGACCAGCCCGTTCCTGGAGTTGGTGAAGGTGAGCTGGTGGTTCGGCGCCAGCACGGGCGCCGTCGACGATGTGGCCTGGAAACGCGCCACGCCCCTGAAGTCGAATCGCGGCGAGCTTTGCGCTGACGCCGTCGGGCTGGCGACGGCCGCGGCCAGGGCGATGAGCCCGGCGAACCGCATGGCAACGAGGAGACCCGGCTGATGAATACGTCCGTTCGATGCGCTCACTGAAATCCTCCCGGCGTACAAGTGACCTGGGGTCTAGTTATCTGCGTGCGAAAGTCGAGCCTCGCCTGGGCGGACCGCTACCGCCCTCGGCAAGCTATGAAAGAACCTCGTCGGCGCCTGGGCCTCGCCTCTGGCGCCTCTGCGAGGATCACCCTCCGAAACAGGGGAGACAACTTTGGTGCTGTTCTCGTTCTGCCTGACGTTGCCTGCGGGTTCGCGTCCGCCCGAGCCTCACCGGCTCTCCTGGCCGCCCCGCAGCCGCCCACCTCGGGCGTCGGGTGCGATCGTAGGCAGACATGCTGGTCGCAAGCAAAACCTTTTTTGACAGATTGTCACGGGGAAAGAAGAGAATTGAGAATCGAGAATTGAGAATTGAGAATTGAGAAGGTGGAAGGTGGAAGGTAGAAGTTCAAGGCGCAGGTCGCACAGCAAAAAGGCGCGGCCGAGCGCCTGGCAACTCGATTCAGGGCTGCGCGTGCCCTCAGTCTGGCCTCCGTGGCCGTCCGCCCGCCCTGGCGCCCCCCCTCTCAGGGAGTGCATCCTAACTCGAGGCGACTCCCCCCCACTTCCCCCTTCTACCTTCTATCTTCTACCTTCCATCTCCCCGGCTACAGATCCGCCACCACGTCCAGGAACACCGTGTCCTCGTCCCGGTTGTTCTGGAAGAAGGCCTGGTGCCGCTCTCGCTGGGTGCGGTAGCCCAGCTCGAAGCGGGCATCGCCGGCAAGCCGGCGCCGGTAGCGCGCCTCGTAGGAGCGCTCGGCGTAGGTCGAATCGAACTCCGTCTGGAGGCCGGCTATCGCCATCCGCTCGTAGACGAGCGATAGATCGATCGCGCTCTGGGGCCCGAACTCGATCGTGAACGTGTTTTTCGACCGGAACCCTTCGCGGTCCTGGAAGTCGAGCCTGGGCTCCCGGTTGATCCGCTTGAAAGCGCGCAGCCAGCTCGTGAAGCCCCATCTCCCGCCGAAGTGGCGGTAGGAGTACTGGTCGAACACGATCCGGTTGGAATCGAACGGCCGGTTCTCCAGCGTCACGGTCGATTCCAGAGCCAGCCTCGACGTGTCGAGCGCCTCGCTCGAGACCCGGGCCCGCTCCAGCGACAGCCTGTTGTCGAACTGGTCGAAGAGGAATCGCGCGAAGTCCGTCGCGTCGCGGTCCGTGTAGTCCGCTTGGTTCTCGAGCGTCCAGATGACGTCGTCGGAGGAGGCCCGGCGCGCGAAGAGGTCGATTGTGCCCCGCTGGAAGCTGGTCGCAGCCGCCAGGTCACCCAGCCGCCGCGCGTAGGCCGCCGTCGCTCCGATGGCCGCCTCTCGCCTGCCGACGCGATCCCGGAACAGCCTCCGATGGACCGGCACGGGCTCGGGCTCCCGCGACGAAGCCGCGATCCGGCCTGCGCCGAACTCCAGCATCTTCGAGCGCGCCTTCCCCATCTCCAGGTCGCCCGCGTACTCGAACGACCCCTCCCGGGTCCTCGGCTCCTCCGGCGGCACCGGCAGCACGGTGAGCTCCAGCGTCTCCGGGTAGTAGCGAAAGAACCCTAGCGCCGCGCGCACCTGGTCGTGGTCCTCGACGGCCAGCCCGTCGAAGGTGGTGCGCCGGAACTGGAGCGAGGCCGTGACGTTTCTGTGGCCGCTCAGCTCACGGTCCGCCGTGAGGTCTCCGCCGGCACTCTGGAAGCGGAAGAGCGGGTCGAAGCTTTCCCGGCGGACGTCCCAGAATCCACCCAGGTCGAGCAACGTGCTCTCGCCGACGAACGTGCCCAGGTCGGCCCGGAACCGGTTGTCGAGGAAGTTGTAGCGCTCGCTGTTCACGCGCTGGGGATCGAAGGCGTCGATCCGCACGCGGTCCTCGACCACGACCATCCAGTTCTCGTTGAGCGTCAGCTCCGCCACTGCGGCCAGGTCGGCCGAGAGAGCCCCGAAGTAGCCGTTCTCCGAGCGGACGGCCGTGCCGACCGTGCCGGCCGGCAGCACCGAAAGTCTCCGGTCCGAGCGATCGACCCGCTGGTTCGACAGACGAATGCGCCCCGAGACCGAGCGCTCGTCGGGCGGCTCCTCTTCCGGCAGCGGCTCGGGCTCCTCCCGCTCTGCTGGCGGCGCCTCCACGGGTCTGGGCGCCATCCGCTTCTCCATGACGGCCCGGGCGTCCGCAGGCCCTCCGATCAGCGCCAACAGCCAGGCGGCGCACAAGGCCGCTGTCCGGAGCTGTCGCTGACTCATCATGGAATGGCGGGGCCGCGGACCGGCACGGCTCCACATCAGCTATCGACACAACCGGCCCGGGCGCGCAGGCATCCACTTCCCTGGCAGGGATCGCCTCCAGGTGGTACATCATCCCACCTGGGCGCCGCCGTCCCATGGCCGCCCGCTCCGCTTCGCGCGCTTCCAGTCCCATGCACCAGATCCCCGGCTATAGCCTCCAGGCCAAGCTCGGCGAGGGCGCCTTCGGCGTCGTCTACCGGGCCGTGCAGCTCAGCCTTTCGCGGCCGGTCGCCGTCAAGGTGATGCGATTCGACGGGCCCGGCGCCGAGGAAGAGGTTGCGCGCTTTCACCGGGAAGGGCGAGCCATGGCGAGGCTCTCGCACCCGAACCTGGTCGCCGTGCTCGATTCGGGCGTCGCGGGTGGCTCGCCGTACCTGGTCACTGAGCTGGTCGGGGGCGGCACACTCCGCCAGCGTCTGGCGCCCTCCAACGAGCTGGCGTGGCCCGAGCTTTACCGGATCGGCCGGGAGATCGCGGCCGGGCTGGCGCACGTTCACGAGGCCGGACTGGTCCATCGAGATCTGAAGCCCGAGAACATCCTCTTCGCCTCCGGAGGCAACGCCAAGGTCGGGGACTTCGGCTTTGCCCGCCGGGAGACGCATCACGACACGTTCAGCACCGCTGCCGGCTACGTCCTGGGCACGCTCGGCTACCTGCCGTTCGAGGTGATGGGGGGAGGGGCGCCCTCCAGTGCGGCCGACGTCTTCGCTCTCGGCGTGATCCTGGCCGAGATGGCGATCGGCTCCAATCCGATGCTGGAGCGAATCCAGCAGGGGGGGCATCGGCCCGACCCGGACGACTGGCCTCGCCTCGCCGCCCACCGCGCCGACACGTCGCCAGCCTTCGAAGCGCTGGTCCGCCGCTGCTTGGCCGACGACCCCGTGGCCCGGCCGGCGGCTGCGGAGGTCTGCCGGCTGCTTGGCTCGTTGGAGCAGGGGCCCAGCGGGGTCGAGACCCGGCTCTCCGTACGTCCGAAGAAGGCGGCCGGTAAGTCTACTCGCCCGCTGGAGCCGGCAGCCCCGAGACGGCACCCCGCAGTGGCGATTCTCGCCGCGCTTGCGGCCGGAGCGATCCTGGTTGTGGGCGCCTTCGCTGTCGGTAGAGCTCGCGTCGCGTCATCGGCCGTCGTCGCCGTACCCGCCGCGGGTGCGCCAGCGGCGAAGTCCCCGGCTGGCCCAATCCTGCACAGGGCCTTCGCCGGCACCGACCGCATCCGGCTGATACTCGACACGCCGCCCGCCCGCCCGTTGCCGCTCGAGCTGACCGCGGTCTCCGGTGGCTCGACCGGCAGGTTCGTGGTCCCTGCGGGATCGCCGACCTTCGAAGCCTCAGGCCTGAAGCCGGACACGGAGTACGCGGGATTCCTGGGAGGAGGGGCCGATCGAGCCGCCGTTCGGATCTCGACGCTCCGCGCGGTCTCCGGGGGGCCGGCCGTTCTTCTGGCAAGCCAGCGAGGCAACCCGCGCAGCGTCGCGCTCAATGCCGCCGGCGATTCGGTCCTGGCGGTCTGGCAACCCGCGGCGCTCGACCAGCGGTCGCGACTCATCTGCCGGGAGAGCCCGGACGGGGGGCGGACCTGGGGGGCCGAGCAACCGATAGGCGAGAGCTTCCAGCCGCTGGGCTCTCCCGCGGTTGTCCGGACGAGCCTGGGAACCTTGCTCGCTTCCGTCGACGCCACCGCCGGGCGAACCGCGATTGTCACGCACTTCCGCGGCGAGGGCACCGCCTTCTGGCTGGCCAGGACTCGGCCGTTGTCGTGCGAGTCGCAGCTCTCGGCTGCCGAGGACGCCGGGGGGATCGACCTGGTCTGGTGGGAAGCCGGGGCCTGCCGGCTTTCCCGGTGCACCACTCAGGGTGAGCCGGCAGCCAGGACGGTGGCTGTCTTCACGCTCGCCCTCGGGACCGGGCCGTCCCAGAGTCCTCGGGTGCTGCGCGCTGGCGGGGCGTTGCTGGTCCTCTGGGGGTCGCGAGCGGGCGGCGAGGAGATCACGTCGCTTCACTGGAAGGCCGCGCCTGGGGCCCGGGAGCTGGAGGCCGAGCCGGCCCGGCGAATGACCGACCGCTCCGAAGATCCGCGCGATCCGGCTGCAGCGGCGTCGGGCGACCGCATTCTCGCTGCCTACCTGACCCGCGGACGGCTGCGGGCCCGGGTCAGCCTGGACGGCGGCAAGAGCTTCAGCGTGCCGCTGGCGCCGCTGCCTGGCGACCGGGAGGCCCGCAAGTTCGCGCTCGCAGCGGCCAACGAACGGTTCTACATCGCCTTCCTGCCCGACGAGGCGCTCCACCGCAATCCGGTCGTCTTCCTGGAGAGCCGCAACGGCACCGACTGGCTGCCCCTGGGGGAGCTGCCCACGCCCATCCTCGTCTCCTACGACCTGCGCCTGGCCGCCACCCCGCGCACGCTGGTCGCCGCCGCCCACGATCGCACGGCCAGCGTCTGGAGCGCCGTCCTGCCATTGCGGTGAGCCTACGGCCTGCAGCCTGTGTTACGATGCTGGGTCCCAGGAGATTGCCATGCAAAAGCACCTCATCTCGAGCCGGCTCAGGGCCGTGAAACCGTCGGCGACGGTGGCGCTGGCCGACCGCGCACGCGCGCTGGCCGCGGCCGGACGCGACGTCATCAGCCTCTCTGCCGGCGAGCCTGACTTCGACACGCCGGGCCACGTCGTCGCGGCGGCCGCCGGCGCCATGGGCTCCGGTTTCACGCATTACACGAATGCGGCGGGCATCCCTGAGCTCAGGCAGGCGATCGCGCAGAAGCTCTCTCGAGACAATGGCCTCGCGGTCGAGCCGGGCAAGGGAATCCTCGTTCTTCCCGGTGCCAAGCAGGGCGTTGCCTACTGCTGCCTGGCCTTCCTGGACGATGGTGACGAGTGCCTCTGCCCGGAGCCGTCATGGGTCAGCTTCCGGGAGCTGGTGACGCTGGCGGGTGGCCGCTACGTGCCGGTCCCGACGCGTGTCGAGGACGATTTCCGTCTGCGGCCGGGCGAGCTGGAACGCCACGTCACGCCGCGCTCGCGCATGATCATCCTCAACTCGCCGACGAATCCGACCGGAAAGGTCTGGTCGGCCGACGAGCTCGAGGAGGTCGCCGCGGTGGCGCGCAAGCACGATCTCATCGTGCTGGTCGACGAGATCTACGAGAAGATACTCTACGACGGCCGCAAGCACGTGAGTCTGGCCAGCCTTCCCGGGATGTTCGAGCGTTGTCTGACGCTGAACGGCTTCTCCAAGGCGTTCGCGATGACGGGGTGGCGGCTGGGCTACCTCGCCGGTCCGCCCAGGCTGATCGAGCCGCTGCTGATGCTGCAGCAACACACGGCGACCTGTGCGGTCAGCTTTGCTCAGAAGGGGGGCGTTGCTGCGCTCGAGGGCGATGCGGCGGCGTGCGATGCGATGGTCGAGGCCTTCCGCAAGCGGCGGGAGCTGCTGATGGACAAGCTCGCGGGGGTGCCCGGACTGGCCATCTGGAGGCCGCAGGGGACGTTCTACATGTTCCTGGACGTTCGCGGTTCGGGGCGTTCGTCGATGGAGGTTTCGGAGCACCTGCTGGAGAACGAGGGGCTGGCGATGACGCCCGGTGACGCGTTCGGCGAGTGCGGCCAGGGCTTCATCCGGCTCTCCTTCGCCGCATCCGAGTCGGTTCTGATCGAAGCTGCCCGGCGAATCGAGTCGGGGCTGCGGAAGCTGACCGGGAAGCGAGGCTGAGAGATGGGCGCGGCGCTGAGTCTCTACCGGAAGTACCGACCGCAGGTCTTCGCCGACGTGGCGGGCCAGGAGAGCGTGACGAGAGGGTTGCTGGGGGCCTTGCGCACGGGCGGCATCAGCCACGCCTATCTTTTCACCGGGCCGCGCGGCTCGGGCAAGACCACGACGGCGCGCCTGCTGGCCAAGGCGATCAACTGCCGCCAATCGGTCGAGGGCGAGCCGTGCAATGTCTGCGAGCTCTGCGCGATGGCCAACGAGGGGCGGCTCCTGGACATCGTGGAGCTCGACGCTGCCAGCAATCGCGGTATCGACGAGATCCGCACGTTGCGCGAGCAGGTCAACTTCTCCCCGTCGCAGGGACGCTACAAGACCTACATCCTGGACGAGGTTCACATGCTGACGAAGGACGCTGCCAACGCGTTCTTGAAGACGCTGGAAGAGCCGCCGTCGCACGTGGTGTTCGTGCTGGCGACGACGGAAGCGCACAAGGTCCTGGCGACGATCGCCAGCCGTTGTCAGCGTTACGACTTTCAGCGGATTGCGCTGGCGGCGGCCTCCGAGCGACTGAGGCAGGTGCTGGCGATCGAGAAGATCGGGGGGGTGTCCGGAGAGGCGATCGAGGAGATCGTGCGGCGCGGGGACGGCAGCTTGCGGGACATGCTGGGGCTACTGGAGCAGGTGCTTTCGCTTTCGAGCACGAGCCAGGTGAGCGCCGACGATGTCCGGCGGGCGCTGGGGCTGGCGCGGGCCGAGGCGGTAGCGCGGCTATCCGGTGCGATAGAGCGGCGGGAGGCGGGGGCGATCCTGGGAGTGCTGGGGGAGCTGCACGAGCAGGGGATCGAGCCGCACGCGGTGCTGTCGCAGCTGACGGAGCTGACGCGGGATGGACTTCTGACGCAGGCCGGCAAGGCGGGTCGCGAGAACGTGGCGGCGGGGCGGACGATTGCCGTGCTATCGAGGCTCTCGGCGCTTTCGGCGTCGTTGAAGCAGGCGCTCGACCCCAGGCTGACGCTGGAGATCGGGCTGCTGGAGGCAGCGCACGCGGAGTTGCTGGAGGGCAGGGACGCGCTGGTGGTGAGGCTGGAGGCGCTTTCGGCGAGCGTGGCCGCGCTGGAAGCGCGCCTTGGGGCGGGCGCCGGCGCGGAGCCAGGAGCGGCCGTGCGGCCAGCCCGAGTGCCCGAGAGCGCGGCGCCGGAGCCGGAAGTCGCACGGCCGCGGCATGCCCAGGCCACGGCGGCGCAGATCCCGCCCTCCAGGCCGGCCGCGCCCGCGCGGAGAGTCCCGGAGCCCCTTGCCGTGGAGCCCGCGCCCGCAGTCGCCGCCGAGGCGCCGGTGGCGCGCCCGGCGCCGCAGTCGCCGGCCGCCCGGGCTGCCACTCTGCCGAAGCCCGCGCCGCCGCCGGAGCTTTCGGAGTTGGAAGAGCCTGGAGCTCCGGAGGCTCCGGTGGATGAACTGGCTCCGGATGCTTCGGTCGACGGGGGGCTCTGGCTGAGCGTGATCGAGGGTCTCCACCGGGAGAAGCCGCAAACAGCCGCGTTCGCGCGGGAGGGTAGGGCGCTGCCGCTTTCGGGCAAGAAGCTGCGCGTCGTCTTCTCCAAGCTGCACACGTTCCATCGCGGCCGGCTCGCGGAGCCGGAGCACAACGCGCTGCTGCGCAAGGTCGTCAAGCAGTGCTACGGCAAGGACGTGACCGTGCTCCTCGAAGAGGAAGAGGCCGGCCCAGAAGGCGCATCCAAGACGCCCGTGCTGGACAAGGACTGGGCCGACAAGGCCGTCCGGGAGGACAAGACTGTGCAACTCGTCAAGGAGACCTTTGGCGGAGACATCGTGAGGATCGAATGACCGACCTCACCCGAACGTTCATGGATCTCGGGCTCTCCGAGCTCACCCTGCGTGCCGTCGACGAGCTCGGGTTCGTGACGCCTACGCCTATCCAGGCTGCCGCGATCCCGGTCGCCCTGCGCGGCGCCGACATCATCGCGCAGGCCCAGACCGGCACCGGGAAGACGGCCGCCTTCGGCATCCCGATCCTGGAGAAGATCGACGTGCGCTCGCAGAGCATCCAGGCCGTCGTGCTCGCCCCGGCGCGCGAGCTGGCCATGCAGGTCGCCTCCGATCTGGTCAACCTGGGCAAGCACCTGGGCGTGCGCATCGCAGCCATCTACGGCGGCGAGCCGATCCGAAAGCAGCTCGCGGTGCTCTCCAAGGGCGTCCACGTCGTCGTCGGAACCCCGGGACGTGTCATCGATCACCTGCAGCGCGGCACCCTGCGCTTCGGCTCCGTGCGGATCGCCGTCCTCGACGAGGCCGACGAGATGCTCGACATGGGCTTCATCGACGACATCCGGCGCATCCTGCGGAGCATCCCCCGCAGCCGCCAGACGATGCTCTTCAGCGCCACGATGCCCGCCGCCGTCCTGAGGCTGGCCGCAAGCTACATGGTCGAGCCCGAGCAGATCAACATGAGCGGCGGGAGCCTCCTGGTGTCGGGGACCGAGCATCGCTGCTACGAGATCAGCGCCCAGGAGGGCTTCGACGCGCTGATCGACCTGGTGGATCACGAGTCGATAGCCCGCGGCCTCGTCTTCTGCAACACGCGGCGCGAAACCGACGAGCTGGCCGCCCGGCTCAAGGGCGCCGGTTACGCCGCCCTGGGGCTCCACGCGGACATGTCCCAGGAGGAGCGCTCGCGCGCGATGACCCACTTCCGCGAAGGCGAGATCGAGCTGCTGGTCGCAACCGACGTCGCCGCGCGCGGCATCGATGTCTTCGACGTCACGCACGTCATCAACTACCATGTGCCGCTCAACCCCGAGATCTACCTCCACCGCATCGGCCGCACCGGCCGCGCCGGCAAGAAAGGCGTCGCCATCACGTTCATCCGCGACGGCGAATTCCACGACGTCCACCGCATCCAGGAAGGGATCGACGTCTGGATCGAACCGTGGCATCTTCCCGACCCCGCCGACGTCGCGCAGGCACGACGTGCCCGCGGGATCGAACGGCGGATCGCTGCGGCCCCCGAGGACGATGTGGACGCCTTCCGGGGGGAGGCCGGCTACCTGCTCGATCGATTCGGCGCGGAGCGAGTCGTCTCCACTCTGCTCGCGATGGTCTGGCCCCAGGCCGACGCACCCACGCAAGTCGCCGAGGCGCCGCAGAGCTTCCCCGATACCGGAGCCTCGCCGGGAATGGTCCGTATCGCCGTATCGCTCTCGCGCCAGGAGCTCAGGGCCGGTGACCTCGCCCGCAGCGTCGCGGCCTACAGCGGCATGCCCCGCGAGGAAGTCGGCTACATCCGCCTGGGCGACGTCGAGAGCACGGTCGAGGTGCCCGTCCGCCACGCAGCGGCCGTCTTGAAGAACATGGAGGGCGGCTTCATCCGGGGCAAGCGCGTCCGCGTGAAGCTGGCGTCGCCCGGCGGCAGCCGCCGCGACCGCCCTGGCCGTCGCCATGAGCCGCCCCCGCCCCGCCAGCAGATCGACGCCAGGGAGCACGAGCTCGATTCGGCTCAGGAACCCGGTGAGCCCGCCGAGCTAGCTCCGGCAGGTGATTGCGGCCTTCCCCGGTTCGAGGGCGAACCCGAGGCCCCTGCTGCACAGGAAGGCGAAGGGAGAGGCGGCAGCCCCCAGCAGGATCACTCCCCGGGCAAACGCCGCGGCCGCCGCCGCCGCAAGCGCGGTCCGCGCGAGCCCGGCGCTCTATCCACCGAACCCGTCCAGTCGTCTGAATCTTCGTGATCGTCGCGCGCGGCGCCGGAGCCTGGATTGTAGCCCTGGCCAGTATCATGGTTGGGCACCGACCATCCCGGCGACAATTCTCCGCACGCTTGGCGTTGAGACTGGAGAGGTGGCGCGGGCAAGATGCCCGCCCCACCCAAGAAGGTCGCCGAAGCAAAGTGTGCGAAAAACTCCCTCTGTTTTGGTCGGTGCCCTGGTTGGAAGGGCAGGCGCGGCTCCAGGCTGACGAGTGCGTATCGGCAACCTGGGAGCGGGCCCTTTCGTAGTGTGGAGTGACGGTCGACAAGGTAACCAGAGGTGACCCGATGCAACTGACGAGCCTGGCGATGGTGGCAAGCCTGATGGTCGTGGCGGTTCCGGCGTTTGCAGCGCAGGATTCGCAGTCGCCGGACTTCAAGGGTCTCCGCGAGCGCCAGGAGCAGCTCAAGGCCATCCCGTCGGCGCGGCTCGTGAGCTCCGTGCAGGATCGGCTGCCCCAGGCCGAGATCGCCAACCTGCTCAGCCAGGTCGAGGACGCCAGCCGCGGAACCGGTGCCATCTCGGCCGCCGATGCCGGCCGGATCGAGGACGAGCTGGAGCGGCAGAAGCAGTTCTGGTTCGAGGAGTACCAGAAGGCACTCAGCAAGAGCACCGGCGCCAACCCTGCGTTTGCAGACAGCCCCGAGACCGGCAAGGAGTTCGACGATCTGTTCGGTGCAGTCGTTTCGCCCGACCCCAACGAGATTTCGCCCGAAAGCCTCCGGCTGGTCTACCAGGAGTACGCGCTGCTCTCCCAGACGTTCCAGCTCCTGAAGCTGGCCCGGTTCCTTTCGGCCAGCGGCGCCGGTATCACGCGCTACCACGGCCCCAAGGCCGACGCCACCGAGACCGCCGCGATGGCTGCTGAGGTGGATCAGAAGTACGTCCCCGTCTACCAGCAGCGCATCCAGGACGGCGTCACGACGCTGAGAAAGATTCTGGTCGCCACGAAAGCTGGGAATTGAGGGGGAGGCTTCAGGCCTCAGGCTTCAGGAGTCAGGCTTCAGGAGTCAGGCAAGAGGGCAGGGGCAGGGGCAGGGGCGCGCCGATTGGCCGGACCTACCGGCTACTTCTCCGCTTCCGTCTTCCATCTTCCCGATTCTCGATTCTCGACTCTCAATTCTCCCCATGGCTTGTCGCTCCCCGGATGCGTCCTTAGAATAAAAGATGCCCGGCGAGTGACCTTGAAACTTCCCGGCACGTGAAGCGGTAGTCAGTCATGCTTGACGGTATCCATTCGCCCTTGCCTGTCATGAAGTGCGCATCAACCCTAAAAGGGGTGACGAACATGAGGTCCGGAAAACAGCTCATCACGGTTCTGCTCCTGGCGTTCGGCCTTTTGGCCCCGTGGAACGGAACCGCCTTGGCGGAGGACGAGGACGAGCGCCTCATCGACGCGACCCCCGCGGCGTCCACCAGCGACGACGGCCGGGTTCGAGATCGCCAGCAGAAGGACGGCGAAGGCGCCGACCGCCAGCAGTTCACCGGCGAGGGCGCCGACCGCCAGCAGTTCAACCGTGACGGGGACGGTGCCGATCGCCAGCAGTTCACCGGCGAGGGCGCCGACCGCCAGCAGTTCAACCGCGAGAGCGAGCAAGCCGAGCCCCAGCCCAAGGATCGTCAGCAGTTCGAAGACGAGGTCGTTGCTGCCGACCGCCAGCCCGAGATCGAGGATCGCCAGCAGAAGGGCACCGACGATGGCAAGCCCGCTCGGACGGCCGAGCCTTCCTTCGACGACATCAACCAGGGCGCGCCCGATACCCGCCAGAAGGGCGGCACGGACAACTCTCTGCCGATTGACCCCGGCTTTGCGCTTCCCGAGCGCCACGGCCCTCCGGGCCGCGGACCTCGCGGCGACGTGAAGTGGGAGCTGGTCGACGGCGACAACCAGGGCGGAACGAAAGAGGCCCGCGAGGCGCTGGCCCGGGAGCTGTTCGGGACCGGCATCGGCTTCTCGCCTCAGGATCTTCGAGCCGCCACGCGCGCCGAGCTGGCCGACATCCTCATCTGGCTCGAGGACGCTCTCAAGCGCGAAAAGGATTTTGCGGACAACCTCTCCCGGACGGCCAAGAAGATCGAGCGCAAGAAGAAGGACATGGCCCGGATGTCCCTGGGTGAGCTCTATAAGGAGCGCGTGGGCGGCTGGTTCGACCACCAGAAGGACGCCGACGACATGCGCGTTGCGATGGACTTCAAGCGTTTCCTGCAGGACCGCGCCAATCGCCCGGGAGCCGAGCGCGGCAACATCTATCGACTGCTCCTGCAAGACGTCGATCACCTCATCATGCTCTCCGCGCCCGCTTACGGCGTCAGCATCTCGAAGGAAGAGATCCGGAGCGTCAAGAAGGTGGAGGCCAAGTTCCGGGACGGCAAGAACAAGGGCGTCTTCCAGTTCCCCGCCAGCTACGTGATGGGCCTGATGCTCGATCGGCACGCGCTACGGGCCGCCATCGAGTCCAAGTCGTTCGCTCGCCGGCCCAGGCCGGGCAAGGGCGGCGACTACGGCAGCGATCCCTGGGTCGATCAGGCTGACCAGTGGGGCCGGGACCAGGGTGGCGACATCGACGTGGGCTACGGCAAGGGCGGCGGCAAGCCCAGGAGCCCGGGCTACGACGACGGCTACGGGCCTCGCCGCGGCAAGGGCGGAGACAGCGTCGATCGCGATCTGCGCCGCGTGATGGGCCAGACGGCACGGGTCGGAACGGCCATCTTCGACGCCAACGACCGCCACGCCCAGCGAATGACCGAGATCGATCGCGAGTATGACCGCCGCCGCAAGGAGATGGATGGCGGACCGATGGCGCCGAGCGGCAACGTCAACGAGGCGGGCATCGAGCGCGCCATCAAGGACGCCGACGGCATGCTCGATCAGGTCCGCGAGCGCCAGCGCGCCGTCGTCAACCTGATCAGCCAGTGGCGTCAGGCTCAGGACCCGGTTGCCCAGCGCAACCTCGAGGCCAACATCCGAGGACTGGCCTACGGCGGCAGCGACCCCAACCGCCCCTCGCCCGACTCCCTGATCGGCATGCTGAACAGCCCGCGCCTCAAGCAGGCCTTGGCCTACGCCAACCGCGGAGCCCAGTCCGGCAATCCCGCCTTCCAGAGCGCAGCCAGCCGCATCTTCGGCGCCGGCGGCAAGCTCGATCGCATCCAGCGCACGCAGCACGAAGTGGTCGGCCAGTTCCTCCGCGACCGGGACCAGGACCGCCGCGGAAAGGGCGATCCCAATGATCCCCTGGCCGGCGACCCCAATCGCCCCGTCTACGGCCCCGACGGCCGCCCCCTGCCTCCGGGCGATCCCCGCAGGAACGGCCCGGGCGCGCCGGACGACGGCCGGTTCGGCCCGGGCGTCCGCAACACCGGAAGCCCTCTGCCCGGCGGCGGCAATCCCCAGGTCGCCTCGGACCCCAACCAGCGCCTCCAGCAGGTCACCAACGCTCTGCAGGACCCGAACCTGACGCCCGCCGAGCGCGCCAATCTCCAGGCCGAACAGCAGCGCCTCCAGCAGCAGATCCAGAAGCAGCAGCAGGCGGCCGCGGCCGCTACAGCCGCCAACCAGCCAACGGCCACCACCGCCGGGACCACTGCCCAGGGCCCGCGCGCCCCGGTCTCCGCCGCCGACGCCGAGGCCGCCGCGAAGGCGAAGATGCCGAACGTGCCGAACACGTATGGAATCTCCCCGCCCGCCCTGACCGACGATGAGCTCCGCGCCGCCGCCGCCCCCGTCATCCAGGCCGAGGTTGCCAAGATGAACGAGCAGCTGAAGGCCCGCGGCATGACCGTCAATGAGTACCTCCAGTACTCCGGCAAGGGCGTCCAGTCGACGGGCCGCCCCCCAGGCGATCACGTGCAGATGTGGATCCAGCGCTTCCCCGGCGTTCGGGCCGCGATGGAAAAAGCTGCCCAGGAAGCGCACGCCCGCAAGCTCAAGGAACTGACGACGCAGGAGATGGCGCGCGTGCAGACCGCGCCAGCCCCGACCGTCCAGAATCCCGCCGCCGTCGCCACGCCGCTCCCCTCGCAGGTCGGCTCAGGCCCCGCCGGCGCCATCGTCGAGCCCAGGTAGCATAGGCAGGCTTGAGGCTCGAGGCTTGAGGCTCGAGGCTTGAGGCTTGAGGCTTGAGGAGTCAGGTTTCAGGAGTCAGGCTCGAAAGCCTATAGAGGCCGTGGCTGGGATACGGGGGCCGGTCAGCTCTACTGACTACTGTCTACTGTCTACCCGTTATCTTCAGTCTTCCCTCTTCCCCGTGTTAACAAATCCACGAGGCTTTCCGATGAATTGTTCGAGGAGAGTGTCAATCCTTTCGTCCGGTGCGCTTTGCACGGACTCCGGCAGGACGGGAAAGGACACCGAACATCATGGGAACTGCGAAGCGGAAAGTCTCGGTCTCCAGCGGCGTCGGCTTCACCGGCTTGGTGCTGGTGGCTGTGGCGGTCATAGTCGGTTGCGGCGGCAACGCCGGAGTGGACGACGGCACCGTCACAGGCAAAGTCTTCAGTAACTTCTCGCGGGGAGTGGCGGGTCGAGTGCCCGAGTCGGGAGTCACCGTGGTGGCTCAACGCGAATCCGATCCGCCGCAGGTCATTCGCACGGCATTGACGGATTCCAACGGCGAGTACGTCCTCGGCGAACTGCCGGTGGGCGCCTACGTCATTGGCTTCGCCAAGGACGGCTTCCAGACCATCGACACGCGCTCCGGTGCCACCGCGCAGCGAACCGCAGTCGGTTCGCAGGTTCGCGTGTTCGTTGAGCCCGGCGGTGTCTCGCAGGCCGCCGAGGTCACGTTGAGGCGCCTGGCCGGGGTCGGCAACTCCACCGTTGTCGTCACGGTCCTCGATGGCGTCACCGGCCAGCCGGTCAACGATGCCACTGTGACCGTCGGCACCGCCACCAGCTCCAACGGCGGCAACAACGGCGTGTACACGCTGGAGGTCCCGGTCAACGTGAACAACCCGGAGGCTCCGTTCGGCCAACCCAATCCCGAGCGCGTCATCATCAGCTCCGACGGTTTCGCCACCAACCAGGAGACCTTCATCGTCCCGATCGCCGATCAGACCGTGCGCGTCACCATCTCGATGCGCGCCGAGGTCGCCATCATCACCGGCATCATCCGGATCAGCGCCTTCGAGCAGCTCTACAGCAAGCCGAACATCCAGATCCGCGTCTCCAACGCCAACCTCAACCCCAATCCCATCATCCAGCAGGACGGAAGCTTCCAGATCACCGTCCCGCGGTCGACCTCTTCGCTCACCCGCCAGTTCAACATCGTGTTCACCCATCCGGGTCTGGAGACCTTCACGCTGTCCAACGTGGTCTCGCCCGTGGGAGGCGGCCGGACGCTGTCGCAGGTCGTGGAGATGCGGCCACGCACGGTCACCCTCGTGGGTAACGTCATCGATAGCCTGGGCCAGGCGCCGAACAACCTGGGCCCGGTCGCGGACACGGCGACCATCCCCCAGACCGGTCAGCAGTCGACGATCATCAACGGCACCTACACGATCCCCAACGTGCCGATCGGCACCGACAGCGGAGCTGCTGCGGGCGGCATCACGGTCTCCGTCCGGGCCTTCAACCCCTCGCGCGTCAACCCGGGTCCGCCGCCGCGCAATGGCGTCGAGGAGCAGGGCGAGGTCCCGTCCTTCCGGCCGCTCACCGACACGATCTTCCAGCTGCCGCTCGTCATCACGCGGTGAGAGACGGAAAGCTTCGACTCGAGCGCGATCCTGTCCGATAACAAGAGCGTGGGACCCAGGTGAACAACATGCAGAGCGCGATTGGCAGAAACCGACGGCGGCCGCTTTGCGCCCGGTGGCTCGGGTGGGCCGTGGCGGCCTGGCTGCTCTCGTCGGGCGCGGTGCCTGCGATGGCGCAGGGCGGCGCGGCGTACCTCAAGCTGGGCGTGGGCGCCCGTGCCCTGGGCATGGGCGGCGCCTTCACGGCGGTCGCCGACGACGCGACGGCGCTTTTCTGGAACCCTGCCGGCGTGGCGCGGTTGCAGAAGCAGGAAGTCACCGGCATGCACGCCCAGCTCTCGCTCGACCGCAATTATGACTTCGTCGGCTACGCCCGGCCCACCGAGGACAAGTCGGGCGGCTGGGGCGTGGGCTACACCCGGTTCTCCATCACGGGCATTCCCGAGACGCGGGTGCGGCCGGGCACGACGCTTCCTCAGCTGACCGACGATGCCTACGACGCCGCCGGGAACTTCACAGGCGCCGGCCCAGGGCTGGGACAGGTCCGCATCTTCAGCCTATTCGACGACGTCGAGCAGAACGTCTCCGGCAGCTACGGCCGCAAGGTCGGGGACCGCCTCTACCTGGGCGGCAGCGTTCGCTACCTCAAGCAGAGCCTCTTCACGGCCGACGGCAGCGGGTTCGGCTTCGACCTGGGAGGCCTGTACGTGGCCAGCGACGACTGGACGCTCGGGTTTGCCGCCAAGGACCTGGCTGAGAGCATCGAGTTCGGAGGTGGCCTGCAGGACGCCGACGTCGATTCCACCTTCAGCGCGGGCGCGGCCTACAAGGGGATCAAGAACACGCTCGTCAGCGTGGAAACGACCCGGACCGGGGACCAGGGCCTGAAGCTCCGCGCCGGGGCCGAGCGCTGGTTCGACGACAAGTACGCCGTCAGAGCCGGCACCAACCGCGGAAACGTCAGCGCCGGCGCCAGTCTCCGCTTCAACGACTGGCAGTTCGACTACGCCTACCAGTCGCAGGATCTCGGCGACATCCAGCGTCTCAGCTTCGTCTATCGCTTCTGAGACTGCCGGGCTGCAAGAGAAAGTCGAGCGGCTCTCCACAGGCGAGCTCCCTGGGTTCTCGGCCTCGCTCGAAGAGCCTGGCGCCGTTGACGCCGGCCAACTGCATCGAGCTGTCCTCGATGCGCAGCATCGCCCCCTCCCGCAGTCCGACGACGGGCGGCCAGTTCTCCTCGTGAAATTCGCGAATCCGCTGCTCGCGCGTTTCGCCGCGGTGTGTGGACGAGGGATCGGGGTCCAGGTAGTGCGGGTTGATGTTGAACGGCACCAGATCGAGGGCGCCGAACGACGGTGGCTGCACGATAGGCATGTCGTTGGTCGTGCGGATCGAGACGCAGGCGACGTTGGCGCCCGCACTGGCCCCGCCGTAGGGCATTCCCTCGAGCACGCGCTTGCGGATCGCTTCGACGAGACCCTTCTCGTAGAGCGCCTTCAGCAAGCGGAACGTGTTGCCGCCCCCGATGAAGATCGCTTCGGCCTCCCGGACGGCCTCCGCCGGCGCTTCGGCGTCCTGGACGGCGTCGAGCTCGTAGCCCATGCGCCCAAACCGCTCCCGCGCACCTCTCGCGTAGCTGGCGAGATCCGAGCCGGCATAGCCGACGAAAAGCACGCGCCGGACAGCCGGGCCGTAGAGTGCGCGGAGCTCCTGCTCGCAGTGATCGAGGTACCCCAGGCCGTGCTGGTAGGAGTTGCTGATGAGGAGCAGTCTGGGCATGCAGGCATTTTCGCACGGTCCGGCGCGCCGGGGGCAGCCTCCTTGGCTCCATCGCGCTTTGACTCCCGCCGCGCGCGCGCCTATGCTCTGGGGCGCCGCAGATGGATGCTCACGTGATGGACGGCCGACCCGCAGACGACTCCCGGCGTCCCGGGATCGACGGTGCCACCGAGCTCTTCGGGATTCTCGGCAATCCGGTGGCGCACAGTCTCTCGCCCGCGATCTACAACCTCTTCTTCCAGGCGGCGGGCGAGAACCGCGTGTATGTTCCGCTCCAGACCGAGCCGGCCGAGCTCGATACGGTTTTCGAGGCGCTGAAGAAGCTGCGGTTCGTCGGCTTCAACGTGACCTCGCCGTTCAAGCATGCCGTGACCCGGCACCTGGACAGGCTCGAGGGGGTGGCGGCCGAGCTCGGGTGCGTGAATACGATCTCACGTGAGGGGGAAACATGGATCGGTCACAACACGGACGGGGAAGGGCTGGCCGGGTTTCTCGAGTCCTTGCCGGAGATAGAACTTTCGAAGCGGGACGTTGTCCTACTGGGAGCGGGCAACGCGGCCAGGGCCATCTTCCGGGCGCTCCTGGCGCGCCGTCCGGGCAGTCTGACCGTCGTGAACCGATCGCGAGCCAAGTTCGAGGAGCCCTTCTTCCGTCGCCATTCGGGCGAGCCGGGCGTCGGCTACGTGGGGCTCGACGGCGGTGAGTCGGAGGAGCCGATCGCGCGGTCCAATCTGGTCGTGAACGCGACCTCGTACGGGCTGGGAGGGCGCCAGGAGCTGGCGGCGCCCCCGTTTCCAGGCCTCGGCAGGTTGGCCCCAGGGACGGTCGTCGTCGACACCAACTACTCCCCGGGCCGTCAGACGGCCCTGCTCCAGAGACTCCCGGCCGGAGTTCGCGCCTACGATGGCCGTGGGATGCTGCTGCACCTTGCGGGCGAGGCGTATCGTATCTGGACAGGGCATCGGCCCGACCTGGGTGCCGCTGCTCGTCTCCTGGGGGTTCCTTGACACTTCCGGGCCCCGTTGATACACTCGGTGAGGGGCTGGCAGCGACCCGTTTCGTCTTTATTCATGCGGGTTTACCGGATGATCCGCTGAAGCGCGAACCACCCCGGACACTCTCTTCACTCCGTTTGAGGGAGGCACCATGGCCCTTCCGCCGCAGAGACCGACCAAGCTTCGTCTAGGCGAAGTCCTCATCGCCAACGGCCTGATCACCCAGGAACAGCTCAAGGAGGCGATTGCCCGCCAGAAGCAGACGGGCAAGCGGCTCGGGTCAATCCTGGTCGAGATGCGCGTCGTCACCGAGCGGGACATCACCGAGGTGCTGTCCAAGCAGCTGAATGTGCCGTTCATCGACCTCTCCAACTACCTGGTCGATCCGGCCATCGCCAAGCTCATTCCCGAGCACATCGCCGAACGCCACCAGCTGATCCCGATCAACAAGGTCGGCAACAAGCTGACCGTGGCGATGGTCGACCCGCTCAACATCCTGGCGATCGACGACATCGCGCTGATGACCGGCCTCCAGGTGAAGACGGTGGTCGCCACGCCCTCCGACGTGACCAAGGCGCTCCAGGAGGCTTACGGCGCCCAGTCGAAGATGGACGACCTGATGGACGACCTGGTCGACATCGGGAAGGACTCCGAGAAGGAAGAGCTGGGCAACCTGGACGGGGAGCTGGGCGAAAACGACGCGCCGATCATCCGGCTCTGCAATCTCATCATCAGCCAGGCGGTTTCGAGCGGGGTCAGCGACATCCACATCGAGCCGTTCGAGAAGGAGCTCCGGATCCGCTACCGCCAGGACGGCGTGCTCTACAACGCGATGACGCCTCCCAAGCGCGCCCAGGCGGCCATCTCCAGCCGCTTGAAGATCATGGCGAGCCTGGACATCGCCGAGAAACGCCTCCCGCAGGACGGGCGCATCAAGATCAAGGTGAACAACCGCGCCATCGACCTTCGCGTCAGCACGCTGCCGACAGTTTGGGGCGAGAAGATCGTGATGCGAATCCTCGACCAGACGGGCCTTCGCGTGAATCTGGAGGACCTGGGGTTCGAGCCGAGCACCTTTGAACGGTTCAAGAAGGGCATCGCCGTCCCCTACGGCATCATCCTGGTCACGGGCCCCACGGGAAGCGGAAAGACCACCACGCTCTACTCGGCGCTGTCGACCCTGAATGAGCCCAAAGTCAACATCATGACGGCCGAGGACCCGGTGGAGTACCAGCTCACGGGAATCAACCAGGTGCAGTGCCGCCCCGACATCGGACTGACGTTTGCCGCCGCCTTGAGGTCGTTTCTGCGCCAGGACCCCGACATCATCATGGTGGGCGAGATCCGCGACCGCGAGACGGCCGAGATCGCCATCAAGGCGTCGATGACGGGCCACCTGGTGCTCTCCACGCTCCACACCAACGACGCGCCGAGCACCATCGCGCGCTTGATCGACATGGGCATTGAAGGATTCATGGTCACCAGCTCCGTGGTGCTCGTGCAGGCCCAGCGCCTCGTCCGGACGATCTGCAAGGACTGCAAGATGGAGTACCGCCCCAAGAAGGAGATGATCGACGGCTTCGGCATCACCGCCGATCTCCTCCGCCGGCTGGACCTGCCGCACATCGACGAGAAGAACATCAAGTTCTACAAGGGAAAGGGCTGCGAGAGCTGCGGCAACGACGGCTACCGCGGCCGCATGGGCATCTACGAGGTCATGGAGATGACCGAGAACATGCGCCAGTGCATCCTGAAGGGCGGTTCGACCACCGACATGTCGCGCCTGGCGCGCACCGAGGGCATGCTGACGCTGCGCGAAAGCGCCGTCCGCAAAGCGCTGCTCGGCATGACGACCGTCGAGGAAGTCGTGCGCGTCACCGCCGCGGACAGGTGAGTAGCGAGTAGTGAGTAGTGAGTATGCGGCGTAGGAAAGCCGGTTGCGACTGTGCCGACTGGCTCACCGGCCTATCCGTCCCTGCTGCCGCGATCTGATGCCAGCAGTCGTTTCCCATGGCGGGGGCGCCGTGTTCCTGCTCGCTACTCACTACTCGCTGCTCGCTACTGCCTCGCCGTGTGTTACCATTCCCTGCGACGCCCGGTGCGCGCCTCTGGGGAGCTATTCTCCGGACGGGTCGCGGACCGGCATTTTGACGCTCTGCTCGGGAAAAACACCGCATGTTCGTACTCAATGATCTCCTGAACCTGGTCGTCGACAACGACGCATCGGACCTCCACCTGACGGTAGGAACGCCGCCCATCATCCGCGTCGACGGCGAGCTCATCGCCACCGACCTCGACGTGCTGACGCCGATGGACACCCGCAGCCTGGTTTACAACATGCTCACGGCCGAGCAGCAGAAGACGTTCGAAGTCGACTTGGAGCTGGACATCAGCTACTCCGTGCACGGCTTCGGCCGGTTCCGCGTCAACGTCTACAAGCAGCGCGGGTGCGTCGCCGCGGCGTTTCGAATCATCCCCTCGAAGATCCCGACGCTCGAAGAGCTTCGGCTCTCCTCGGTCATCTCCGAGTTCTCGAAGCTGACGCGCGGCCTGGTGCTCATCACTGGCCCCACCGGCTCGGGCAAATCGACGACGCTGGCAGCGGTCATCGACCTCATCAACGAGACCCGGCGTTGCCACATCGTCACCATCGAGGACCCGATCGAGTACCTGCACTACCACAAGAAATCGATCATCAATCAGCGCGAGCTCCACGTCGACACGCACAGCTTCCCGAGCGCGCTCAAGCACGTGTTGCGCGAAGATCCGGATGTCATCCTCGTCGGTGAGATGAGAGACTTCGAGACCATCGAGACGGCGCTGACGCTGGCGGAGACGGGCCACTTGGTGTTCGGGACCCTGCACACCAACGACGCAGCCCAGACCATCAACCGCATCGTCGACACCTTCCCGCCGCACCAGCAGGGCCAGGCCCGAACCCAGCTCAGCTTCGTGCTCAGGTCTGTGGTCGCCCAGCAGCTCCTGCAGACCGCCAGCGGCAAGGGACGCGTGGTCGCCGAGGAGATCCTCATCATCAACCCGGCGGTGCAGAACATCATCCGTGAGCAGAAGATCCAGCAGCTCTACACCGTGATGCAGACCGGCCAGAACCTGGGTATGAAAACTTTCGAGCAGTCGCTGCGGGACCTCTACAGCCGAGGCGAGATCACCTACCAGGAGGCCATGACGCACACCGTTCGGCCCGACGAGCTGGCGCGCATGCTGAAGGGCTGAAATTCGCGGGGAACAAAAGGATGCTAGTCCGGCTCTCACTAGACGTAACGTTCCTGGAGGGACTGCCGCGGCTGTCGCGTGCTTAGACGGAGACCATCATGGCCACATTTGCCTACAAGGCCCGGAACTGGGAAGGCAAGATCGTCACGAGCGAGATGGATGGCGACTCCAAAGAGAGCGTCATCAGCAAGCTCCGCGAAAAAGGCTACTTCGTCACGCAGATCCAGGAGAAAAAATCGAGCGGGACGATGAACCTCTTCGGAGGCGGCCGGGTCGCCTCCAAGGACGTCGCCATCTTCGCCCAGATGTTCTCCGTGATGATTGGTAGCGGCGTGCCGCTGGTGCGCTGTCTGTCGATTCTGCAGGTGCAGCTCGAGAACCCCGCCTTTTCCAAGGTCGTGGCGCAGATCAGGAGCGACGTGGAAGGCGGCTCTACCTTCTCCGGGGCGCTGGCCAAGCATCCCAGGGTCTTCGACAACCTGTTCGTCAACCTGGTGAAGGCCGGCGAGGCCGGCGGTATCCTCGACAAGATCCTCCAGAGACTGGCGGGCTACCTCGAGAAGAGCGAGGAGCTGAAGGCCAAGGTGAAGGGCGCGCTCACCTACCCGGTCGTCGTGCTCTCGATCGCGTTCCTGGTCGTGCTCGCCCTGGTGATGTTCGTGCTTCCCCAGTTCAAGAGCATCTTCGCGTCGATGAACGTGGAGCTGCCCGCCGTCACGAAGCTGCTGCTGGCACTCTCCGACACGATGCAGGACTGGTGGATCGTCATCATTCCGAGCCTGGGCCTGGTGCCCTTCGCCATCGTCCAGTTCTTCCGTTCCAGCCAGGGCCAGCGGGTCTGGGATACCAACATTCTTCGCGTACCGGCCATCGGCATCCTGATGCGCAAGGTGGCCGTGGCGCGCTTCACCCGGACCCTGGGCACGATGATCAGCTCGGGTGTGCCCATCTTGCAGGCGCTGGAAGTGACGGCCGCCACTGCCGGCAACCTCGTCATCAAGGAGGCGGTCGACAAGACGCGCGCCAGCATCCGGGAAGGCGAGAGCATCGCCGACCCTTTGCGCAACAGCGGCGTGTTCCCGCCGATGGTGGTGCAGATGATCGCGGTCGGTGAGGAGACCGGCGAGCTCGACAAGATGTTGATGAAGATCGCCGAGTTCTACGACACCGAGGTCGACGTGGCGGTCAAGGGCCTCACGTCCATCATCGAGCCTATCGTCATCGTGTTCATGGGTCTCGTCATCGGCGGTATCGTGCTGGCGGTGTTCATGCCCATGCTCAAGCTGGTGAACAACGTCGGTTGACGGCCGGCCGCGGGTGCTGCAAAAAAAGATTTGAACCCGCGTTCGCCTCGAGCGTCTCCAGAGGTGCGAGCAACGAAACGATTGCGAAGCGGAACCCCGAAGAGTAGGATAGTCTCGTAACGGAAACACCAACCAGCTCGGAGAGAGGAGGTGCAACAATGAGAGCAATGAGAAGGAACCTGGCGCGCAAGGGCTTCACCCTCATCGAACTCATGATCGTCATCGCTATCATCGGAGTCCTCGCCGCCATCGCGGTCCCCAACTTCAAGGCCGCACGCGAACGCGCCAACACGCGCGCTTGCTACGCCAACCAGAAGACGATCGCCGGTGCGCTCGAGATGTACAATCTCGACAACAACACCAAGATCGACAAGCTGGATGACAGCGTCGGTGGCGACCTCGTCAAGGGCGGTTACCTGCAGTCGCTGGTCGACGATCCCGGTTCCGGAGGCAAGACCTTCGGGAAGTACAAGCTCGGGACGGGCGGACTGGTCTACTGCGAGGCCCACGGCGCCATCCAGGATGACGCCGCCGCCAAGACCAACTGAGCCCGAAAGGCTCCGGAAGTATCCTCGACCCGCCCGCGGAAACGCGGGCGGGTTTGCATTCCCGGCCGCGGCTGCGACCGACGCTCGAGCGGGCGTCACCTGCGCGGGGCCAGGCGCTCCAGGAGCTGGGCGCCGCCCTCCAGAGCGGGGTCGAGCGCCAGGGCGCGCTTCAACTCTCGCTCCGCCAGCCTGGGCTTGCGCCAGCGCAGGAAGATCTGCGCGAGCTGCGCGTGCGCTTCCGCGTCACCCGTGAGCTCCCAGACCCAGATGCCGAAGCCGACGCGCGCCAGTGGCTTGCGGGAGAGCAGCCAGCCGTAGTCGGCCCGCAGCTGCGGCGGCCAGAGGCCCTGCAGGTTGGACGCGCTCACGGCGATCACGTGGCGGCTCGAGCCTTCCGGAAACGGATCGACAGGGTCCTCGTCGGGGTCCTTGTCGTTCCAGGTCGGATTGCCTGGCAGTGCGCGATACTTCAAGCCGTAGCGGCTCGGCGGGACGCTGCCGAAGTAGCTGAGGTAGAGGGTATCGAGCTTCTCGCGCGCGACGAAGTCCCGCAGCCCTTTCAGGTCCTGGCCCCAGTCGAGGTTGGAGTCGAGCAGGTAGAGATGCCCGGCGTCGGGACCTCCGGCGAGCTCGTTGAAGTACGCCAGCTGATGCGGCGTCACCACGAGCGACGAGGCCCCCGCCGCCAGCACCAGTACGGCAGCTCCGCGGCGGGCCACCGGTCCCCAGGTCACACACCGGGCCGCCAGGATCCACAGGCACGCGTAGACCGGCATCAAGTGGCGAGCACCCAGGGCCACTCTGGAGGCCGAGGCCGCGGCGAAGAAGACGACGGCCGGAAGGACCAGGGTCAGTGTCGTGGCGCGATCGAGCCGGGTCCCCCGCTTCCAGAGCGCGAGTGAGGCGATGGCCATTGCCAGCGTGGGCAGCGGTGTCTTGACCAGCAGGACGAAAGGGTAGAAGAGCCACCAGCCCGTGAGCGAGTAATCGCCCAGCAGGAAGGACGGATGCCCGACCGCCATGTGTTGTCGCACGACGTCGAGCCCCTCGAGCCAGGTCCCGAATCCGAAGTTCCCCACGAAGAAGTGGCACGGGGGGATCGCCGCTACGGCCGGCAGGAGGATCAGTCCGAGAGACGCCAGCGCTTCCAGCCCAAGGCTGCGCCCCCAGGTCGGCAGTTCCCGGCGCACGAGCGGCCGGCCGCCCAGGAGCCACGCGGCGCACGCCAGGAGCAGGCAAACAAGCACCAGCAGCGCCGTGTGCTTGGAGACGATCGCCAGCCCCGCCGCTGCCCCAACGGCCAGCAGCCGTTGCCAGCCCGGCGACTGGAAGGTCTCCCAGAGCGCGTAGAGCGCGAGCAGGACGAAGAGGGCCGCCGGCACGTCGGAGTTCACGGTCGCCGAGTGTGCGATCAGGTTCGGATCGCAAGCGGCCAGCGCAAGGGCCGCTGCTCCGGCTTGCCATCCCCAGAGCCGGGCGGCCCACCACCCGGAAAACAGCGCCATCAGGAGCCCCATCGCCACCATCGGCGCCCGTGCCAGCGCCATGAGCCGGTCTGGCGGCACGCCGGAATCGAAGACAAACCGGGTGCCGAGCCCGAACTGGTCCCCCCACTGCCAGAGCTTGGGGTCGGGCCGGAAGTCAGGCCGCTCGAGCGCCAGCACCGGAAGCGCAGCAAGCAGCTTTGCCAGCGGCGGGACGTCCTGGTCCAGCCGGAAGTCGCGCCGGGTCCAGTAGGTGTAGCCGGCCACCAGGTGCGCGGGCTCGTCGTAAGTCGGCGAGCAATACTCGACGCATCGCCACGCCGCCCACAGGAAGAGCGCCGGCGGCAGCACGAACCAGAGCCAGACCCGGGACGTCCTGGTTTCGCGCATGTGCAGGCAGTGTAGCGCCGCCGCCCCTCGCGCAAGAAAAATGGGGCCACTCGACTTTCCCCAATTTGCTGCCGCAAATTGGGGAAAGTCGAGTGGCCCCATTTTCCGGAGTGGCCCCATTTTCCGAAAAAAAGTTCTCGCCCGGTCTGGCGAATCTGGGGCTCTCGACGGTATACAAGAATGTCAACGTGCCAGAGCGAGCACGGGAACCATTCGGGGCGAAAAGTCGTATCAGATCGGGGACACTGGAGATGCGAATGAACGATCGAATGCTGGCCCACCCGGATTCCGGTACGCACTGCTGCTCCGTCTGCGGAGACGACCTTCGGTCGTCGTTCACGACGTGCCCCCGCTGCCGGGCGGCGCACCATGACGACTGCTGGGAGTTCAACGACGGCTGTGGCGCCTACGGCTGCAAGACTGGCAAGCTGGCGACCCCGCCCATGCCGGCGGCATCGCACCGCTGGCTGCGCGCAGCGGCCGGTGTCTGCATGCTGGGTGCCGTGAGCGCGTCCATGGCGCTCTGGTCGCCGCCTGAGCCGGCCCGGCGTTCCGCCGAGATGCGCGCGACGAGAACCGTGACGGTCTCCCGCGCCTCGAAGGACCGCCGCATCGTCTACTACGGCGGGCCTCGCAGCCTCGTTACCTACGGCAATCTGGGCAACGCCTACGCCCGGAGCGGCGAGTTCGACCTGGCCATCGCCTGCTACGAGAAGGTCCTGGAGCTCGATCCGAACTTCTCCTACGGGTACTTCAACCTGGGAAACCTCCACTTCAAGAAGGGCGACGGAGACACCGCCCTCCGCTGCTACCAGAAGGCACTCTGGCTCGATCCCGGCATGACCGAGGCGTACTGCAACCTGGGGATCGTCTGCCAGAAGCAGGGGCAGTACGATCGCGCTACGTCTTACTTCCGAAAGGCGCTCGAGATAGACCCGCAGTACGCCGGCACCTACTACAGCCATCTGGGCGAGATCGCCTACGAGAAGGGCGATCCCTCCATGGCCATGGAGTCATTCGCCCGCGCCATCGAGGAGGACCGGTCGCTGGCCATCCCGAAGAACAACCTCGCCTACCTCTACGCCGAGCGAAGCACCAACCTCCCCGAGGCCATGACGCTGGTCGACGAGGCGCTGGCCGCCGAGCCGAACAACGCCTTCTTCCTCGATACCAAGGGCTGGATCTTCTATCGCCAGGGCAATCTGGCCAAGGCTGAGGAGTACCTGGAGCGCGCCCACAACCGCGCCCCCGACGACATGGAGATCCGCGGCCACCTGGTCGAGGTGTGGGCGAAGCTGCTGCACTAGTAGTGAGTAGTGAGTAGCGAGTAGCGAGTAGGGTAGCTACTGGCTACTGGTTACTGGCTACTGACCACTCCTACGGTTTCACGCTCAGAAGCTGTCCTCGCACGAGAGGATCTCGTCCTCGTAGCGTTGCAGCAGCTCGTCGTGCGAGTAGACGGTCAGCTTGTCGCGCCGCTGGCTGCGGATCGAGGCGATGGCGGTCGGGCGGAATCCGTAGTCGGGGCCGAGCGGGAAGGCCTCCACCTGCTTCCTGCAACTCAAGCCGTTCTCGCAGACCCGGCAAATATAGCAGTCTTCGAGAGCGAACTTGACGAGGAATCGTGCGGTCCGGCGGCCGCACATGAAGCAGGCGGGAACGACCATGGGGGGCACCTCCTGCAAGTCAATACTGCCCGGTCCGGACGATGTCAAAGCCGTCCGTGTTCCGCTGGCTCGACCTCGCAGGTCGAGTTGTCCATTGCTCTCGGCCGGTGCAAGGTATTACGGTCCAGATGTCCGTGAATGAACCGACATCGAGGGTCCAGGAGCAACCTCTGCGTGACCTCGCGCGCTGGTGGGCTTTCATGCGGCCATTCACCCTGGCCCCGCCCGCCGTCGGCATGCTGAGCGGCGCGATCACCGCTTTCGGCGCCCAGCCTCCGATCTCCCCGGAGCTCCACCTCATCGGATACGCCTTGGCCGGCGCCTTCGTCGGCAGCCTGCTGAACGGTGCTTCCAACGGGCTCAACCAGATCTACGACCTCGAGATCGACCGAGTGAACAAGCCGGAGCGGCTCCTTCCGTCCGAGCGCATCACGCCGGGCGAGGCCTGGGCCACCGTGGGAGTCGGCTACCTCATCTCGGTGGCCATCGCTGCGCAGATCTCCGAGGAGTTCCTGTTTCTCGTGCTGATGGCGGCGCTCATGACGATCGCCTACTCCGCTCCGCCCCTCAGGACCAAGCGCTTCACCTTCCTGGCGAACCTCACCATCGCGCTGCCCAGGGGCGTGTTGCTCAAGGTGGCCGGCTGGTCCACCGTGCGCTCGGCCACGACGCTGGAGCCCTGGTTCATCGGCTTCGTGTTCGGCTCGTTCCTTCTGGGGGCGGCCTCGACGAAGGATTTCTCGGACATGCGCGGCGACGCGCTGTTTGGATGCAGGACCTTGCCGGTGCGCTTCGGCCCCCAGAAGGCGGCCTGGATGATTGCGCCCTTCTTCGTCTGGCCTTTCCTGCTCATTCCGTTGGGCGTACGGGCCGGCATCCTGACGGGAAATCCCGACCTGCTCGACATGTTGGGGTTCGGATTGGCGCTCTGGGGGCTCTACGTGGCGCACCTGATGGTCCGGAACCCGCTCGAGCTGGCCGTGAAGGAGAACCATCCCTCCTGGACACACATGTACCTGATGATGATGGCCTGCCAGGTCGGCTTCGCGCTGGCGTATTATCTCTGAAACAACTCCTCGGGCAGCGAGAGGTGCGATGAACTGGGACGTCGGACAGAATCCCGGGCTGTTGAAGCTCGAGCTCTATTGCCGTGGCATGCGGATCGATCCGTCGTGCGACTTGGCTGACGACGGCAGGCAGATCCTGCGCACCCGCGCCGGCCTGGGGAGCGGTCTGGAGCTACTGCTGCCGGAGGGGCTCTGGACCAACGTGCCCGTCGTGGAAGGGTTCGCAGCTCAGTCGCCCTTTTCGCTCCACTTCAGCTCGGGCCAGTACTGGGTGCACAAGGACGGCAAGCCGGTGACGCCGGTCCGGCTTTCACCTTGCCCCTCCTGGTACTCGAAGAGCACCAGCTCCGGGAAGGCGATGACCAGCATCGGTACGCTCCAGGGCACCTACCTGGGGATCTACCTTGGGCGTGCGTGCGACTTCTGGCGCGAGAAGCCGAAGAAGGTCAACTGCAAGTTCTGTTCGACCGGGATGAACATCGGCAACGACGACGACCCCGAGAAGCGAGTCGAGGAGGTGCTCGAGGTCGTCCGCGCGGCCCGGGCCGAATCGGGTGTCACCTATGTCGACTTCAACACCGGGTTCCTGGTCGGGGACAACTACCTGGAAGTGCTCGAGCCGTACGTCAAGGCGGTCAAGCAGGAGACCGGGCTCCTGGTCGGCGTGCAGTGCCCGCCCGAGGCCGACTTCGAGCGCTACCACCGGCTGCGGGCCCTGGGCGTCAATCGCGTCAGCTTCTGTTTCGAGATCTTCGACCCCGAGCGCTTCGCAGAGGTCTGTCCGGGCAAGGCGCTCCACCATGGACTGAAGCGCTACCTGGAGGCCATCGAGTACTGCGTGCCGATCTTCGACACCACCAACGGCGAGATCATCGCCGGCCTGGAGCCGCCCCAGAGCAGCATCGCCGCCATCGACTGGCTCACCGAGCGGGGAGCGATTCCTACGGTCTGCGTCTTCCGCCCGCTGGTCAGCACAGACTACAAGCATCTGCCTCCACCCGAACCCGAGGCGATGGTGCCGGTCTTCCGCCGCCTGTACGAAGCCTGCATGGAACGGGGGTTGCCGATCGGCATCGCGCCCAACGTCAACGTCAGCCTCGTGCTCCTTCCGGACGAGGGGCGCTACTTCACCGAAGACCCGGGCCGCTTCTGGTGGAACGAGACGAAGCTGGCCATGATGAAGGCGGCCTTCCGCACCCGCTTTTACGTCGGGCAGTGGCTGCGCGCCTAGGCGCTGGTCACGGACGACGCGGCCTGATATAATTCGCCGCTCCCCAGTCGGGGACGGAGGCGAGCCCATGCGCGAGTATCGAGTGAAGAGGGTCATGCTCCTGGTGGCGATGGTCGGGGCGCTGGTTGCGGGAACAGTCCAGGCCGCTGTCTGGTCGCTGGATACGGCGGCGCTGGACCTTCAGGGTCTGGAGCGATTGAAGCGCGAACCCGGCGTGGTCGACTGGATGGAGCTGGGAGACCGGCTTCTGGTCGCCGGCGAGGCCGGGTTGAGCCAGCGCTGGCAAGAGCGGGGGCTCCCTGCCAGCGAGGTCCGCGGGATGTCCGACCTCGAGGGGACGGTCCTGGTCCTCTCGAAGCATTCTGGCGTGGAGCGCATCCTGGCCAAGCGCACACGCGTCATCGCGCACGAGGGCCCTTTCTTCGTGATCCGGCCGAGCGGCCCGGCGCTCAACCGGCTGCTGCAGGAGGCCGATCATCAGCTCCAGTTCGTGCGCGCCGGCCGCCGGACGGTGGTCTTCCGCAGCCCGGCGCACCTTGCGAGCGTGGCGCCCGCGAGCGCGGCTTTGGCTCCGATAGCCGGGGCGGTCGACAAGTCGAGGTACACCGAAACGCTCCGCAAGCTGATCGCCTTCAAGACGCGCTACACCTATTCGCAGGCCATCCAGCAGGCGGCGGCCTGGGCTGTCGACGCCTTCAAGGCGGCCGGATGCGAGGCGAAGGTGATCCCCTACACCAGCCGTGGGAAGCAGTTGCCGAACGTGGTCGCCGAGCTGAGGGGTTCGGCCCGGCCCGACGAGATCTACGTCGTCGGCGCACACCTCGACAGCATCTCCTGGGACAGCCAGAACTCGGCCCCCGGTGCCGACGACAACGCCAGCGGCTCAGCCGGTGTGATCGAGATGGCCCGTGCCCTTGCAGGGCGAAAGCCGCAGGCCACAATTCGGTTCGTTCTGTTCAGCGGCGAGGAACAGGGGCTCCTGGGCAGCATCGCCTTGGTCAACCAGATGAAGTCCGCCGGCGAACTGGCCAGGGTCAAGGCCATGATCAACCTCGACATGATCGCCTTCGATCCGACCGCGCCCCTGGACGTGATGCTCGAGGGCAAGGTGATCTCGCATGTTCTCTCCGACCGCCTGCAGGCCGCGGCCCAGGCCTATGCGCCCGCGCTCAAGGTCTATCGGACCGACAACGCCTGGGGCAGCGACCACGTCAGCTTCCTGGACGCCGGGGTCCCCTCGACCCTGACGATCGAGTACGAGTACGACGGAAACGGCAACGAGCACAGTCCCAAGGACGTCTTCGAGATCTGTAACATCGATCTCGCCGTCGCCATCCTGCGGATGGATGTCGCCGCGCTGGCCGAGCTGGCCGGGGTGGCTACTGCTTTCCCTACTTCGGGCGCGCGTCGACGATCCGCTTCTCCTTGAGCTCGGTCTCCATGCCGAGCCGCTGCAGGATTTCGGGCAGCGAGCAGAAGCGGATCTCGTTGGGGCTGACCTCGATGTCGTTGACGATCGCCTTCCGGAGGCGATCCTCGAACGCGACCGTGTCGACTCCTTCCTTGACGGCAAGGTAGAGCACCAGCAAGTCCATCTCGAGGGGGTCGTCGTCCTTCTTGCGGATCTCGACCTGCCACTCTTCGACCTCTTTCATATCGGAGAGCAGGAACTGCAGGTTGTTCAGGTTGACCAGCGTCCCCTTGATCTTGGAGAACTGCATGCTGCGCACGTTGGAGACACGACTGATGTCGCTGGAGATGCGCGGGATGGTGCGCCGGCAGTACGGGCAGGGCTCCCACGTCATTCCGCCCCGGGCAAGGTCGCCCGTGCGATAGCGGAAGACGACGCTGCCGCGGCCGTCGATGGAGCTGTAGACGATTTCTCCCGGTTCGCCCTCGCCGACCTGCTCGCCGGTCTCGGGATTGACGATCTCGAAGACCTCCAGGTCGGGGTAAGTGTGATAGCCGCTGGAGACGCCGAGCTTCGCCGGACACTCGCCCCAGGCCATCTTCGACTCGGTGAACCCGTAGGTGCCGAAGATCTGCGGGTCCTTGGCGCCCATCGAGGTCATCAGCTCGTACATCCGTTCCTTCAGCCCGGGCGGCACCTTTTCGGCGCCCAGCGCCAGCAGCTTGACGCTGGACAGGTCGGTCCCTTGTGTCTGGGCCGTGCGCAGCAGGTGGTACATGTAGCCCGGTATGCCGGCGATGACCTCCGGCTTGAGCCGCTGCATGAACCCGATGTTGCCGGCCGTTCCCATGACCTTGCCGCCGCCCGTCGAGACTGCGAGCACTCCGGCTTCCATCGCGCCGAACACCACGGCCCAGAAGGCCAGGTGGGGCGCGTAGGGGAAGAGGCTCACCATCCGCGCGCCCGCCTTGACGCTGAAGATGTCGAGCAGCCGGGCGCCTGCCTCGCGCAGGTTCATGATGTCGTGATTGGAGTAGAGGAATGAGACCGGCTGGTAGGTGCGGCCGGTCGTGGCCGTGAGGAAGATTGGCCGGTACTCGAGCCCGAGCTTGTCCTGGATGTACTTCTCGCCGTGGAGGATGCGATCGAGTGCCAGCTTCAGCTTCTTGCTGGTCGGCCAGTACTTCCGGATCAGTCCAGGGTCCGGCTTCAGCACGAAATCGAGCGACTTCTGCGGCTCTTCCGGCGTGGCCAGGAGGCTCTCCTTGCTCGAGAAGGGGACGTGGCGCATGTCGCTCACGCGTCGCAGCTTCTTCGGGTCCAGCTTGTTCTTCTGGAACAGCTTCCGGTAGTGGGCGCTGAACGGATAGAGGTGTTCGTTGACGAAGCGGTGCAACTGCTCGTCCCGGATCGCCTGGAGCTCCGATTTGCGTGAGTGCTGCAGTCTTTGCCAGTTCTGCATGTCTCGGACGAACCTCCTGAAAAACGCGCCCTTTCCGGTGTTGTCCGGAGCGGTCCGGTCGAGTGTAGCCTGCACCGAATGCCGAGTCAACGTGCTCTCCTCCCGAGCTCCCGCGATTGAGACTTCGGGCCGGGCGTGCTAGGGTTCTCGGGCCCAACGCCACCCGGAGTCGAACGTGCAGATATACCTTCTCGCGCGCCGCAGGAACGCCTACACGACCCGCCGCTTCGTCAAGACCGCGGACGAAATGGGCCACGAGCTGACCGTCCTCGATCCGCTCAAGTGCACGCTGCTGCTCGCCGAGCAGGGCTGCCGGATCTTTTACGAGGCCCGGCCTCTGGCGCTGCCCGGCCTGCTGCTCGGCCGCGTGTCGAGCTCCACCTGGAGCTACGGCCTGGCCGTCATCGAGCAGTTCGAGCTCCTGGATGTCCCGGTCGTCAATCGCTCCATCGCCATCTCTCGCGCGCTCGACAGCGTGCGCTCGCTCCAGATGCTGGCGGCAGCCGGCGTTCCGATCGCCGGGTCCGTCATGCTCCGGTCGCCCAGGCGCCTGGCCGAGGCGCTCGAGCTGGTGGGCGGCCCGCCCGTCGTGCTCAAGCTCCTCAAGGGGAACTTCGAGATCGGTTCCATCCTGACCGATTCGCACCCGGCGGCCGAGTCGACCCTCGAGACACTCTGGGAGCTGGGTCAGAACATCCTGCTGCAACAGTTCCTGCCCAACCGCGAGCGCGGCGACATCCGGGTTCTGGTGGTCGATGGCCGCGCCCTTGCCGCCATCCGCCGCCCGCCGCTCACGGGAGTCTTCCGGGCGGACATCCACCAGAAATCGGGCGGAGAGGCCGTGGAGCTGACCCCCGAGCTCGCCCAGATCGCCGTCCGGGCGGCAGCGGTGCTCGAGCTAGGCTTTGCCGGCGTCGACATGCAGGAAGGGCCGGAGGGGCTGGTCGTCACTGGCGTCCACGCCTCGCCCGGGATGAAGTGGATCGACCGGCTGGGCAAGATCGACGCGGCCGCGGCCGTCATGGAGTTCGCCGTCCGGACCGTGGCTGGCGGCCCGGCGCGTCCCCTGGAGGTGCGCGCATGAGCGACGGCAAGCTGAAGCTGAGGCCGCGGCTGCACGACGGCGGCCTGGAGCAGGAGCTCGTCGCCATCTTCGGCGCGGGTGCGGTCTCGGGGCGGACCGAGGAGCGGATCGCCTACGGCAGGGACCTCTGGCCCCGCGGCCATCTCTGGATGCGCCAAGGCCGCGTGCCGTATCCGGCGGACTGGGTAGTCTGGCCGTCCACGGAGCGGCAGCTGGTACAGCTCGTGGAGCTGGCCAACCGGCGGCGGGTCCCTCTGGTTCCCTACGGCGCCGGCAGCGGCGTCTGCGGCGGCACGGTTCCGGTCCAGGGCGGCGTCATGGTCGACTTGAAGCGGATGTCGGCGATTCTCGCGGTGGAGGAGCGGTCGCTCCTGGTGCGCGCGCAGGCGGGCATCCTCGGGCAGGTCCTGGAGACCCACCTGAATGCCCGCGGCCTGACGATGGGTCACTTCCCGTCCTCCATCTACTGCTCGACGCTCGGGGGTTACCTGGCGACTCGCTCGGCCGGTCAGCTCTCGACCCGCTACGGGAAGATCGAGGACATGACGCTCGGGCTGAAGGCGGTGCTGGCCAGCGGCGAGATCTACGAAACCCGCGCGGCGCCGCGGAGCGCGACAGGTCCGGACTTGCTGCAGCTTCTGGTCGGCTCGGAGGGCACGCTCGGCATCATCACGGAGGGGCTGATGCGCGTGCACCGCATGCCTCAGAGCCGGCGCTTCCGGGGCGTGATGTTCAACGAGATCGAAGCCGGCATGGAGGCGATCCGGCTGGTGTTGCAGAAGGGGCTACGGCCCGCGGCGGTACGTCTCTACGACGAGCTCGACACGTTCATCGTCGGCGCCAAGCCTCGCGAGGCCGAGAAGAAGGGTTTCGCGGCCTTCCTCTCCCGGATTCAAAAGAGCGTCGAGTACCGGATGCTGGCATGGCCCGAGGTGGTCGGGTTCTTCGAGAAGATGCTGGGCGGCAAGTGTCTGCTGGTGCTGACGTTCGAGGGCGCCGCCGAGATGACCCGGCTGGAAGAGTCGCTGGCGCTGGAAGTCTGCGCGGAGGCCGGGGGGCGCGATCTGGGCCCGGAGCCGGGCAAGCACTGGTGGGAGCATCGCTACGACGTCAGCTACCGGCAGTCGCCGCTCCTGGAGGAGGGCTACTTCGTCGACACCTTCGAGGTGGCCGCCACCTGGGAGCATCTTTCGACTCTCTATAGAAACGTCCGGCAGGCGCTGTCGGGCAAGGTCGTCGTGATGGCCCACTTCTCACACGCCTACGCGGAAGGTTGCAGCATCTACTTCACTTTCGCGGGCAGGGGCGCCGACGAGGCCGCCACCGAGGCGCTCTACAAGGAGGTCTGGCGTGTGGCCATGGAGGCGGCGCTGGCCTCGGGAGCGACGCTGTCGCACCACCACGGCGTCGGGCTCTCCAAGGCGGCCTTCATGCGCCAGCAGCTCGGGGCGGGGCTGGACATGCTGAAGGCGATCAAGAAGGCTCTCGACCCCAACGGCATCCTGAACCCTGGAAAGCTGGGAGTGTCCGAATGAAGCAGAAGCTGGTCGAGCTGCCCGAGTACGGTCACGAGACGGCGACCTGCACCTTCTGCCCCAAGATGTGCCGCTTTGCCTGTCCGGTGGACCGGGTCGAGGGGAGCGAGGCGTCGAGCCCGTGGGGGAAGATGACGATGCTGCGCCACCTGCAGACCGGCGAGGTGTCGCTGGACCAGGGGGTGCTGGCGAGCGCCTACAAGTGCACGGGCTGCATGGCATGCAAGCAGGCGTGCCTCCACGGTCAGGAGCTGCCGCCCGTCTTCGAAGCGGTGCGGGCGCTGGCGGCGTCGCGTGGCCTGGCGCATCCGAAGCTGGCGGAGAAGGACGAGGCGATGCGGCTCTGGGGCAATCCGGTGGGGCCGAAGCTCTCCGAGGAGCTGGCGAGGCGCGTGCCGCCGAGCCGGTTCCTGCGGCCGGCGCCGGTGCTGGTCTTCTTCGGCTGCACCACCGTGAAGCGCTTTCCGAACGTGCTCGAGGAGACGGTGCGCGTGCTCGAAGCGGCGGGTCTCGACTTCGCCGTGGCGGGGCCGGAGAAGCTCTGCTCGGGGCTGCCGAGCCTGAGCCACGGGTATCCGGAGCGGTTCCGCGAGGTGGCGCTGCGCAACATCGCGCTGTTTGCCAACCACGCGCGTATCGTGAGCGACTGTCCCGGCGCGGTGTCGACCTTCGCGCGCAAGTACCCGGAGCTGGGGTTGCCCGCGCACAGCAAGCCAGAGCACCTGAGCGTGCTCTTGCTCGAGCTGGTCCGCGCGGGCCGGCTGTCGCCGAGGCTGGGGCGCGTGCGGCGTGCCTTTTACCATGACGCTTGCCACCTGGGCCGCTACCTGGGCGTCTACGACCAGCCGCGCGAGCTCCTGGAGCGGGTGCTGGGCCGCAAGGTGGAAGAGCTGGCGTTTCACCGGGAGATGGGTCTCTGCAGCGGGGGCGGCGGCGGGCTGCCGCTGACCAACCCGGAGCTGGCCGCGGGGATCGCCCGGCTTCCGGTCGAAGAGGTGCGGGCCCGTGGCGGCGACCTGCTGGTGAGCGCGTGTCCCTCGGCGCGGCGGCGCTTCCAGAAGGCGGATCCCGATCTGGAGATAGTGGACCCAGTGAGTCTTTTGGCCGCGGCGCTCTAGCGGCCTCAGGGACGTCGACATGTCGAGCGTGAAGATCACCGAGCAGGCATCCTCTGGTAGGCCGAGGATGGGCGAGATACCGCCGGTCTTTCGGCCGGTGGGCGGACGGCCTGCGACGGGCCCGGGATGACCGGCGCCGGCACGGATCCGGCCCTGACGGCGGGAGGCTTGCGGCGGGCGCTGGCACCGTCGGTGCCGGCGATCGTGTTCATCGGCTGCTTTCTGTTCGTGCTCTCGACGGGGCCGAGCTACATGTTCGGTGACGGGGACACCGGGTGGCACCTGGCGACTGGCCGGCGAATTGTGACCTCGGGAGAGCTGCCGCGGGCGGACGCCTACTCCTGGTCCGCGGCCGGAACGCCGTGGGTCGCCTTCGAGTGGCTGACGGACGTCGTCTACTATCTGCTCTACCAGTGGCGCGGCTATCTGGCATTGCTGGTTTTCGACGCGGCCTCGATTGCACTGGCGTACGCGCTGGTGGCTCAGGCGGCCCTCACGGCCGGAAGCGAGCGCCTCTCGACCGCGGCGCTGACCGGGTGGGCGTGCTACCTGTCGTCGCTCCACTGGTTCGTCCGGCCGCACGTGCGGACGTGGGTGTTTCTGGCGCTCTGGAGCTGGCTTCTCTTCCGCCGCTGGAAGCTCGAGGATAGGTGGATCTGGCTGGTTCCCGTCAGCATGGCGCTCTGGGTGAACCTGCACGGAGGATGGCCGGCGGGGCTGATCCTCCTGGCGCTCTTCGCACTGGCGGATCTGGTGGCGGCGAGCCTGGCCTTGGAGGATCGGAGGGCGAAGGCGATTGCGGAGGCGAGGAGGTGGGGGACGCTCCTGGCGGTTACGGCGGCGGCGACGCTCGTCAATCCGTACGGTCCAGCGCTCCACGCCGACATGCTCGAGCAGATGACGGCGGCTCCTGTCCAGAACATCACCCAGGAGTGGCAGTCCCCCGACTTTCGGGGGGCGGCTCGTCCCTTCCGGCCCTTCATCCTGGCCGTGCTGGCGAGTCTTGCCTTTCTCTCGGGCCGCGCGAAAATTCTCGGATGGGCGCTGGGGCTGACGGGTCTGTCGATGGTGTTCGAGTCGGTGAGACACCTGACCGTGTTCCTCCTCTGGATGACGCCGATCCTACTCCTGGGAGTCAGAGGAGCGATGGACTCGTGTTTACCCGGGGGCGAGGCATCCGGGCGGTCCGGGACGGGTGGCGGCCCGGGTGGCTGGGCGCTCTGTCTGGGCGTGGTGGCAGCCGCGGTGGCCGGCGTCTTTCCGCCGGCCTTGCGAGCCGCGCCGGCCGGATTCGGGGCCGCGCAGTTTCCCGTCGAGGCCGTGGAGTACCTGCGGACGCACAGGCCCCAGGGGCGGATGCTCAACGAGTACGGCTGGGGCGGGTACGTGATCTGGGAGCTGGGAGACGGCTACCCGGTTTTCATCGACGGCCGCAACATCATGTACGGCCGCAAGATCACCGAGGACTCGCTCACGTTCCAGTTCACGGCAGGCGGTTGGGAGGAGCTGCTGGAGCGCTACCGCATCGGCTGGACGCTTTACCCGACGGGTTCACGGCTGACCCGCGCGTTGAAGGAGCGCGGCTGGAAAGTGCTCCACGAGGACGCCACGGCGACCGTGCTTGCCAGGCCCTAGGAAATATGGGGACACACGACTCATTTTCAGCCGAAAATGAGTCGTGTGTCCCCAGATTTGCGGCGAGGGGGGGCGCTTGCGCGCTCGGGCGGGGCGGGAGTATCCTCGGCGCATCATGCGAGTAGCGCTAGGTGCCGACCACGGCGGGTTCGCCCTCAAGGAAGCGATCAAGCAGTACATCGTCAAGGAGCTGGGGCACGAGGTGAAGGACTTCGGCGTCGACAATCCGGCGCCGGTCGACTATCCGGACCTGGCGTTGCTAGTGGCGCAGTCGGTGGCTCGCGGGGAGTGCGCGCTCGGGATCATGGTCGACGGGGCGGGCATCGGCAGTGCCATGGTGGCCAACAAGGTCCCCGGTGTGCGGGCGGCCAATGGCTATGACCTCTACTCGGTGAACAACAGCCGGGAGCACAACGACGCCAACGTGCTGACGCTGGGCGGTCAAACGCTGGGCCCCGGGCATGCGAAGGTTCTGGTCAAGAAGTGGCTGGAGACGCCTTTCGGGGGCGGGCGGCACCAGAAGCGGATCGACAAGATCGTGGCGATCGAGAAGAGCTTCCTCGGGGGGGGCCGCTAGCGTGTTCCTGGGCCGCGTGATCGGCAACGTGGTCGTCACCGCCAAGGACCCGGGCCTACACGGTTTTCCGCTGCTGTTGCTGCAGCCCCTGGATCACCTGGGCAAGCCGCGAGGCGCGCCGATCATCGTACTCGACCGGGTCGGCGTCGGCCCCGGCGAAACAGTGCTGCTGGAGACCAGCCGCGAAGCCAGCTTCAAGCTGCGCAATCCCCTCGTCCCCACCGATTGCTCCATCGTCGCCCGCGTCGACGTCTCGACAGTAGAGGCTTGAGGCTTGAGGCTTGAGGCTCGAGGCTTGAGAAGTGAGGCTCGAGGCTCGAGGATGGATCTGCGGCCCAATATCCGCATCCTGACTCCTGATCCCTGAAGCCGGATACCTCAAGCCTCAAGCCTCGAGCCTCAAGCCTAGAATCTGTACGCGACGCTCAGGACGGGCTCGCGATAGCCGCGGCTGCTGACGTGGCGCATGCCGAGCGTGGCGGCCCAGTTTGCGCGGGAGTATCGAGCGCCTGTGTTGACGAACCAGGCCTCGGCGCCGAAGAAGTTGATGCCGGTCTCCCAGACGACTTCGCCCATCAGCTTCAGGTTGCGGCTGGGCTCGAAGTCGAGGCCGAAGCCCAGGTTGTACCAGTCGCTGGAGCCCTTGCCGACCCGCACGACGTTGACGCCGGCGGGCGGGTCCTGGACGATGGCTCCGTTGTCGGGACGGCTCGGGTCGACGATCTGGAACACGGGATACCCGTTCTGGGAGTGGCCGGGGCCGAAGCCCCGCCGGGCGATCCCCGCGGGGTCGACGAAGATGGAGTCGTCGCCGGAGCCCGCGGTGGCGGCCGACGCGGCGGTGGCGCCGCTGGGGAAGATGCTGCCGCCCCAGTCGTACGTGACGTAGCGGGCCGAAAGATGCCCCGAGAGCTGCTTGCCTTCGCGGGTGGAGACGACAGCGTAGAGGTTGTTCAGCCGGTCGTAGTCATGGAACTCGATGACGTTGCGATCGAGGTTGCGGAAACTGGAGGCGTGGAAGCCAACTGCGAGCTGTACGTCGTCGAACTTTACGGTTCCCTTCAGTCCGCCGCCGGCCAGGACGGGGTCACCCTGGAATCGGGCGCTCGAGGGAGCTGCCGCCGGGTTGTTGAGCGCGGGTTGCGGGGCGTAGAGGAACGTGCGGTCCTGGCGGTCCAGATCGACGGTAAGCTCCAGTCCGTCCCGCAGGCCGTAATTGACGGCCAGTCCGCGGTCGGAGCCCGAGATGTTGCGGTAGACCTGAGGCCAGAAGCGGCTGTCGGCATCCCGGTCCTTGGCGATCAGGCCGACGACCCACTTGCCCCTGGGCAGCGAGTAGGCCCAGGGCAGGTCCAGGCCGCCGGTGGTTCCCATCCAGCTGGGGACCCACTGGGAGTAGTCGAGCTTCGGCGCCGGCGGAGGCTCCTTGATCTGCCGAAAATCCTCCCGGCTCTTCTGCAGATCCAGGGCGTCCATCTGCTGGCGCAGGCTGGGGTCAGCGCTCACCTTCTTCTTGCCGGGGAGGGCGGACTTCTCCAGGATTCGGTAGTCGAGCGCCTCGATCTGCGAGGCCGGTCCGCCGCCGACGTTGCGTCTGACCGGCGCATCCAGGACCGACCCGGCCCGTGAAGGCGTGGCCGGGGCCAGCGCCACCAAAAGCGCTAGCGCGCACGTCCGCCATGGCATCGCTCGAGTGCTCATGCTCCTCTTCAGCTATCGACCGGAACCCAGACAGACACGAGTTCGGTCGTCTCTTCCCGGGAATGGCCGCCGGGAGTTTGCTAGACTGGGCGGGTCGCAGGTTGGAACCAGAATTGCGGTGGACGTGCCGCAACAGAGCCATGCGAGACTTGATTCTGACCTGGTTAGCCTCCGACGGCATCCCAGCATCGGCCTGGGGCTATCGCGGCAACAACATGCAGTACTTGCTCCTATTCGACCTGGCGCTCGCCCTCTACAGCGTGGGCATGCTTCTCTGCGCCCTGGCTCTGTTGCGGCCCAAGGGCGTCGCCGCCCGCGCGGCGTGGGCCGTGTTGCCGGCGGCCATCCTGGTCCATGCGGTCAGCTTCGTGGCCCAGTGGCGGGTCGAGGGAATCTTCCCACTCCACACGCTCCTGGGCGCCTTCAGCCTCTATGCGATGGCCGCCTTCATGGGGGCGGTCCGTTTTTCCCACAGCACCGGCAGCGTGTCAGCGGCCTTCTCGCTCGGCGCGGTCCCCTATCTGGCGCTCTTGATGGCCTTTCTTTCCCGCTTCCACGGCGTGCAGCTCAAGACCGAGCTGCCGCCCAGCTTCCTGTCCGCCCATCTGTTCGCCGTCATGGTGAGCTTTTCGGCCTTCTCGCTCGCGGCCGGCTCGGGCCTGCTCTTGCTGGCCGTGGAGAAGGCGCTCAAGGAGAAGCGGTTCGGTCCCTTCTGGCAGGCGATGCCCTCCCTGGAAGCACTGGACCGCGAGACTTTCCGGACCATCGTGACCGGCTTCTGCTTTCTGAGCGCCGGGATCGCCATCGGCGTGGCGGGTGCCCCGCAGGCCTGGGGCGTCAGCTGGTTTCTGGACGGGCGGCTGCTATCCTCGCTGCTGGTCTGGTCTCTCTACGGTGTGTACTTGATCGCACGGGCGCGCTACGGCTGGCGAGGCCGCAAACTGGCGCTCTTCTCGGTCAGCGGATTCGCCTTGACGCTGGTGACCTATGTCCTCATCAACATGGGCAAGTATGTCCTCTAAGCCCCCCAAGTCCCCCATGTACCTCTTCGTCTCCGGAGTGAACCACAAGCGGGCCCCGGTTCACGTGCGCGAAAGGCTCACCAGGACCGGTGACGTCATGGAGGACTCGGTCAAACAGCTCATGACCGCATGCCCTGTCCGGGAGGCGGTCATCCTGTCCACATGCAACCGCTTCGAAGTCTACGGCGTGACCGACGATGTCGCCGAGACCCCCGATTTCGTCCGCCCCTTCTTCACGTCCCACCTGGGGCTGGACGCCGACTCCTTCCGCAACCACTTCTACTTCCTGGGCAACGGCAACGCCGTCGAGCACCTGCTCGAGGTCACCTCCAGTCTCGACTCGATGGTCCTGGGCGAGGCTCAGATTCTCCACCAGGTCAAGGAAGCCTTCCGCGCCGCCGCCGCTCGCAACGCCACGGGCAAGATGCTCAACAAGCTCTTCCAGAAGGCGTTCGAGGTCGGCAAGCGCGTTCGCGCCGAGACCGCCATCGGCCGCAACGCCGTGAGCGTCAGCTATGCCGGCGTGGAGCTGGCGCGCAAGATCTTCGGCAGCCTCGAGGGCAAGACGGCCATGGTCGTCGGCGTCGGCGAAATGAGCCAGCTGACGATCGGCCACCTGGTCGACCACGGCGTCCGCCATGTCCTGGTGACCAATCGGACCTACCAGAACGCAGTCAACCTGGCCGCCCGCCACGGCGGCGAGGCCGTGGAGTTCGAGCGCTTCCCCGAGCGTCTGGCCGAGGTCGACATCCTGATCAGCTCGACGGCGGCCTCCGGGTACATCCTGCGGGCCGAGGAGGTCCGCCGCGCAATGGCCCGGCGCAAGCAGCAGCCGGTCCTGATGGTCGATATTGCCGTTCCCCGGGACATCGAGCCCGAGGTCGGCAACGTCAGCAACGTCTACCTCTACAACATCGACGATCTCCAGAACGTCGTCGATCACAACGTGGGCGAACGAGAGCAGGCCGCGCTGCAGGCGCGCCGCATCGTGCAGGAAGGCAAGACCGAGTTCCTCGAGTGGCTCCAGAGCCTCCAGGTAGTCCCCGTCATCGAGGGCCTGATGGCACGCGCCGAGCAGATCGCCGACGACGAGCTGGCCAAGGCGATGGCGCGGCTCTCCGGGCTCTCGGAGCACGACCGTAACATCGTCCGCGCCGCCCTGCGCGGCACGACTCACAAGATGCTCCACGCGCCTCTCAAGAACCTCAAACGGCTGTCACAGGAGAGCAACGCGGCGCAGACGCTGGACCTGGTGCGAGATCTCTTCGAGCTCAAACCCGGCCAGCAGGCCGCCGCCCCCGAGGGGGTAAAGGGTTGAGCCGCCCGCAACTCAAGCTCGGCACGCGCGGCAGCAAGCTGGCTCTCTGGCAGGCCCACCACGTCCGAGACCTGCTCGCCCGCGCGCATCCAGGGCTGGAGGTCGAGATCGTCGTCGTCAAGACGACCGCCGACGTGGCCCACGACAAGCCGCTCACCCGATTCGCCACCCAGGGCGTCTTCGTCAAGGAGCTGGAGTCGGCGCTGCTCTCGAGTGCCATCGATTTCGCCGTGCACAGCCTCAAGGATGTCCCGACCGAGCTCGCGGCGGGTCTGGAGCTGGGCGCCATTCTGGAGCGCGAGGACCCCAGGGACACGCTGGTGACCCCCGAGGGCGTCGCGCTCGAAGACCTGGCGGCCGAGTCCGTCGTCGGGACGTCGAGCCCGCGCCGCGTGGCCCAGCTGCTCAACATCCGGCCGGACCTGAAACCCAAGGAGATCCGGGGCAACCTGGACACCCGGCTGCGGAAGATGGCGGACGGCGAGTACGCCTGTCTCGTGCTGGCACGTGCTGGTCTGGTGCGATTGTCGCCCCCGGGCGTGCGCCATGTGCCGCTCAGCCTGGAGCAGATGCTCCCGGCGCCGGGCCAGGGTGCGATCGCCGTGGAGTTGAGGACCGGCGACGCGGCGACGGCCGACCGCATCCGTTCGCTGCACCACGACCATACGGCCAAGTGTGTCGAGGCCGAACGCGCCATGCTGGCTGCGCTGGGTGGTGGTTGCCAGCTTCCGGTAGGGTCGCTTGCCTCGGTGAGCCCTCGAGGCAAGCTCGTCTTGCGCGGCGTCGTGGCCGATCGCCAGGGGCGCAAGCTGCTCCGGGCGGACGGTATGGGAACCAGCCCGTTCGACGTCGGCAAGCGTGTCGCGGAGAAGTTGCGCTTCCTGGGCGCCGAGCATCTACTCTCTAGTAGCGAGTAGCGAGTAGCGAGTAGTGAGTAGAGCTGGGTGCCAGTGGGTCAGGGGCGTGGGGACGGTCCTTCTTGCGCTCTGCTTGACGGCGGAGGCGGCGGGGGCGGCGGGCAGGATCACGGGGGCTATGGTGCGAGGACACAAGCTCGCTCTGGAGGTCGTCAGCACGCCCGATGCGATGCGGACGGGACTGATGTTCCGCTCGGAGCTGCCCGAGGATTCGGGTATGCTCTTCGTCTACCCGGAGCCACAGCCGCTCACCTTCTGGATGAAGAACACGCGGTTACCGCTCTCGATCGCGTTTCTCGACGCCAAGGGCGCTATCTTGAACATCGAAGACATGGTGCCCTTCGATGACCGGACGATGCACCGGTCGCGGGGGGCCGCGCGTTACGCGCTCGAGGTGAACAAGGGATGGTTCGCTCGCCGCGGCGTCGTCGCGGGAGACCGCGTCCAGCTGCTCAAGACGGTCGACAGCGAGCCGGCGGACGAGGCCGCTCGGGACCGGTGAACCCGGCGAGCAACCTGGCGGCCGTCCCGGCCCCGCGCGAGCAACCTCTGACGGGGTGCACGGTGGTCGTCACCCGAGCCAAGGCGCAGGCGGGTGGGCTGGCAGAGCGGCTCGAGAGGCTCGGCGCGCGAGTCCTGCAGTGCCCGTTGATCCGGATCGAGCGGGTGTCCGATCCGGGCCCGCTGGACGACGTGCTCGACCGGCTCGAGGATTTCGACTGGATTGCTTTCACCAGCGGCAACGCCGTCGAGTGCTTCTTCCAGCGCCTCGTTGAGCGTGGGATGAGCGACCTGGCGGCGCGTCCTGTCTCGGCGCGGCCTAGTTTCGCCGTCGTCGGTGCGGGGACAGCGGCGAAGCTCTCGGAGCGGGGCCTGATGCCGGACCTGGTGGCGCAGACGGCGCTGGCGGATTCCCTGGCGACGGAGCTGATCGAGCTGGGCGTCCGGAGTCAGCGCGTGCTCTTCCCGCGAGGACGGATCGCGCGCGAAACGTTGCCACGGAAGCTCGAAGAAGCCGGCGCGATCGTCGAGAGCGTGGTGGTCTATGAGACGCTTGCAGACGATGCGGGCGCCTTGCCACTGAAGCGGGCTCTGGCCGAGGGCGCCGTGGACATCGTGACGTTCGGGAGCGCCTCGACGGTGGAGAGCTTCCACGCGCTGACCAGCGATTCCGGTGCTCGGAGTTACCAGATCGTCTCGATAGGACCGATCACCACCAGCAAGGCCGTCGAGCTGGGTTACACGGTGGCAGCGACGGCGCGCGAGCACACGGTCGACGGTCTGATCGACGCGATCGTCGGGGCCGTTCGTCAGCGCGGGTGACGGCAGCTTGGTCGAGCTGAGACTGGCCTGCGTGGGCGGCCTGCGGCAGCCGTGGTGCCGGGACGGGGCCGAGCTCTACGCGAAGCGGTTGAGGAGTTACGCGAAGCTCGAGCTGCGCGAGGTGCGGGCGGGGACACCGGCCCAGGACAGTCAGCGACTGGCAAAGGCGGTTGAGGGCTGTCGGACCGTGCTGGTGCTCGACCGGGCTGGCAAGGAGCTGGACAGCGGTGAGCTGGCGCGAACGTTGGCAACGGCCATGGACCTGGGCCGGGTGCCGATCGGGCTGGTGGTGGGTGGCGCCGACGGGCTGCCCGCGGAGTTCGCTCCGCCCGGTGCCCAGCGGGTCAGCTTCTCGCGGCTGACGTTTCCGCACGAGCTCTTCCGGGTGCTGCTTCTGGAGCAGATCTACCGGGCCTTCACGATCCTGCGGGGCGAACCCTACCACGGCGGCCATTGAGGGGGCGGGGGGCGAGAGCTACCTTGCACGGCCCAGGGGGGCGATGTACCCTGGAGCGGCGTCATGCACTTCCCCATCGTTCGTCCCAGGCGGCTGCGCAGAACGGAGTCGATCCGCAGGATGGTCCGCGAGACGAGGGTCACGCGGGACAACCTCATCTTGCCGGCCTTTGTCGTACCGGGGGAGGGGGTCGCTGAGGAGATCGGCTCGATGCCGGGGTTCTTCCGCTTCTCCGTCGATCGGCTGGTAGAGGAAGCCCGTGAGGCGCGGGACCTGGGACTGCCGGCGATGCTGCTCTTCGGAATTCCGGAGTCGAAGGACCCGTTGGGGAGTGGAGCGTACGCCGCCGACGGCATCGTCCAGCGGGCGATGCGGCGTCTGAAGGAGACGGTCCCGGAGATGTTGCTCTTCGGGGATGTCTGCATGTGCGAGTACACGTCGCACGGTCACTGCGGGGAGCTGGTGGACGGCGAGGTCGCCAACGACCGTACGCTGGAGCTGCTGGCCCGGGCTGCCGTCAGCCAGGCGCGCGCCGGCGCGGATCTGGTGGCTCCCTCCGACATGATGGACGGGCGGGTTGGCGCCATCCGCTCCGCGCTCGACGACGCCGGGTTCGAGCAGGTGCCGATCATGTCGTACGCGGCCAAGTACGCCAGCGGGTTCTACGGCCCGTTCAGGGAGGCCGCCGAGAGCACGCCGAGCACGGGGGACCGGCGCGGCTACCAGATGGACCCGGCCAACCTTCGGGAGGCGCTGAAAGAAGTGGCGCTCGACGTCTCGGAGGGGGCAGACATCCTGATGGTCAAGCCGGCGATGCCGTACCTGGACGTGATCGCGCGCGTGCGGGAGGCCTTCGAGCTGCCCGTTGCGGCCTACCACGTGAGCGGCGAGTACTCGATGCTGAAGGCCGCCGCGCGTAACGGCTGGCTCGACGAGAAGCGGTGCGTGCTCGAGTCGATCACGGCCATTCGTCGGGCCGGGGCGGACATGATCATCACCTACTACGCCAAGGACTTGGCGCGCTGGCTCTGAGGGTTCCTCCGGGCGAACGAGGCGAGCTTGAAGAAAAAACAGCCGGTCGGTTCGCGCAAGAAGCTTCCCATCACGAGCGAGCACTCCCGCGTCGCGGGCCCCAGGTACGTGCTGTGGGAGGTCTCGCGGGCGTGTCCCATCGGGTGCCAGGACTGCCGGCACTCGTCGCTACCGCCCGGGGCGCCCGGGGACCTCTCCACCGAGCAGGCCGTCAAGCTGCTCGACAATGTCTCGGCTGCCTACAAGACGCGCATCCACTTCACCGGCCCCGAGCCGCTGGTGCGACCCGATCTGTTCGACCTGGCGGAGTATGCGCGCCAGCGCGGGCTGGACGTGGTGCTCTGCACCAACGCGGTCGCCTACGACGCAAAGGTCGCTCGCAAGCTGGTCGAGGTGCGCGTCAAGGAGGTCCAGATTTCGCTCGATGGGGCCTCCGGGCGGTCGCACGACTCCTTTCGCCGCACGCAGAATGGGTTCGTGCAGGCCATCAAGGGGCTCGACCTGGTCCGGCTCTCCGGCGTGCGCTTCAGTCTGAGCGCCACGCTCACCAAGCAGAACGTCGAGGAGCTGCCGAAGATGCTCAATCTCTCGCGCAAGCTCGGCGCCCAGATGCTGACGCTCTTCTTCAACGTGCCAGCCGGGAGGGGCCGGGCCATCGCGGGCGACCCGCTCGACGACGCCACGTACATGCAGTGGCTCAACTGGATCTTTGAGCAGCAGTTCCTCTATCGCTACCCGATCCAGGTAGTCTGTTCGCCGCAGTTCGAGCGCCTCTACCGGGAGCGAGCCGGGGAGCTGCCCGACGAGCTCAATCCGCTGAGGCAAGGCCAGGAGAACCTGCTGCCCAGGTTCGGGTGTCTGGCAGCCAAGGAGTTCTGCTTCATCGCCGCCGACGGCACGGTCTACCCGTGCCCGTACCTGCTCGAACCCGCCGGCAACGCGCTGGAGACGAGCTTCGCCGAGCTCTGGCAGAAGAGCGTCCCCTTCGACACGCTGCGGGACACGCACCACCTGGGCGGCAAGTGCGGCATCTGCAAGTTTGCCGACTTCTGCAGCGGCTGCCGGGCCGTGGCCCGGGCTACCACGGGGGACTACATGGCGGCCGATCCGGCGTGCGAGTATCAGCCGGTCTAGTAGTGAGTAGCGAGTAGTGAGTAGCGAGTAGGGGGGGCGCGGGTTCGAAGGGTGCCGATGAACGTCCTCTTCCGGTTGCGCCCTGGGGCTTTGCCGCTCCAGGAGCCGCGCGAGAAAGACAATGTAACAAAATCGCGGGGTCGGTTGACGCCTTTCGTCTCGTGCGTTAACTGCCAATAGACGGACCCTACTCGCTACTCGCTACTCACTACTCACTACTCGCGAAGTTGCCACGCAACCCGACAGTCGCCTCAGGCCGGACGCCGCCGCCGGCCTTCTCGCTCATCGAGCTCTTGATCGCGATGGCGATCTTGACGCTCACGACGACGGTTGCCGTGACGGTCTTCAACCCGCAGCCGCACCGCGAGAGCACCGCGCGCCTGCAGCTCGAGCAGCTCAAGAACGCGCTCGAGACCCACAACAGCCGCAACTTGAACGACTACGTCGATTCCGAGTTGAACAAGCTGTCGGGGCTGATCAACGTCGAGCAGATCGAGGACCCCTGGGGGAACCGGTACAAGCACAACTACGGTGGCGGCTTCGTCTACAGTTTCGGTCCCGACGGAGTCGACGACGCCGGCAAGGGCGACGACATCGTGGTCTACTACCGGCCGCCCACGGCTTCCGTGGTCGCCCGAGGACCCGTGCCGAGTAGCACGACCGACACGGCCGCGCCGCTGCTGTACGCGGACTGGGGGATGACCCAGCTCCGAGAAAAGGACCAGACCGGGACAGCCAACGCCATCGAAAAGGCCGTCTTCTTCGTCGACGGACGCAAGTTCGACGGTCTCTTCCAGAAGCTCGACGCGCCGGCCATCGACGATCCGGGCGGCGACCGCGATCGGTGGCGCACCAGCTATCAGGTGCCGGCCAACGAGCGGCTCTCCGATGGCAAGCACACGGTGCGGATCGAGATCGTCGACGCCGCCAAGAAGCCTGCCCGGGCCGCCTGGCTCTTCACCGTCGATACGCAGCCGCCTTCGGTCTTCTCGCTCAACCCGACCAACGGCGCGTCTCTCACGGCGCCACCGACGCTCATCTCCGCGCTCTTCAGCGACCCGGCCGGAATCAACCTGGGACGGGCGTACTTCAAGTTCTCGGGTGGTGATCCGGTCTTCACCGTTGAGCACGACGTGGCCACGCAAGGGATGCCGACCGTGGCCTCGGGCATCAACCTGACGCAGCAGTCGCTCAGGTACACGCCGCCATCCACGTTGCCGGAAGGCAGCTACACGGCCGAGGTGCGGGTGGTCGACGGCGTCTGGTCGGAGCGGATGACGAGCTCCGAGAAGGGCCGTCACGAGAAGTCCGCGACGTGGCGCTTCACGCTGGAGGACCGGTCGGCCCCGCAGGTGGCCATCCTGCAGCCGGCCTATGGCACGACAGTCACGACCTCCGACGACCTGGTGCCCGCCAGTCCTGCCACGGTGGAGCTCGACGTCATCGGCACGGCAGACCCCAGCCGCCGGGGCATCCGTGAAACCCAGATAGAGCTGCGCATCGACCCGGGTTCCTCGTCCTCGAGCCAGCCCGTGACAGCCACCGGCGTCACGACGATGGCCGATTCCAGCGGGCGATTCCTCTACTCCCGGGTGAGTGTCGGCGGGTCGAACCAGACGTCGAGCACGCTCTGGGTCCGGGCGGTCCGGATCAAGAAGGGCGTCCTCGACGCGCGCACGTACAGCAACTGGCTGCCGACTCTGGTGAAGGTCTACAACCGCCCCGAGGACGCCGTGCTCGTTTCGGCCCGGGCAGAGCCGACGACGACGGAGCCGAATCGGCCCGTCACGCTCTACTTCCAGGTCGACCGGGGCCAGCCTCCGTTCGATTACAAGTGGGACTTCGGCGACGGCCAGCAGCAGAAGGGCGTACGCGATGCGCTGGGGCCCGTGGCGCGCGCCAGCGCGGACGACGACCCGAAGACGACGGGCGTGGAGCACAGCTATCTCACGACCGGCACGTTCAACGCGCTGGTAACGGTGACGGACGCGCGCGGCCTTTCTGCCGGCCAGCTGATTCCGATCTACGTGGGCACGGAGTCGGAAGTCCCGAAGGTGTCGATCGTCGCCGAGCCGTTTGCCTTCCGCTACACGATCGACCCCAACGCGGCCGTCAAGGACGCCAAGACGAGTACCTACTTCAACGTGCGGATCGAGGGCAAGTTCCTGGGGGAGTGGCGGCTGAAGGTCCAGGACAAGCCAACATCGGTCGGCGCGCAGTTTCAGAAGTACGTCTGGTTCCACAACAAAGACGAGATCAACCCGGTCGAAGACGGAATCCGGGGGCTGAAGAGTCCATCGGGAGCGCCTGGGCCTCTGCTGAGCGCGCTGCAGTGCGAGAACGACCCTCCGCACGGCTCCACGTGGAACGCGACGTCCTCCAACTCCTTCAGAATTCGATGGACGGGCAGGGACAACACCCTCATGGACGACGCGAACCGCGTGGATGGCATTCCGACCGTGGTCGCGTTTCCCGGAAACGTGCTCGACACCAGCAGTCCGTTCTACTCGTACACCGCGGTGCTCGAGTACAAGGATGCGTTCAGCGTCGACGGCACTGTCCCGACGACGTCCGCGACCTGTCCAGTCCAGGTGTTCAACACGGCTCCCGCCCCCGGCAACATGCGCATCGTCAGCGTGGAGGGAGATCCGTACTCGCTCAGGCTGTTCGATGCGGACAACGACGGCCGTCCCGACTTCACCAATAGTGAGTTCGTGGACCTGGCGATCGACAGGCCCGTCACCACCAACACGAGCGACCTGTGGATCTCCAACTATCCGCTGGACCTCCGGTGGATTCGGCCCGAGGGCGTCGAGGTGGATACGAACGTTCCTCCGCTGTCGATTCCGGCCTCGGAGATCCCGTCCGATACGCCCGGTGGCTACGTCTTCTTCGACTGGACGTTCTCGGACGGGCGAAGCATGGACCTGAGCGACGGCTCGTCGGGGTGGATTCCGCTCACCTACTTGAACTTCAAGAACTGGCCGTTGACGGCCGGTTCGGAGAAGCAGAATTCGCCAGGCTGGGGGAAACCTGAGACGGGCACGGGTCAGTACCTGCCGTTCCGGATGGGGGACAAGAACTCCGGTCTGAACAACGCGGCAGACGGGGTCAAGACCATCTCAGTCATCTTCCGGAGCGCCGGGCCGTTCATCTCCACGGAGCTCGACTATCCCTCGCTGAACTTCACCAAGGGCGTGACATCGACGTCGATCTTCTTCGACAGGTCGCCTCCGGTGGCCATGGCACCGACCCGGATCGTCAAGGTGCAGGTCGATCAGAAGCGCAATCAGAGCATCATCGCCACGATTGTGACCTCCGCCACGGACACGGGCTCCGGCATGGCGCCCAAGGGAAAGATCAAGATCCGGACGTGCTGCAAGGATCAGATTGGTGAGTACACGCCCTACGCCACGACCTTCACGCACAACTTCGGTCCGGTGTCGGCCCTTCCGAGCGACGGCAAGATCCGCGCGTTCCTGCAGTTCAGCGACAACCTGGGCAATGAGAGCGTGCCGACCCCTTGTACGACGGACAGTTGCCGGCCGGCCCTGGAGACGGAATTCAGCCAGGCCAGCGCAAGCCTCACGAGCTTCACGTGGTCGATCATCGGCTCGGGCGACTTGACCTTCTTCCGCACCCGCGACCGCTTCCCCGTCGTGCTCGGACTGAACGAGATCAACGCGAGCTCACCTCTGACGGAGCACTGGCGCCGCAACGGAGCCAAGCTCCCTTCCGGGACCAAGTATGAGGACGCTTTCGTCAGTGACGCCCCCGAGTTCCTGACGGTCGAGAACTTCCCGAACCCGGACGACCGGCTGGGATTCCTGATCTCACGCGCGCCGAATGCCTCCGGCAACGATAACGAGACCAACTTCCCGGTCGACAACCAGCACCGGTACTTCCTGGCGCTCGTCAAGGGTCCGGCCGAGGTCGAGTACCGGGTCTTCGAGGTGCCGATCGGGGTCTCCATCTCGGAGGCGGCGTCGCTTGAGAAGTACCCGATAGTGGCGCGAGTCAACAAGGTCGCGGACCCGGCCTTCGAGAATCGGCTCTCGGGCCCCGTCAGCGAAGGAATCATCCAGTTGCCCGATCAAGTCGAGAGCGGTACCTCGGCGGGCCGCAAGAAGGACCTCCATGACACGGGCGGGAGCTACGCGTCGAGCGAGGTCTGGGACAAGAGCGAGAACCTGCTCATCAGCACGGACCCGAGCGACTTCGCGACCTACCCGTACAAGGGCGTCATCACCGGGTTCGACTCGGGGCTAGTGGCCAACGCCAACTACCACGTCAGCAGCAATCGGTTCCGCGTGCGGGTCGGGTTCGTGCAGCCCAAGTCGGCCTACGCGCTCGACGACATCGTCCCGGTGTCGGCGCGGCTCTTGCGGGGCAGCGAGATCAACTCGCGGACGCGCGTGCTGGCCATCCAGGCGCCGCCGTCGGTAGCGGGGGCGGCGGGCGTCCATCCGGACTTCCCGTTCACGCAGATCGTGGACGTGCCGGACAAGTCTGTGGTCGGGACGCCGGACCTGACGACGGGCACGGTCTCGGGGACGATGTTCCGGGTCGAGCTCGCCAACTACTCGAACGCCTTCGAGATGATGACGACCGGGACGGTCTCGGCCGCGATCCGCGTGGAGTTCACGGGGACGGTCGGGACAACGGCAATCAGCAGCTACACGTACGTCGGGGCCAACGGGGCGCTCTACCTGCCGAGCTCGCTGAGCGCCAGCGTCTCGCTGAAGACGTCCGCGCCGGACTTCGACTTCGTGGAGGTCGACGGAAGGCGCTACCGGCCCAAGGACTTCCAGTATCTGAAGCTGACGGATGCCCGCGGCAACCCCCGGATTTTCAGCCCCAACATCGACTGGCCCTTCCTGGACGGGAAGGTCGGCCAGATGAAGATCCGCGTCTGGTACAAGGACGAAAAGGACGAGATCATCACGCCGGTGGAGGCCACGGCAACGGTCGACAGCGCCATGCCGACGAACACGGCGCGCACGGGGCCGCCCACGCTCTTCCTGGAGACGCTCTCGCCGAAGAAGCACGTCGATCGAGGTGCGGACGGGGCCAGCTGGACCTACGACACGGCCGGTCCGCTTGCAGCCGGGATCACCCGCTGGACCAGCTCTACCGACGTGCGGGCCACGTACGATGCCCGCGACGACGGCGACATCTTCCGGGAGCACACCGATTCGCTCTCGGGCCCGCATTCGGGAATACCGGCCGCGGTCGCAGTCGACTCTGCGCACGACGGGGCGGCCAACTCGGGGCCGGACGACGGAAGCCGGCCGGGACGCCTGGCGAAGTGGAAACTGATCAAGCCGGGCAGCCAGAACAAGTCGGACCTGGTCTCCGAGCCATTCACGCTGGTGGGGTCGGACGCGCCCAAGGAGCTGAACTTCCGTTTCCGCGACGCCAACTTCAACATCTATCCGGAGCCGCCGCCGCCGCCGCCCGATCCCGGGCCGCCGACGGCCGGCACCGTGCGGGAGACCGTCTACCTGGACAGGACGCCGCCGAAGCTGGAGTACGTCTACTTCACGACCAGCCCGGTTTCACCTCAATATGTCAATTCACTCCGAAAGCTGAAGATCGTCACGGAAGTCAATCCTTCGACGGCCTTCTGGACCAACGATACTCAGCCACGGTTCCAGTGGAAGTTCACGGACCCCGGGTTCGCGGCCGGGTCCCTGGACAGCGGCGTGGGCGTGAAGGGTATCAACATCACGCTCTCGCAGTCGGGCGGAGCCTCGGCCGTACCGCTCTTGTTTCCGGTGCAGCACGTTCCGGACACGGCGGGCGTGGGGCTCGGGGTCGACGTGGATCTCTCGCATCCGTCCTCGCGCATCACGTCGTTTGCGCCCGATGGGCTCAAGACGCTGACATTGCAGGCCGTCGACGCGCTGGCCAACTTTGCGACGCCGGTGACGACGGATGTCTGGGTCGACACGACCGGTCCGACGTTGAGTGTTGCCGCCGGGAAGCTGCAGGTGCGCAGCGCAAAGCTGACACGCAGGACGGTGCTGAGCCCGGCAAGCGGGTTCACGAGCGAGTCGCTGGCGATGCACAGCGCCTCAGACCTGGACCTGGGAGCGGCGATGCGCGTCACGGACGTGCGGTTCCAGCCCGTCACGGGTCAGCTCGAGGTGCGCAACCTGGCGGTCAAGTCGGGCGCGACCATCCTGGCGTCGACGCTGCTCTCGCCGGCGAAGTCGTCGACGCTGACGACGTTTGCGCCATTCGTCTGGCAGGTGCCCGCCGGGGCCGACGGGAAGCACCCTCTGGCCAACAAGCTGCAGTACGACGTTGGCCGCGTCGGGGCGGGCAGCTCCCAGTACTACATCGAGGTGGGCGGCTACGACGAGTCGACGGGCGCGGCGGGAGGCTGGGTCGATGCGACCGCCTTGACGACGGCTTCGACGGCCACGCCGCTCCTGGACCTCTCCTGGCAGGAGATCGAGGCCTTTGCCAGCGACGGCCGCGGGATCGGAGTGAGCAAGAGCTTCACCGGGGCCGCAGTGGCCGACGCGGTGGAGTGGCGCTATCGGTGGAGCGGGGGTGTCGGCGGTCAGGCGGCGGGCAACGCTTCGCTCGCCACCGAGGAAGGAGACCTGGCGGTGCCGACCAAGAACGGGTTTGCGCTGCCGGCCAATAGCTTCCGCACGTTCGCGCTGGCCGGGCGCGACCGGCTGACCAACATCGGCCCGTTCGCCACGTTCTTCACGTTCCGCTACGACGCCTCCGAGCCTGTGCCGGTCCTGACGCTGAAGCCCAAGCTGCCGCCGGTCTTCTCGGTCGGAGCCTCGTTCTTCACCTCCGTGATGACGTTCCAGTGGAACGACGTCGACGACGTGCCCGACCCGGCGACGCTGGCCAGCTACCGCGTTTACTTCCACCACTCCGGGGCGGCCACGTTCGTCTCGACGGCGACCGTCTCCGACACGGCGACGGGCAACTCCTCCTTCGTCTACACGCACACGCATCCGCTCCTGCCGGGCGGAGCGGACGACGACACGAACACCTACACGATCCGCGGGGTGGACCGGTACGGGACGGAGCAGCAGCTGGCGAACAACCAGATTTCCGTCTACTACGACCACACGACGCCGACGATCGACCCGTTCCACACGAAGCCGACCTCGGTGGAGAACATCCTCTGGACGACGAAGAGCCAGGCCCTGAACCTGGCGCGATCGACCCACAACCTGCGGATCACGACGGGCGACAAGTACTACTGGACCAACGTCTTGCCCGTGCGGTTCTCGTGGGTGGGACGTGACCTGGCGCTCTTCTCGAAGTACCGGCCGCACACCGAAGAAGGGTCCGGCGTGAAGGGGTACAACACGGCGTTCCCCGACGGGCCGGCCTTGACGCAGCCGCCGCTGACTTTCCCGCCGGCCATCGCGAGCGCCAGCGGAGCGACGGCGACGAGGGACGAGAGCACGCAGGACCCGAAGGCCGGTGGCAAGGACGGGGCGAAGACCTTCACCGTCCAGGGCGTCGACATGGTCGGGAACCGCTCCACGCTCTATACGACGACCTACTGGCTCGACACGACCGGCCCGACGATCCAGACCAACAAGCTGGACCTGCGGTACACGGACAACCGGCACAGCCTGAGGCCTGCGACCGCCTTGCCGATCACGACGGTCACGAGCGCTTCGTCGATGACGCTGGCCTGGGCGCAGATCCAGACCGCCGCTGTCGACGGCGCGGGCGTGGGCGTCCACAACACGGACAAGGGCAAGTCCTCCGCGGACGCCACGGAGTGGCAGTACCGGTACGAGCTGCAACAGTCGACGGGCAGTCCGCCGGTCACGGTATCGCCAACTGCCTCGACGGCGTCGCCGACCTTCAACTACACGTTCGCGGCGGCCTCGACGGCGTCGATCACGCTCACGACGGCGGCCACGCAGCTGGTCCTGGCAATCGACAAGCTGGGCGGCCAGAGCGTGCAGACGATGGCGATTGCGAGCGTGGCGCTCTATGCGCTGGACCGGCTGACCAACGTCGGGACGCCGGTGCAGATCGTGAAGCTCTTCCGAGACGCGCAGCCACCGAACCCGTTGCTATCGCTTTCGATTCCGACGCCGACCTCGAGCGTTGTGGCGATGTGGGACAACGTGACGGACGTCGGGAATGCCGGCACCGACACGGGCTGGTTCCGGGTCTATCGCTCGGCGTTGGCGGCGATGGCCACGCCGGCGCCCCTGGCCAGCCGGGTGTCGACTCTCAGGACGACGTCCCCGTTTGACTATCCGAACCGGTACCTGGGGACCCGGCCGGCGACTTCGCAGGCGAGCGCGCTGGCAGGTGTGGGGGACGCGGGCCGGCGGACGCAGGACGGTCTTCACTACTTCCGCGTGCAGCCGGTCGACAACATCGGCAACGAGCAGGAGGCCGGCAACGTGACTGTGCCGATCCTCTTCGACACGACCGAGCCGGTGGCCGACAGGCTCGACTGGAAAGTCGCCAGTGCCCCGCCGATCGGGACACTCACCATCAGCCGCAAGACGACGCAGTCGGCCGGGGTCGACTGGACCAACGATACGCGGCCCAACTTCCTGTGGCGCGGCCAGGACCTGGCGCTCTCGTCGACGGTGCTGGCGAAGGCGCCCGGATCGGGCGTGCTCGGGTCCAACTACACGATTGTCGACGGGCTGACCGGGGCCACGCCGTCGTCGACCATGCACGTGCAGGTCACGACGGGCGACGTGACGTTCCAGTCCTACGGCCAGCAGGGACCTGCCACGTCGGTGTTCAGCATCCTGGTGCCAATCCGCTCACCGGCGCCGCTGGACAGGGATGGGGCGAAGACCTTCCAGGTCAACGCCATCGACCGGCTCGGGTTCGTGGCGACACCCGTCACGACGAAGTTCTACCTGGACACGACGGGGCCGACGCTGGTGCCGAGCCAGCTCGGGCTGCGCGTGGCTTACTTCAACGGGACGCCAGCCGCCTGGCAGCAGACCGTGAGCTCCGTGACGTCGAGGCCCTGGGCGTCGGTGACGCGCTTCTTCCCGACGACCATCGCCGTGAGCGACTTGAGCGTGGTTCCCTCGAGCACGGAGCCGGTCGACCTGCGGAAGTTCTTCCTCTACCGGGACGGCGTGCAGGTCGCCAGCCTGGGGGACCTGACCGACACGGTCCCGTTCTTGACCCGCTATACCACCGACGACATCCCGGACGGTTCCACGCAGAACGTGGTGACCGCGCTCGGTGGCACCTACACGGTCACGAAGGTGACGTTCACGCTGGCGCGCACCGGCGCCAATCCCTCGAACATCCAGTTCAGCAACGTCAAGATCCGGCCAGCCTCGGGCGGCGACGTGGTCGTCAGCAGCCCCACGTTCACCATCTCCACGGCCGCGCTTTCGCAGGTGTTCACGGGTTCCTGGACGGGCGCCTCGCTCGTGTTCGACCGGCGGGACTTCTCGGCGGACTCGGGGTGCGCCAACTGCGACACCGACTACGTGGTGAAGGTGGAGGGGACGCGGTTCGGCCACACGTCCGCCAACGCGGCGAGCTGGACCACGCCGGTGGCGATCTTCGCCAACAAGATTCAGTGGGACCACCAGGAGCCGTACTCGGGCGCGCCGAACCCGGGCTACACGCTGCGGGTGGACGGGCGGGTCGACCAGGGGCTGGCGACGGCATCGGTGACGCCCGCGGCGTTCAACGTCAACGCGGGTGTGACCTCCACGGGGCAGTCGATCAGCTTCACGCCGATGATCGTGAACAGCATCTCGATCGCCGGGAGCACGAGCCTGCAGGTGAAGAACGTGCGGCTGCGTATCGCGGCCAACAACGTCGACGACACGACGGGAACGCCGGGCTCGTACTCGGCTTTGCCGCGCACGGTGACGCCGTCCAACATCTGGGCGGACCGCGTCTTCTTCGATATCAAGAACACGGGCGGCTCCACCCTGGGGGCGACGTTCACGATCTCGGGCACGGGGCTGGCGGCGCCCGTGTTCAACCCGCCAGGCGGCAGCACGGTCAGTGTCGGGGAACATCTGCCTCCCACCAACGCGCTGACACTGCGGGCCTTCTGGAACCCGATCCAGACCAGCCACGTCGACGGTCCGGGCATCGGTCTGGACAGCGCCCAGGCCCAGCGGTGGAGCTACATGTGGACTTCCACGGCGGCCAACGCGCCTCAGGACCTGAGCGCCGATCAGTCGGACCTGCCGCTGCCGCCCTCCAGCACCTGCAACTACTTCCAGCTCGCCGGACGCGACAAGCTGACAAACCGCGGCCCGTTCGACCTGGCGTTCCAGCTGAGCCTGGACAACATCGCGCCGACGATCTCGACGTTCTCGGCCTTCAGGAACGACGCCGGTGCCGAGACCGACATCACGTCGCTCGACGGCACGTGGATCGCGACCAACGTGGTGCGCTACGCCTTCACGGGCACCGACCAGAACGTCAACTGCGGGACGGTTACGGGTGTGCAATTGCGGGGTTGGTCGTACACGTTCGGCGAGGGGGCGCCCGGGGCTCGACCAGACACCTCGATTGACCCGGTGACGCCTTTGACTGGGCATTCGGCCGGAAGCGCCTCGGTCACTACTTCGTTCGGCAAGCCGGGCGGCGCCTCTCGCGTGCTTCGGCTGGTGCTGGTGGACAAGGCCGGAAACCCCAGCCTGGAGCGCAAGTTCACGGTGAACGTCGACACCGAGAAGCCGTCGTCGACCGTCACCCCGCCGCCGATCGCGCTCGACCTGGCCGCCAGCGGCCGGACTGTTCTGGCGACGCACTTCCCGAGCGGTGTGCTGGTGTTGACCGGGACCTTCACCGAGACGATCTCGACACTGGACCCTCAGGCCGAGCCGCAGCCGACGCCTGCGGACCTGCGCATCAGCACCAACGGCGGGGTCACGTTCGACCGCTTCACGACCCTGGGCGGCGCGCTTCTCGGACAGGGCGTCGGGCAGCCGTGGAGCTACAACTGGAAGGACCCCCGTCACAACTCCGTGCCGGTCACGCTCGTCGCCAGCGCGACCGACCAGGCCGGCAACAACACTCTGTCGACCACGGTCGCTGTCTTCGTCGACACGGTCCTTGCGGCCCCCGTGGTCACCGTATCGGCCCCCACTCCGACCAACGACATTCGCATCTCGTGGAACAACACGTTCGGCGGCGATCCCTCCGGCCCGGGCAGCTACCGGGTCTACCGGAACACGACCCAGGCCAGCATCGGCAGCGTGGTCGCCACGACGGCGGCGACTCCGGCCAACCCCAACCTCTACCGGGGCACGCAACCGATCAACCCTTCGACCTCGCTGCCGACGGACGGGACGAAGGACGGCACGTACTTCTTCACGATCCGCCCTGTCGACATTCCCGGGAATGAGACACCCAGCGGCAACACCACGTCGCCGCTGCTCTACGACACGACGCAGCCCGAGGTGGACAACCTGGGCTGGAAGCTGGCCAGCTCGACCAAGACCGACGGGACCGTAGAAGGCACCACCATCACGCGGATCACGACGGCCGGTTCCAGTGCCAACTGGACGAACGAGACGACGCCCACCTTCCTCTTGCGGGCGCGGGACCTCTCGAGGTTCTCGACCGTGGTGTCTACGGCCACCTCTGGCTCGGGCGTGGCTGGGATCAACTTCACGCTGGCGGCCGGCACGGTTGCGGCGTTGCCGTCGGGAGTTTCGCCGACGGCGATCCCGACCGCGCCCCTGGGCGTACAGACGCCGAACGTCGGGACCGTGGGCCCCGGGACGGCCGTCTTCGAGCTGTCGCGGAACACGACGCCGCGCGTGCCGGCGCTGGGGGGCGACGGCCCGAAGACCCTGGCGTTCCGGGCGGTGGACCGGGTGAACCTGGCCAGCGTCATCGACTCCAGGTCGACGACGACCTTCTGGTTCGACACGACGGGACCCGTGCTGAAGCCGACGGCATTCGGAGGCACTGTATCCTTTGCCTCCGCGACGACGATCGATCAGTCGCTGAAGTTCGCGGCCGCCTCAGAGGGGACGTTCGTGCCGAACCTGGCCGTGCCGCTGGTGGCGCCGCAGTATGTCTCGGCGATCACGCTGACGCCGGTGGGCGGAGCGTTCGACTTCCGCAACATCACGCTCAAGGACGGCCCGATGCCCACCGTGCTGTCGGCGGCGGGGCTGGCGATCGTGACGGCGCAGGTTACCGGGGTCCACAAGGCCAACAACACGGCCTTCGCGTTCACCGCCGACCAGGACCTGGCGCAAGGTCTCGAGGTCACCAGCGTGCGGCTGGAGTACACGTCGGGCACGGGCAGCCTGCAGTACAAGGTGGTCCGGCTCCTGACCAGCAACGGGACCACGGTCTCACCGGACGTGAGCACCTCCTCGGGGACGCTGGCGGCGGCAGGGAGCCTGGTGGATCTGCCGGTGGGCGGGCTGGCCGCTGACAAGGTCAAGGTCGAGTTCGCCGATCCCTCGGCCACGAACACGGACAAGAACTGGCGCATCTCGGTGACCGGCCGCCGTATCCGCCGGAATGACGGCGAGACGATGACCTTCAATCTGTCGCCCGCGATCAAGGCCGATTCGGTGACGGTCGACTACCAGGACGTCCAGGGCGGCGGGAAGAAGGACTTCACGGTCGCGGTGACCGGCAAGGTGGGGCAGTCGCTGCAGGCGGCGACGCGCACGCTCGACATCAGCCCGGTGGTGAACAACACCGTCTACTCGTTCAGCCTGCCGAAGCCGATGCTGGCGAGCAGCCTGACGATCTCGGCGGCGGGCGGCACGGCCTCCATGAACGACGTGACCTTCCTGAGGTCCGGGTACGTCGTGGCGGGCGGCTCAGGGAACAACATCGGGGCGTTGCCGGCGACCTACGCGCCGAAGGCGGTCTGGATCGACCAGGTGACGGCGAAGGTGTCATCGGGTCCGCCGACGGCGCCGCTCAGGTTCGCGGTCTCTGGCCAGGAGCTGGGGACGACGAAGTTCGGGCTGTCGCAGCCGCTGTCGGTCGGGCAGACGCTGCCGCCGACGAACGCCTTCTCGCTGCTGGTGACTTTCAATGACGTGCAGACGTCGCTCGACGACGGCGTCGGAGTCGGGACCCTGAACAGCCAGCCGAAGCGGTGGACGTACAAGTGGAACATCGACGGGGCGGCGTCGCCGGTGGCGACGTCGGCGGCAAGCATCGAGCTGCCGTTGCCGCTGGGCACGCAGTGCGCGTCGCTGGAGCTGGCGGGGCGGGACCGGCTGACGAACCTGGGGCCGTTCGCCAAGATCTTCACGATCACGATCGACAACACGCCGCCGGGCTACCAGAGCCTGGTGGTGCGCCGGCGGCTGAACAATTCGGACGTGACGTCGCTGGCGCAGACGTGGATCGAGACCAACCGGCTGAACTTCGAGTTGACCGGCACGGACACGGCGCTGAGCTGTCAGGGCAACACGATCCAGCTGCGCGGGTGGAGCTACACCTTCGGTCAGGGGCTGCCGGGGGAGCCGCCCGACGTCAGCATCGAGACGCCAATGGACACGGCCGGTTCGGTGACGGTGCTGGGGCCGGATCTGGCGAACGGTCAGAACGACGTTTTCCGCAGCGTGCTGATCGACGCGGGCGGAAACTTCAGCTCCGAGCGTGGCTACATCGTGCACATCGACACCGAGTTCCCGCAGGTGGCGCTGGCGGCCAGCCCGTTCTCGAAGTCGCGGCCTGTGGCCTCGTCGGCGCCGCTGTTGCTCTCGACGCACTTCCCGGTGACCATCACCGGCACCTTTGCCGAGACGGTGAGCAGCGTGAGCCGCACGCCGGGAAACACCTTCCCGCCGCAGAACGTCTCCGACGTCGAGCTGCGGCTGGAGGCCAGCAAGTTCTACGGCTACACGACGCTCAGCCCCGCGGACGGGCTCTCGGCCAACGGGAGCTGGACGTTCACGTGGCCGCTCGGGCAGGTCGCCGGGATCAACGGTGTCGGCGCGGGTGGCAACGGCCGGATCGACATCGTCCCGCGGGCCACGGACCAAGCGAACAACGTCACCCTCGGCACGACGGTTCCGGTCGTGGTGGACGTCGTGCTGCCGGCGGCGCTTGGAGTGGCGAGCCTGGCGCGCGTTTCGCCGGCGACGGTGATCGACCTGCGGTGGCCCAACACCTTCGACTCACCGGCTCCGAAAGACCCGTCGGGTCCGGGCAAGTACTCCGTCTACCGCCTGTTCCAGCCTACCGGCGTCCCGGTCGGAACGGACTACACGAACGCCAGCTTCGTCGCGATGCAGGACGCGGTCGCCAGCAACCTCTACCTGGGCCACACCGCGCTCAAGAACGCTGGCGACAAGCGGCTCGCCACGGACGGCAGCGAGGACGGCCACTACTACTTCACGATTCATCCCGTGGATACGCCGGATGGATTCACTCCTGGAAATGAGAACTCAGGGTTGACCACTCAGAGCGCCATCCGCTTCGACACGACCTCGCCCACGATCGCGGAGCTGAACTGGAACCTCGCCACGGCCAACCGCAACCGCACAACCACCCAGCCCAATAGCCACATCTGGACCAACGAGACGACGCCCACGCTCACCTGGAAGGGCTTCGACCTGGCGCGTCTGGCGGCCAGGCCAGAGCTGCTGAATCGGCCGGGCGCGGGACTTGCTGGCAGCAACTTCGCCCTGGCCGGCTCGTTCGCGGTCCCCAACCCGTCTTCGGCGCTCCCGGCGCTCGTTCCCACCGCCAGCTTCGTCGACCTGCAGTCTCCCTCGGCCGGAACGCTCGGCCCCTCGACCTCGGCCTTCGTGCTCTCGGGCGGGTCGATTCCGCGTGTCCCCGGGCTGGGCAGCGATGGGCCGAAGAGCTTCGCTATCCGCACGCTCGACCGCGTGGCGCTCGCCTCGACCGCGCTCACGACTCAGTTCGTCCTAGACACGACCGCGCCGACCCCGGTCACCTCGGTGACGGTCAGCGCGGGGAGCGGCGTCGTCAACCTGGGCAACGCCACAGGGCCGGGCGACGGCAGCGGCATCATCCGGCGCATTGCAGGCACCGGTTCGAGCGGCGAGGTCGACATCCGTGACGGCTCGGCTGCGACTGCGTCGACGCTGACCGGGCTGCGCGACGTTGCCGCAGCGCCCGACGGCAGCGTCTGGTTCACGGACGACGCCTCCGATATCGTCGGCAGGGTCGACTCGGCAGGGACGCTGAAGACGATGGCAAGCGTGCGCGGACCGGGCGGACTGGCCCTCGACGGAGCCGGCAACTGCTTCGTGGCGCGCCCCGCGGCCAACAAGGTCGTCCGCATCGATGCCGTCACGAGGATCGTGACGGACGTGCCGTTCACGGGCCTGTCGAGTCCGCGCGATTGCGCCTGCGATCGCTCGGGCAATGTGTACGTGGCCGACACGGGCAACGATCGCGTCCGCAAGTGGAACGTGTCGACGCGCCTCGAGAGCACGTTCGGCCCCGCCCTCCAGGGCGCGCGGTCGCTGGCGTTCGACTCGGCCGACAACCTCTTCGTGGCGCGGGATTCCAGCGTGACGAAGCTGACCCCGGCGGGCAGCGCCAGCTCGGTGGCGGCCGCCGACGTCGACTCGGTCGCCAGCGACAGCGCCGGCGGGCTGTACGGCGTCGTGACCGCCGACCATACGTTGCTCGAGCTCCCATCGGAGAACGTGCTGGCCGGGAAGCAGGGTGCCGCGGGCTCGGAGGCCGAGGCCGGCGACGGCGGGCCGGCCGCATCGGCGCTCCTGAACCAGCCCGTGGGTGTCGCCGTCGACGGGTCGGGTGAACTCCTGCTGGCCGACCGCGGGCTCTTCCGGTTGCGACGGATCGGTCGCGGCGGTCAATCCGCCCCGCCTGGACGGGTCGGCGTGCGGACGGCGTACACGCTTTCGTGGCCGGGCTCCAGCGACGGCAACGGCGTCGGCGGCATCACCTACGACCTGCTCAGCAGCCTGGTGGGTTGGGTGGCCAACCGAACTCCCGCGTCGTTCGACGTCACTTCGATCACGGGCAACGGTACGCAGCGCGAGCTGGTCTGGGAGGTCGAGCCGCTCGACCTGCTGGGCGGCATGAGCAACCCGAGCATCAACCGCAGGACCGAGGGCAACCAGCTGGTCACGGTGGTGGAGGACCTGAAGGCGCCGCCGGCGACGACGGCGTCGATCACCGCACCGAAGGGGCGGTCGATCTCCGGGACCTTCTACACGAGTGGCGACTTCACTGTCTCCTGGGGCGCAGTCGCCGACGGCGCCCAGGGCAGCGGACTGGCGGGCTACACGGTCAACCGCAATGGCTCTGGCTACACGCGGCTGGCATCGAGCGTCACCGCGCTGCCGGAGCTCCAATCGGCGCTGGCGGATACCTCGTACCAGTACGAGATCGTCGCCGAGGATCGAGTGGGCAACACCGGGACGGGTAACGTGATGGCGCGGGCGTTCCTGGACACGGTACTGCCCGCGGCCGTCACGGTGACGACAGCCACGACGGCGGGCATCACGGGTACGGACGCCCTGCCGGCGACCTCCAGCCAGGTGGCGGTTACCTGGACGACCGCCGGGGACGCCGGCTTCCCGGCGACGGGCTCTGGCACGGTCAACTACCTGGTCAACACGGCGGTGGCGCCTCCGGGCTCGTCGCTCACGACCCAGACGGTAGCGCTGACGCCCAGGAACTACACGGATACTCGAGGCGGGCTGCTGGACGGGCTTTTCGACTTCACCGTGCGGGCCATCGACCGCGCCAGCAATGTCTCGGCGCGCGTGGCCGAGGACACGGTGCGCATCCGGCTGGACCGGACGGTGCCGTCGGCGGTGACGATGAGCGACGTGACCACGGTGGTGGTGGGTGGCGCGCCGCCGATCCCTGTGACCAGCTCGCAGGTGCAGCTGAGCTGGACGACGGCGACGGACAGCGGCTCGGGGCTGCGGGAGTATCGGCTGTTCCGGTCGGTCAACTCCGATGCGCAGGGGCCGCGGCTAGCCTATCCGCAGTTGCCGGGGCTGGGCTTCACCGACACGCGCGCGACCGGAGACGGGACCTACTACTACACGATGGACGTCTTCGATCGGGCGTACAACGTCTCGCCGCTTTCGACCTGGGGCCGCTCACCCGGGGCGCGGCTGCGGGTGATGCTGGATCGGACGGCGCCGAGCAGCCTGACGCCGACCTTCCTGCAGGGCGACGGCGCACTGGGCGGGTTCGTGTCGACGGTGGTCTCGTCGGGGTTGAGCGATCCGCGGCAACTGGCGTTCGGGCCGGATGGCAACCTGTACGTGGCAAACACGGGCGGCGACAACGTGAAGCGGATCAGCCCGGGCGGAACGGTCACGACGCTGACGCTGACGGGCCAGACGATCGACAACCCCGAGGGCGTGGCGGTGGCGCCGGATGGAACCGTGTACATTTCGAATACCAGCCGGCACTGCATCGTCAAGTTCACGGGGAGCGGGAGCGTGCTCTTTGCCGGCGTGAACGCTGCCTCGGGCGGCAGCACCGAGGGCGCGCCGGGGACCGGGAAACTCAACTCGCCTCGCGGGATCGCGGTCGACGCGCAGGGCAACGTCTACATCGCCGACCAAGGCAACGACAAGATCCGCAAGGCGACGCCCGCGGGGACGCTTTCGACGGTGCTCTCCGGGCTGGGCGACCCGTACGGGGTGGCGGTGCGGGGCGGGCTTCTGTACTTCACCGAGGTTACGGGCAGCACGCACCGGGTGACGAAGTGCAACCTGGACGGGACGAGCCGAGTGGTGATTGCAGGCTCTGGGTCGGAAGGCTTCAGCGGCGACGGCGGCCTGGGCGTCGATTGCCAGCTCGACGACCCGAGGCAGATCGCCGTCGACGGAACGGGCGCTGTCTACATCGCCGACCGGGACAACAAGCGGGTGCGGCGGTGGAACGCGTCGGACTCGATCATCTCGACCATCGGCGGCGACGGGGGAACCAGCTACGGCGGCGACGGGGTCGACGCCACGGCGACAGGCTTCGACAAGGTGAACGGCGTGGCGCTCGACGCGGCTGGGTTCGTGGTCGTGGCGCTCTCGAACAACAACCGGATCGTGCGCATCGCCCCCTCGGGGACGTCACCTGGAACGGGGGCGACGCCCATCTCGAAGCCGTTCGACGTGTCCTGGCCGGCGAGCTCGGACTCCACCGGGATC
>JACQZN010000110.1 GCA_016213845.1 Candidatus Wallbacteria bacterium
CACGCCAGCCCGTCTGCTGCATTCGAGTGTTGAACACACCCGCTTCGCGGGAGAGGCGGGGCGCGTGTGTGGATGCTGGTTTGACGCGTTGAGGCGGCGTGCGTCATTGGTGCGGTGAGGTCGTGCTCGTGGAGATGCGAGGGTCGACAGGCACGGTGGAGTGGCTGGCGCTTTGAGCGGGGGCGGGGTTTCATGGACGCCCTCGCGCCGGCGGTGTCCTGACCAGGGTATCGAGTGTGCGCGGGGGGAGGTTCTATCGTGATGGCGACGTTACGCGAGCGTTTGGAACAGGAGCTGGCCGTGCGCGGGTACTCGCATATGACCCGCGAGGCCTACGTGTTGTGGATGCGGCGGCTGGTAGCTTACTGGAACCGCCGGGCTGACACGCTGGGGTTGTCCGAGCTGCGGGGGTTCGTCGAGAAACTGGGGCGCGACGCGGCATCACGTTCCACGGTCAACCAGTGCGTGGCGGCCCTGCGGTTCTTCTACGGTCAGGTGTTGCGAGTGAGCTGGGAGGTGAAGGCCCTGCCCTACCAGAAGAGGCTGCGGCGCGTGCCTCAGGTGATGAGCCCCGAGGATGTCGCCGCGCTTCTGGATGCTGCCGTGAGCCTGCGGGACCGGGCGATGTTGACGACCCTCTACGCAGGCGGTCTGCGGCTCGGAGAGGTTCGGCGCTTGAAGGTCTCCGATATCGACAGCAAGAGGATGGTGCTGCGTATCGAGAAGAGCAAGAACGGCAAGGACCGGTACGTCATGCTCTCTGGCGCGCTGCTGGAGCTGCTGCGCGAGTACTATCGCGCCTACCGGCCGACCACGTACCTCTTCGAGAACCCCGAAACCGGCCTGCCCTTCAACGAGGCCACCGTGCAGCGCGCCTTTCACCTGGCCCGCGCCAAGGCCGGCATCGACCGGCCCGTTCACGTGCATACGCTGCGTCACAGCTTTGCGACTCACCTGCTGGAGGGCGGGACCGACCTGCGCCGGATCCAACTCCTCCTCGGCCACGGCTCCGTGAGCACCACGATGCTCTATACCCACGTGGCCACCAACTACCTGGCCACCACGCCCAGCCCGTTGGATAGGTTGCCTCGCCCAAGCCATTCCTCCCAGGCCTCGCCGGCCCCTGGGGCTGTGGCCTCCAGCAAGTAGCCTTCGATGCAGTGTCCGGTTTCCCAGGCACCCGCTCGCCCCAGGTCGCCTGCTCTGACCCTCGGCGAGATTGTCCGCGCTCACGGTCACGAACTCGCCGGCGCTCTCACCCCCGAGCAAGGCAGCGCCCTGGCGGCCATCGCTGCCTGTCGCACAGCCGTTCTCGGAGGCCACGTCGCCAAGTGCGAGCAGTGCGGTGAGCAGGTGCACTTCTACAACTCTTGTCGGACCCGCCATTGCCCTCAGTGCCAAGGCCTGGCCGAGGCGCGATGGGTCGAGGACCGTCGCAAGGACCTCCTGTCCACGGAGTACTTCCATGTCGTCTTCACGATCCCCTCCGAGTTGCATCCCCTCTTTCGCCTCAACCCGGCTCGTGCTTACGGCCTCCTTCTTTCCTCAGCCTCCTGGGCTCTCCTCCAACTCGCCGCAGACCCCAAGCTCCTGGGCGCTCAGCTCGGCGTGATGGCGGTCCTTCACACCTGGACCCAGACCCTCGCCTACCATCCCCACGTTCATTGCGTCGTGCCCGGTGGCGGCCCCTCCCTCGATGGCTCCCATTGGGTCCAGTCCAGGCCGGGCTTTCTCCTCCCCACCCGTCCCCTCGCCAAGCTCTTCGCCGGCAGGCTCCTCTCGGCCCTCGACGACTCAATTGCTTCCGGTGAGCTGCTCACGGCCGGGGAGACCGACCCACGCCGCTGCCTCAAACGTGCCGCCCGCAAGCGCTGGAACGTCCACGCCAAGCCCTCCTTCGCCGGTCCCCAGCACGTGATCGCCTATCTCGGCCGCTACACCCATAGAATTGCCATATCCAATCACCGCCTCGAACGCCTCCAGGACGGCCAGGTCACCTTTCGGTACAAGGACCGCGCCAACGGCGATCGCCCTCGCCACCTGACGCTCCCCGCCGCCGACTTCCTCAGACGCTACCTCCAGCACGTGCTGCCCTCCGGCTTCGTGCGCATCCGCTACTACGGCGGCCTGTCCCATCCCCGTCGCCGCCGCTGGCTCGAGCAAGCCCGCCGGCTCCTCGAGCAAGCTGGCATCCCACCCCTGCCGCAACCGGCCCCCACCCCCGAGCACGAAACCTGGCAA
>JACQZN010000109.1 GCA_016213845.1 Candidatus Wallbacteria bacterium
GGAGCCCGATGGTAGTGTGCGGCCGCCGCCACGGTGAGCGCCCTTGGTCACGGCCCGGGCTTGGGGGCCACGGTTCACGGCTACGGCCGCTGCAGTGTGGCCACCACGGTTGCGGCGGCGTGAGCGGCAGCGGTGGGCAGGACTACAGCCACCGTTGCGGTGGGCGTTGGCGCTCACGGCTGCGGCTGCATGGTGGGCGACGAGCGTCGTTGCTGCGGGTTGCTGGTGCTATGGGCTGGGAGATCTCGGCGGGGGCAAGCGCGAACGATGAGCCGTCACGGCGGACGAGCAAGCCGCAGTCGCGCGTCGAGGTTACGGCGCAGCCGGCGCGTCTTGTCGAGAATCTTCAGCCGCGACGCTTCAGCCAGAGTCAGCAGCAGCTCGCTGTACTCCAGGGCCGTAAGCGTTGCGAAGCGGCCCTGACAGTAGATGATGATCACGCTTGCCGTTGGCACCAGCAGCTGTAGCGCTCGAGTGCGAGTTCGCCTCTGCCGCTCGGGGTGCTCCGCTTGGTGCTTGCGCAAGAACACCTGCAAGAGGTTGGCCGTGAGAATGACGAAGACGACCTGGTTGAGCACCAAGGAGAAGGAGCGCGAGGTGAAGCTCGCCAGGTCCCAGAAGCACTTGAGCTGACGATGCCCCTCCTCGATTTCGGTGCGCAGCGAGTACTCGTCACGACGTTGTGCATGCTCGGCGCGGCGATGCAGGGGTTTGGTATCGAGCAACATCCAGTACGCTTCGTGGCCGTCGCCGTAGATGTCGCGGCAGACGACGACGTTCAGCGGCACCGAGCAACTCTGCCATGAGCGCGTGTTCTGCACGCCGCTGACCTCGGTGCGCACGACCGTGTCTTGGGGGGATGGGCTGGGCGTTTCGGCGCGCCGAGCACGGAGCGTCTTCTGGCGGCGGCGTTCTCTGCGCTGGATGGGCGCAGGAGCATCGGGCAGTCGTGGCGCGTCAACGGGCGACCGCACGGGGGCCTGGTAGGGCTTCCAGCGCAGCTGGCCCGCGCGCACCAACCCCTCGACGTCGGCAAAGACATCCATGTTTCGCCGCGCCGGGATGAGGATGTCGATCCCATGCTGCAGCTTGCAGTGGGCGATGCGCTCGCCATCGAGAAAGCCCCGGTCGAGAATCAAGCGGCGCACCACCCCGACGCCGACCTGCGCGACGAAGCGATCGACGAGCTCGTAGAGCACGGGACACTCGTGCTCGTTGCCGGGCAGCAGGCGCAGCGCGACCCGCAGGCTGAAGGCCCGGTGCGGGGCGACGTAGACGAGCGAGACGAGCTTGTAGCAGCGACGCCACCGGCATCGCGCGGCCGCCTGTGGGCTGAGCCGCTCGAGCTCGGCGGCGGCGACGGGGTGGTCGTGCTCGTCGAAGAGCATGCGGGCCGAGCGCTCGTAGCGCTCGTTGTCGGGGACGAACACGTAGCTCGCGTCTCCGATGAAGGTGCCCGCGCACAGCAGCTTGTGCTGACGCCAGAGCCGCGCCACGTCGCCGTTGAACCACTGCTCGAGCGCTTCGGGCTCGGTGTCCTTCGAGAACTTGCGCAGGAAGTCCTGGTCCGCAGGCGTTTGACGGTCATAGCTGTTCTTGTCGTTGAACCCCTCGCAGCAGAGCGTGACGTCTCCGGTCTCGGGATGCGTAACCTTACGCCCCGCGTCGGGGCCGAGGGCCAGCAGCATGCCGCCGGTGCGCACGATGTAGGGGTACGCGTGGAACGCATGCACCCCGTGCAACCGCATCGAGAGGTTGCTGGCCACGTAGAACCAGACCGGCACGTCGTGCTTCTGGCGCGGCGAGGGATAGCTCTGGGCCAGCGCCGCGAGGTACTTCTTGGCCTGCAGAAAGCGGAAGAAGCTGGTCTCGAGGATCTCGTTGGCGCCATCGACGTAGTCAAACTCGCCCTCGCGGAAGCGTTGCAGTACGAACTCGGGGTCGGCCTCATAGACCTCGATGGACATGCTCAGGGCTCCCGGCGGCGGCCCTGCTCGAGGGCGTCGAGGATGGTCAGCAGCTCGGTGTGCAGCGTGACGAGCCGCGCGCGGGCCTTGCGCAGTTTCTGGTAGCGGCTCGTCCACAGGCGCCACTCGACGAGCGACCCCGCCGGCACGACACGTAGGCGGGTACGTCCTCGCTCGCTCCAGCTGAGCACCCAGGAGCTGTGCGGAGGGCCGTCGCTAGCGCAGGCGCACCTCGGCTTTCCGCAACGGCGACGCAGCTCGTAAACGGTGCCGCGCAACACGGGGTCAGCGACGAGGAAGAGCGCGAGTAGCCGGGCGTGCTCCTCGCCGAGTCGTCGGGCGGTTTGGCGCCAGCGGCTCACGCGGTTGTTCTTCTGCATGCTATTATCTATATCAACATACAGACCACGGCACCAGCCTCGAGAAAAATCGACACCCGAAAAGAACGCCGCCCAATCGACCCCCGCCCCGTTCCTCCACTGCCTGGCCGCGCCTGCGGTCCGCTGCCCCATCCCGTCGCCACACGTCCGGCCAACCCACTCCCAGCCATCAGAAGTGGACCATGCCCGCCACGAGCGAACCCCCGGCCCAGCACGCCAGCAGCGCGACGGCAGCACTTGCCGCCTCGGGCCTCGCCCTCGGGCGGGCCTATCGCATCAGCGCATCAGCTACCGTGGCTCGACGCCCCCGGGGCCCGCCCGAGGAAGAGGCCCCTCCCCCACTGTCTGAGGCGCAGCGCTCTCCCCTGCGCCTCAGACAGTGGGGGAGGGCCGCGGGCGCCGGCGAGGGCGCGGCGACGGGCAGGGTCGGAGCCCGATGGTAGTGTGCGGCCGCCGCCACGGTGAGCGCCCTTGGTCACGGCCCGGGCTTGGGGGCCACGGTTCACGGCTACGGCCGCTGCA
>JACQZN010000008.1 GCA_016213845.1 Candidatus Wallbacteria bacterium
CGGCATGACACGCTCATGGCAGAGGTCGTCGTCTTGCCCGACTCGGATACAGCCCGACTCACTGCCTACTGGGGGGTCGGCGGGCGCCGGGAGGTCGTGGGGGCCCTCGTAAAATCCGTTCGGCGGTTTCCGGGGGGCGGCGCGATCGACGTGACGCGCCTGCTGCCGCCACTTCCACGTCGGCTCGTGTACACCTACCCGCAGATCTCGGGAATCGAGCTATCGAGTGCCAACTCCAAGTTCAACTGCTGCTGGACGGCCCTGAACTTCTTCAACGCGTCGCCGGATGACCGGCTTGCCGACATCGAAACGGCTCTGCGAGCGATCGGCACGGACTATGACCCGGTCGGTGAACCGACTCGTCTAGGCGACCTGATCGTCATCAAGGATGAGCAGGGGAAGCTCGTGCACGTAGCGGCCTACGTCGCCGACGATATCGCGTTCACAAAGAACGGCATCGACTACACCCAGCCTTGGATTCTCCAGAGGCTACCCGACATGATTGGCTCCTACCGGGTGCGATATCCGGCAAAACCGCCGCTGAATGTCAGCTTTTGCCGGCGGCGAGGCCTGGTCAATAGCCTCTGACACCGCTCACTCGCCCTTGGCGGGCTCGGATTCCGACGCGGGGCCGGCCAGGCGCAACTGGCGGGCCACGTAGAGGCTTCGCGGGTGGCGGCTGACGATGATGTCGCGGATCTTCGCGGCCCGCTCCGACTCGCCGAGCTCCATCGCAATCAGCCAGGCGTGGTGCAGCGCATCGTCGGCCAGCACCGATTCGCCCGTCGTCGAGGCGAGCTGCAGGAACTGCGCAATGGCCCGGCCCTTGTCCCCCGACATGTAGAGACCGGCGGCCTCGCGGTAGGCAACTCGCGCGCTGCTCTCGTTGTCGACCCCCAGAAGCTGCGGCACGGTGACGAAACGGTACCCGCGCTGCCTGAGCGAGTCGATCACTTTCTTCGTGGCCGTCACGCTCCCCGGGACACGGTCGTGCATCAGCACGATGCCGCCACTCAGGTTCGGGCTCTGCAACACGCGCCGCGTGGTGGTGTTGGAGTTGTGCGTCTTCCAGTCCTGCGTGTCGATGGTCCAGAACACGTTGTAAAAGCCGTTGGCGGCAAGGATGGAGTTGACGCGCGCCGACTTGGCGCCGCTGCCATACGGACAGCGGAAAAGTGTCAGCGGCTCGTCGGTCCCCAGCGCGTACAGGATCTGGTTCTCGCCGGCCTCGACCTCCTCGGCGATGGCCGCGTCGGACAGGTGCTCCAGCCCCTTCATGCGCGCGTGCGATTTCGTGTGGTTGCCGATGGCGTGTCCCTCGGCAGCGATGCGCCTCACCAGGCCCGGATAGGCCATCGCGCAGTCGCCGATCAGGAAGAAGGTGCCCCGCACACGCTCCTTCTTGAGCAGGTCCAGCATCGCCGCCGTGCCGTTTCCACGGCCGTCGCTACCGCACGGGCCGTCGTCGAAAGTGAGCGCCACCTCGCGGCTCTGCGGATCGCCGCGCAGCACGACCGTCGCGCCGCCGATCTCGCGCTTGACGATGTCGCGCTCTTCGCCGCCGAGCAGCTCGCGCCACTTCAGCTCGTTCTCGGCCGCCGTCGCCGACAGGGCCGGGCTCATACGGTAGAGGAAGCTATGTCCCTTCTCCAGAAACGCGACTAGCTCCGGCTCCAGGTCCAGCCGGTCCTCCGGGACGGTCTGGGCCATCTCTTCGAGCCGCGCCGTCAGATCCTCCAGCTCCCCGGACAGGGCCGTACCGCGCGTTGCGATCCGCTCCTGGAGCTCGATGACCCGGGAGGCCAGCTCCAGCGCTCGCCGAGGCAGGGCTTCCGAGCGGCCGGTCGAGGCCGCGCCGAGCCGACCCGCGCCAGGAGACTGACGCCCAGCTCGCCATCGAGTTTCGCCACTTGCGACAGGACCGGCGCGCCGTGCTCCCGCAGAATCTGGCTGCCGACGCTCGCCTCGTCGCCTTGCAGGCAAAGCCCCAGCTTGCGCTCCATTTCAGCCCGGCGATCCAGGTAGAGCCAGCGCGCTACCGCCCCCGCCGCTTCGAGCGCGCAGTCGACGTACCCCTCCCCCGGCATCACAACGAAGACGTTTCTCCCGGGCGTAAACGCCTCGCCGTCGTACGGAAGCGGCTCGCAAACGGCAGCGCGGCACTCGGGATACCTCTCGAGCAACCCGCCGCACACGCGCTCCATCGCCCACCGGATCAACGCCGACACGCCTCCCTTGGCCTTGACCGCCTTGTTATAGCGTGCGGCATCGATCAGCAACCGCTCCGACGGCACGATCCGTTCGACCTTCCCGGCCAGCGCCTCCAGCGCCCGGGGGCTCGCCTCCCGCCACCCCGAGAGCCCCAGCGCCCCCAGCGCGCGCTCCGACTGCCGGTGCACGACCACGGCCGCGACTGCCAGCCCGCCGAAGAACTCCGACTGCCCCCACCGCGCCGCCGAAACGCGCGTGACGTGCTCCGCAGAAGTCGATGAGGCGGGCGACATAGCGGGCTATTATAATGGCCAAGGCTCCCGCCGGCAAGCCATGACGCCGCGGCGCCACCCTCCATCCTCCCTTCCATGAAAACCATCCGGCTCTCCCCCAACGACGCTGCCCGGGTGGAGGACGGGTATCCGCTGGTGCTGCGAGAGTGGTTCGGCGGCCGGGACTCCGGCTGCCGCCCGGGCGACCTCGCCACCGTCGCCGACCCCCGCGGTCAGTTCCTCGGCATGGCCCTGGCCGAGGCCGACGACCGGATCGCCTTCCGGATCTACTCCCGCAAGGAAGGCGACCGGCTCGAACAGCCCTTCTTCACCGCCGCGCTCGTCCGGGCGCGCGCCCTGCGACGCACCTTCCTCGACACCACTCGCACCGATGCTTACCGGCTGGCCAACGAGGAGGCCGACGGGCTGCCGGGCATCGGAATCGACCTCTACGGCCCCTACATCGCGCTCTCCAATTATTCGGCCGGCATGACCAAGCACCTGCCCGCTCTCTGCGATGCCCTGAGAACGCTCTTCGAGCCGGCCGGGCTCTTCCTCACGGATCGCAGTTCGGGCCCCCAGGCCTCGCGGCGCCAGGACGCTCTGGGCCGCCGGCTCTGGGGTGAGCGCCCCGGCTCCGACTTCACCGTCAAGGAAGAACGCGTGCGGTTTTCGGTCGATCTCGAAGGCGGCTACAACACCGGTCTCTTCCTCGACAACCGCGAGAACCGCCTCGCCCTGCGGTCCCACGTCTCGGGTCGCCGCGTCCTCAATCTCTTCTGCTACACCGGGAGCATCTCGGTCCACTGCGCCCTCGCCGGCGCCAAGGAGGTCGTCTCGGTCGACGTCGCCAAGGGGACGCTCGACTGGGCGCGCAAGAATTACCAGTTGAACGGCCTCGACCCCGACGACCACCCCTTGGTCCAGGCCGACGCCCTAGAGTACCTGCGAAAAGGCTCGCAGCGCGGCGCCCAGTACGACGTCATCGTCCTCGACCCGCCCAGCTTCTCGACCAGCAAGCGAAACGTCTTTTCCGCAGCCGCCGATTATCCTCGTCTCGTCTCGATGGCAATCGAGGTGCTGGCACCCGGCGGGCTGCTCGCGGCCTGCTCCAACTACCGCAAGTTCCCGCCCGATCGCTTCCTGGCAGAGGTGACTCGCGCAGCTCGACGCCAGGGGCGGCTCTTGCGGCTGCTCGACTTCCGCGGAGCCGGCCCGGACTTTCCGGTCGACCCGACTTACCCCGAATTGGCCTACCTGAAATTCGCACTGCTGGCGGCATGACGTCACCAGCCCGCCGCGAGCAAACTTTCTCGGCTGCCCCGCATAGTCCCGCGCGAGAGTTCTCAGGAGGCCAAACAGGGTGCGACGTTCTCCCTCGAAGATAGCGGCGGTGCTGGCCACGATCGCGGTCGTCAGTGCCTGGGCCCAGGGATTCGACCCGGTCGCCGGACTGGGGGCCGCCGGCGGCCGAAGCCAGGTGGCCGCCACCACCTACACCGTCCGCCCGGGCGACACGCTGTACGGAATCGCTCTTCGCTTCTACGGCGACGGGTTCAAGTGGCCCGACATCTTCCAGGCCAACAAGGACCGGATCGACAACCCGGACCTCATCTTTCCGGGCCAGGTCTTCAAGATCCCGCAAGGCCAGCGCGAGGAGCTCCCCGTGCGCGAG
>JACQZN010000009.1 GCA_016213845.1 Candidatus Wallbacteria bacterium
CCGAAATTGAATACAGTCATCTCGGAGAGTGGTGGTGTGCAGCGCAGAAGACGCCTCTCCGTCGGCGGCCCGGGGGGGCCCGGCAGCCGGGGCATTGGGCAGGCAACTCCCTGTTCAGAGCGCAGGCGGAAGGCTCAGGAGAAACTCCGCTCCCTCACCCGGCCGGCTCTTTACTCGAACGTCGCCGCCGTGGTCCTTGATGATTCCGTAGGAGATGGCCAGACCCAGTCCAGTCCCCTCTCCCACTTCCTTGGTCGTGAAGAATGGATCGAAGATCCGATCCAGGTTCTCCGGATCGATGCCGCACCCGGAATCCTGGAAACTGAGCACCACTCGCATGTTGACCGTGTCATTCCATCCTCGAATGCGGACGGTCCCTCCTCTCGGACGCATTGCATGCTGGGCGTTGGTGAGGAGGTTGATGAAGACTTGCTGGAGGCTGGCTCTGTCCGCCCAGACTTGAGGCAAGTTGTCCGGGATCTGGACGATCGCCTGAACGCCACCGACCTGGAGCTGGTGCTTGAGGATGTCGACGGCCATCTCCAAGATCGGCTTCAGGTCCGACTTGACCAGCTCGGGCATGCCCTGGCGGCTGAACTCGAGCAAGTTCCGCACGATCTTGGTGGCGCGATCCGTCTCCTGCATGATGTTGCGGAGGCTCGAGACCGACGTGTCAGACCGCTCTGTAGAGTCCTCGGAGAGGATCTGCGAGTAGAGCCGGATGTTGGAGAGCGGATTGTTGATCTCGTGGGCAACCCCGGCCGCCAGGATGCCTATGGAGGAGAGCTTATCGGCCTGGCGGATCTGATCGTGGAGCTGCTTCACGTACGTGATGTCCTTGATCGATTCCACGCCGCCGGCCCGCTTGCCGCCCGGCTCGTAGAGCGGCGCTCCGCTGACGATGAAGCTGGCGCCCTTCTTCTCGAACTCCTCGACATAGATCTCGTTCTCTTCTCCCTGATCGTCGCGTCGCAGCCGTTTCAGCAAGCAGTTGCTCTTGCAGAAGGGATAGCGCAGGACCTCCCAGCACTCCTTGCCCAGCACATCAGCCTTCTTCTGGCCCGTGATCTTCTCCGCTGCCGGATTGAAGGTCGTGATCTTCCAGTCCTGGTCGACTGTGTAGACGCCGTCTGCAACAGACGTAAGGATAGTTTCGGATCGGCCCTTTTCTACCAGAAGCTGGTGCGTTCGGCTGCGCACGCGCTCTTCGAGCTCCTCGTTGGCGCGCTGCAACCTGTCCCGGTAGCTCCTCAGGTGATCGAGCATACTGTTGAAGGAGAGCGCCAGACGCTCTTGCTCGCTCGAGGCGATGTGGTGGTCCAGGTAGCTGTCGAAATCGCCTTGGGCGATTCGTTTGGTGGCCTCGACGAAGTTCTCCAGCGGGCGCGTCACGATCTCCTTCAAAAGCAAGTGAAGTGCCAGGCCGAACAGAACGAGCATGTCGCCAACGATCACCAGGTTGATCAACGTCAGCTTGGTCGTCGCATCCCGCCTGGGGGTGTTCCAGAATCCGATGGTGAGCTGTCCGATCGGCTTCCCGCCTTCGTTGGAAAGGGCGATGAGCCGCCGCGACACCAGGTCGGGCCGATACCCCTGGGCCATGGTCTGCATGTCCATGCCGCCAACCAGGACCCGCACGTACGCCACATCGTCGTCAGCGCCGACGGAATCGATGCCGGCCTTGAGGATGGACCAGTCACCGGCCACGCGCGCATGCAGGTGGTACATCGAAAGCAGCCGGGCGATGTAAAGCTCCTTGTCGGCCAGCTTCTCGGTCTGGTAGGTCCGGTCTGCCGTGATCCCGTAGTAGTAAGAGATGAAGAACATCACGCTCAGCACGATGAGCGCTATGACCATCACCTGCGTGTGCGTGGTGAACCGCACGGCCAGCAGGCCTTCGGGCTCGGACGTCCTTGTCTGACCGGGAGTGTCCACTAGGAGCTGGGCCCCATGAACCAAACGGGGCGCTATCGTGCCGCCGGCCCCCTGAAGGCTCCGGAACCCGGAGCGACACAGGCGAGCTTCATGCGGCGGTGGGCGACTACCAGAGTCGCTTGAAGAAGATGGCCCCGGCCAGCCCGACCACCACGGTCAGCAGGAACCAGAGCTTGTGATAGAAAGTCGGGGGAAAGGTCGGCGTGAGCCAGATCTGATCCGACTGCCCCTTTTCGAATGAAGCTTCCGCAACCCGGTGCCGTTCGGTCTCGGTCCGGGGCGGCCGATCCGCCTCGGGGTAGTCCTCCGAGCGGAACGTCGCGTGCGGGTTGTTGGTCCAGATCTGCATCCACTTCGTGATCCGGTTCGTCGGGCTGAACTCCCCGTGGGCAAGCCACCAGTCGTAGCAGTTCTTCCAGTCCCGCAGCTCGAAGAAAGATGCCGCCAGGTACGACTTGTAGGTCCGATTCAACATGCGGTCGTTGCTGTCCTCGAAGTACTCCGTGCCGACGACTGCCTGAGACCGCACGCGGGCATACAACTCGATCGCCTTTTTCAGATAACCCGTGGCCTGGGGCCACATCTTGGTCTGGTAGTAGATGTCTCCGATCTGACCGTAGAGCTGGTAGAGCCTCGGATGACCTTCGTTGTAGAGCACGGCCTGGTGGAGGTGCTGGATTCCCTCCCGGAAACGGTTTCGGTCCCGGGTCAGATGCTCGCCCAGCAGAGCCTGGGCTGCCGTGAAGCTGGGGTCGAGCATCACCACGATCTTCAGCAAGGTCACGATCTCCTGATTGAGCCGCCAGGAGACGCCCATCGTCTCCTCCCTGATGATTTTGCTTCCCTCGCGCACGACCATCTTGATCGGATCACCGGCGTGCATGTACTCGTCGCACCGCAGGTAGACTGCGGTCGCCAGGGACTGGCGCAGGCCGTACGAGAGCTGATTGAGCAGTCTGCCCTCCGTCGAGACGTCTAGCGTGGGCGCATCCAGCCGCGAGCTTTCGTTCAGCATGACGGACTGCAGCGTCACGAGCGCCGTGAGCAGCACAGCGATGGTCCAACCCGTGTGGAGCTTCATAGGTCGCGCTGCCGGAAGATGACGTGCCCCAGCAACAGGAACATCAGCGAGAACAGGACGGCGTAGGAGGCCAGCACGCCAAGGTAGCTCCACGAGATCTGCACGTTGTGAACGACGCTGACCTGCACGTCGAAATTTCGGAAGTTCGGCAGGACCAACTGGAACAGACCCAAGAAGGAGCTGACCGCCTCCTTCCCGCTCTGGGTGAAGCTGTACTGCAGGAACTCGCCGACGTGGCCAAACAGATAGATGAAGAAGGACAACGTCACGTTGAGGATCTTCGAGAGAAAGGTCGAGAAGAAAACGAGCAGGCTGGTGAAGACCATCAGCTTCAATGCCAGCATCGAAAGCCCCTTCAAGAGGTTGGCGTCGACAGCGCCCGCATGGAAGCCGAGCAGCAGGCAGAGCACACCGCTCATCAGGGCCAGCGCCGAGAACATCACGGCCAGCACGCCTAGGAACTTCCCGATCAGGAACTCGAAGCGGTAGACCGGCTTCGTCAGAAGGAAGTAAATGGTCTTGCGGTCGAGCTCATTGGGCACCTGTTCGATGGTGATGAACAAGCTCACCATCAGGCCGAAGAAGCTGATGACCGTGTAAGCGATGTCCTTGAGGACCTTGCGCTGCACCTGCGCATCGAAGTGGGCGAGCGCACCGGAAAGGAGCAGAAGGATCACTGCGAAGACGAGGATCACGTACAGGATCTTGTTCCGCAGGGACTCCAGGATGGTGTTCTTGGCGATGACGAACGAACGATTCATGCGCGGATTCCTTCGAGAGACCTGGGTCGGATCGCGGCCTTCCAGGATGAGCTTTTCACTCTCCCACCTTCTTGGGATCGAACATGCCCTCGTTGACGCCGAGGCCCTGAATCATCGAGACGAACTTCTCTTCCAGGCTCGACTCGCCGGCCAGCACCTTGTCCACCGTGTCCTGGCAGATCATCTTGCCCCGGTGGATGATGCCGACTCGGTCGCAGACCTCCTGCACGTCGAGCAACTGGTGCGAGCTGAAGAAGACCGTCTTGCCTTCCGACTTCAGATGCAGGATGAGATCCTTGACGAACTTTCGGCCGAAGGGATCGAGACCCGTGGCGGGCTCGTCGAAGATAATCAACCTCGGATCTCCGATGAGGGACTGCGCCACGCCCAGGCGCTGCTGCATGCCCTTCGAGAAGTTCATGACCATCGTGTTGGCCTCGTCGGGAAGGCCTACCAGTGCCAGGAGCCTGGAAGTGCGCTCCCGGATCACGGAGCGCGATAACCCCATCAGCTCGCCGGCGTAGCTCATCAGCTCCGCGGCCCGCAGATGCGGATAGAACGACGGCTTCTCGGGCGCAAAGCCGATGATGGAACGGGTGGCGGGATCGTCGCCCGAGTGGCCGAAGATCCGGATCGATCCGGAGGTCGGAAAGGTCAACCCCAGGATCATCTTGATGGTGGTCGTCTTTCCGGCGCCATTCTTGCCGAGAAACCCGTAGATCTCGCCCTGCCGGATCTGGATGTTCACCTGGTCCACAACCCGCTTCTTGGTCTTGCGCAAGAAGCTGGCCTCCCGGTCCCAGTACTCCTTCACGAGATCGATGGTCTCGATGGCGAACGGACCGCTCGTGTCTATCGTCCGGGCTGACGAATCGACCGGATCGGTCGAACCACCCGAATCGCTCTTCCTCTTGGCCACTGGTCCTCCCGCGGAAGCTCACCCAACCGCCGGTCAGACGGCAAGCAGGTCGAGCATGTCCTGGATCGAAAGCGCCTTGTCCACCACTCCGGCCTTCAATGCCGCAAACGGCAACTGGTTGGCAATCGCCGTCGCCTTGTCTTGCACGAACGTGCCACCGCCGCCGTTTCGGATGCTGCGGAGCCCCTCGACACCGTCGGTACCGGTGCCGCTGATCAGAATTCCGCGGCAATCCTTCTTGTAGGCCTCGGCCGTGGAGCTCATCACGATGTCGATCGACGGGGTGTAGAGCATGTTCGCGTCGTTGTCGATCAGCCGGAACACCACATCTCCGGTGTCGAGCCGTTGCAGAATCATGTTTCGTTCGCCACCCGGGGCCAGATAAACCCGCTTCGATTCAACCTTCATGCCGTCGGCGGCCTCGCAGACCGGCACCGGACACTTGTGCGACAGCTGCTGTGTGAACTGTGTGGTGAAGAAGGGCGGCAGGTGAAGGACGATAATGACCGTGCGGCTGAAGCTACCGGGCAAGAACGGGATGACCTTGACCAGCGTCTGAATCGAACCCGAAGAGCCGCCGATGATGGTCACCTCGGCCTTGGACCACTTCTGCTCCTGCTGCAGCGACGCGGACGCGGTGTTCGCAGCGGCCGTCTGCTGGCGTTGCTGCATCATCCGCAAGGCGGCCGCCTCGAGGTTGGCGCTGGCGGCCGCCGGAGCGCCCGTTGGAGCGGAACCGGGAGCCGCGGGGGGCGCCTCTGCCCCGGGCTGCACAGCAACAGCCGGCGGCGGGGGCGGCGGAGCGGCCTCTGCCGGAGACGAACCTCCGGGGGTTCCACCGCCTTCGCTGACCTTTCGGGCGTTCATCGAGGCGATGAGGATCTTCTCGATGACTTCCTTGCCCATCGAGGCGATGTTGAAGGCCTGGCTCGGCTTCAGGATGAAGTCGATCGCGCCCTCGGTGAGTGCGTCGATCGTGATCTGAGCATCCTTCTTGGCCAGTGACGACACTACCAGGAAGGTTGCGCCCAGGCCTCTGGCCTTGCTCTCACGCAGCACCGTCAGGCCGTCCATGACGGGCATGTTCAGATCCAGCGTGACCACGTCGGGCTGGAACTGGACGATCTTCTCGAGACAGTCCACACCGTGCTCGGCCTGTCCCACGACCTCGATTCGCTCGTCCGCCTCGATGACGTTGGAGATGAGCTTGCGCATGATGCGCGAGTCATCGCAGATCAGGACTTTGATCTTCTTCAACCAGCTCTCCTCCTCCGAATCCTGGAGTGCCCGCCGACAGACGGAGACGGGCCGCCTCCGCCCCGATGATACATGTCGGTCGACATGAACGCAAGCGCGGAGGCTGTGCGGCCATCGTCTGTCGCGTGACTTTTCGCTCGCACCAGAGGCCTCAGCCCAACACCTGCTGCCAGAGCCAGGGGCACTCGACCCGAGCCGGCCGGCCGGCGAGCGACAATTCACCCAGAGTGCGCGCCCACGAATCCGCCGGCGAAACCCGACCGACCCCGGCGGCCCGGACGGCCTCGGCCGCCGTGCGCGCGGCGGTCGTCAGGACGGGCAATCCGCACGACGTGTAGAGGGCAAGCTTGGCCGGGAAGGCCAGATGGAAGTAGCCCCGTTCCGGATACGGTACCAGTCCCCAGTCGGCACCCACCGCCAGGCTTTCGAGCTCCGAGCGATCGAGGGCCCCCACCCACTCCACCCGTTCGCGCGGGTACCTGCCTGGAATCCACTCCCCGCCCGGGCCGGCCAGCAGGAGCCGCGCAGAGGGAGCAGCGCCTTCCGTGAAGCGCTCGAGCAGCCAGGAGACACCCCGGTCGTGCGCCCCGTACAGGCTTGCGGCGCACAGAAACCGGACGCCTTGGCCGGGCCCGGGGGGCGCCGCCGGAAGCTGCGCCGGCGCACCCGTGGGCACGACACGGACCTGCCGCCCCGGGGCGGCGCTGACCTGGCGCCATCTGTCCGCCAGCGCCTCCGACGGCAACCAGACCTCGTCGGCAAACCGGCTCAACCAGCGCTCTGCTCGCGCCAGGACACCATCCCCCGCGGGATGCGGCCTGCCCGTGAGCGTGAGGTGCTGCGCCGCCGGAAGATCTTCCACATCGAGCACGATCTTCACGCCACGCCTGGCTAGCGCCCGCCTCACCGTTGCCAGCCAGATGGCCAGGGCCGGCAGCTTCCGCCCCGCCGGCGGGTGGAAGAGCGGCAGCGCCGGATAGAAGAAAAGTATCGAACGGGCACGTGTCGCGAGCGCGAATCGCATCAGCGCCAGGAGCGCCCGCCCGGTCCTGCGCCCCCGCGAACCGCCCGTCGGTATCACCAGCTCGTGAAACCGCTCAGGGGCCCGATGCTTGAGGAACTCGACCAGCCCGGCCTTTCGGTACAGCCCTCCGTCCGGGACGGCGCACGCCCAGTCGAAACGTACGGCCGCGTCTGGAAGCTCCACCGAACTCCTCTCCTTCCTAGAGCCCGGGGCGCCCGCAGCCGGCGGTCCGGGCTACCCGATCGTCGGCGGAGTCAGGCACGGTGACGGGTGAGTTCATCCCTCAGTAGTTGACCAGCTCAATCTTCTCGATCGAGTCACCCAGAAACCGTTCCCCCAGTCGCTTGAAGTGGGGATGGCGATCGGACAGGAAGAACTGCACGCCGCCGGTCCCTTGCTGTCGAGCGCACTCGATAGCCGCCAACCGCTCGACGACGACCCCGGCCATGGCCCCGGCGCTGTCGATGACCTCAACGTTCGGCCCCGCGTGCGCGGCGATCAGCTCGTGCAGGAGCGGATAGTGCGTACATCCGAGGAGCAAGACGTCGATGCCCCGAGAAAGTAGCGGATCGAGGTACTCGGCGATGATCAAGCGGGTCGCCGAGTGTTCCAGCCACCCTTCCTCGACGAGCGGGACCAAGAGCGGGCAGGCCTGCGCATAGACCTCTGCGCCCGGGCGAAAGCGCTGGATGGCGGTCTCGTAGGCCCCGCTGGCCACCGTGCCGACCGTGCCGATGACGCCGATGCGGCCATTGCGCGTGCGTTCGGCGGCCAGGCGGGCGCCGGGTTCGATGACGCCCAGGATGGGTCTGCTGAAGTGCCTCTGGAGCCGGTCCAGCGCGTCGGCGGTAGCCGTATTGCAGGCCACCACGACGATCTTGACGTTGCGGTCGAGCAGGAACAGCGTGTTCTCGAAGCTGTAGCGTGTGATCAGCTCGGGGCTCTTGTTGCCGTACGGCACGCGCGCCGTGTCGCCGAGATAGAGAAACTCCTCGGCCGGCAGAGCGCGGCGCAGCGCGCGAAGCACGGTGAGACCTCCGACGCCGCTGTCGAAGATCCCGATGGGGCTGACTGGATCGATCGGCGTGCTCATGGCCCGCAGTCTAAGGCCCCGCGAGGGCCGGCGCAGCAGAAAATGGCGGGGCGGCGAATGGTATCCTCTCGGCCGCATGAAAGGGCTGTTCGGGCGAGCGAAGCTCTACGCGAAGATGGTGCAGCTGGAGCACACGCTTTTCGCGCTGCCTTTCAGCCTGGGGGCCATGCTGCTGGCTGCGCACGGCCTGCCGGCTCCCGGGACCATCGGCTGGATCCTGGTCGCGCTGGTGAGCGGGCGGTGTTTTGCGATGGGGATGAACCGCTACGCCGACCGGCACTTCGACCTCCTCAACCCGCGGACGGCGGACCGAGTGCTGCCCGGCCGCCAGCTTGGCCTGACGGAAGTCCGGCTCTTCCTGGCGGGGTCGGCCGGACTGCTGGTCGTGGCCACGCTCTTCCTGCCGCCGCTATGCCTGAGGTTGCTTCCCGTAGCGCTCGGGCTCTTGACGCTCTACTCGTACATGAAGCGCTTCACAGCCTACGCCCACTTCGTCCTGGGCCTCTGCCTGGCCACAGCGGTCGCCGGAAGCTGGATCGCCGTGCGGGGCACGCTGGACGGCGCCATCTGCGTGCTGGCCACGTCCGTGGTTCTCTGGGTGGCGGGCTTCGACATCCTGTATGCGGGCCAGGACATCGCCTTCGATCGGGAACACGGCCTCCATTCATTGCCCGCGCGGTTGGGGCTGGAGCGGAGCCAGCGGGTGTCCCGGGCGCTGCACGCGGCTTCGGGCGCGGGAATCTGGGCGACCGGGTTGGCGCTGGGGCTGGGGTGGGGCTACTTCGGCGGCTGCCTGGTCATCACGGGCCTGATCGCCTACGAACACGTTCTGGTTGCCGGCGGCGACCTGAGCCGGATCAACCGCGCCTTCTTCCACATCAATGCCCTCGTGAGCACCACTTTCCTGGCCGGGGTGGCGCTTGAAGTCTTCCTCGGCGCGTGGTAGCTTCGGCCACGCTCGAGGCAGGTTCCGGGACCGGGCGAACGGCCCGGCCGGGTCTGTCCGTTCCCGCATGCGCATCCTGGTCGGAATAACGGGAGCCAGCGGCTCCGCGTACGCGCGGAAACTGCTGGCCTTTCTGGCATCTCGGAGAATCGAGACGCATTGTTGCGTTTCGCGCTCGGGGCGAGTGACCTGGGACTGGGAGCTGGGCGGAGCCCCGCTGGTCGAGGCGTCCCTCGCGGCCCCGGTGCGGTTTTACGACGAGGACGATCTGATGAGCCCCATGGCCAGCGGGTCGTTTCGCCACGACGGCATGGTCGTGGTGCCTTGCTCGATGAGGACACTCGGTGCGCTGGCCAACGGCACGGCGAGCAACCTGGTCCAGCGGGCCGCCGAAGTCTGCCTCAAGGAACGGCGCAAACTGGTGCTGGTCGTGCGGGAGACCCCGTACAGCCTGACGCACCTGGAGAACATGGTACGGGTGACCGCAGCGGGCGCCGTGGTCCTGCCGGCCAGCCCCGGCTTCTACCACCGGCCGCAGTCGATGGAGGACCTCACGGACTTCATCGTCTCGCGTGCGCTGGATCATCTCGGGATCGAAAACGATCTCATCAGGCGGTGGGGCTCGGTCCCCCAGGAGGTTTCGGGAAAATGAGCAGCGAAGAGTCGATCGTCAAAAACGAAGACTGGATCAGCGCAGTCCATGTACGGCTTCTCAAGTCGAGGAAGGTGTTCCTTTCCGGAGAAGTCGACATGGCGCTGGCCAACCGCGTCATGGCGGAGCTGCTGCTGCTGGAGGAGCAAGCGGCCGATCCGATCACGCTTTTCATCAACTCTCCCGGCGGAGAGCTGACGAGCGGGCTTGCGATCTACGACACGATCAAGGGCCTCAAGTGCGAGGTTCGCACAGTCTGCGCCGGGCTTGCAGCCAGCATTGCCACCGTGGTTCTCGCGGGCGGCACCCGCGGCAAGCGGACCAGCTATCGAAACGCGCGCATCTTGATTCATCAGCCGCTGGGCGGTGTCCGGGGCCAGGCCACTGACATCGAGATCCACGCCCGCGAGATCCTCAAGGCGCGTGAAAACATCAATCGAATCCTGGCCGAGGACACCTCGCAGTCGGTCAAGAAGCTGGAGAAGGACACGAACCGGGACTTCTGGATGTCCGCCGAAGAGGCCAAGGAGTACGGAATCATCGATTCGCTCTGCTGAGTCGAACGTCACAGTCCAGAGCAAGCGACAGCAGCCAGGATGTGGTATCATCCGGGTCGGTTCGAATGGTGCCAGCCGCTCGAGGCAGCGCGGTCGGCCCTCGAGGTTCCGGCCCTCGCAGCCAGGGGCGGAAGCCGATGCCGTTCGGGCCGGGACGCCGTCAGATAGCGAGGGGGAACAGCCGCACGGGGACCCGCCGGGTCCGCAGGGCTCGCCCGAAACGACTGGGCGACGAAAGGAGATGGGTTGTGGCCAGCGACAAGATTCTGGTCCTCACGGATTCCAACTTCAAGGAGACGCTCGAGAAGTCGTCGACGCCCCTGGTGATCGACTTCTGGGCCGAGTGGTGCGGCCCCTGCAAGATGGTGGCTCCGTCGGTGGAGGAACTGGCCGAGGAGCTCAAGGGCAAGATCCAGTTCGCCAAGATGGACGTCGATTCCAACCAGCAGGTACCAATGCAGTTCGCCGTCCGCAGCATCCCGACCTTCGCGGTCTTCAACAAGGGGAACCTGTGCGGCAAGTTCACAGGCGCCATGGCCAAGGACCAGCTCAAGAAGGAGATCTTCCGGTACCTTCCCGAGTCGGCGCAGTAGCGTAGGCGCGCAGGACTGCCCAGGCGGCGCTGGCGATCACCAGCGCCAGCGTCAGGCCCGACAGGGCCAGTCCCACGGTCCAGCTAGTCGGTTCGAACCAGAGCCGGATTGTCTGCTTTCCTGAACCACGCAGCGGGACGGCCCGTAACGCATGGTTGGCCCGAAGAACCCTCTCGGGCTGACCGTTCACGGTCGCCTTCCAGCCCGGGTAGTAGGTATCGGCAAGGACCAGGAGCCCGGGCCCCGAGGTGATCGCAGACAGCTCGAGCAAATCGGGCAAATCGCGCTCGATGGAGACCGGTGGCGCCAGCGTCGGCAGAAGCGGCGGGCCGGCCATCCAGCCCGGCTCCTCGTCGAGGACGGCGGTGGTCGCGAGATCCACGGCCGGATTGAGGACCTGTTCGAGGGTCTTCCCTGTTGCCACGGTACGCCAGCTCTGGACGCACCGCGCACGAGGCAGTGGATTACGCAGCCGGTAGACGAAGACTTCGTCCCGGGCCATCAGCTCGAGCTCCGTCGACTCGATCGCAGTCTCCGACAGCACGAATCCCACGGCCAGGGCGCGCAACAGCCGGAAGTCGAGCCGCTCGAGCATGACGTCGTTGAACTGGAAGCGGTGCCCCGGGCTTCCAGCGATGGAGCTCAGGAGCTCGTGGCTCCACCTGGGCCAGAGCGATACGTATCCCCGGATGTCCGGGAGATCGAACGCTCTCAGCGTGCTGTTGAACGCAGTGTAGCCCAGCGCCGTCACACGTAGGCCACCGGAAGACTCTTGCAAGCGCGCCACGGCGGCCGGCCTGGGCAACAGGAGCTGGCGTGGGCACCAGGAGTTGAACGCCAGACTGAAGGCCGCAAGATCGGCAGCCAGCACCCCCCCAACGACCAGCGCGCGAAGTCTCTCCGTCCGGAGCCTGGCCGCCGCGAAGAAGCCCAGCGCGGTGGCGCACGAGACCAGCGCCGGCAGGCCAAGAGGTAAATCATCTATCGAATAGTTTGGTAACAGCGAGCTGGGGTCGGCCACACCCGCGTGGACGGCGACGAAGCCACCGACGCCCAGCGCCGCGAGAAACGCGGCCAGGCCCCCGGCGCCACGCGCAGCCCGCTGGAGCCGGTCCGGGTCGGACAGCATCCGCTGCGCCCCCTGCGCCGCCAGCAGAGACAAGAAGAACTCGTACAGGAACAGCACACGACTTGGCCGGAGCCGATCCATCCCCGGCACCAGCCAGTAGAACGGCCAGTAGACGGGAAGCGCCATGGCCATGCAAAGCGTGAGCCCCGCCAGGGCCAGCGCCAAGCCGCCCGAGGCCCCCATACCCCGCCCGATCGCGCCTGCCGCCAGGAAAAGTGTCGCGATCCCCGCATAGGATTGGGATTCGATGTAGTTCGTGTCGGAGGAGCTGGCGAGAAAGTAGCCTCGGCGAGGGTTTCCGAAGAGGTCGGGCACCACGTGGCGCAACAGCTGCTCCGGCGGCAGCCTCTGGCCGGCCACAAGGCTCCAGCCCTGGTCTGAGCTGCGGCTGGACATCCTCGCCAGCTCGAGATGCCCCAGAATCAGCGGCGCCGCCAGTCCGGCAGCCACCACCGTCATGAGCGAGAGCTGCCCCGCGGCACGCGCCGCCGTGCCGCGACCATAGCGGCCCGCGCCCCAGCTGCCGGCAACCCAGAGGCCGCAGCCGAGAAAGACGTACATCGCTATCTGCGTATGCCCCGAAACCAGCACGCCCGCCCCGACGACACCCGCGGCGACGGCCCAACCGTGTTTGCCCGTCGCCATTGCCCGCTCCAGCAAACCGAGTTGAACGGGCAGCCAGGCAGCCATGTGCAGGAACTGGTACTGCATCCAGCACTGGGACCAGCCGTTGTACATCCAGACGATCGCTCCGAGCGACGACGGACCCGGCCTCATCCCCAGCTGCACGAACAGGCCGTAGGCCGCCAAACTCCCGAGCACTAGGTGCAGCAACAGATCCAGTGTCCAGGCATCCGCGGGGTCCGCGACCCATCTGTGCAACAGGTGCGCGGGCGGGTACAGCTTGGGAGATTCCGCGCTGGCCAGGTCCGGGAATCCGCACAGGTTCCGCGGCTCCCAGAGGTCCAGGCGGCCTGCCCGGAAAGCATCGTGGTTGCATTTCTCCTGAACGTAGAACTCCTTGATCGGGTCTCCCTGGTTGGGGTTCCAGGTCTTTCCGAGCTTCCCCTCGAGGTGAGGCCGGAAGAGCGGATCTAGCCGGAGAAGGTCCCCCGATACAGGCACTGCATCCGACACGAAGTAAGGCCCGAGGACGACGAAGGCCAGCGCGATCGGCAGGAGCACGGGCAGGTGAACAAGCAGCCTCCGGCCCCCCCGGGCCTCCCCGGCGGCCGTGCCGCAGCCCACGGCCCTCGGATTCCTCGACTGCGCCTCGCGCTCGTCCTCGCTGCCAGACATGGCTGCAGATGCTAACACGCGCACTTGCCCCACACGGCCGGCCGTTCACTCTCCTCTGGAGCCGACCCCGGCGGACCAGGCGCCAGGCGAGACCGGCGCCGAAGGGGGCGCGTCAGGCCAGCGCTCCCCCAGCCAAGCGCCTCAGCAAGAAAGCCACGAGGATCATGGCCATGATTCCCCGCACGTAGCGGCACTCCCCGCGATCGGTCATGAGAGCCATCACGGCCATCCCCGCCATCCGAGGATCGCGCCGCTTGAACACAACGGCAGCAGCGCAGGCGACCGCCGTCAGTAACGGAACCAGCAACACCGCCCAGGGCACCCCGACCAGGCAGAAAAACGACGCTATCGCCAGCCCAATCCCGGCCCCCATCTGCCCCTCGGCTGTCGGCGCCATTCCTCGCAGCAGCCCGACGTGCACCAGCGCCAACGCCGTTTCGGCCCAGAGTGCGACGCATGCCAGAGCAGCGCAGAGCCCCGAGCCGAGCAGCTCGCGGCCAAAGCCCGCCTGGGCCGCTATCGCGGCAGCGAACATGGCGAGGGCAACGGACGTGATGCGCATCAAGGCCGAAGCCAGCAACAGCAGGCTGGCCACGACGAGCATTGTCACGAGCGAGAACAGGCGCGACCCGGCGACTGGCGCACGCGGACCGTTTCGGCCCCGTAGCGCCCTTGGCGGAGCCGGCTTCAGGCCAGCTTCTGCTGAACCGCGGGGTGATCCTTGTAGTACCAGTCCACCAGGATCGGCGCAACGACGAAGATGGACGAGTACGTTCCGACCACGATGCCGATCGTCATCGCCAGGGCGAAGTCACGGACGTTGGAGGGGCCGATGAAGAGAAGCGCCAGCACAGACAGCTGCACGGTCACCGACGTCATGATGGTCCGCCCCAGTGTCTGGTTGATCGAGAGATTCACGATCTCGTCGAAGCCCAGCTTCCGCTTCAGCCGCAGATTCTCGCGCACGCGATCCAGAACGATGATCGAGTCGTTGATGGAGTAACCCAGGATCGTCAAGAGCGCCGCCAGGATGTCGAGCGTGAACTCGTGGCGGAGCAAGGCGAAGATGCCGAGGATCAGGAAGCAGTCGTGCACCTCCGCGACGATTGCCGCCACCGCCATCCGGAACTCGAACCGGAGCGCGATGTAAAGCAGAATGCCGAGACAGCCGAGGAACGCGCACCAGAAGGCCTTTACCTTCAACGTGGCGCCGACCGTCGGGCCGATCTTCTCGACCGAGAGCCGTTCCGCCCCGCCACCGATAGCCGAAAGCGCCTTGTCCATGCGCGTCTCGACCTCGTCGGCGGCCACGCCCTTGGCGATGTGCTCCTCGAACTTCGACTTGATGATGTACTCCTGCCCGGCGGCCTGGCCCGCAGCCTCCATTGCGCCCATGACGCGCTGCACCTGAACGTCGCCCAGATCGGCGAACGCCGGAGTCGAAAGAGTGGCGCGAATCGTGTTTTCGTCCACTGCGCCCTTGAAGCGATAGTGGAACACCGAGCCGCCCGCAAACTCCACGCCGTAGGTCAAGCCCCAGAAGTAGAGCAGACAGACAGCAGCGACGAAACTGATGACGGAGACCGCGTACCCGATATGCCGGATACCCACGAAGTTGATGTGAAACTGGCTCGTTTCTGCAGCCTGCTTTTCAGTGACACCCACGATTCTCAGATCCTTTCGCTAGGCTCGGATGGGAGAGGTCAGATGCTGATGGTGCCGACCGTCTTGCCGGAGTAGGTCAGGTCCATCATTGCCCGGACGACCACGATGGCCGTGAAGAATGACGCCAGAACACCCACGCTCAAGGTCACGGCGAATCCCTTGATGGGACCTGTGCCAAACCAATAGAGGATGACGGTCGTCAACAGGGTCGTGATGTTGCTGTCGAAGATGGCGCTGAACGCCTTCTCGAAACCGGCGTCGATGGCCGCTCGCACGGTCTTACCGACCCGGACCTCTTCGCGGATGCGCTCGAAGATGAGCACGTTGGCGTCCACCGCCATGCCGAGGGTCAGAATCAGGCCTGCGATGCCGGGCAACGTGAGAGTCGCCCGGAAGAAGAGCATCAGCGCCAGCACGATGAGCGCACAGAAGACCAGCCCGATGTTCGCGTAGATTCCGGCCCGCTTGTAGTAGCCGGCCATCAAGAGCACGACCAGGCCGACGCCCAGCATGCAGGCGATGACCCCTGCCCGGATCGATTCCTGGCCCAGCGTCGGTCCAACGATGTTCTCGCCCAGCTTCTTCAGCTTGGCCGGCAGCGCGCCGGCCTTCAGGATGCCGACGATGCGCTTGGTCTCTTCCAGGTCGAACTTTCCGGTGATCTCGGCGCTGCCGTCCCGGATCGGCTCCTTGATGACCGGCGCTGTGTAGACCTTGCCCGCCAGCACGATCGCCAGTTTCTGCCCCACCATTCGCGTCGTCACGTCGGCGAACTTCTTGCGACCGTCGCTGTTGAACTCCAGAAGGATCTTGGGATTGCCGAACTGGTCGTAGCCGATACGAGCAAAGGAGAGGCTCTCGCCCGTCAGCTCGGGGGTTTCCTTCAGCCGGAACCACTCCGCCCGGTCCCCGTCCGACGCGGCGCCGGCGGGCGGCTCCACATGCGGAAGGATGATCTCGCCAGGCTGCTTCTCCATCTCCATCACGTTTCCGCTCGCGCCGATGACGGAGTTGAAGGTGAGAAGGTCGGTCGTGGCGATCAGCTCTTTGACACGCTTCTGCATCTTGTCCGAAAGGCCCGGGATCTGGATGCGGATGCCGCGGTCGCCCTGGCGAGAGATGGCCAGGTTGGCGACGCCGAACTCGTCCAAGCGATTCTGGAGGACCTCCACCGTTCGCGTGACGACTTCCGGCCCGACATCCGGCGTCCCCTTCTCGGAAACCACCTCGTAGATCAGGTCGAGGCCTCCCTGCAGGTCGAGGCCCAGGTTGATCTTCAGGTCCTGGTAGCCCGGTCCGAAGAACGGAAACAGCCACCCCATGCCCAGCGTGGGCGCGTCGGCGACGAAGCAGATCGCGAACACGATCGCGATCAGGAATGCCTTCCACTTGATGTCCGCATGCATTGCGAAGTCCTTTCGGTCCGGGAAAGAAAAAAACCCGTCCCGGACACCTTGGCGGGAGGCGCGAGTATACGATCCGGCAGCTCGGAAGTCAACCTCTGAGAGGAGCCGTGGTGCGGCCGCGCCTCGCCCGACTCAGCTCTTGGCCAGCTTCCCCAGGGTCCGCTTCGCGAAGGAGAGGACCTCGGGAGGGCAGCGCGGGTCCCGGAGCAAGCTCTCCAGGAGCGGCTCGGCCTTCCCGGGGGCGCCTGCAAGCAGGTGGCAGACGGCAAGCTTCGAGAGGCTGTGCGGCTCTCCGGGCTTCAACCCAAGCGCCTTCGAGAAGGCCCGCTCGGCCTTCGGCAGGTCCCGCCCCTCGAGATGGAGAGTCCCGAGCAGCGCGTAGCTGTCCCACCGCTTCGACAGGCGCAACGACTTCTTCAACCTGACCAGCGCCTCCGCGTTCTTCCCTGCCGACATCAACGAGCGCGCGGCCTCCAGATGCGCCAGTGCCGGGTCAGCCAGGGTCTTGCGGATCGTCACCTGCGTGAGCTCTTGCCACTTCTCGGCCCCGAGGAGGTGCTTGAGCGTCCGCTGGGCGACTCCGCGCAGTACCAAGTCGTCGCCGTTCAGGATCGGCCTCAGGGCGTCCACGTTGACGGGGCCGCCCAGCTTCCCCAGCGCCTCGAGCGCCTCTCGCACGACCTCCCAGCGCTCGCTTGCCAGCAGCGGCACAATCCGGGCCCGGTGCTGTGACGACCCGGTCGCCCCCAGCGCCTCGATGGCCCGCAACTGCACGTCCTGGTCGGCGTCGGCGACGAACGGAGCGATCGCCTCCGCGGCGGCCGGCGTCTGCAGAAGTCCCAGCCCCTCGATCACGAATGGCAGCAGGTCCCTGGAATCCTCGCGCAGTAGCGCCGTCATCGCCCCCAGCGCCCGCTTGTCCTTCGTCGCTCCCGCCGCCAACACCGCCGCCTTGCGGACTTCCCACCGTTCGTGCGACAGATACGGCAGGATGGCCCCGAGCGCCGCGTCGCCGCCGATGCGCCCCAGCGCCTCGAGCAGCGAAAGCAGATACTCGTCGTCGGCCTCCTTGAGGCGCCCGATGAGCTTCGGAGCCGCCTCCGCCACGCGGAACTTGCCGAGGATGCGGACCACTTGGCGGCGGATCGAGACGAACTCGTCCTCCAGACACTCCAGACAGATGCGGAACGTCTCGCGCGAGGGGACGTACTCCAGCGCCGTGAGAGCATCGGAACGCTCGCGCTCGTCGCCCTGGACCGCCATCCGGCTGAGCGTGGGCAGGGCCGATTCGCCCAGGTGGCCCAGGATGTAGCTGATCCAGTAGTTCACCTCAGGGTCGCGGAAGCGGTACATCCGAGTGAGAAGCTCGAAGTCCGTCGGGCGCGCCGCGATGATGCAACCGGCGACGGCCTCGCGCACGCTTCGCGACTCGGAGTTCTTGAGGACCTCGAGAAGCTGCGCCACGGCCCGGTCGCCGAAGAGTGCGATGGCGTCGCGGGCGTTGCGACGGATCGAGGGGTCGGCGTCGGAGAGCAGGCCCGTGAGCGTGGGCAGCAACTGGGGGTCGGTGTTGCCGACCAGACTGCGGGTCAGCCAGTAGCGGCTGTTGGAGTCGGTGTCGCGCCGCTCGAGCGCCTCGAGTAGCAGATGGGTCGCCAGATCGCCCATGGCGGCGATCCCCTCGGCGGCGTTCTTGCGAATGGGCCAGCTCGGGTCGTCGAATCGCGCCATGAGGGCCCGCACGGAGTCCACGCTGCCGAACTTCGGGAGGATCTTCGTCACCCAGAAGCGGACGTCCTCGGAGGGCGAAGCGAGCGCGTCGATCAGGAGCTTCACGGGCACGTGCGTCTGGACCTGGAGCGCCTCGGCGATTCCCTTTCGGACGCGCCAGTTGTCGACAGAGAGGCGGGCGATGAGATCCTGCGTCACCTCGGGCGGCAACTGGAAATTGGCGAGCGCGGTGGCGGCGGCGACTTGGACGTCGAACTCTTCGTCGTCCAGCAGGTTGACGAGGAGCGGGACGATGGCAGGATTGTCGAACTTCTCCAGCGCCCGGACCGCCCAGTAGCGAAGCTCCTGGCTTTCGCTCGTGAGCTTCTCCAGTACCGAGCGGAGCGTCAGATCGCCGATCGCCCCGAGCGAAAGCGAGGCCGACAGGCGCAGCACGCGGCGGTCGCTGGAGAGGAGATCGGACAGCTGCTTGACCGAGTAGTCACCGAAGCGGGACATGGCCCGCACCGCCTCGAAGCGCACGTTCTCATCGGGATGTCCGAGCGATGGGATGAGGTGCGGGACCGCATCGCGGTCGCCCAGCTCGCCGGCGGCGCGGATGGCGGCGCGCAGAAGGTCCGTGTCCTTGCATCCCAGGAACGGGACCACGTGGGGGGCGGCCGAGCGAACCTTCAGGTCGCCCAGCAGCTGCAGGACCCAGTACTGGAGATTGCGGTCCTGACGGTTGAGTGCCTTGACGAGGATCTCCATGGCCGCGGGGCCGATGCGGCGGATGGTGCGCGCCGCAGCCTGCCGACGGCGCCATGAACGGCCGCCCAGCGCGCTGATGAGCTGGGGAAGGACCTCCACGCCCTGCTTGGCCAGGGCACGAGAGGCCCACTCGGCGACGTTTTCGTTGTCGTCTCCGAGGGCTTTCAGTAGAGGCTGAACGGCCTTCTTGTAAGGCAGATCATGGAACGCCTTCGCAGCGACCATGCGGACAGACGCCGACGGGTCCTCCAGCTGGCCCGTGAGCACGGGCAAGAGCGACTTGTCCTGCAACCCAGCGAGCGCAGCCGTTGCCCAGTAGCGCACCGGGTCGGAGACATCCGACAGGCACCGCATCAGGTCCTTCTTTGCCAGGGGCGAAGGCCGCTGGGCCAGGACACGGGCAGCGTCGGCGCGGGTCTGGGCTCGCGAGTCGCGCAGCTGGCAGATCAGGAGGTCGAGGTCGGCGGACATGGGAGGCTTGAGGAGTGAGGCTTGCGGAGTGAGGCTTGAGGCTTGAGGAGTGAGGCTCGAGGAGTGAGGAGTGAGGGGAAGGCCTAACACCTGCCACGTGTGGCCTGAGGCCTGTTCCCTGACGCCTGATCCCTGACGCCTCTGGGTGCAGTGGGTCCATTAAGGCAGAGTGGGGGGATCGTCACGGAAGCGGCTGGGGCTCCGGTGGGAAAAAGGGGGCGCGGGCGGGTGGGCGTCTAGAAGTTGATGCTGACCTTGGCCTCGGTGGTGAGGGCGCGATAGCCGGGGTCGCCGGCGACGGTGGGGCCGGCGTCGGTGAAGTCGGCGGTGACCTCGAAGAGGGTCTGGGAGCTGATGCGGTAGTCGGCCTTGACGCCAAGCTTGTCGCGGTAGCTGTCGAGACCGGCGCCCGCGGTGGTGACGCCATCGATGGAGGCGTGCTCGAAGGACAGCTCTGAGCGCAGGGGCAGCTTTTCCGGCGACCATCGAACGGCGGCGCGCGCCGTCCAGGCGTCGTCGGAGAAGCGGCCGGTGCGCTCCTTGTTCTCGAGTCCGGCCTCGGCCGTCAGGATGCGGCTGAGGATCTTCTCGACGCTCAGGCCGTGCGCCAGCTCGTTTTCGGCCACGGCCAGAGTGCGGTCCTGGACTTCCACGCTTCGCCTGGAGAGGGTAGCCGACAGGCCGCGGGGGAAGGCGTTGAGCAGCTGGACACCGCGGACCTGTTGGTCTCTGTCGAGCGGCGCTAGGCTGCTCCTGGAGTTGGCGTTTTCCCACTCGGTGAGCACGCGCAGCTTCTGGGTGGGCGCGAACTTGAGACGGTAGTTGAGCGCCAGGTTCTCCGAGAGCATGCGCTCGGTCAGCTTCTCCTCTTCGCGATTGCCGCGGGCCTGGAGCCGATGGTCGAGCTTCTTGGAGGGGCGCCACTCGATCGTGTTGCTGGCAAGCAGCCGCAGCACGGGCTGGTCGGTGATGACGGTGCGCGGTTCCCTGGGGTCTGGGCGGAAGTTGGGCGGCAATCTCGGGTCCCGTACGCGCACGACGCGGTTGCGCTGTTCGGCGCTGCCTTTCACGTCGACGCGCAACTTGCGGTTGGGCTCGTAGCGCAGCTTGACCTCGCCGGTGTCTGTGACGCTCTGCTCGTCGGTCGACAGCGGCGTCAGGCGGCCCGACTCCACGCGCCTGAGCAGGGAAAAGTTGCCCTTGAGGGTCTTCATCGGAGTGACGTCGACCAGCAGCTGCCCGCTGGTGCTGGAACCCAGCCCCGCGCGGCGCTGGTCCTCGAGGCCGGCGGACCAACCGACGCGCTCGGTGCCGCCACTGCCCAGGCTGACGCGGCGGGTCACGAAGTCGGTCGTGAGGCCGTCGGCGAGCGTGCTGTCGTTCTGCTCGTCTTCGTAGCTGGCCTGAGCGTCAAGACCGAAGAGGCCCGCGCTCATCACGGCGGTCAGCACGTCCCGGTCCTGGTCGCCGCCTGGGCCTCCAGGCGCCGTGGTTTCCTGACGCTCGGCCCGCCGGCGCACGGAGAGGCTCTTGTCGGCGCCGAGATCGTAATTGACCGCCGCCAGGACGGCGCCGAAGTCGAGGGCGGGCAACAAGGGGTCGTCGTCCAGGTTCGTCGACGAGCGGTCGAGCTTCAAGTTGGTCGAGAGCCGCCGGCTGACGTCGTACTCACCGGCGAGCCGGGTGGCAGCCACGTCCCGGATCAGGTCGGAGCGCTCATTGATGCGGACGAACTCGCGGCGGCCGATGGCCTGGAACTTCGGCCCGACAGCCTGGTGGGAGAGGTCGAAGGTCAGGTCGCCCAGCTCGCGCGCCAGGTCGAGATCGAGCGCAAGTCCCGATTCGTCCCCTGCCCCCGGAATGGACGAATCCGCCTGCAGGCGGCTTGCGGCGAGCTCGGCCCTGAGCATCAGGTCGTCGAGCACGGTGAGCTGGCCGTCGACGGCGGCGACGGTGAGACGGCGGTCCAGCGGAGGACCCGTGGAGCCCGACGGATCTTGCTCGGCGTTGGTCACGACCGAAAGCGCGACGTACTCGTCGTCGGGTTCACGGTCGCCGGGGTCGTCGAGGCCCTCGAAGTAGTAGCGGTCTCGGAAGGCGACGAGCGAGCCGGTGGAGAAGTTCTCCCGGCCGGCGACCTCGAACTCGACAGTGATCAGTGAGGTCGGCTCGATCGGGAGCAGGTAGTGCCTCAGGATGACGCTGCCCTCCTCGTAATCGACGTCGTAATCGCGGCCGCGCTCCAGGCGGCGGCTGTCGAGCTGGACCAGATCGCTGCCCTGCACGACGCGGATGTTGCGGCGGCCGGAAGCGTCGGTGAGCAGGAACTCCTGCTGGCTGCCGTTTCCGCGGAAGGTCTGGCGGTGCTGGCGCCCCTCGGGGCGCGCGGCCATCAGCGTGACCAGGTGCTTGCCCAGGAGGCCTGTCGCCGTGACGCCCAGGGCGCGCTTGTTGAAGAGGAGGTACTTCGTGTCGTCCAGGAGCAGCGGCATGCGCCCCGCGGCCAGGTCCCAGACACGTCCATCCACGCTGGCCAGGAGCTTCTGGTCCTCGCGGGATTCGAGCGAATCGTCGAAGGAGAGCTCCAGCTTCACGTTGTCGAAGACGGTGCCCGTGACATCGAGCCTGAGCGACTGCTCGAAGCCGGTGTCGGTGAGGAAGAGCGGGTTGTCCTGAATGAACTGGTTGAAGGAGCCGCTCTGCTCGTACCCACGGAACCGGAACTCCTTCTGGCCGCTGACCTCCAGCTCGGCGCGCGCCGGCACCACCGTCGCGGCCAGGATCAGAAGCAACGAGGCAGCGAGGCGGAGAGCTCGCCGGAACGGGCCGGCGGCCGGGATGGAAGGGGCGTTTCGTGCAGGCCCGGAAGGGCGCTGGAAGGGCATCGGAGAAGGGCTGTTTGCTGTGGCAGTGGAGTGCGGCGTTTGCAAGGGGCGGCCTGTCGGCCGCGGGGGGTGTCTTGGTCTTTCTCGGGATGACCTCCTTCGTCTGGGGCTCTGGAACCCGGGTCAATTCGGAGTCAGCGGAGCTCCTGGGTAATCGGGCTCATGTTGAGCTCCGACAGGCGCACCTGTTGGCCCAGCTCCTCGACGCTGTAGCGGTGGCCGAAGGCCCAGAGGCTCTTCAGGAACTCGCCAGCGGCAGGCCTGCTGTACCAGCGTTTGCCGAAGCGGGCGTTGATGATCTGGCGCAGCTCCGCTTCGAAGATCCAGGCGCGCAGGAAGTGCGTGCCGTAAAAGGCGTCGTCCAGGTCGTAGAGCGCGGCGGAGGGGTCGGCCGGCAGGTGCAAAGCGCTCTCGAGGGCCTTCTCGTAGCTGGCTTCGAGCTCGTCGGGATCGTAGCAATCGCCGGAGTGCAGCTTCGACTCGAAGAGGAACTTGGCGGCGTAGCGGCGGAGCAGGTAGAGCTTGCGGAACTGGTTGAACTCCAGGAAATCGGACTCGGCGGGTATTTTGAGGAAATCCCAGCACCAGTCGTCATTCAACGTGAAGTACTGAAAGAGGAACGCGTAGGTCTCGGTGACGGCGTAGTCCCCCAGGACCTTGTACTCGAACTCCTCCTTGGGGCTCGTGAAGCAGTAGTGGAGCGCGTGGCCCACCTCGTGGAAGAGCGAGAGACAGTCGGTGAGGCCGCCCTGCGGGCGCAGGAGCAGGTAGACCTTGTCGGGCACGCTGACGGGCGTGCAGTGAGCCTGCGGACTCTTGCTCGGGCGGTCGGCGCTGTCGATGGTGAGGTTCTTCAGCTTCTTCAAGTCGACGCCCATGCCCAGGAGAGTCCGCTTCAGAATCGAGAGCAGCCGGCCCTCCGGGAAGAACTTGTCGTACACCGAGCCGCGGAAAAGGTAGTTCGTGTCCCAGACGGCGATTTCCGGCGCAGAAAGCCCCAGATGGGACTGGGCGAAGCGCTCCAGGCGGGACTTGTAGTAGCCTTCGGAGGCGCCCAGGAAGTTCTCGAGCTGGCGGCCGAGGAGCTCGAAGTCGACCTTGAACAAGAACTGGTAGAGCTGGGTATAGGAGCGGCCCGTGAGCTCTCGCGCGCGCTCGTGCAACTTCTTGACGCGCTCCAGCCGCAGCCCGTTGGTCTCGACGATGACCTTGCGCCGCGCCTCGTAGGCCTGGCGCCGCAGGCCGCGATCGGACTCGTTGGCGAGTTTCACGGCAGCGGAGTGAAAGGACATTTCGGAGCCGCCGACCTGGACAGTTGCCGTGCTCTTCACGCGCGCCAGCTTTTCGTCCTCGTCGCGCACGGTGGTGTCGATGGCCGTGTCGACGGCGAAGGAGAGCAGGAAGCGCAGCCGCTTCTCGTCGTCGGGGGCGGCCTCGCGCCTCAAGATGAGCAGCTCCTGGATCGCCTCGGGGGCGAAGACGTCGGCGTACTTCGCATAAAGCGGCGCCAGGTCCAGCGTCGGCTTCAAGCCTGCCATGTGGCGATGGCGCTCGAAGTTGGACTCCGACACATAGAGCTGGGCGCGCCGCCGGTAGGTTGACAGGTCCATCGCTAGCTCCTCCTCGCTCCCTTGTGCCATCTTACGCCCGAGGATGGCATTGCAGGAAGACCCTCCGGAGGCTCTCGCGCGTGAGGTGGGTGTAGATCTCGGTCGTACCGATGTGGGCGTGACCCAGCAGCTCCTGGACCACCCGGATGTCGGCACCGTTGTCCAGCAGGTGCGTCGCGAACGAGTGCCTGAGCGAGTGGGGCGAGATCGACTTCAGAATCCCCGCCGCCCGGCAGGCGCGCTGCACCATCTTCCAGCAGCTCACGCGGGAGAGCCGGCCACCGCGCGCGTTGAGGAAGAGGGCCGGGACGCGGACCTGGACGGGGAAGCTGGCCCGGGTCTGGTCCAGATACGTCGCGAGCAGCTCGCGGGCGACCTCGCCGAAGGGGACGATGCGCTCCTTGCTGCCCTTGCCCCGCACGCGCAGCAGAAGCTCCGACATGTCGACGTCGCCCGAGGTGAGGTCGAGCGCCTCGGAGACGCGCAGCCCGCAGGAGTAGAGCAGCTCCAGCAAGGTTCGATCGCGCTGGCCCAGGTGCGTGGCGGGGTCGGGCACTGCCAGCAGTCGATCGACCTCCTCGGGCGTGAGATAGGCAGGCAGCCTCCTGGGCTTGCGCGGAGACTTGAGGCCTGACGCGGGGTTGGTCCGCAAGACCTTCTCCCGTACCAGGAAGCGGAAGAAGCCGCGCACGGCGGCCAGTTTCCGGGCCACGGTCGCGGGCTCCAGGCTGACCCGGGCGAGCTCGGCCATCCAGTCGCCGATGGCGTCGGCCCCCGGCGGCCCTACAGCCTCACCGACGTGGCCGAGGAACTGGGTGACATCGCGGCCGTAAGCGTCGACAGTGTGCGGGGAGAAGCCGCGCTCCACGGCAATATGGGCGATGAATGCGTCCAGGTGTTGTGCGAGCACGGCGCCGTCGACTCCCAGGGCCGCCCGCGTCTTGTGACCGTACAAAACAGCGGCTTGAGCGACCCTCTTTTGCCACGATCATCGGCAGAATGCGAGGCCGGGAGAAGGAACCCGCGCAGGGATCAGGCCTCAGGGATCAGGGATCAGGACGAGCCCTGAGATCAGGCCTCAGGGATCAGGGATCAGGACGAGCCCTGACTCCTGAAGCCTGACTCCTCAAGCCTCTTTGATTCGCTCGATATCGGCGCCGGCGCCTCGGAGCTTGGCGTCCAGCATTTCGTAGCCGCGATCGACGTGGTAAATGCGGCTGATGTCGGTCTCGCCCTGGGCAGCCAGGGCGGCCACGACCAGGGCGGCCCCGGCGCGGAGGTCGCTGGCCATCACGGGGGCGCCCGAGAGGTGGGAGACGCCGTTCAGCAGTGCTCCGCGGGCCGACTGGACCTGGATGTCGGCTCCCATGCGCCTGAGCTCCGCGACGTGCATGAAGCGGTTTTCGAAAATCGTCTCCGTGACCAGACTGGTGCCTCGGGCCAGCGCCAGGTAGGCCATGAAGGGCGCCTGCAGGTCGGTCGGGAAGCCGGGGTGCGGTTGGGTCGTGAGATTGACGGCCCGGATCGTCTTGGGGCCGGTCACCTCCACCGAGTCCTCGCCCAGGTAGATGGATGCCCCGGTCTCGAGCAGCTTGGCCGTGAGCGACTCGAGCATGTCGCACGGGGCTTGCTCGACGGTCACGTGGCCGCCTGTGATGGCCGCGGCAATCATGAAGGTGCCGGCCTCGATCCGGTCGGGGATGACGCGGTGATTGGCGGCAGCCAGCCGCTCGACGCCTGAGACCTCGATCACCTTGCTGCCGGCGCCCTTCACGCGAGCGCCCATCGACGTCAGGAATCGGGCAAGATCGCCGATTTCGGGCTCCATGGCGGCGTTTTCGATGATCGTGACGCCCGGCGTCAGGGAAGCCGCCAGCATCAGGTTCTCGGTGGCCCCGACGCTGGGGAAGTCGAGATAGATGAGCCCTCCGTGGAGCTGCTTGGCGTGGGCGGCTACATACCCCTCCCCCATCTCGATGGTGGCCCCCATCGCCTGGAGCCCCTTGAGGTGGAGGTCGACCTGCCGCACGCCGATCGCGCAGCCCCCGGGCAGGGCGACGCGGGCGTAGCCGTGCCGCGCCACGAGCGGCCCGAGCACGATGAAGCTGGCGCGCATGGTCTTGACCAGGTCGTAGGGTGCCTCCAGGTTCGTGACCCCCGACCCGTCGATCTGGACCTCACCGGGCTCGATCCACTCGACCTTGGCGCCGAGGGTCTCGATGACCCGGATCATCGTGTGGACGTCCCGCAGCCTGGGCACGTTGGTGAGCCGGCAGGGGCCGTCGGCCAGCAGGGCGGCGGCGAACAGCGGCAGAACGGCGTTCTTGGCCCCGCTGACGCGAATCTTCCCCTTGAGGGGGTTGCCCCCACGTATGACGAAACGATCCATGGCTCTGGCTTCTCCCGGGCTCCGCGGAGACGTGGCAGTGTACGGCTGACCGGCGGGGATGTCAATCCCGCCCTGGCATTCCTTAGTATCGGATGGCCGCCCGGCCTGCGTTGACTCGTCCCTGGCTCAGGGCTATAATCCGCTCGAACGGGGCACCCCAGGTCACAAGGTAAGGCACCGGGAGGGGCGTTGAACTACGACACTCTGGAGCAAGAGCTCAGCGGGCCCGATGAGCAGGTCCGCCTAGGCGCCGTGCGCAAGGTTCTCACGGCGCCGATGTTCGAGGAGAACCTGGTCCCGCGCTTCCTGAAGGTCCTCAGCGGCACGCTGAACGATCCCTCGGTGAAAGTCCGCTACTACGCGAAAAAGGCGTTCGCGCGCCTAAAGCGCATGGTGCGCCGCTCCGACCTCGGCATCATCATGCCCGACGACGTCGAGCAGGCCGCGGGCGAAGCCCCCGTCGAGGCTCCGACCTACGTCTACGGCAGCCGGGAGTACTGGCTCTACGAGCTCGGAAGCATCGACTACAAGTTGCGAATCAAGGCGATCATGGAGCTCTCCAAGGACCCCTCCGACGAGGCTTACCGGCGGCTGCTGGAGATGCGGCAGCACGAGACCCACGACCACGTGCTGGCCACGCTGGTGAAATACATCTGCTACTTCCGGCGCCAGGACACCTTCTTCGCCATCAAGGACTTCCTCGATCATCCCGACGCCCGCGTGCGCGCCAACACCATCGAAGGCTTCCAGATCCTGGGCGATGCGCGCGCCGTGCCGGCCGTCACGCCCTTCCTGCGCGACCATGACAACCGCATCCGGGCCAACGCGGCCAAGCTGCTGGTGATGTTCCACCCCGACAAGGTCGTGGAGATCATCCGTGAGATGCTCCACAGCGGCAATGAATGGATGAAAGACTCGGCACTCTACCTGCTGACGAAGGTGGAGGTGCCGGAGGTCGAGTCGCTGCTCATCGACGCTCTGGGCGACCGGTCGGAGGAGATCGTGGAGAAGGCGGTGCTAGGCCTGGGCTACAACGGCCAGTCCGACAGGGCACAGGATGCGCTCTCCCGCATCCAGTCGGGCGCATTCACGGCCGGCGCAGAAGAGCGCGCCTTCAGCGACAAGCTGCGAAACGCGGCTGCCGGGGCGCTCGAGCTGCTCAAGCGCCGCCTGGAAGCGCGCCACACGGCTCGACCGCAGTAGGTTCCGGTCGTGCGGCCAGCGACCCACGCGCGCGAGCAGGCACGGCAGCAACTACCTGAGCCGGGTTCTCCCAACTCCGGCCAAGATCCGCTCAGGCTGAGCCCGTCGAAGCCTGCCCTCCCGTCCCACCGCGGCCCGCACCGGCCCGACCGGATGCGCGCCGGCTTCATCATGATCTTCACGATGGTTGCCGTGGCCGTCTCGGGCTACCTGCTCGTCGAGTCGGCGCCCGACTTCTCGAACTACGCGCTGCTATCGCGCTCGCAGGAACTGGACGACTCGCTCACGGAGCTGCGGCGCTCGCTGGCCTCACAACCCTACTCGCTCTACACGACACTGGGCGACCCGGAATTCCCGTCCCAGGAGCAGTTCCTGCTGGAGCGATTCGGAGCCCTCTCGATTCTGCCCAGAGGAAGCGACACTACCCCGGGCCACCCGCCGAGAGGACCCGAGCAGTCGGAGCGGCCAAGCTTCCTTTCGACCGTCCCGCGCGACCCCTACATCCCGATCGCGCAGTGGTACGACCCCTCGACGGGACAGGGCGACTACTGGCGGGTCTCGTACAACCTGGTCCGCGATTCGACGTTCGCCCCGGCGGCGCGCCGCGAAGCCTACGACGAAGACAGCCACGACATCTACTTTACGCTGGTGCCGTCGTCGGGGCGGAGCTCCATCTGGCGAGTCGGACGGCTGGGCATTCCTCGCCCATCGGGGGCGCTCATCTCGGACCCGGACTTCGACATCCGCGAACCTGCCGTCTCGCCCGACGGCTCACGGCTTGCCTTCGTGCGCAAGCGAACGGGCAATTCCGAGATCTGGACCGCCAACGCCGCCGACGGGCAGCTGCGCACCAAGATCACCAGCGGTTCCAGCCAGATCTTCGACACGCCGCGCTGGACCCCGCTCGGAGACCAGGTCCTCTACCGCAATGCGGTCACGCGCATCTTCGAGGTCAAGGGACTTTCTGAGCGTACCCGAGCGTATCGGTTCCCGTTTGGCATGGAGGACGTCGGTTCCCCCTCCTGGTCGCCCACGGGCGAGTATCTTGCCTACGTGGCAAAGGCGGGCGGCGAGTACCGGCTCGGTCTAACGGACTTCTCCGCCTACCGGAGGCGATGGAACGAGAGTGACGGCAACGATTCCTACGCCGACCAGCAGAATGCGGAGAGTACTTCTCGCGTCATCGACCCATCCCTAATCCTGCTCAGCAAACTCTCCAAGCGCCTTCCGGCCAAGCCAGTGGCCGTGGCGTGGTCACCCAAGAGTCCGGAGGGGGCCCCGTCCGGAGAGGCGACCGGAAGCGAGTTCGTCTACGTGGCCGACGATGGCTCGCCGAACGGCGCTCTGAAGCTCGTCGACGTGAAGAGGCAGACGATCACGGACGTGCCTGACGCGGGCGCTGCCGGTGCTGGATTCGTGAAATGGCTGCACCCTGCCGCTCAGGGCAGCACCAGGCTCACCACTGCAAGCTGGCTGCTCGTTGCTCGCGCCCGGGGAACCGGATCGTCGCCAGGCTTGTTCAGACGCCGCATTGGCAACGGGACCCCTTCCCTGGAGTTCCCCGTTGCTGACCAGTCGACGGCTCCGGAAGCAGCCAATCTCTCCGACGTAACCAGCATGGCGGTGTCGGTCCAGGCGACGCACGCAATGTTCCCATCCGCCACTGGTCGAATGCTCCTCAGCTGCGCGATCGACGGAGCCGACACGGGTCTGGGTAGGCTGGCGACTGTGGCTCAGCTCGAAGCGGGTCGACTCGAGACCCCTACGGCCGGTCCTGTCCGAAGCTACTGGAGCTATCCCCCGGCCAACGTCACCACAATCAACTCGTCGAAGAGCGGCAAGTTCGACGCTGACAACTGGCGTGCCTTTGTCAGGGCGAGCCAGGACTTCGACGGAGACAACAAGCTCGGAGCTCAGTGGATCCGAGTCGAACCGACCGCGATGCCCGACAGGCTCCTGTTTGACAATGGACACAGCACGTTCTTGGCCAGAAGAGATTCGCCCAACATTCCCGAGAAGGTGATCACGGGTCTCGTCGAGCCCAGCTGGTCCCCTCGTGGTCTGACGGGGGCAGGGCGAGAGTCGCAAAACTCGCTGGGCCGGCCAGTCGATGTCCGCAGAATGGTCATCGGTCAGCTGTCCGCTACCGCCGTCCGCATCACAACCGGCCTGGACCCGGCACTCAGTCCGGACGATCGGTTCATAGTCAGCTCCCAGAACCGAGGGGCGACCTCGACCTTCCCCCCGGAGAGATGGACCTATCCGATCGAGAACATGGACCTTTGGCGAGACGACACAGACGCGAGCAACCCCAAGAACCTGACGCCTGACACGCCGGATTCACAGGAACGCGAGCCGGCCTGGTCCCCCGACGGTCGGTACATCTACTACCAGAGGGAGATCCAGGAGGCGCCGTCGCTGGCCACGCACGGTTCGTCGATCTACCGCGTGACGGTGGACGGCGCCGTCCAGACGGAAGTGCAGCCGATGACTCCGCCCCAGAGCCCCATCCCGGGCGTGACCACGCGCATCGAGTACTACTCGCCGGCCGTTAGCCCAGACGGGACGCGCCTGGCCATCATCGGCCGGGAGCGACTGAGGGCAAGCGTCGGAGGGCTGGGCGACTCGGGCGACATCATCAGCGAGGCGCTCTACGTAAAGGACCTCATCACCGGCTCCGATCCGAAGGCGATCCTGAGGTTCGCGCACAAGGAGCACCCGATCTACAAGAGCGACGGCAACTACAGTTCCGAAGGAGCCTGGAGCCTGGACTCCCCCGGTTGGTCCCCCGACGGGGAGGAAATCATACTTGTGAGGATTCAGGACCATCTGGAGCGCGCCAATGTGAAGTACCCGAAGCAGCACATCTACAACTGGGACCCCAGGGGGGACAAAGTCCCGTATTTCAGGGATTTGCGAAATCCCGACGGGTCAAAGAGCAGCGGCGAGCAGGAGATCCTGCGGGTGCTTGCCGCCGACCCGTCGCAGCTACCGGTCAAGCGGGCCCTGGCGAAAAACTACGACGTGCTGGTGAGCACCATTCCAGGTAGTCCGTCGTTGCTGCGTCTCACCGGCAGCGAAGACGAATTCGGCAGCAAGGGCAAGCGCAACGCGCGGCTGTTCCATCCGCGACTGGCGCCTGGGGCGATGGTGTTCCAGCGCATACTGAAGAGCGAGGCGCAATCGACGGGCATCGGCGTATCGCTGGCAAACTCCTGGTACGTGCTGAGCGGGTTCGTGAGGACCTCGTCGGGGACCCAGGACATTCACGCCGCGCAGATCATGCTGCAGGTGATGGACGGTTCTGGCCTGCTGGTGGACCTGTCGCGGTCGGACCCGCCGTCCTTCCGGGTTGGAATCGTCGACGTTGGCGGGTCCCAGTGGACGAGGTTCTCCCAGGCGATCAACTTCGGGACGCTGGCGAGCACGGGACCCTACACGCTGAACCTGATCCTCTTCTCGCTGGGCGGGGTCGGGAGCTACGCGGACTTCACGGGGCTGAAGCTCGAGAAGGCGTTCGACACGGAGAAGCTGTACCCGACGAGGTTCGGTCTGGGATACTCGGTCTTCAGCCCGAACCGGGAGTCCGATCCCCGGCTGCCGGAGGGGGCGTTCTTCGAGCGATGAATTCAGGAGAGAAACGATGCTTCGGATGAATTGGGGCCGGATGGCGATCGCCGGCCTGACGGCCGCCTCGATTGCGAGCGGCGCTCTGTGGGGCCAAGGGGACATCCCCAAGGAAGCGCGGGACGCCTTCACGCGCGCCGTCGCTCACCACAAGGCCAAGAGGGTCGACGATGCGATCCAGGAGTTCCTGAAGGCCTACGCGGCCGACGCCCGGGTGCTCACCTTCGACGACGCGGGGCTTCTCGACGGCGCCGTGGTGGCGTTGACCGGCCGGTTAGCCAGAGCGCCGCAGGACCTGGACGTCAACTTCAAGCTGGCCGAGCTCAACAACATCAAGGGCTACACGGACGAGAGCTCCAAGTACTACAAGAAAGTCGTCTCCTTGGCCCCCCAGTCGGCGCAGGCCGGGATCGCTCGCGAGGAGCTCAAGAAGTTGGAGGCAGCCGCCGCGGCAGCCAAGGCAGCCAGCGCCACCGCCCAGACGACCGGAGCGCGAGGCCCCGCCGAGCCTGCCGAGCCCGAGCCCGCCAAGCCGACGCCTGACGAGGCCGCGCAAGCCCGCATCCAGCAGCTCCAGGAAGAGCTCGAACAGGCCAAAAAAGAGAGCGAGGAGACCAAGGAGAAGCTCGAGAAGCTCCAGAAGGAGTACGACGAGCTCAACAAGAAAGCACAGAACTGGTACTTCTATTACACCCGCTTCTTCGCCGACCCCGCCAATGTCGACAAGCTCCGTTCGGGACAGTAGGAAGGCTTGAGGCTTGAGGAGTGAGGCTTGAGGAGTGAGGCTCGGGAAGCAGGGCGCCCGAGCAGACCCGAGCCCCAGCCCCTGCCCTTGCCCGTGCCCGAGCCCGGAAAATCCCGGTACAGGTAGACGCCAAGAGTTTGGTGAGTTTGCCGCAGCGATGACCCAAATCCACTTCGAGCTGGCGCGTTTCCTGTCCCGGGTCGTCTTCACAGCGATGAACATCCGGTGCACACTCCGGGGCGAGGAGAACCTCCCGAAGGACGACGCCCCCGTGGTGCTGGCCCTCAACCATGCGTCCATCCTCGACCCGCCGCTCGTATGGGCCGTCTGCCCCAGGCCGATCTACTTCGTCACCAAGGCCGAGTTTCACAAGGTGCCCGTCTTCGGGACGGCCAGCGCCCGCGTGGGCAACATCGGCATCCGCCGGGGCCAGATGGACCGCGGGGCCATCACGCGCTCCATCGACTACGTCACCCGGCTGAGGCGCTCCATCGGCGTCTTCATCGAGGGCACTCGCTCCCCGGATGGAGAGCTCAGGCCCGGAAAGAACGGCTCTGCCTTGCTGGTGCTGAAGACCGGCGCCCCCGTCGTGCCGGCCTACATCGGAGGCACCTTCGACGTCTGGCCGCGCCATGCGCTTCTCCCCGGATGGCGCCGGGAGCTGACCCTGACGCTCGGCCCGGTGCTGCGCTACCCCCGCGAGGACGAGCACCCCGGAAAGGAACGGCTGGCACAGATCGCCGCCGAGATCACCGCCGCCATTGCCAGGCTGAAGCCCGGCACTTTGTAGGCTGGAGGCTGTACGTGAGAGCCGTCGGGGGCTCCGGAGGACTCCCCGGGTCATCGGGATCGCCTCCGGCCGCCATTCACTCGGAATCTATCCGGCGACCTCCAGCTGCCCCCCAGCTGCCTGCGGGACCTGCCCCTCGCCGCTCGGGAGTGCTGGCATCCGCTTCACGGCCCGGCTATCCTGCTCCTCGCGAACAGGAGGCACGCCATGACAGGCCCGATGCAAAAGCAGCTCAAGGACGCCCAGAGGATGATGAAGGAAATGATGGAGCAGCAGGAGAAGCTCCAGTCGGCCACCTACGAGGCGACGGCCGGCGGCGGGATGGTGACGGCGGCCGTGAACGGCAAGTTCGAGCTGCTGACGCTCAAGATCGAGAAGGACTGCATCGATCCGGACGACCCGGAGATGCTGTCGGACCTGGTCCGCGCAGCCGTGAACGAGGCGATTCGTAGCGCGCAGAATGCGCAGCAGCAGTCCTTGTCAGGGCTGACCGCCGGGATGAAGCTTCCCGGGCTCTTTTGAGTCTCGATGCAGTACCCACCTGCCCTGGCGCGGTTGATCGCCGAGTTCGCGCGCTACCCGGGAATCGGGCCGAAGACCGCCGAACGGCTCGCCTTCTTCACTCTGGGCCGGCAAAAGCCGGAGGTCGACGCCTTCGCCCAGGCGCTGGCCCAGGCCGTGGAACGCTTGCACCCATGCGTCGCGTGCGGCGCCCTGGCCGAGCACGACCTATGTCCCGTCTGCGTCAGCCCCAAGCGCGACCGCAGCCGGATCTGCGTGGTGGAGCGACAGCGGGATGTCTACGTCTTCGAGCGCTCCGGGGTCTTCGACGGCCTCTACCACGTCCTGGGCGGCGTCATCAGCCCGCTCGACGGCATCGGCCCCGAGGAGCTGCGCGTCTCGGAGCTCATCGAGCGCGTCCGTCCGGGCGAAGTCCACGAGGTCATCCTTGCCAGCACGCCCAGCACCGAGGGCGAAACCACCGGACTCTTCCTGGCCCAGACGCTCGCCAGCCTGCCGGTCACCGTCACGAGGATCGCCTATGGCGTTCCGCTCGGAAGCGACCTGGAGTTCGCGGACCCCGCGACCCTCGCCCGGGCCCTGGAAGCGCGTCGTCCTTTGAAGGTTTGAGTGTGCTATAGTTGCTCGACCCGGCGCCCTCCGCGCCGGGGCCGACCCCGAATCCGATGCGTTTCTCCTGCCACAAGGCCGAGCTGCTGCAAGCCGTCCAGATCGCCACGCGCGTGCTCCCGTCCCAGACCTCCGAGCCGCTCTTCCTGAACCTGCTGCTGACGGCCGAGTCGGGAACGCTCTCCGTCTACGCCACGCAGCACCAGGTGAGCCTGCGGCGCCAGATGCCAATCGAGATGGGAGAAGCCGGAAAGGTGAGTCTCCCGGGCGCGCTGCTCTCCGACATCCTCCAACAAGTCCAGACCTCCCGGTCCGAAGGAGTCGATTTCTCCGTCGACTCCGAACGCCGGATCAAGATCACCAGCGAGGGCGCTCACTACCGCCTGGCCGGCATCGATCCGGAGGGCTTTCCCGAGCTCAAGGAGCCCGGCGCCGACAAGTCCCTGGTGGTCCCGGGCGCGCTGCTCCGGGACCTCATCAAGCGAGTGGTCGTGGTCAACTCGGCAGCCGGCGGCGCCAGCTACGACGAGGTGCTCTTCGAGGTCCGGGACGCCACGCTCGCGCTGGTCGCCACCGACAGCGTCCGGCTCGCCGCGGCGCGTCACGCCGTGGCCGCCGGCTCGCCCGACGTCGACGTGCGCCTGCCGCTCGTCACGCTCGCCGAGCTGGGCAAGATCCTGCCGGGCGAAGGCGACGTGCAGGTCAACTTCGGCTCCCACCAGGTGAGCTTCAGCTTCGCACAGACCGTCTACGTGGCGCGCACATCGGACAAGTCCTTCCCCAACTACCGCTCGATCCTCCCGAAAGACCACCCGCGGTTCGCCACAGTCGATGCGCGCGCTCTCGGCGACGCACTCAAGGGAGTCGCGCCGCTTGCCCGCGTCAACAAGCACCGTGTACGCCTCCACGTCGAAAGCAACCGCCTGCGCATCACCTCGACCTCCCAGGAGGTCGGCGGCGAGGCCGAGCGGCTCGTTGACGCCGAGGTGAAGGGCGACCCGATCGAGCTCTCGTTCAACTCCCGGTACATCCTCGACTTCCTGGGAGTCTGCGATTCCGAAAAGGTGAAGCTGGGCGTGACAGCCGGCAGCCTGCCGGCAACGTTTCGGCCTGAGGGGGCGGACAACGACTACGTCTACCTGCTGATGCCCATAAACCTATGACGAGCACGCGGCGGCCGGATCGATGGCTCCTGGTCGGGATGAAAACCCATCCCGGGCTGCGGCCGCCTGTGTCTCCCTCTCCTACGAAGGGGGCCTCGCATCGTGCCCAAGAAGTCCTCTGATAATCTCGAAACCCTCCTGAAAAGCAGCAACCCCGACGTGCGCCGCAAGGCGGTCGCCGACCTGGCGAAGTCGACCGACGCCAACGCCATGGAACTGCTGGTTCGCGGGCTGGGCGACGACAACGAAAACGTCGTCCAGGGCGCAATGAAGGCGCTCACCGAGCGGGGCGACAAGGCCATCCCCGCGCTCATCACGGCGTTGAAGAACCGCTCGTGGACCGTGCGCAAGAACGCCTCGAAGGTCCTGGTCCGGCTCGGAGAGAAGTCTCTCGAGTCGATCGTCAAGGCGATGTACAGCGACGACGACGACGTCCAGTTCTGGGCCGGCGAGGTGCTGAGCGAGTTCGGCGAGAGCGCCATCGACCACTTCGTCGACATCTTGAAGAGCGGCTCCCAGGCCAGCCGCATCTGCGCCATCAACGCTCTGGGCAAGACCGGCAGCCCCCGCGCCGTTACCCCCCTCATCCAGATGCTCTCCAGCGACGCCTGGTCGGTCCGAAAGGCCGCCGCCGAGGCGCTCTGGGAAGTCGGGCAGCCCGCCGTCGACCCTCTCATCGAGGCGCTTTGCAGCAAGAACCCCGACCTCGAGTTCTGGTCGATCCAGGTCCTGGGCGAGATCGGCGACCCGGCGGCCGTGCCCGCGCTGATCCAGAAGGTCGCCTCCACGGACCTCACCGAAGAGAAACGAATCAGCATCATCAAGGCACTGGGCGAGATCGAGGACCCGCAAGCGATCTCGGCGCTCATCGGCGAGCTGGGCCACTCGAGCTGGTTCGTGCGGCGCGCCGCCGGCGAAGCGCTCTGGCAGATCGGCCCGGCCGCCATCGGCGACCTCGTCAAGGCGCTCAAGAGCTCCAACGTCGACGTGCGCTACTGGGCCAGCAAGGTCCTGGGCGAGATGCAGGCCAAGGAAGCCGTCGCCCCACTCATCGAGCTCCTGGAGGACCGCGAATGGTCCATCCGCTCGGGTGTCGCCTACGCGCTGGGTGAGATCGGCGACGAGAAGGCAGCCGAGGCTCTGCTGAAGCACTTGGAAGACCCCAACGAGATCGTCCGCAAGAACATCGTCATCGCACTCGGGCAGATTGGTGACGCCAAGGCGATCAAGAGCTCGGAAGCCGCCCTCGACGACGAGAGCGACTGGGTGCGCCGCTACGCCGCAGAGACACTCGAGAAGATCAAGGACAAACGGGTGGACTCCGAGCTCGCCGTGAAGCGCAAGTGCGGCAGCTGTTTCCAGCCGATGGAGGACGACTGGAAGTTCTGCCCCTCCTGCGGCAAGTCCTCCCATCGGAAGTGATCGGCATGGCCGCGGCCTTCTTGCGCCGCGCAATCGGCCAGTGGTCCCGGATGGCTCTGGCGGCCGGCATCCTGGCGTTGGCGGCCTCTCCGGCCCTGGCGGAGAGCCTTCGCGGTCAGCTCGTCCTGCTCACCAAGGGCGTGCTCAAGGAGACCCCCGACAAGCTGGTCGACGAGATCTCCGACCACATCCGCGCGCGCGTCCAGGCCGTCAACATCACCAACGTGCTCAAGAGCGCCGACGGTCGCATCATCCTCGAAATCACCTTCCCCTCTGAACGGAAGCTGGCCTTCGAGAAGATGGTCGCCGAGCTGCCCGCCGTGAACTTCCTCGTCCCCGTCACGGTGGAGGGCTGGAACGTCAAGCCGACGATTGACCCCGTCGCCGCCCCCGATCCCGACCGGGCCGACGCCCCCCGCCCTGGCGATTTCGACATGACCATCAACGCCAAGCGGGACAGTATCAGCAGCCTGAATTTCCGCGACGTGCCGCTGAGGGACGTGCTGGCCTACCTGGGGCAGCAGATGAACCTGGAGTACATCTGCCCTGGGGAGCTGGGCCGGCGGCCGGTCTCGGCGCAGCTCAGGGCCGTGACGCTGCCTCAGTTTCTGGAAGGGCTCAAGCTGGCGCTCGACATCACGATCAAGAAGGTCGGGGGATTCTACGTGTTCAGCCCGCGTGGCGATGCGCCTGCCGCCGCCAGGAAGCCTGCGGCCGGACGGGGCCCGGAGAGCGCGCGATGAATGAGAGGAGCCATGACGAAGCCATGATCGAGAGAATCTCCAAGGCGGTCCGTGACGTCCCCGGATTCCCGAAACCCGGGATCGTGTTCAAGGACATCACTCCCGTACTGGCAGACCCGGCGCTCCTCAAGGGGTTGATTGACACGCTGGCCGGTCGCTACGCGTCGCAGAGGATTGACTACGTGGCGGGTATCGAGTCGCGCGGGTTCATCCTGGCGGCGCCAGTCGCCGCGGCGCTCGCCGCGGGCTTCGTGCCGATCCGGAAGAAGGGGAAGCTGCCGCGCGAGGTCTACCGGGAGGAATTCCAGCTCGAGTACGGGACCGACGTGATCGAGCTGCACCAGGACGCCTTTCCAGCGAAGAGCCGGGTGCTCTTGCTGGACGACGTGCTGGCAACGGGAGGGACCGCCGCCGCGGCCATCCGGTTGATCGAACGGGCGGGAGCCCAGGTGGCTGGTGTAGCCTTCATGATCGAGCTGGGGTTCCTGGACGGGCGCTCCAAGCTCGGAGGCAAGGACATCCACGCGCTCATCCGCTACTGAAGAGGTCGCCATGCCAACGACTCGTCTCGATACGCGGCTCGCCAGCCCCGACTGGGAAACCCGTTTCGTCGCCGTGCGCGAACTGGCGGGTCGCAAGGGCAGAAAGATTCTGGATCTCTTGCGGCGAGCGGCGGCCGACCGCCACCAGAGCGTACGCTGCGCTGCGGCCATCTGCCTGGGCGACGTGCCGGGCAAGGAGTCGATCGACTGCCTGGTGGAGCTGCTGGCCGACCCGGACGAGTGGGTGCGGCTGCGCGCCGCCCAATCGCTGGGCAAGCTGCGCGCCCCCGAAAGCCTCGACTACCTGGTCCAGCACCTGGAGTCCGAGGAGGACGTGAAGGTGAAGGCGACCATGGTCAAGGCGATCGGCGCCTACGCCGACGAGCGCTACCTGCCCGTCCTGATCAACTACCCCACGGACGAGGACCCGCGCGTGCGGGCCAACACCATCGAGAGCCTGGGCAACTTCAAGAGCCGCAAGGTCCAGCGGCTGGTGAAGGGGTTCGTCAAGGACCCCAACAGCCGTATCCGAGCCAACGCGGCGCGCGTCCTGGCCCTCACCGGCAGCGCCACGGCTGCACGGCGCACGTTCAGCGACATGCTCAGGAGCGAGAACCAGTACACACGCTCCTCGGCCGTCTTCGCGTTGGGCGAGCTGCGCCAGGAGGCGTTCCTGCCGAGCCTGCTCGCGCTCTCGGGTGATGTCTCGTTCGTCGTGCGTCGCAACGTGGTCGACGCGCTCGTCAAGTACGGCGAAGGAGTCCGCCGCCAGGTGGAGGCTCTTCTGGACGATCGCGATTCGCTCAGAAGAGCCAACGGCTGCCAGGTGCTGGCGCGAATCGGTGATCGCCGCTCGCTGCGCAAACTCATCCCCCTGCTGGAGGACGCCGACGGCGAGGTGCGCGCCCGCGCGGAGGAAGCCGTCGACCTCATCCGGCGGCGGGGCGAATGAACATCTCCATCAGCGTCGCCGAGCTGGAGAGCCGCTTCGGGCTGAGGCGCCTGTCGCTGGAGCCCGACATGGAGCGCCGGATCGAGGGCGGCTACGTCGCCTACGCCGGCCTGGCGCTGGCCGGCTGGCTGGATGACGTGACCGCCAAGCGCGTCGTGCTGCTGGGCGACGCGGATATCGGCTACCTCTCGACCCTGGAGCCCTCCGTGGCGCGAGAGCGGCTGCGCAAGATCTTCGAGCGCGACATCAGCTGCCTGGTCCTTCACGCGCGTCTTCGCTGCCCCAAGATGCTGGTCGACGAGGCCGACAGGCTCCACATCCCGGTCCTCGGCTCCAGCCTGCCGAGGATGGCACTGCAGCCGGAGCTCTTGAAGTTCCTGCGGTTCGCCCTGGCCCCGCGCAAGAGCGTCCACGGCGTGATGATGGACGTCTGCGGCGTCGGCACGCTGGTGCTCGGCAAGAGCGGAATTGGCAAGAGCGAATGCGCGCTGGAGCTGGTCAAACGCGGCCACCGCCTGGTCTGCGACGACGTCGTGCTGGTCAAGCGCATCCATGACGACAAGGCTGTTGCAACGGCTGCCGGTCCCGTGCGGTACTACATGGAAATCCGCGGGATCGGGCTGATCCACATCCCGTCTCTTTTTGGCGTGGGGGCGATCACGGACCAGAAAGACGTGGACCTGATCGTGAGACTGGAGGAGCCCGATCCGGAGCGCAACTACGAGCGGCTGGGGATCGACCAGCCTCTCTACAACCTTCTCGGAGTAAGGATTCCACTGGTAGAAATCCCGGTCATCAAGGGCAAGAACCTCTCGATCCTGGTGGAGGCTGCGGCGATGAACCAGCACCTGCGGGCTATGGGCATCAACTCTGCCCAGATTTTCAGCGATGAGCTTCACAAACGGTTGGTCACCCCCCCGATGCCGCTCCTGTTCCAGCGGCCCGGCTAGCCCTCGCACCACCCCGCCCAGGCTAGGCCAGGAGCGACCCTGGCCTCGAAAACCAGAACCGCACAAATTCGCGCCTATAGTAAATAAATATGTCGCGAAAACCGATGCCTACCCTGCTCACCGCATCAAATCCAAGCTCGCAATCCAGAGGCACTCATGAGGCGCCAGGGCGTCACCATTCTCGCTTGGGCCCTAACGGGCCTCTTCTGCATTTGCGCGAGAATCGACGCCGGGCAGGCTGAGCCGCAGGCGAAGGCGGGGGGGCTGGAGTTGGAAGGCCGCAGCTCCAGAACTGGGCTGGCCAGCGCCGTGCAAGGGCCTCCAAGAGCAAGTCCAGGCGACGCCGGCGCGGCCCAGCCGGCCACGCCCCAGTCGACGTCCTCGATGCAGTTCGAGGGCGGGTACCTGGAGTACGACCGGGAGCGCCGGATTGCCATCCTCAAGGACGGCGCACATATCGAGTACCAGGACCTCAAGCTCTGGGCCGATAACGTGCACGACGATCTCTCGCGCGACCAGATCTACGCGCAGGGGAAGATCGAGCTCTGGCGCGGCAAGGAAAAGTACAGCGGCGACACGCTCGGCTACAACTACAAGACCCGCCGCGGCACGCTGTCCAAGCTCTCCACCCGGCGAGGCGTGAGCCTGGTCCAGGCCGAGAAGCTGGAGCTCCTGCCCGAGCGGGTGGTCGGCTACGACGTCTCCACTACCACCTGCGACCACGAAAGGCCCCACTTCCGGATCGAGGCGCGCAAGATGACCATCGTGCCGGGGGACCGGATGATCCTGGAGCGCGTCCGGTTTCGCGTCAACGAGAGGACCTGGTTCCGGCTGCCCAGGTACGTCGTCAACCTCCGGAGCGGCGAGGCCATGGAGCGCTTCTTCATCAAACCCGGATACACGGCGGCTCGCGGCTTCACCTTGAAGACCGCTTACCAGTTCTACGGCAACGACCATCTTTATGGGAAGGTGTACTACAACCCCTCCCAGTTCGAAGGGACGGACCTGGGCGGACACGTCAACTACAAGGTCAACGAAACGCACCTGGGCGAGTTCGACTTCTCGCGCCACGAATCGAACCTGATCCGCCAGAGTGCCAGCCGCTACCAGGTCGCCCACCGTGCCGAGATGCCGTGGGCGACGGCCAATCTGAACCTGCTCCTCACCGACACGACCTTCGGGGGCCTGGGCACCGACACCGAGATGAACGTCGGCGCCTACGTGACGCGCACGTTCCCCGGCTGGTCGACCCAGCTGTCGATGGAGAAGCGCTACGATCTGGACGGCGACAGTTACCGCTTCGACCAGATCCAGTTCCTCGAAACCACGCCTAAATTCACGTTCTCCCAGACCGGAAGCACGGGCCTCTTCGGTAGCGGCGTCGGCCTCTCGATCGACGGCAATGTTGCCCACTACCGAGAGGTCACGGCCACCGACACGACCGCGATGGGGCGCGCCGAGACGAACTTCAATCTCTCGCTGCCGCCGGTGCGGCTGGGCAACGTGCAGGAGATCAACGCCTCCATCCGCCAGACCGAGGACCTCTACGAGGACGGCAGCGCTCGGCACTTTTTCAGTTTCCAGGCCAACAGCTTCGAGCGCTACACCGATTCGCTCTCCAGCGGCTTCAACTACGTGTTGCAAGACTCGATGGGCGACCCCTCGCCCTTCTCCAGCTTCGACGTGCTGCCCCCTCGGATGAACCTGCTGACGGGGTTCCTGCGCTTCGGCGACTACGACCACTTCAGCGCGACGCTCTTCCAGGTCGGGCGCGACTTCGTCACAGGGCAGTACCAGAACGCCTCCAGCAACTTCGTCTACCACACCCCGCTCGGCGGCGACCGATTCGTCTCGCTCGGGATGACGCCCTTCTACGACCTCTCGAGCGATCCCTCGAGCCTGGGGTCCCTCAGGCTGGGCAGCGTCTCCACCAACTTCCGCATCGCCGGCGGGGACCGATGGTCACACGCGCTCATCACCAACTACGACGTGCTGCAGGACCGAATGCAGTCGGTCGCGGAGCGCAGCGGGTTCTTGCTGAATGACCGCACGCGCTTCGACGTCGACACGAACGTCAGCCGTAACGTCCTGGGCACTGGCTACGATTTGACGAAGCTCAACCTGGGAATCACGCGCGACTTCCACGACTTCGAGGGACGGCTCAGGTGGAACGCGATCCAGGAGGAGGTCTTCATCGAGTTCTATCTGAAGTTCGCCTCGACGAAGCGGGTCGGGGTGGGCGTCAACTACGGCGATACTCCGGAGCTGGTGCCGACGTTCGGACCGGGTGGGCCGGGCGCGTCGATGCCGTGAGCGGTTAGATTGATCGACGATGGAGAACCGCCTACACCACAGCTTGCGCTCGACCCCGCGGAAGGGGGGCCGCAACCCCGAGCCCTACTCACTTCTCACTACTCACTACTCACTGCTCGCTTTCACCCTGGTCGAGCTGCTGGTCACGGTGGCACTCTTGCTGGCGCTGACGATGATGGCCAGCGCCGTCTACATGAACTACGTGAAATCGGGGGAGGAATCGCTCGTCCGAAACAACCTCACAATCCTTCGCAGCGCCTTGCAGCAGTTCTACTCCGACAACGGGCGCTACCCATTCCGGGAGCGCGACATCTACGGCAATCCCGTCGGGTTCCTCGACGACACGTCGAGCGAACTGACGCAGGGCCCCAGGCGCGGAGTGAACATCTATCCAAGGAACCGAACGAAGTATCTGATGGAGATCCCGGTCGACCCGTCGCTGAACTCCAAGGGCTGGTCGCTGTTGGTGGAGCCGTTCCAGATCTCGGCGAGCGCTGAAAAGCTGGACGTGGTGACGGACGTCCGGAGCGCCAATCCGCTCTTCAAGGACCTATGAGCCCGCGAGTGCATCCGGTCCACCCAGCCCGACGGGCTCGCAGCGCGGCGCGAGGATTCACGCTCGTGGAGCTCTTGATCGCCCTGACGCTGCTGCTGGCCCTGGTGGCAATGGCGTCGGGCATCTTTCGAGGCAACGTCGACGAGGCGCGCGAGCGGGTGCGCGAGGCGAACCTGCGCGCCATCCGCAAGGCGATCCACGCCTTCTACAACGACTACGGCCGCTACCCCTACAACGGACAGGACAAGCTTGGAAACGTGGTGCAGTTCCTGGACAACGGCTCGAGCGAACTGGTTCAAGGGGTGCACGACACCTACGGGCATTATCCCGCGACCCGCTCCCGGTACCTGCGCGAGATCCCGATCGACCCGACCACCGGCAAGGCCGACTGGATCTTGATCCCGTGCGACAACGACGCAGACTGGCGGGCGACGGATGACGACGAGGACGGCGACGGGCGACCGTCGATCAACCAGGCCACTGGCCGCGCCGAGCCGCACGTGGACGAGGACGGTTTCGGGGGCAGCCCCCAGAACGAGGACGGAGACAAGCAGGTGGACGAGGACCCGCCCGATGTCATGGATGTTTTGAGTCGCGGACCATGAGCACAGGACGCAGCGAGTTGACATACCTGGGGCTCCGGATAGTCCCTGCGCGCTTCTTCGCGCGCCGGGAAACCGGGGACTGGCTCCGACTTGCACGTCTTTCCGCAAGGCGGTGCCTGTACCCGGTTTCCTCCCAGCGCTCAGGCTTCTCGCTCACCGAGCTGGTGGTCGCGCTCGTCATCCTGCTGATCCTCTTGCCGACCGCAGTTCCGCTGTACGACCGGTACCTGGGCGATGCCCGCGAGGAAGCGCTCAAGCAGCGATTGCGCGAGATCCGGCGCGCGCTTTCGACGTTCAGGCTGGAGAACGGCCGTTACCCGAACTGGCTGTTCGACGGCTTTGGCAACAACGTCGACTTCATGGACAACCAGAAGAGTGAGCTCATCCAGGGAGTCCACAGCGGCCCGAGTGCCTATCCCACCGTGCGACGGCGCTACTTGCCTGAGCTGCCCGCCGATCCGCTGACGGGCAAGGTGGACTGGGAGCTGGTCATCCTCTCCAACGAGAATGTGGCCACCTCGCAGTCGGCCGGCAGCTACCGGACCGACACGGCCAGCACCACCCGGCGCGGCTGGACGCAGGACCCGACGACGAAGAAGTGGACGCCGCCGCCCGCGGTGGTGAACCCGTTCGTTCCCAGGGCCGTCCCGACCAGTGGTGTCGGGGACGTCCGGAGCCGCGCCTCTGGCTACCAGGATCTCTGATCGTCTCGCGAGGGCGCCTCTGGTAGGATGGCGGCGTGCGCGTGAGATCGCTCTTGAACCGGCTGCTCTTCGTGGCCACGCCCGGGCTGGGCCAGATCCTGGAGGGCCGGTGGCTCATCGGGGGGCTGGTGGGCGCCGCGGCGGCCGGGACACTGGCGGCGGCCGAGCTCGGCAACTCCCGGTACCGGAGCTTGCAGCTCGAGTACAGGAAGCTGAACCTGCCGGCGCCGCTCCACGCGGCGCTCGCAGCGGACCGCCAGGGTAGCCTCGCCAAGCTGGCGGGGCTCTACCTGGGCCTGGGGCTGATCTCGGCAGCGCTGTACAGGGAGAATCCGGCGGATTCCGATCCGCCCCAGTCGGAGGACGCATGAGCTCCAGGTCATCGGCCGAACTCTTCAAGCGCGCTCAGGAGCTTCTCCCGGGCGGAGTCAACAGCCCCGTCCGGGCCTTCAAGGGCGTGGGCGGCACGCCCGTCTTCTTCCAGAGCGGAAGCGGGTCGCGGATGCGCTCCGTAGAGGGCAAGGAGTACCTCGACTACGTCGGCTCGTGGGGCCCGCTCATCCTGGGCCACACGCATCCCCGGGTCGTCGAGGCAATCGAGGCCGCCGCACGCTCGGGCACCAGCTTCGGCGCGCCAGCACCTGCCGAGGTCGCGCTGGCCGAGCGCATCTGCGGTAGCCTCCCCTCGGTCGAGATGCTCCGCATGGTCAACAGCGGCACCGAAGCGACGATGAGCGCGATTCGCCTGGCGCGTGGCTTCACTGGCAGAGACAAGATCCTCAAGTTCGCCGGCTGCTACCACGGCCACTCCGACAGCTTGCTGGTGAAGGCCGGCAGCGGCGCGCAGACGCTGGGCGTGCCCGACAGCGCCGGAGTGAGCCGGGACGTGGCCGCCAACACGCTCACCGTCGAGTACAACGACCTCGAGAACTTCAAGAGCGTGATGGAGCGCGAGGGCGCAAAGATCGCCTGCGTCATCGTGGAGCCTGTCGCCGGCAACATGGGCGTGGTGCCTCCGTCGGAGTCGTTCCTGCAGGAGCTGCGTTCGGAGTGCTCCCGGCACGGCGCGCTGCTCATCTTCGACGAGGTCATGACCGGATATCGCGTGGCCTGGGGCGGGGCCCAGCTGCGGTACGGCATCCGTCCGGACATCACCACACTCGGCAAGGTGATCGGGGGCGGGCTTCCCGTCGGGGCGTACGGCGCCGGCAAGGAGCTGATGGGCTGGATTGCGCCGAACGGCCCGGTGTACCAGGCAGGTACGCTCTCGGGCAATCCGCTGGCGATGGCTGCCGGTATCGCAACGCTGGACGTGTTGAAGGAGCCGGGCGTCTACGACCGCCTGGAGGCGATCAGCGCTCGCCTGGCGGACGGTCTCGCGGCAGGAGCCAAGGCTCAGGGCATCCCCGTGCGCGTGCAGCGCGTGGGGTCGATGCTCACGCTCTTCTTCAGCTCGTTTGCCGTGAAGAACCTGCAGGGAGCCAAGCAGAGCGACGGCAAGGCCTTCTCCAGGTACTTCCACGCCATGCTCGAACAGGGGGTCTACCTGCCGCCCAGCGCCTACGAGGCCTGGTTCGTGAGCCTCGCCCACTCGGAAGAAGACGTGGACCGCACGCTCGCAGCGCACGCTGTGGCGCTGAAAAAGGTCTCAGAGGCGGCTTGAACGGGATCTTGCTGGTGAGCCACTGCATCCTCAATCCGTACACGGCGGTCGGAGGCTCGGTGCCCAACCGGGAGGCAATGCAGGCGCTGGTCCGCTGGTCTCTGGAGCGCGACGTGGCGCTGTTGCAGATGCCTTGCCCCGAGTTCACGCACGCAGGGGCGAGCCGCAAGCCTCGCACTCTGGAGGGGTACGACGTGCCGCAGTTCAGGGCACACTGCGCGGAGCTGGCGACGCGTCTCGCGGAGACGCTGGGCGAGCACCGGGCAGCAGGGCACACCATACTCGGGATCGTCGGCGTCGACGGGAGCCCATCCTGCGGGGTGGAGCTGACGACGCGAGAGTGCGACGGCTCCGAGGCGAAGGTGGCCGGAGAGGGCGTTTTCACTCGGCAGCTCAGGGAAGAGTTGCGGGGGCAAGGCTGGGAGCTGCCGTACGTCGGGCTGCCGCACCGGCGGCAAACAGAGCGCCAGGGCAACTCCTGGACTGAGGAGCTGGACCGGCTTCTGGGCGAGAAGTCTCAAGGGAGTGCCGCTTGAAGAAGATCATGATGGGGCTCGGGGTTGTTGCGGTCCTTGGGCTCCTGGTGGTCCTGGGCATCGGGACCGCGTTTTCCGGGAAGAAATCTGTCGGCAGGGCGTTCGCGCTGGAGCAGAAGTCGGAGCGGGTCTTCGAGACGCTCTCCAGCCTGGAACGGCTGCCCGAGCTGGGGATCGGCGTGAAATCGGTGAAGCTGCCTTCCGACGGCAGCCGGCCCGGCCCGGGTTACAAGTTCGAGCTCCAGACCGAGTACGGCGCCGCCGAGGCGGAGATTGTGACGTACGACGCGCCACGTGTGCTCTCCTTCGACGTGACGCTGAAAGGCAAGAAGGTCGGAAACCTCTCCTTCGAGCTCCAAGGCGGGGACGGCGCCACGACGGACCTGGACGTGAAGCTGAACCTCGATTCCCCTCCCCCGCTGGGAGGCCTCAAGAACCTGGGCGCGCAGTGGACCGTCTCGACCCTGCTCGAGAGCAGCGCCGACAAGATGAAGGAAGCGCTCGAGTCCGCCAAGTAGTCCCCCCGCTGCCCCGCCCCGGTGCGCGAAAACAGTTGCGCCGCACCGCACGCGATGCTACATTTTTGCCCTCAGCGCTCCTCGATAGCTCAATGGTAGAGCAACCGGCTGTTAACCGGTAGGTTGTAGGTTCGAATCCTACTCGAGGAGCCAGCGCCTTTCTGGGGGCGAAAACCCAGTAGCGATGCGGGTACTAAGCGCTACGGGGTGAGTGCATTCTGGAATCGCTACCCCAGACTCCGAGCAAGACTGTAGAGCCATCCGTGACGAGACAACCTCTTGGCTCCGCTGGTTCTCGAAGCAGATCGGGCCATGCTCAGACGTGCCAGGGATTGCGGACGCCCGCCAGTGTCAGCCCTCCTGCTCATTCGCGCACGGCACCGCCGTCTCCCCTGCTTCGACTCCCCGGAGCAGACGATGCCGCTACCGCGTAGCACAGAGTTTCGAGATCCGGTCCGCGATGGGCTTGGCCGATCAAGGCTGAGGATTCAGTTCTCGCCCGTCAGCTCCTTCGCCGCTACCGGCAGATCACCGGGATTCGGAATGGCTGACAGCCCGATTGCGGCAACCTCTCTCAATCGCGGCATCTGCGTACTCACGCGGAACCTGAAGCAGTACAAGGCGATCAAGGGGCTCGACGCGACAGCGCCCTACGCCACGACTTGACGTCGCTACAGCTCAGCCGAAGTTCTTCCCCTCCCCGCCTCCACATTGGGATTGAGCGCACTCGACGAGGGGCTCGTATTGCGCCGAGGGCGTCGCCGCGACTTCCGGAAGGAGAGCTCGCCGCGAATCCTGGACCGGTGCAGCCAGCGCCTGGAACGCGGCTTCCATCTCCTCATTCGATCGGGCCTGGCCGACGAGGCGGCGCTGGGCTTCGAAGTCCGGATGACCGCCCAGGTACTTGATGAGATGGCCCTTGAGAACGCTGAAGACGCGGTCAGTGGCGTCGTGCGACTCCAGTGAGAGCTTCCAGTGGACAAGAGCCCGGCGAATCCGCTCTGGCCAGTCGGGTTCCGGCTCGATCCTTCCAGTATCGAGCCAGGTGCGGATCCGACCGAAGATCCAGGGCGCTCCCAGTGCGCCACGGCCTATGGCGATGCCGTCGCAGCCCGTCACCTCGAACATGCGGCGAGCCGACTCGGGTGAGGTCACGTCCCCATTGCCGACGACGGGCACCGGGCAGACTGCCTTCACGCGGCCGATTGTCTCCAGGTCTGCCTCTCCGCTGTATAGTTGCTCCCGGGTCCGCCCGTGCACCGTCACCCAGGCGCATCCTGCCGCCGCCGCGGCGCAGGCCAGGTCGGGCGCCACGATCGATTCGTCATCCCAGCCCGTGCGCATCTTGCACGAGACCGGAAGCCGCACGGCCGCGACAATCGCTTCGAGGATCCGGGTGGCGCGATCCAGGTCGCGCAGCAGCCCGGCGCCTGAGACGCGGCGCGTCACCTTGGGCACGGGGCATCCCATGTTCACATCGATACCGGCTGCCTGTCCCAGACTCTCGATATGGGCCGCAATGTCGGCCATCTCGCCCGGGTCTCCGCCGGCAATCTGCCAGATCACCGGCCCCTCCTCGGGTGCAGGCCGCATGATCTCCAGAGCTTGGCGGCTGCCCAGCAGCGCGGACCTGACGCTGATCATCTCGGTCACGCACAGCTCGGCGCCCCCCTGCCGGCAAAGTGCGCGAAAGAGCGGGTTCGAGTACCCGGCCATTGGCGCCAGGACCAGAACCTTGCGGGCCCGCTCCCGAAACCAGCCGGCTTTGGTGGGCTCAGTTGTTGGCAGTCGTTTTCCCGGTAATCGTGTTTGGTGCTGTCGTTGGGACTCTTCGAACATACAGCAGAGATGGTCATTCCGGGCAGACGTGGCCAGCGCGCTCCCGGCGACACGCGAGCTCCGGCTCGAACTGTCCACTTTCACTGATCGGGTCGCCTGACTTCTTGCACTCGAGATTCCTCGTGCATGTTCTCATCCTCGGCGGAACGCAGTTCATCCGCACGGCGCGAGTCCGGGGCCTAGGCCCTCGAGGTCGAGCGCCTTGGCGAGCAACCGGGCCAAGTCGCGCCTCGCCGGGTCCTGGTGAATCTGGCAGTAGCGGGCCCACACGAGGTAACGGCCTTGCTCGTCCAGCGGCGGTGTCGACGCCAGCTCCTTCACCTTGTCGTCGAACATTTGCGGGAAGTTGGGCAAGCGACCGTCGACGTCCGTGAAGCCGTACTCCCTCGCGAGGTCGGATGCAAAGTGAATGAGGCCCGCCTTGCTAGCGACGTTCGGATCGCTGGCCAGGGCGACCGCGGCGCGACCGGCCAGGGCCGGAGACTCTGACTGGGCAAAGAACGGGTCCTGCACCGTGGCGTCCCGCCAGTTCTCCTCGCGAACTCCGAAATGGTCGAGCACCGCTTCCGAACGCAGGAAGCCAGGCGAAAGGCAAAGCGCCGTGACCCGTGTGCGGACCAGCTCCATCGCCATGCCGTAGGCGAGGCGGGCCAGTGAAGACTTGACGAGGTCGTAGAGGATCTGCCCTCGGTATCCCGCGAAGTGGCCGTCGATCACCTCGATGACGAGCCCTCGGTCGGCCTCGACCATGAGCGGCACGAGGAGTCGGCTGGTGATCACGTGGCTGATGAGCGTCTGGTCGACATACGCCCGGACCCTGGAGAGATCGATCTCCCAGAACCGTTGCGACCAGTCGAGCATCGAATCGGCGCCCCAGACGCTGTCCACCAGCACGTCGAGGCGGCCAGCTTCGGCTCGAATGCGGGCTGTGAGACTCTCCACCTCTCCCTCGCGCGTGTGGTCGACTCGGAGAGCGACCGCGCGACCGCCGGCTTGCTCGATCAGCCCGGCCGTGTCGTCGATGGTCTCCGGTCGGTTCATGTCGCTCGGCTGCCCCGCCGCACTGCGGCCCGTGCAATAGACAAGGGCACCGGCCTCACCGAGCGCCCTGGCAATGCCGCGTCCAGCGCCGCGTGTCGCTCCTGCCACGAGAGCAACCTGTCCGGCCAGTGGCTTCGTCTCCATCGCCATCGCAGCTAACCTCCTATCCCACCTGGGCTATCACTATCACAGGACTGTTCCTGGATGGAATCGCTCGAATGACACGGCCCCCCCCCCAGGCGATGGCGGCTCTTGGTCGAGTATCTTGGCGGGCACACCGTTCTGCCAGTTACCTTCCAGCACATCGGATCGAGGGCATCGAGTGCCCCTGCGTGAGAGGTGGACAGACCTGAAGAGCCGGCCCGAGAGGAGCACGGCCAGGATCGAGCAGGTGACAGCCGTGCCACACCGGTCGCCGAAGATTGACCGTGACAAGTTGCGGACCATGCTGCGCAAGCTCGGTCACGAGTACGTGTTCTACATCCTTGACGACGCCATAGAACTGCTGCCTGGCGCCAAGTTGAAGAAGATCGTCGGCCAGTACATCCCTCTGGAACGACTGGCTCCAGATGAGGATAGCCAGGCAAGCCCAGGATTGCTCCTTGCCGGGACGGCCTTCGATACCGCAAGCCGAGCCGGTAAGTACTTTGAGTCTTTTCGCGTCAACTCCCAGAACTACACGAAGCAGTCGATGGGAACGACCGCGTGGATCGCTGAGTGCCGCGTGTTGAGGAGATCCTCCTCAGCTCCTTAACGGACGCGACAGCAGACCTTCAGGGCCTGAAGAGATGAGGCAGCCGGCGAAGAGGCGCCACGATCCTCTCGAGTGGGCCGTCCGTCGGCTTGGCAGTCTCGGTTCCCGAAAGCAAGTCGAGCCCTTCCACGCTGTTGCGGATCCAATCGAGACAGAAGACGCTGAACTCACTGACTCCCTCCAGCCGGGCCGCCGCGACCTGTCGGGCCATTGGGGGATGGTCGGTTCCAAAGCGGCCGCCCGAGATCTTCTGCCCCACGGCGAGCACCGGCACCAGCCGGACGGTCAAACCGGGGCCCATCGCGGCCTTCACGGTCCGAATCTCCTCCCGAAGTCCGGCCAGTGACGGCTGGTAGCACATCGGCAGGATGGCGTCGAGCAGCCCCAGCCGAAGCATCTTGCGCCAGTTCTGGCAGCGTGTGTCCGTGTATCGCATCCAGGCCGACGATGGGAAGATCGCGGCCGAGAGCACCGCCTGCGGCCGGATTCGCTGCTTGGCGTCGCGCACCGCCCGTACGGCAGCGATGACCTGATCTTCACGGAACTCGACCCACTGCCGCCACCGCGGGTCCAGCGGATTCTTGAACAGCTCCACGGGGTCGACTCCTGCGTACCCCCGGTAGAGATCGCGCGTGGTCTCGTCGTAGCCGGCATCGATGAAGCCGAAGGGATAGCGGATGTAGTCGAGCGTTATGCCGTCGACTGGATATCGGGACAGGATCTCCTCCGTCAGACTGGCGAGAAGTGCCCGCACCTCGGGGTGAGCGGGGTTGGCGAAGAAGTGCCCGCGTTCGGCAGAGTCGGTAGCCTTGCCGTTGGCGAGCTTGGTGCGCCACTCGGGATGCTCGTCCAGAAGCGGGCTTCGCGGGACCTGAGGGAAGAGCTTCGTGTCGGCTTGCCAGTAGAACGACTGCAACCACGCGTGAATGCGCAGCCCGGCAGCCCGGGCCCGGGTCACGTATTCGTCGAGCAGATCGACGGACTCCAGACCCGGACGCTCGGGCACCACGCGGCTGGGGTAGATGGCGAACCCGTGATAGAAGGTCTCGAGGTAGATCGTGTCGAATCCCGCCTGGACGATGTCCGCGAATTGACGGTCGATCGCAGCCAGATTGGCTGTCGGGCGGACCCAGACGCCGCGTTCCGTGCCGGCTGCCGCTCCGCCCGCAAGAAGCAGAAGCAACACCGAAGTGAGCACTGGCGAGGCGATGTTTGCTAGTCTCATCGTTTTGGTTCGGGTCACGTTCGCGTTGGGTCGTTGGCCAGTCCGGTGCGAGTACGCTGTCGGTATCAGGCCCCCGGCGCGCGGCCCGCCGGCCCATACATGGCCCTGCCGTACTCCTCGGAGGTGATTCTCCGGTCAGCGAGCAAGTTCCCCAGCAGTGTCACGGCGCGCTTCGCATAGTCCTCGTTGCGCGGAAAGAGCCCACTCTGCAGGCCGCGACCCGCGACCACGAGGCGCAGCGCCTCCAGAGCGCGCGATCGGCACTCTTGCCACCCGGCCCCACCGAGCTCGGCCCGTTGCATCAGAACGTCGGCCAGGAAAAAGAGGCTCTCGGACTCCTGCCAGTTGCCCAGGTCGGCCAGATCCATCAGGATCGTCTCAGCCTTATCGAGGTTGCCGGTGACCGATGCGATCAGGGCCTCCCGGATGCCGTCGCGGCTCCGGGAGAAGGGGCCTACCGAAGCGCCGAACTGTGAGGCGGCCTTCCCCCACTCAGCGTTGCGCTCCCACGCGAGAGGCCAGTCGCGGCCGGCGACGATGGCCTTCGCAAGCAAGTCGATCGACCGCTTGTAGTATCGGCGTGTTTCGACCGGGTTCGTGGCCTGCACCGACCAACGCTCGAAGATCTTCGCAGACCCGAGCAAGGCGCGAGCGCACTTGCCGTCGCTGGCCTCTATGGCGATGCCGTAGCTCTCCAGGGCTTCCTGCAGGTGGCCGGATTTCACCAGCAGGTCGGCTTCGCGAATGGCTTCGGCGATGATTCCCAGGTTGTCGCTTACCCGGGCCGGAGTCACGGCCGCCACGGTCAGTCCGTCGAAGAGATCTTCCGCCAGCGCGGAGGCGGCACCTAGGGTTGCTACCAGCAGGAGAACCAGCAGGGTTCGAGACATGAGTTCGCTCCTTTCCTTGTGCGAGGGGCGCCGGAGGGCGTGGCGTGGCTCAATCAAACTCCGTGCCACAGCCTGAACCCGCGCTGTATCGGGGGCTCCGGCTGATCCGGCCTGGTCGAAGGCTTTCCACGTGGGCGGACCTGGACCAGCGCTCTTTCAGGGAGCAGGAGCATCGAGCTTCTCGAAGAGCGGGGGGAGTCCGAGCGGGGCCTCAATCGGCTGCCAGGCCGGCCCCTCGTAAGTTTGGCCGCTCTTCCAGTGTCGCCACCGGCCCCGGGGAAAGTAGACTTCGCGCTCGCGCTGGCCTCGCCGTATCACGGGGGCCGCTAGCCACCGGTCACCGAGCATGTACTGGTCCACCATTTCGAGAGTCGACGGGTCCTCCGGATACATCAGGTACAGATGCCGCATCACGGGCATGCCGCTCACCGACGCCTCGCGGGCAGCGGCCACGATGTCCGGC
>JACQZN010000010.1 GCA_016213845.1 Candidatus Wallbacteria bacterium
CCGCCGCCCACGAGTCCGCCCCCCCAGCAGTGGCGGAAACTGGCTTAGCCGGCGCCAAGTCAGGAGTCAGGCTTCAGGCGTCAGGTTGGACTGTTACGTTCCCCCTGAGGCCTGAGGTCTGAAGCCTGATCCCTCCCCCCTCGAGCCTCACTCCTCGAGCCTCACTCCTCGAGCCTCACTCCTCAAGCCTCACTCCTCGAGCCTCGAGCCTGCCCTGTCGAACAATCGCGCGGAAATCGAAACTTTTGTCCGGGCCAGGGGGTAGTGGATTTGGCGACTGCTCGCGCGTCGGCGCGAAGCAGGTCGTCCTGGCATGACGATCGGGCGCCCGCAGAGGCGGACGCTGGATTGACACACGCCTGATCCGAACTATAATTCCTGCACGTTCTTTCAACCGGTCCCGGCTCCGCGCAGCCCAGGAGGCAATCGTGCAACTGGCGAATCGAGTCCTTACGGCGGTCCTTGCAACCGCCATCCTTTCGACGGCGGCCTCGGCTGCCCCCTTGTCGCCCAAGCTGACGAAGGCCCTGGACGGCCTGCCGGCCGGCGGCAAGCTCCGCGTGCTCGTTCGCCTCAAGGACGCCGGCACGGTGGTCTTCGGCGCCGCCCAGTCCGTCAGCGATTCCGCCGGCCGCTCGGCTCGCCTCAAGGCGTTGCGCGAGAACGCCAAGAAGAGCCAGGCCTCCCTGCTGGAGACCGTGAAGCCATTCGGAGTCACCAATGGGCTCGAGTCCTCCACAGTGCGAGCCCTCTGGCTCGCCAACGCCGTCGCGATGGACGCCGACCGCGAGACCATCGAGAAGCTGGCCGCCCGCGGTGACGTCAAAGAGGTCGTCCTCAACGAGACCATCCCCGCCCCGAAGGTCACGCCTTCGGCCGTGGTCAACGTCCCCGGCGACTTCACCTGGGGCCTCACCCGCATCCACATCCCCGAGGTCCGGGCGCTCTACAAGCTGTCCGGAGCCGGCGTGCGCGTCGGCCACCTCGACACCGGTATCGCCGCCAGCCACCCCGACCTCAAGGGCAAGGTCCTCGCCTTCAAGGACTTCAGCCAGAAGCACAAGGAAGAGGCCTACGACGACGAGGGCCACGGCTCCCACACGGCCGGCACCATCGCCGGCGGCAACAGCTCGGGCAAGCATATCGGCGTCGCCCCCGAGGCCAAGATCATCTGCGCGAAGATCTTCGGCTCGGCCGGGGCCTCGCTCGAAGGCATCCTCGGCGCCATGGAGTGGGTCGTCGACCCGGACGGCAACCCGTCCACCGACGACGGCGCGCAGATCGTCAGCAACTCCTGGGGTAGCGACGCCTCCGAGAGCCGCACCTTCTGGGACGCCGTGAAGAAGTGGGTCGACCTGGGCGTCTTCCCCTGCTTCGCCGGCGGCAACAACGGCCCCAACACGGTCGGCACCCCTGGCGGCTACCCGCATAGCTTCGCAGTCGGCGCGGTCGATCCGGGTGACGGTTGCAGCGAGTTCTCCAGCCGCGGCCCGGTCAGCTGGGACGGCAAGGAGTACATCAAGCCCGACGTGGCGGCCCCAGGCTCCAGCGTCCTGTCCGCCTGGCACACGGGCAACGGCTTCACCGCCATCCAGGGAACCAGCATGGCCTGCCCGCACGTGAGCGGCGTCATCGCCCTGATGCTCCAGGCCAACCCCAAGCTCACCATCGATCGCATCCGCCAGGTGCTCGAGTCGACGGCCGATGACCGCGGCGACGCCGGCAAGGACAACCTGTTCGGCAGCGGCATCGTCAACACCTGGAAGGCGATCGCTCAGGTCGTCCCGAGCGGCGAGATCACCGGCACACTCAAGAACGACGCCGGCCAGGCCGTGAAGGGCGAGGTCACGCTCCCCGACTTCGGCATCACCGTCGCCACCGACGACCAGGGCAAGTTCAGCCTGCTGGTCCCGGGCGGCGACTACAAGGTCTCGGCGAAGTCCTTCGGCTTCCGCATCGCCAGCTTCGATGCCAAGGTGACGGCCGGTGAAGCCTCCACCCACGACGTCGCCCTCACCAAGGCCGACGACGGCAAGGTAGCCGGCACGGTCGTCAACAAGGACGGCAAGGCGCTCAAGGCGACAGTCTCTTTCCCCGGAACGGGCCTGGCCGCCACCGAGACCAACGCCGACACGGGCGCCTTCGAGGCAATCGTCCCGCAGGGCGAGTACACGATGGTCGTCAAGAGCTTCGGCTACGAGCCGCGCGTCATCCAGTCGCTGCAGGTCGGCGCGCAGGCCGAGGGCCAGCGCATCGTGCTCGAGAACCTGCCGGACCTGCTCCTGGTCGACGACGACGGCCACGACCTGCTCGAGACTTACTTCAGCGATTCGCTCCAGAGGATCGGCCGCAAGTTCACCAACTGGGATTCGCGCATCGCGGGCGCGCCGACGGCCGACGTGCTCATCCAGTACCCGATGGTCATCTGGCACACCGGGTTCGACTACCAGACCACCTTCACTCCCGCCGAGAGGGACGCGGTCAAGCAGTACCTGGCCTCTGGCGGCCACCTGTTCCTCTCCAGCCAGCTTGGCGGCGTGAACCTGCGCCAGTCGCCCTACTTCGCGGAGGTCTTCCACGCCAAGTTCGTCACCATCCTGCGCCGCAGCCAGGGCCCCATCCCGGCCATCGTCGGCAGTGAGTCGACGCCGCTGGCAACGGGCGTGCGGCTGGTCGTCAACGATGACGGCGGCCAGAACAACCAGGACTACCCGAGCATCCTGCTGCCGGCCGACGCCAAGGCCAGCCTCTTCCTCAAGTACGAGGGCGAGAACCGTGGCGGCGCGGGCCTGAGGTTCGAGGACGGGGCGGCCAAGATGGTCTACACGGCGTTCGGTCTCGAAGGCGTCGGCAACAAGGAGACACGCGACGACTTCTTCAAGCGCGTTCTGGCCTACCTGGCGCCGACCCCGGCCGACGCCTTGCGCCGCATCGACGCCGTCGACGCCCTGAGAGTCTTCGCGCTGGCGGCCAAGTCACCTGAGGCCGCGCGCTACTTCGAGTACGAGGAGTACTTCGTCGCCAAGGCCAGCAAGGCGCTGGCCGGCACTCCCCAGGGAGAGGAGCTCCTCTCCCGGTTCGCCGCTTCCAGCAAGGCCGGCTCGGCCCTGCGCGAGGTGCGCCGCGCCGCCCAGGGACGCAAGCTCACGAACTGAGCCAGCGTCGGTTCGACAGATCACTCATTGCCGCCGGGCGAGATATCGCCCGGCGGTTTCTTCGTACGCGGAGTTGCGCTCGAAGGGCCTGGCTGCGTTCCGCGCGCGGGCCGATCAGCGGGTGCGACGCCGGCAGACCCAGAAGCCGGCCGCCACAAGGAGCAGCGCAAGGGCCGACACGACGCAGCCAACCTGGAAGGCGCGCGGGCGATACCCCATCACGACGCGCCGGTCACCCGAACGCACGGGCACGCCTCGGAAGTGACCCGCCACCCGCACCAGCGGCCTAGGCGAGCCGTCGACCTCCGCGCTCCAGCCGGGATAGTGGGCATCCAGGATCACGAGCAGCCCGGCCCCGTCGAGCTCGACCTCCACTTCGAGCCTCTCGGGCTCATACGTCCGAAGCACGCAGGTCCGCACCGCCGTCGGCACGAGCGACGCTGGCACATCGTGCGGTCCTGCCGGCAGCTCGAAGAGCGCTTCGCCAGGCAGGCGGCTGGCCGGCCTTTCCACGTGCTCGAGCTCGGCCGGCTCCGCGGCGCGCGCGCGCTGGGCGATGAAGCAGCGCGGCGCCGCACCCGGATGGCGCGACACTCTCACGGAGGTGCCCTGCGCCGACCAGAGCGTGTACTCCGCCCCAGCAGCCTCGGCGGAACGTACGCGCGCCTCCAGGGAACCGCCCGTCAGCTCGGATTGCAGCGTCGCGTAAGCCCGTAGCGGGATCGCCCCGGTCTCGTGGAGCGGGTTGAAGCCGAGCGGGACCGCCCGGAGCGTCTTCATCATCTCGCGCTTGTAGAGCCCGGACTCGTAGACGGTCCAGTCGTCGCTGACCGGCGTGAAGATCGGGTCGAGGACCGCGTACCGCAAGGGGTAGAGCGCCGGCCGCTCGCGGGTAAGTGCGGACGCGGCCGCGGGCGGCGCGGCCAGGTACGCCTCTTCGGTCCTGTGGGCCGAGGGCCGGGTCGAGAACGCGAGGTCTGCGAAGGCAATCGTCCCGAGAACCAACGCCAGGCGCCCCGCCGTCAGCTTGCCGGCGTGGCCGAACCAACAGCAGCTGGCGAAGACGAGGCTGGTCGCGAAGACGAACGCCAGGTTGGCAGTCCAGGTGGAGCCGAGCGCCTCGAGCACGCGCCCTGGGTCCTTGAGGTGCGCGACACCGCCTCCGGAGAACACGGCCGCCAGTTCGTGGCCCTTCCACGCCATCGCCGCCGCGCCGAAGGCCGCCAGCCCACCCGCCGCGGCGGCCGCGATCCCGGTCCAGCTGCGGCTCCTCGCCTTTCCACCCAGGATACCGTCGAGTCCGAGCCCCCCCAGGAGCGGCAACAGAATCGCAGCGATGCAGAGGTACTTTTCGGCGAACCGGAAAGAAGCGAGCGGCGGGAGCAGTGCGGTCAGCACGGCCAAGAACGGTGCGTACCGCCCGAGCGCGAGCGCGATGGAGACCAGGACCGCGACCCACGTGGCGGCCGCCCCGGGCGCCCCGCTTCCCAGCGCTGCGAGGGCCAGGCAAAGCACGGGCACGCCCCAGTAGAGGTCGACGAAGAGCGGGGGCAATCCGCGGGCCCACGAGTGCCTGAAGAGCGGCGAGCCTGGGTCGGGGAATGAGACTGGAAGGACAAATCCAGGCATATTGGCCGGCATCAGGTCGTAGGTGAACGGCCCCGTTGCCTCCATCCCGCCCGAGCGCAGCGAGAGGCGCGTCAGCTCCAGAAGCGGGAGGTACTGGTAGGCGAGCACGGCGCCCGCGAGGAGACCGGAGGCAAGCAGCCCACCGAACGTGTGCGTCAACGGCCGGTGGGCGGTAGGAGGATGGAGCCAGCGCTGCAGGGCCAGGAGTCCGGCTGTGAAGAGGACCAGCTGCGGGTCGCTGCCGCTGCCCTGCGCCGCCAGCGCCAGCGCAGTCCAGAGGAGGCTCGAGCGCCGGCCGCCGTCGAGCCAGCCCTGGAAGGCGAGCATGGCCGCAGGCGCCCACGCCATGCCGTGCTGCTCAGGGCTGACGCAGAGGGTCGAGATCGAGATTCCGGAGAACATCGCAGATGCCGCGGCGAAGCCGGCCGCGGGCCAAGCGCATCCCCAGCGCCGTGCCAGTAGCAGCGTGAAGGTGCCAAAGAGGCCGGTATGGAACACCGTGAAGACGTTGAACGCGAGCGGCATCGGCAGCAAGAGCAGCAGCAGCGTGGGCGGGTAGAAGACCATCGAATGCGGATCGGCCTGCCATGGATACCCCGTGCCGACTCGCGGTTCCCAGAGCGGAACTCGCCCCGATAGCAGCGCATCCCGCGTCACGCAGGCCTGCGGGTAGTGATAGGCCGCAGCGTCGCGGAAGTAGAACGACTGCCCGGCGATCAGCACCGGCCAGAAGAAGACGAGGACGGCCAACCAGACAGCCGCAACCCAGACCAGTCCGTGCCTCAAGGCCTGGAGCCCTCCATTGGCTCGACCAAATAGACCCAATGACGTTCGTAGGGCATTTGACTCTTTTCGAAGGCGGCCGCGTCAAGAAGCTTCAGTCCTGGCGGCTGGAAGCGCAGGGGCCGGTTCAGCAGCAGCACGCTCGGGCCGGCCTGCGCCCGCGCGAAGTCGGATGCGGCCTGTTCCAGCACGAAGGTCCTGGGGCTCACGCGTCCCGAGGCGCTCGGAAATCGTATGAACTTCCGCTCCTGAGGTGAAAAGAACGGCCGGTCCAGGCAGGCCGCAGCCGACTGGCACCAGTGGTCCTGGTGGGCGAAGATCGGCGTCCCCGCCAGCGCCCGCGAGGCGATCCAGCGAGAGCTCTCGAGCGAAGGCGAGAACGGCTCCCGCAGGTCCTTGCCCAGGGCCCAGAGCCCCACGGCGGCGTGTACGGCCAGCAGGCTCGTCAGGAATCCGGCGCGCAGGCGGGCAAGATCCCCCTGCCTCACTTCCAGCAGCCCCCAGAAGGGCGCCGCCGCCGGAACCGCATCGCGCAGCCAGAGCGCGGCGAGAAAGAAGACGAACAGGTGGCCGTGGTGGCGCAGGCAACCGAAGTACTTCAGGTACGTCATGCCCAGCAGGGCGGCGCAGGCCAGGGTCCAGCCGGCCAGGCAAAGCGGCCGGTCTGCCAGACAGAGCGCGGCCAGCGTGAAGATGAGACCTGCACCCAGCAGGGGCACGAGGTTCTCGCTCACCAGCGGCACCGTATCGACGAAGCGGGCGGACAGCAGATCCAGCGAGGGACTCTCCACCGTGAGGAAGTTCGTGCCCCACCAGATCTCGGCCGACATGTCCGGAACGGGTACGAACGCGTTCCAGAAGCGCGTGGCCGTCAGCGCCAGCAGCCCAGGACTGAACCGCAGGTTCCAGCCCGCGTCCCAGACGGAGCCCGCGGGCGGCTCCAGCGCCTTCCACGCAAAGAGCGCGGCCAGCCCCACGGTGGCGAGCGCCACCGCCATCCCGGCCCGGGTCGCGGGCGCCGCTTGACGAGCACCTGGAATCGCCTGCCACGCGCCGGCGGCTGCCAGGACCATCGCCGCCGCCAGCATCTGCGCGTTGGTGTTCGCCATTAACGCCGTCAGCCCCGCAAGCATCCAGAGCGGCGCCCCCGGAGCTCGCAGCCGCGCGCAGAGACAGAAGAGCAGCAACACGCCCAGCGAGTAGTTCCGGCTCATCACACCGTACTCGAAAAGCGGGAAGTAGCCGAGCGCGAAGAGCAGCCGCGCCGCCCGGCCGAACGGCGCGTGTGCAGCGAAGACCCAGACCGCCGCCGTCGCAATCGCGCCGTGCAGCGCCTGCATCGCCGCCGGCGACCGCGTCACCCGGGAGGTGACGTGCAAGACAAGCAGCCAGAGCTTCGGGTGGAACTGCGTCGGCGTCTGCGTCAGGGTCGCGGCCAGGGAGGGCGCCTCCAGTGCCACGCTCCAGGGCTCGGTCTCGTCCTTCCAGAGCTCGTGGCTGGCCAACCCCGCCGCCACCAGCACCGAAAAGGCCAGCGTGACCAGGGCTGCAAAACCTCGCTCCGTCCGCGCGATCGATTCGCTCATCCCGAACCGACCGCGCAACAGCCGAGTCGCAGGGTCACGCCAAGCCCTCGCACGCCGGAACCGCGCGGGCCGCGGTACTCGCTCACCATCGCTCGGCCCGGCGGACAGCGGCGCCGACGATTCCCAGGGCGATCCCGGCGAGGATAGCGGTCACGGTGCCGTCGCCCAGCCTCCACTCCAGTGCGTGGGCCGCCAGCGGCAAGACGGTGACGACCAGGAAGAAGGGCGAACGCCATGCCGAATCCAGAGCCCATCCCAACGTCAGGAGCGCCAGGAAGAAGCCGAGGAGCCCCAGTCCCAGGTCGAAGAGCCGTCGCATCGAAGGATCATAGACCAGGAGGACCACGTGGGACGGCGTACCGCCGGCTGGATAGAGCGCGCCGGCCAGCGTCAGTACGCGACCGCCCGCGGCCTCGCAGCGGATTCCGACCGGCAACGCGCCGCGATCGCCGAGCGATCTCTGCAGCGCCTGGTAGGCATCCGCCTTCGCGTCAGAGGCCGCGCCGCCAGCGGCACCGCCGGCAGCCCCGGCCAGCTCTGCGGGCGCGTCGCCCTCGCTGCCGTCCAGATCCAGCCCTTCGTCTTTGGCCAGCGCATTCTCGGGGACAGGCGGCGCAGCTGCCGGGGACGCGGCGCTTCGAGACTCTTCGAGCGCATCGGCCACGCCCTCGCCGCCGGTCGGCGCCAGCTCCTTCATCATGGCGCGCAGCCGCGCGGTCTTGCGCTCCGCGCGGGACTTCTTGCCGGCGTACTCGGGCTTCGACGGGCGAGCGGCCTGGCGTTCGTAGGCAAGATTGCGCCTGCCGTCGGAAGCAGGTCCGCCGACGTGATCGAGTCTTTGCGAGACTCGCTGCAACATCGAATTCACGTTGGCACCGCGATTCACTTGACCCAGCAGGCTGACAACTCCCCCCACCCAGACCAGCGGATTCCCGGCGATGGCGATCGTCTCCATCGCGCTCGCCGCCCGCTCCGACGGCAGCGGCTTGCCGCCCTCGTCCAGCCCCTCGCTCCAGAGCGCCAGCGCCCGCCCGGGCGGTACTGTCACCGCCAGCTCCAGCCGGTCGACCGGCACGTCGGCCACGATCGGCAGGGGCAGCTTCCAGCGCGCGGCCGCACCCGGCGGCGGTCCGTCCTGCGCCAGGTACGTCAACTCCAGCTCGAACGGCTCGAGCTCCGCGGGTTTACCCGTCGAGCGCACCAGCGGAATGAGCAGCTCCGACTCCTTCTGCCCGGGCTTGCGCGGCTCTCCTTGCACCTTGCAGTCGAGCGGCGCGGCGCCGGGCGGCAGCAGCACTTGCAGGTGCTGGCGCGCGTTGTTCCGAACGGTCAGCTGCATGCGCGCGGCCGTCCAGCCGCCCTGCCCGGGCACCAGCTCCACCCGCATCCTCGACACGTCGAAGAGCGGAGTGTCGATCCCCTTCTTGCGGAGCACCTCCAGCTTCACCTCGCTGGGCCCATCCTCGCCGCGGAACGCCAGCGGGATTCCCTCGGCGCGCAGCCACGGAGGCAGCTCCTCGGGATCGATCGGCCGCAGCGAGGCCGCGCTCACGACCTTGAACTCGGTCGATTCGTCGGCCCGCACGGCGATGACCGAGACGTGCTTCGCCGCGCCCTTCGCTGCGGGCGAGGCGACCGCGAGCGCCCCCGCCGCCGGCAGCGCGCGGACGTGCTGGAGCACAAGCTGGCCGGCACCCGAGCGGAATCGGTCGAAGGCGATCTCGACTGCCGAGCCCTCCGCCTTCCATCCCTTGACCCCGGCGCCGGTGACGTCGAGCAGATCGGTGCCGGCCGGCAGTTCCACCGTCAGCCCGGGCAGCGCTCCCTGCGTGACGCGGTAGGTCAACTCCGTGCGGCCGGTGACCCGCCCGCCCTCGACCTTGAAGCCGGACGCGGTCTCGCTTTCGAACCGGACTGCTTCGCGCCGCGCGGGCTGCACGACCGTGGCCTCCCCTTTCTCGAACCAGCGCACGAAGACGTTGCCAGCCATGCGGACCGTCGCCGCGGCGCGGGTCTCACCAGCCTCCTCGCTCGAGACCGTCGCAAGCGAAGGGACTATCTCGATTCCCCGCCCGGTGCCCGGCAGCCGCACGTCGACCGTGCAGATCGGCATCCGGGGCTGGTCCCACTGCAGCCATCCGGCGTCTTTGACGCGGGTGACCGGAACCCGGAACTCGACGGAGACCTCGTGCTTGCCGGCGCCGCGCAGAAAGACGCGCACGGCCCCGTCCTGCCCGTCGGCTGCCAGGTCCGCCGGCTTTCCGTCGACGCGCACCCGGACAATCGACCCCGGGTTCCCGAGGGAGACCTCGTGGATTCCCGGCGCGAGCGCGGTGAGCTCGTAGGTCGCGGTCGCCTCGGCGTCGTCGGCTCCAACCTTGACCACGGTCCGCCCCCGCTGGGCCACCAGCGGCTCCGGACTCGAAGGCTCTTCAGGAGCCTCCGGCTCTTTTGGAACTTCCAGCACTTCCAGCGTCTCCTCTATGGTCCGTCTGGGGACGAAGAGCCAGTCGCCCGAGGTGAGCAGCGCCGCCGCGTCCTGCGAGCGCAGGTACTGGTAGGGAACGGGCGCCGTCGTCGGGTCCGCGGCCTGCAGCGGGGCCGCCAGCGCGAAGAGCGCCGCTGCCACGGCAGTCGACGCGGCCGCGGCGGAGGCCGCCCGGTGCGCTGCCCGCTTCTTCCAGTGCCAGCCCAGGCAGAGCACCAGCCCCGCCAGAAGCCCCAGGTCGAGCGCGTGGACCCCGGCACGATGCGAGGGGAAGCTCGCGTCGAGCAAGGCCAGCGCGCCGGTGAACGAAACGAATGCCAGCAGCCCCAGCCCCGAGCCGCCCGGGAATCCGCCGTAGACGACGGCCACGACGGCCAGCCCCAGGAGCAGGAACAGCCCCTGGTGCAGCACGAACAGCGCGAAGCCCGCGAAGCTCTTCAGATACCGCACGCGGATCGCGGAGCGCCCGGATGGACCCGAGAGGTACGAACGCCCGCCGGTCGGCGCCGGCCGCGCCCAGAGGCCGAGGAAGTCGTCGGCAGCTCCCGCGTCGGCGGCGCGGGCGTAGAACCGATAGCCGTCGGGAACCTTCAAGCTCCACTCGAGCCCGCGCCCGGTGATCGGGAGCTCGCAGGACGGCAAAGTGACCTCGAAAGAGCCAGCGAATCCGAGCTGTACGTCCGGACCACGGTAGACGATCAGGAATTGCGACGGCGGCGAGTCGGGCCCACGGGCCGTGTCGAGCGGCAACAGCGGCGAGCCGTCCTGCGCTGTCGAGACGTCGACGGCTGCACCGTCCCGCATCGCGCGCTCCAGCTGCGCCCCGGCCGGAAGCGCCAGCTTCAGGTACTGGCCGCTGCTGCGACGGACCGCGAGCTCCAGGTGCGTCACCGTGCCGCCGCCCTCGGCGACTTCGGTCCGCGAGCTCGCCCCGTCGATCGCCACGGTCGATTCGGTCCGCGAGCTCGCCCCGTCGATCGCCACGGTCGAGAGCCGCGCCTCGTCGTGGCGGACGACGGCGAACTCGAGCTCGGGAGCTCCAGAGGAGTAGCGGAAGGCAAGCGACGTAGCGGGAGTGGTGGCGAAGGGCAGCCGGTCCGGCGGCACCTCCTCGATGTTCACCAGCTTGGACGCCGTCACCTCGACGTGCCCCTCGCGCTGCACTGTGACAAAGCCCGACTCGAACTTCGTGCCACGCGTCCGGATCAGCGGCACGCGCACGGCCGTCTGGCCGTCGGGCGGCGCTTGTTCGAACTGGACCGTGAGCTGGAGCGACTTCCTGGAGCCCGGAGGGGCGGCCAGCGTGACCGAGTGGAAACCGCCGGTCGCCGCGGCCAGCCTGGGCACGGGTTGCTCGCGCCCGTGAAGGCCTTGGATCCGGTTGAGTCGCAGCCCCTCGGGGATGGCCAGCTCGAGCGACACGACGCGAGCGCGGTACGCCTCGTAGTCGATCACGGCGAATCCCTTCAACAGCCCCTCCCCGACGGAGAGATCGGTGCGGACGCTGGCCAGCAGGTACGGCTGCTCGGATAGCGAATCGCGCGGCGAGGGGGGGGGCGCCGGGCTGGGCGCGGGCGCCGGAGTCGCGCCCATCAGGTCGCCCTCCCCGCCCTCGGGCTCGGGTGCAGGTTCCGGAGTTTCTCCAGCGGGCAGGCCGACAGCTTCGTAACCCTCGATGCGCAGCTCGCCGCCGGAGGCGAGATCGGCCTCGAGGATTGTCTTGCCGTCCTGGCTTGTGACCTTGCTCTTCAGACCGCCGGCGATGTCGGCGTCGACTCCCTCGCGGTCGAAGCGGATGGTGGCCGAGCAGGTAGCCATCGGCGGCAGCCTCAGGGCAAATGGCTTCACCTTGATCACCTCGAGGCGGACCTGGTGCCGGCCAAGGCCCGTCACGAGCGCGCGCGCCGACACCCTGGGCGCCAGGACCTGGATCTTCTCGCGCCCCTTCTCGAGCTTGTCGAGGATGACCTCGCCCTGGACGATCTCCTGGTTCACGTAGTCGTCCAGGCCCTGGACGGAGAGCAGCCCGTCGCCCCGGAAGGAGGCGATCGCCACCTCACCCTCGAGCAGCGGCACGGCGTGGTAGCCGGGCTGCAGGACGTCGAGCTCTACCTCCAGCGCGAAGCGGGCGGTGTCGCCGGAGACGTCGGCCTCGAGCTTGCCGCTGGAGAGGCTCCAGGCCAGCGGCGGCTGCGCACTCTCGGGCACCGTCCGCTCCCGGGAGAGCTCGCTGGCCATCCGGGCCAGCTCCGCCGGAAGCAAGCCGGGCCACTCCAGTCCGTCGAGCGCCCGCCGCAGGTCCTTCTCGCCATACGGGAACACGATGCGCTGTGCGCTAATCGGAGTGGCTGCCTCCAACGGAGTGAGTGACACCAGAAGCACCGCAGCCGCGGGCGCCAACCACCACCGGACCGGCTTGAAGAGCGCGTAGAGCACCAGGAATGCGCCGCCCGCCGTGAACCCCAGGACCAGGCCGGCCGTGCCGGCGCCCAGGTACTCGCTCGAGCCAAACGTGAGCGCAGCAGCCAGGATCGCCAGCGCCGACGAGCCGGCCCAGGCCTTGCGCGACCAGCCGATGAAGAAGAGAGGCAACACCAGCAGCGAAAGGTAGAAGATCGCGCCCGTGGCCAGGTCCCCCAGGTCCGAGCGGGCGAAGAAGAGCTCCAGCGTGGGCGCCGCCGCCCCAGCCTTGAGCAGGCGGACCTTGAACGACTTGCCGTTGTCGGTCGTCGGAACGGGCGCGGAGACGCCGAACAGGCCCTTCTTGACGAAGGCGCGCTCGGGCGCCTGGGCGGTCTGCTCTTCGCGGTCGGCCGTCGCAGGCCCCACCTGGGACTCGTCGTCGTACCGCACCAGACCTCCCTCGGAGTAGTCGGCCGTCGAGCCGGCGTCACGGAAGTCACCCGCAGTGCGGAAGAAGCGGTAGTCCTCCGGGAGGTAGAGGCTCCAGGTCATCTCCTGGACGGCGACGCTGACGCGCGGCACCTCGCCCCGCCACTTGCCCCAGCGGCCCAGCGGCCCCGAGGGCGCCGAGTAGACAACGGTCACGGGGACGGTCTGGAGCCCCTGGCGGGTCTTGCGGGATGGGGCGAGTGGAATCAGCTTTTGCGTCGGAGTTTTTCCCTCCGCCGGCTTCACGGGGCGGCCACCGACCGTGACCGACTCGAGCGTCGCGGCCTGGGGCAGCTCGAGAGCCAGGAACTGCTCGCGCGTGTTGCGCACGCGATAGGTGATCGACGTGAGTGTCTGGCCCGTGCCGGCGACCAGCGTGGACGCCTCGGCGCCGGAGGCCTCCAGCAGCGCTACATCCAGCCGCGCGCGACGGCGCACGGTCGCCACGAAACGGTAATCGGCGCGCTGGAAGGAGCGCAGGTGCACCAGGTCCGGGGTCGCCCAGGGCCGGGCGAAGTCGGGCAGCTCGCGAGCGTCGGCGCCGCGGCCGCCGCGCTCGGAAGCCATGTCCGCGTCCGTGCCCGGCTCGGGCCTGAGCGCCACGAATCCGGACTCCCGCTCCGCGCCCACGAAGACCGGGGCCTCGAGCCCGAGCTCCTCGCCCCCGGAGGAGCGCTCGGCCGCCAGCTCCAGCACCAACACGCCTCGCGTTCGCTCGGGAAGCGCCAGCACGATCCGGCCGTCCTTCTGCGGCGCCGGGTCACCGGCCGGTTGACCGCCCTCCCGGCGCGCCTCGAGAAACTCGAAACCCTCGGGCAGCTTGAATGCGACGGTGCGCAAGCCGGCCTCGGCGATGGTCAACCGCACCCGGCAGGCGAACCCGACGGAACCGCCAGAAGGCGACAGAATCGTGAAGGACTCGGCCGAGAAACGCTCCTGGTCGTCCGGCACGCTGGCCGCCGCCGGGAGGGCCAGGACGGTCTTCGGACGCCATCCAAGACTCAAAGGAGCACCCGGCTCCAGCCAGATCTCGCGGCCCACGGCGGTCTCGCTCGAGGGACCGGCCACGAGGAGCTCACTGTCCCGGTCGAGCCCCGTCACGAAGAGCCGCGCAGGCGCGGGCGGCGTCCTGCCGAGGGCCAGACGTCCCTCCTGGGACGTGCCCGTGGCCGGCGCCGTAAAGCGCAGCTCAAGCCGGTGCCTTCCCGAGAGCTCGGTCCGCAGGCCCACGCCGCTTCCGCGGTTCTCGACAAGCGCGCCGGCGCCCGGGCCGCCGTCCAGGGCCCATCCCGTGAGAGAGGCCTTCTGGAGCGGGATCGCCAGTTCCTTCCAACCGATTCCGGTCGCCTCGAACGTCACGGCGACCGAGCCCGCGACACGGCCGGTGAGCAACTGCAACCGGTACTCGGCCGACAGCGCGCGCGCGCGCGGCTGGAGCGGCACACGCTGGAGCGGCTCGGGCTCCTCGCGGAGAGTGTCGAGGTCGGACTTGCGGATGAAGCCGCGCGCGCCGGCATCCGGCGCCGCTGCCGGACCAGCATATGGAATGTAGATGTGATAGGTCGGCCGCGCCGGGGGGGGCGGCGGCGGGGCGGCCGCGGGCTCCGGTACCACACTGGGAGCGGGGCTCGCCGGAGCGATCCCCTTGTCGACGGCCACCGGCTGGTCGAGGCTTTCCCCCGCATCGAACCCCTCGGATTCAGGTGCGGCCTGCTGAGGCGTGGATGCCGGGGCGTTCTGCTGGCGCTCGTTCTCGAGTTGCTGCTTGTTGCGGAGGAGCTTCTCTCGCAAGTAGTTGGCCTTCTGGGCTCGGCCGGCTTCCTGGGCCTTGTCGATCAGCTCCGAGCGGGAGAAGAGCCGGTCGAGCAGGGACCCGCCGGCGGAGTCGCCGGCCCAGGCCGCGCCAGCCGTCCCGAGCGCCAGCACCACCGCGGCGGTCGCGGCCTGCCGGGGCGCGGGGAAGAACCGTCGGCCGAGCGCGGTGCCGAACATGAGCAGCACGTGGACGGTCAGGCCCGCGATGATCGCAGCGGCGCCGCCGCGATAGTACGGAACGTAGGCGATGGCCAGGAACGTGCCGATCCCGGCCGCGGCGGCGGCCACACCGAACCCGCGGGCGTCGACCAGCATCGCCTTGCCGACGTGAGCCAGGAACCCGCCGAAGAGGAACAGCATCAGGAGCGGGTAGAGCGCCAGCATCGACGACAGATACTCGCCGCTCATCGCCGGGTGGGCGCCCGCAGCCAGGCCGAGCGCGCGCAGGACGCGCGGCTCATTTGGCCACGGAGGGTCCGGAGGATGAAGCCAGTCCGCAAGCCCTCCGCGGCCCGAGCGGAGCCCCTCGACACCCTCGAAGCTCGTGAAGGAGTAGCCGCGCGGCGTGTAGATGGCCCAGGTCAGCTCCCGGACGGGAACGTCGATCGCCGGGAGCCTCAGCCCCAGCCGGCCGCTCTCGCCGAGCGGCGGGACGGCGCCTCGGAACCGCAGCTCGAGCGTCGACACCTGGCCCGGACGCACGTCGGCCAGGGAGACCCGCACGCGGCCCGGCGCAGCCTCGCTGGCGGCGGGCGTCTTGCCGTCCAGAAAGAGACCCGAGCGCTCGTGGCCGGCCAGGTCGAGGGTGAGCGCCTCCTGGCCGCTGGAGCGGAACCTGTAGGCGACCCGACCCGAAACCTGCCCGGTCGACTCGCACGCCGTCCAGGCGCACGCGCCATCGACCACGGCCGCCAGCACGGCGGCGTCCGGGTAGCGGGTGCCCCGTAGGCGGACGGACTTCGCCGGATCGGGCCGGCGGAAGAGGAAGAGTAGCTCCTCGCCCTCGATGGCGGCGCGCACGTGCGGGGGCAGGTCCCCCGCGCTTGCCGTGTCGACCCCGGCGGAGGCCGTACAGACGAGCTGCAGGTTGGCGCTTCTGCTCACTGCGACGTAGCCGCTCTGGCGCGCCAGGCCGGGCATCGTCAGCGCGGGCAGCTCGATATCGAAGCCAGAAGGCTTGGAATCGACAGTCAGCCCGAGCCGCACCGTGGCGTCGCCCGTGAACTTCTCCGGCATCGCCAGCCGGGCGGTGCGCGCGGCGCCAGCCGGGCCCGGGTCCTCGAGCGACCAGTTTCGCGGCTGCTCGAGCGACACGGTCTGAACCCCCGCTGGCAGCTTCACCTCGAGCTGGGAAATCGGCGCGCGACGCACGCGCAGCCAGAAGGTCGTCTCGGCGGCGACACCCTTTTCGCCGGCGTCGAAGCGGTGCAGAACGGTGGCGTCGGCCCTGGGCGCAAAGCGCGCCACAGTCGGCGCGGTCGCTTCCGGTATGGCGGCGCTGGCGCCGGGCGCGTCGCTCACCTCCACCCATCGCAGGACGAGGTCGGCGGCAGGCGGAAGGTCGGCAGTAAGGCACGTCCGGGCCGTGGCCTCATCAGCACGGCTGGAGAGCTTGCAGGGCGGCAGAAGCGTGGCACTCACCTGCTTGCCGGGGACCGTCACCACGAGCTTTGCAGCCGGCACACCCGGCAGGCCGAACCGCACCACCCTGTAGAAGTCCTCTTCGCCCACTCGTGTGGCGAACTGCGCGCGCACCCGGTGGCGGCCGCGGCCCGAGAGCGCCACCTCGATGGTGTGCCCGGGACCAGCGGCGGCGACCTTTTGACTCAAGATGTTGAGAGAGTCGGCCAGCTGCTGAACGCGCTGCTCGGCGTCGAATTGCTGCTGCTGCGCGCCGGCGTTCGGGTCATCGGGCTCCTGGCCGCCTGCCAGGACCAGGGCCGGCTCGCCGTCCACGGTAGCCGATGCGACAGCGACGGCGCCGGAGAGCAGTGCAACCCGATGATCGCCGTCGGCGACGAGGTCGACCTCCAGCTCCACCGCGCCCGTGCACCAGCCCGAGCCCGGCGCCGCCAGGGCCTCGACCCTGGCACTGCGAACCAGCACTGCGACCGGCAGCTGCTCGGCGCTCTTCTTGACCTCCTCCAGAGCCCGCCGCGACTCCGCCACTTCGCGCTCGTGGCGCTTCCCGATCAGCTCCTCGATATCGCGCACCCCGACGAATTCCATCGGCTCGCGCCAGTCGAGCACCTGCCCCAGGTCCGCCAGCGGAACCAGGTGCTTCCGAAGCCGAGCCGGCGCCTCGCCCCCCGCCGGCGCCACGCCTCCCAGCGCCACCAGCGCACCCACGAGGACCGGCAGTCGAAAGTCGCGGCTCCTAGCCATCGCAACGCTCCTTGTCCCAGAGCAAATTGTCGTCTGACGGAGCGACTATACAAGACAAGAGCGCAACGAATTGGGGCCAACAGCGGGGAATTGGGGCAACTCGGGCCGGGGAAACTCCCCAGCGGGGGCACGGGGGGGGGAAATGGGGGAAATGGGGCAACTCGACTTTCCCCAATTCAAATTGGGGAAAGTCGAGTTGCCCCATTTTCCCCCCCCCGTGCCCCCGCCCGAGCCCGAAGGGGGGCGGCGATCCCGACGCAGCCCGCAACTCCGGCCGTCGTTGATCGCGGCGAGTCGTGACCAGGCTCGCCCAGGTGGCGCACCGATTCACCGAGTCGGGCTCGGACTCGGACACGATCAGACGCGAGCCCCCCCTACGGGACATGCACTCCCAGCATGCCCATTTCCTTGACAGGGAGCCGTCGGAGGCCTATACTGCGGCCCACTCTCCGCGACCAGAACAAGAACGGAGTATCCGGCGAAGGAGGAGAAGTCGTGAGAAGGTTGGCTGCCCCTGCCCTGCTGTCCCTGGCTGTACTGACCGCACCGATGGCCGCCCTGGCGGGCGATAGCTGGCTCACCGCCCTGGAGCGCCATGTGCGTTCGGGCCTGGTTTACGGCTACAGCGAGCCCTTCGAGCTGGTCCGCTCCGAGACCACCACCCGGGCCGGCTTCGTCATCTCGGGGGAGCGCATCCACCTCGAGAACGGCATCCTCACCGCCCATTTCAACCGAGTCCAGGCCGACGACGGCACGGACCTGCAGAACGTCGACGTGATGAGCAAGCTCTCGCTGTCGGGCGGCTTCCTGCAGGACCCGGTCCGCAACGCCCTCGAGGCGTTCCTGGCCTACATGGACATGACGGCCCAGAAGGTCCAGCTCGCCTTCACCATCCCGGCCGCCCCCGCAAGCGCCAAGAGTGGCGCTCCGAACGCCCCCGTCGAGATCCTCACCATGCCGGTGCGAGACATGAAGATGACGATGCGCCAGAAGGTCATGGAAATGACCCTCAAGAGCATCATCTCCGTCCGCGCCGTCGGAAAGGCCAACTACCGGCCTGCCGAAATGAAGATCGACTGCGAGATCACGGGCGCCTGGTCGGGCCCAATCCCCATCCCGCAGGACCTTCTCTTCCACACGCTCTCCAACTCCATCCACTACCCGTTCATCGAGGTCCACAAGCCGTACGTGACCATCGACATCGGGTACTTCCTGGAGCCGGCACCCACTTCCCTGTGAGAACGCTCGGCCCGCGCGGGGCCTGGCGGGCAAGGCGGCCCGCCGTCAAGCCCTGCCGCCGCTGACCGTTTCTCGGTCGTTCTGCAACCGGTGACGAGGATTTCAGGCGTCACCGGTTGTTCTTTTCGGCGCAACTCGCGAGGCTGCCGCTTCGTAGTTCATGCCGGGAGGTAGACGTTGCTTCCCGGTGATTGGGCATGTCGATGACGCGGTGGCTTCGGACGGCGCTCGCCTCCCTCTTCCTGGCGCTGGGAGTGGCGGGTTGGCCCCTGGTCGCCCAGCAACCTGCGACCCCTCCGATCGAAGGCGCCTTCCGGGAACTCTTCATTTCGGGCGGCGGCGACCGGGCAATTGCGCGCGTGCTGACGGACAGCACGGAATCCTGGTTCGCGCGCTGGCACCTGCTGACCCGGGCCAAGAAGAGCATCGACGTCAGCTACTTCATCCTCAAGGACGACATCTTCGGCCGCTCGATGCTGGGACTCCTGCGCGCCCGGGCCCGGGAGGGACTGGCCGTCCGCCTGATGCTCGACGGTCGCGGCAGCGGCAAGCTCGCGCGCTCCTCGGAGGGCTACGGGTACCTGCGCGCCCTGATGCAAGAGCCCAACGTCCAGGTCAGGATCTACCGGCCGCTGGCCAAGTCCCTGCTCACGGTGCCGCTCAATGTGCGGAACGCCCTGGCCAGCAACCATGACAAGATCTTCCTCATCGACGGCGAATGGCTCATCACTGGCGGCCGCAACATCGCCACCGAATACTTCGCCCAGACAGCCGATCTGCCCAAGGTCTTCCGGGACACGGACATCGTCCTGAAAAGCGCGCTCATCGGCGCCCGCGCGCGCACGGCCTTCGACGAGGAGTTCGCGCGCTGGGACAACTCGGCCGTCCGCGAGAGACCTTTCGACGAGCTCGAGGACCGGCGGATGGAGCTGGAGGCCGCCTGGCGCGCCATGAATGCCCGGCTCCTGGCCATGGAGGGCGACACCTCGCGGCTGCAGGGCACGCGCCTTGCGCCACTGCTGGAGCAAGCGCGCGCCGAGCTCGACCTCTTGCCCGCGCTCCGTTCGGGTCCCGTCGGCAGCTTCGCAGGCTACGAGCCGTTCCAGGGCGACCGGCCGGTCCCGGTGGTGCTCCTCGACAAGCACAGCCGGCTGGGCAAGAAGAATGAGATCACAGCAGGGCTCGTGCGGCTCATCGACGCCTCGAGCTCCGACATCCACATCCAGAACCCCTACATCGTCCTCACACGCACGGCTAGAGAGGCGCTCGGCCGCGCCAGCGCGCGCGGCGTGAAGATCGTCATCAATACCAACGGCCCCACGAGCTACGACCACCTCGTGACCCAGGCGACCTTCCTGCGCGAGTGGAAAGGGCTGCTGAAGGAGCTGCCGACCTGCCGGCTCTTCGCCTACAACGGGCCAGCCATGATCCACGCCAAGGTCTTCACCTTCGACGACCGGGTCGCCGTGGTCGGCTCCTACAACATGGACCCGCTGAGCGAGCAGATCAACAGCGAGGCCGTCTGCGTGGTCCAGTCCCCCGACTTCGCCCGCCGGAACCGGCTCAGGGTCGAGGCCGATCTGAAGAGCTCGGAAGAGTGGTCGCTCCCTGCAGCGACCGGCCCGGAGGGCATGGCGGCGGCGACATCGACCCCCGCGGGCCCGCCCGCCGAGGCTGTCCAGGGCGCCTTGAAGCTCTTGACGGTCACGGGAGTGGCCACCCTCATACGACCGCTGATGTAGGCGGTCTCCTGGTGAGCACCGGGCGATCGAGCTACCGGTTCCGTATCCTGTTTGGCGGATGATGGAGAGCGAGCTTCTGGCGTTTCTCGGAGTCGGCTTCCTGGCCGAGCTGATCGACGGCGCGCTCGGGATGGCGTACGGAGTGACCTCGACCTCCTACCTGCTGGGGCTGGGCCTGCCACCGGCTGCAGCCAGCGTCAGCGTCCACTTCTCGGAGGTGTTCACGACGGCGGCGTCGGGTGCAGCGCACTGGCGGCTCGGGAACGTCGACGTCGCGATGTGCCGGCGGCTGGCAGCAACCGGGATGGCAGGCGGCGCCGCCGGCGCCTACCTGCTGACGGCGCTTCCCGGCTCGATCGTGAGGCCCTGTGTGGCTGCGTACCTCCTGGCAATGGGACTGGTGATCTTGAGAAACGGTCTGCGCCCGGGCGACGTCTTCGCGAAACTGACCGGTCCCGAGCTTTCCGGGCTGGGCGCCGCCGGCGGCTTCCTGGATGCTCTGGGAGGAGGTGGCTGGGGACCGATCGTGACCTCGACCCTGATGGCGCGTGGAGGCGAGCCTCGTCGAGCCATCGGCACCGTGAACTGCGCCGAGTTCTTCGTGACGGTGGCCGCAGCGACCACGTTCTTTCTGACCGTCGACTCGTTCCACTGGACGGCCATCGGCGGGCTCATCGGGGGCGGGTTGCTGGCAGCCCCGGTGGCCGCACGGCTCACGTCTCGAGTACCACCCAGGCTGCTCGCGGTCCTGGTCGGGCTTCTGATCGTGGGGCTGAGCTGCGCAAACCTGGCAGCGGCCCTCGGCTGAGCGGCGGGCCGGTAGGCCGAGAACGCTACTTGGGTTCCGGCGGCTCGTACTGGAAGGTGAAATCCTTCTGAGCCATCACGTCGGCCTGCGGTTCGGGGACCTCGTCATTGCGATAGAAGAGCAGGCGGGCGTGGGCCGTGAAGCGAACCGGCACCAGGAGCTGAAGCGGTACCTCGAGCGTAGCAGTGCCGGATGGCCCCAGGGCCGTGCCGTCCTTGTTGCTGAACGTCATGACGCGTCGGATGGCGGGCTTCCCGGGCTCATCGCTCTCCAGATAGACCAGCAGACGCACGGTGGGGGAGCCGTGGTTTCCGGTCGGAAGCATGTGTGCGGCACCCGAATTTCGGACCACGACCGACAGCGTCCGCGTCTGGTCGTCGTAGCTCCAAGAAAGCTCCGCGGCGTTGCGCAAGAGCTCCGAGAGATCGAAGGAATGGTTGCCAGTCTTCTTTTTCTTCCGCAGCAGCTGGTAGACACCGACGGCCAGGTGTCGCTTCACGACGGGCATGTGACACTGCTGACAGGTGGTGGCGGTCCTGGGACCTGGCGCCTCGTCCATTTCGCGGGCGGTGTTGCCGTGGCACTGCTGGCAGGCGCGATTGTCGAGGAAGGCAGGGTCACGAACGGTCCTGTGGGCGCTATCGACGTCGTAGGGACCGCGGGCTGCGCTGCGCAGGACGTGGCAGGCCACGCAGTCAACGCCGCTCTCCTGGCGCCAGGTGCGGGTGGTGAGGGGTGTCTCCTGGGAGGTCACCGGCACGTGACAGGGGAGACAGTCACCACGCGTGTATCCGCCCGAGCGGCGCATGAAAAGGTCGCTCTTGTAGGCGCGGGCGTGCGCGGAGCCCTGCCATTCGCGGTAGAGCGCCCGGTGGCAGTCGGCGCAGGTGGTGTTGGAGGTACCGCGTGGGCCGTCTCGGATCTGGAAGATGCGAAAGCCCACGAGGAAGAAGCAGAGCGTGGCGAGCAGCGTGGCTGCGGAGAGTCGCGTCACGACAGGACGCAATCTAGAAATTTGAGGCTTCTAATGTCAATGAAAAAAGGGGATCTTTTCGAGCCTCGGGACTCGTATTAGCTATTGGTGGCGCCCGGCAGGTCCAAGAAAGGGGAGGCCCCCGGGCTGGCCGCACCAGCCGACACCGCGGGACGCGAGCAAAGGCGACCCGGTGGAACCGACTGGAAGCGGCCCGCAAAATCCCCTGGGAACGGACAGGAGAGACAGGACGACTGAATAAAGCTCCCACGGGGGCTTCTAGATCCGGGACGCGAGCGTCCGGAGAAGGAGCGCGAAGGCGACACAGATGAGCCGCAGAACCGAATCACTCAACAAACATGACAAGCGCCGGTTAGTCCACGACAAGGTTGTTCGCAAGGCCGGTCAGGCGCTGGCCAAGGCGGTTCCCGCACAGGACCGCATCGAGTTTTTCAAGCATCTGAAGAAGGGCGCCTCCGCCCCCCTCCCAACCGTCGCAGAACCGGGTCCGGCCAAGCCCGGCGCCACGGCCGCGCGCAAGGGCGGCCCGGCCAAGTCCCGCCCCGCGGCCAACGCGCGCGCCACCGGGTACTCCCGGACGGCCGACCTGGACATCACCACCTCCTACCTCAAGGAAGTTGCCCGCCATGAGCTTCTCACCCGCGACGAGGAGTTTGCCCTGGCCAAGCGAGTCCTCAAGCGCGACAAGACCGCCTTCGACGAGCTGATCCGCCGCAACCTGCGCCTGGTCATCAGCATCGCCAAGAAGTACGTCAAACGCGGCATCCCGCTGCTCGACCTGGTGCAAGAGGGCAACAAGGGCCTCATCCGCGCCATCGAGAAGTACGACCCGTTCAAGGGTTTCCGATTCACCACCTACGCCTCCTGGTGGATCAAGCAGTCGATCATCCGCGCCATCGCCAACCAGGCCCGCAACATCCGCCTGCCCGTGCACGTCGTCGAGACCATCGCCAAGATCAAGCGCGTCAGCAGGAACCTCACGGCCCAGACGGGCCAGCGCCCCAGCTTCGCCGAGCTCTCCGACGCCATGGAGATGCCCCGCCCCAAGATCCAGTACGTCATGGGGCTCAACAAGGACACCATCAGCCTGGAGTACAAGCCGCTCAACGAGGACGGCACCAACCAGCTCGAGTACTTCGTCGAGAACCGCCGCGTCCCCAAGCCCGAGGACATCATCAAACACAAGCTGCTACGCGAGCAGCTCGAGGAAGTCCTCAAGACGCTCAAGTTCAAGGAGCAGATGGTCATCAAGTACCGCTTCGGCCTCATCAACGGGAAGGAGAGCACGCTCGAGGAGATCGGCCTGCGCTTCAACCTCTCCCGCGAGCGCATCCGCCAGATCGAGGCGAAGGCCCTGTCCCAGTTGCGCCACCCGAGCCGCTCGAGCAAGCTGCTCGACTTCTACGGCGAGTAACCGCCAGCCCCCCTCGACCTCCGGACCGAGCCCGCTCCCGAGCAGGCTCGGTCCTTTGTTTTGCCGCAACCTGCACGCCTCCGGCCGGAAACCCCGCGGCGAGTCCTGGCCAGCTCGGCTGCAGCCAGCTGGTCTGCTCCGTGCATTCGATGCGCTATAGTGGCGCTGCCTTTCTCCAATCCAACCAAGGAGCCCAACATGTCTCGCAGAACCGTCGCTGGCTGGCGGCTCATCCCGGCCGTCGCGATCGCCCTCCTGCTAGCTGCCCCTGTCACGGCCACCATCCTCGAGAAGGTCGAATTCGACAAACTCTGCCAGGTCTCGGAGCGCATCGTCGTCGCCCGCTGCGCGGGAGACTCTGCCGCCTGGGACGATCGCCACCAGATCATCCAGACCACCTGGAGCTTTGCCGTCACCCAGGTCGTCAAGGGCGCGGCCACTCCGACCGTGGAGGTCGTCACGCTTGGCGGCGTCGTCGGCGATCAGGGCATGAACGTGGCCGGCTCCCCCTCCTTCCGGAAGAACGACGAGTACGTGCTGTTCCTGGAGCGCGGACCGGCCAACAGCTGGCGCTGCAAGGGCTGGACGCAGGGGCGCTACGAGATCGCTGTCGATCCCGCGACCGGCCAGAAGACCGTTCGCGGCGATACGTCCGGCGCCGGGTTGGCCCGCAAGGGCAAGGCCGCCATCGAGGAGGGGCGACCCGGAAAGCCGATGAGCCTGGGCGACTTCCTCGACTCCGTGCAGACTCTCTCGGCCCAGGGAGGCACCAAGTGAGCTCCTCCGCCCGCCACGGCGCGCTCGCCCTGCTTCTGCTCCCGCTGGCCGCGACGGCCGCCGTCGCCTGGACCCCCTCGAGCGTCTCATCGACCACCCTCATCCAGACCCGCTGGTCCGGTGGTCAGGTCCGCTACCGAACAAACCCCAATCACGGCAGTAACATCACGGGAACCAACTCGGACGTGCAAGCGGCCGTCGACGCCGCCTTCGCCGCCTGGGACAACGTCACGAACGTCTCCCTCACCGTCACCAACGACGGGACGACGTCGAGCTCCAACAAGAACTCGGGCGACTCGGTGAACTCCGTCCTCTTCCAGGACAGCCTCACCCAGTCGCAGCTCGGCGGAGCGCTGGCCATCACCTTCTCCCAGTTCGATCCGTCGACCGGCTTCTTCACCGACAGCGACATCGTCTTCAACACCGGCTTCAACTTCTTCACCACCACCGTCGTCTCCAACCAGTTCGACCTGCAGTCCGTCCTCACCCACGAGATCGGCCACCTGATGGGGCTCGACCACTCGAGCCTTCTGGCCGCGACGATGTTCCAGACCTCGTCCCAGGGCGCCACCTTCCAGCGCGAGCTTTCGCCCGACGACATCGCCGGAATCCGCACCACTTACGGCGCCTCGGGTCTGGGCACCATCACAGGCCGCGTGCGCAAGGCCGGGGCGGGCGTCCTGGGCGCCAGCGTCCTGGCGTTCGACACCGCCGGCGCCGTGGCCGCCACGGCACTCTCGGAGGATTCGGCAGGCACCTTCCGCATCCGCGGACTGCCACCGGGTACCTACCGAGTGGGGGTCGAGCCGCTCGACGGGCCGATGACCCAGAACAACGTCGGCGGCTACTACCGCACGGCCCAGATCGGCGCCTTCGACAGCGACTTCACCACGCTCCTCCCGACAGGTGGCGACCTGACGGTTGCAGCCGGCGGCAGCGCGAGCGCCGGCGACATCACGGTCACCTCGCCCGGCAACGGCCTGAACCCGACCTTCAACGTCGGCATCGTCGACACCGGCAGCTCGAGCTTCTCCTGGAGCGGCGGCGCGCGGCCCTTTGTCGCCGGCACCACGGGCAAGCAACTCCTGATCGTCCACTCCGGCGGCAGTAACACCGGCAACGCGGGAAACTCCGGAGTCTCCGCAAGCACCCAGATCTCCATCCCGGGAACCGGAATCGTGCTCGGAACACCCTCGTCGGGGACGTTCTCCGACCAGGTCACCACCTTCCGCCGGTTCCCACTGACCGTACCCTCGAACACCCAGAACGGCTGCTACGACATCGTCTTCACCAACGGCTCGAGCTCCTCCATGATGGCCGGCGGCTTCCGGGTCACGGGCGGCACCGAGCCGTCCTCCAACCGCTCGCCTTCCATTTCCTCGGCGCAGTCGAGCACGGGCGTGGCCCAGCTCGGCGAGCGGGTGACGCTCAGCGCTCGCGCGTCCGACCCGGACCTGGATACGCTCACGTATGCCTGGAGCCGGATCTCGGGGCCCACGCTGACGATCGACAGCGCCGCAAGCGCCGACGCCGCCTTCGACGCCTCCGAGCGCGGCACCTTCGTGGCCCGCGTAACCGTCACCGACAGCCGCGGCGGGTCAGTCAGCGCCGACGTCACGGTCGACATCAACAGTCCTCCATCGGCGACGCTGCCTTCCGGGGTCTCGGGGACGACCGCCCAGGAGGTCACACTCGCCGGCGGCGGCAGCGATCCCGACCCAGGCGACACTCTGGGCTACCAGTGGACTCAGGTCTCTGGGCCGGAGGTCCTGACGCTCCTCGACTCCCTGACGGCGACTGCCCGCTTCACGGCCGCAGCGCCCGGGACGTACGGATTCGTCCTGCGCGTCCGGGACACTCGGGGCGGCGGCACCGCCAGCGCGCAGCTCGACGTGCCCATCGCGCAAGCCAACCGGGCACCCGTGGCCAACGCCGGCGACGACCGCTCCGTCACGACCTCCGCGCAGGTGACCCTGACCGGTTCAGCGACGGACCCGGACGGCGACACGGGCCTCCTGTACAGCTGGTCCCAGCTCTCCGGCCCGACCGTCTTCCAGGCGCCGCAGAGCGGTTTCCAGGTCTCCTTCAGCCCGCCCTCGCCCGGCGTCTACCAGTTCCGGCTGACCGTGAGCGACGCCACCCTGAGCGGCACGGACGACGTCGCGATCACGCGCCAGTCGGTGGCGCCGGTGGCAAGCCTCACCGGACCGGTCACCGCCGTCGAGGGAACGCTCGTGGTGCTCTCGGGGGCGGCGTCGTCCGACCCGGACCTGGAGACCCTCACCTATGGCTGGAGGCAGGTCGCCGGGCCGGCCACCGTCAGCTTGAGCTCCACCAGCCAGTCGACCGTGGGCTTCACGACCGCCGTCGCCGGCACCTTCAGCTTCGAGCTGACCGTTCGCGATCCGGGCGGCCTCTCGGCAGCTGCCGTGGCGCACGTGCAGATCACGCGCGCTCCCAGGCCGCCGGTCGCCGACGCCGGCGCGGATCGGAGCGTGGCCGTATCCAGCACCGTGCTGCTCGATGGCCGCGGGACACGAGACCCGCTCGGCCTGACCGTCACCTACCTCTGGGATGCCGTATCGACACCTCAAGCCGTTTCAGTCAACCTGGCCAGCTCGACCAGCGCCGTGGCCAGCTTCTCCCCCCCGCTCACCGGGACCTACGAGCTGCGGCTGACCGTCAGCAACTCGGCCAGCCTGACCTCGACCGACATCGTCCGCATCACGGCGGACGGTACGCCTTCGTCGACCGGCCAGCTGGCACTGACCACAGGCCTCAACTTCGTCTCGCTTCCGCTCTCCCCCGAGGTCACCGGCGGCGCCGGCCTGACGGCAGCGGGACTGGCGGCTCGACTCGGCTCGCCCTTCGTCGCCCGGGCGGTTCCGGGCACGACTCCGTCTGCGCGCTTCGAGGCGTTCCTGTCCGGCGCGTCTTCGGGCGACTTCTCGATCGAGGGTGGCCGCGCCTACATCGTCTCGGTGGCATCCAGCCGCACCGTCACCTTCAGCGGCCGCCCCTGGCCCGACAGCGCGCGCGAAGTTTCCGTCCAGGAAGGGATGAACCTGATCGGCCTTCCGGGCGCCACCACCTCCACCTTCGACGCCGCCGAGCTCGGCAATCGTGCAGGCAACCACGTGGTCGTCGAACCCGCGGAGGGTCAGGCGGGCGTCAACGGGAAGTGGAGAGCGTTCATCGAGGGGCTCTCGCAGAGCTTCCCGCTCGAAGCGGGGAAGGCGTACCTGGTCCCGGCTCCGGCGGGGCGGCTGCCGTTTTCGATCCCGGCGCAGTAGGGGGAGAAACCACTCGAGGGTTTCAGTGGGTTGCGAGCCTTTCGAGGCCTCGCGAGCCTGCGACGGTCCACAAGGCGAGGCGTAGCGCCGGGCTACTTCTCGCGGGCCTCGCCCGAGTGGAAGATCAACACGGAACGGCTATCACCGCTCTCGACGAAGAGTGGCCAGGGGAGGCCAGGGACCCAGATCTGGCGGCAGAGCGCGCCATCCATCTCCCGGGAAAGCGTGACGAAGACCATGCGCTCCCGGGGGGTCGAGGGGAATCCGGAGCGCTTCCGGATCTCGTCGCCCGCGATGCGCTCGGGGTCCAATCCCGTCTCTTCCTTCTGGACGATGTCCTTGGCGAACTGCATGCCACCGGCATCGATAGTCACCTCGAAGGTGCGCGAACGCTCCTTGGCCTTGGGGCCCACGAGCGGCAACGACGGGAAGTCGTAGGGGATGAGGCTCTGTTCGTGCAGGACGGGACGTGGCGCCTGGCCAATCTCGTTCAACTCTGCGTCGGTGACGACGCGCTTGTCGCGGACGATGCGAAGGAACTTGCCTCGCAGCAAGGCCAGGCTCTCGTCGCCGTCCGAAAGCTTGTAGGAAGCAAAGACGAGGGAGGCGAGCGCGGAGCTCTTGTGCTCCCGGTCCTTGACCTGGACGAGGTAGTAGCGGCCGTCCTTGCGGTTCTCGACCTTGGAGACAAGGAAGACCCAGTTCGTCGGGGGCGACCACTCGGCCTTCGGGGCCGGCTCGCCAGGTTCGGGACGGCCCAGCTGGGCGCGCCGGTAGACCGTCGAGACGGTCCAGGTCATGCCCTGCTCCCAGGCCGGCATGAAGGCGTGCGCGCCCGTCGCGAAGAGCGTCCAGGCCGTGAGGACGAGGAGCGCTGGCGACCGTGGTGGGCGCTGGAGCCGGCTCATGGCGGCGGTCGCTGGCGGCGGCCGGTCACTGGAACTCGGACGGGGCGGGAGTGAAGGAGCCCTTGCCCGAGATCTCGTACTCGGTCTGGCAGCCGCGGCAGATGAGGATGAGGCTGGCTTCGGTCATGTAGACATCGAAGCCGTCTTCGCAGTCGTTCTCGCAGGAGATCTTGACCTGCTCGACCGTCTCGTCCATGTCGCTATCGGAGTCGCCCATGGTGATGGTTTCTCGGGAAGCGCGCGAGGCCGCCGCTGGAAGGACGCCTCAGGAAACCCATCGGCAGTCCGTTACTCTCAGATTAACGATACTGTCCCCCCGGTGGCAAGGGTCGAGACGGAGGGGTCATCCGCGGAGACGCTGCTCGACGGCGGCGCGGGCCTTGCCGCCTTCGAGCCAGGTGACCTCCGGCCGCCGGGTGAGCTGGTCGGACTCGCGCATGGCGTCGAGTATGAAGCCGATCCACCGGCGGTCGCTGCCGGCGAGCTGGGAAGCGACGTAGGGGAGCACCTGCCGGCCGCCGCCGTTGAGCGCGGCGGTGAGGAGGGCGACGGTGAGCGTGAAGAGTGTCTGGCGCTGGTCGTCGGCGTAGTAGGCGTCCTCGTCGAGCTGCTCGGGGTTGGCGGCGATGGCCTGGCGCAACAGAGAGAAGGCGCGCTCCGGTTCGAAGAGCCCCAGGGCCGGAAGCGCGATGCAGGCCTCCTCGAAGCGCGAGCCGCCCAGGTCGAGGCAGTAGAGGGCCGCACGACTCAGTTCATCCCGCAGCGCCGAATTATTCCGGTCCCAGACGGCCGGCGTCAGGCGCGGCTCGCCGATCAGCGGGACCTGCTTCGGCGCCGAGGGCCTCGCGCCCGGCTCGGCCGGCTGCCAGAGGGGTTTCTTGCAGTCCGGACAGCGAGCTGCCGCCGCGCGTCGGGCGCGGCCGCCGCAGTGACAAGCCAGGATGGCGTCCTCCATCGACACGGCCTGCGGCGCCGCGCGCCGCTTCAGGAACCAGGTGAAGAGCTCGTCATAGAGCTCGAGCACAGTCGGTTCACCGCACTGCTCGCAGGCCAGCACCTCGACGCTGGCCTTGATCGGTTCCAGTACAGCGACCCTGAACGCGCGACGGCAGTGCGGGCAGGTGTACTGCTTCTTCGGGAGGTTCTCGGGGCGGAACATGGGGAGGAGCTCGGGGCTACTCCGTCAGGAACAGCACCCTGGGCACGCGATTGAACATCCAGAATGCGAATGGGATACCGATGATGCTGGCAGAGAGCGCGAAAGCGAGGGTCATCCAGACGCCGGAGAGCCACCAACCGGCGGCCAGGAACCAGAGCAGTCGGATGATGAGCGGGAGCTGATCGGGGCTCTGCTGGGTGACGTGGTAGAAGCCGCCCCTGGGGATCGCCTTGACCTGGAGCTCGGGTTGCTTGAGCGTCATGATCTGCGGCAGTCGGTTGAGGATCCAGATCCCCAGTGGCAGGCCGATGATCGTGACGGAAGCGCACCAGGCGATCAGCGTGGCGGCCCAGCCGACCGGCAGTCCCACGAAGAAGAACCAGAGAAGCCGCAGGAGAAGAGGAACCTCGCGGGTCGAACTCATCGAGACGTCTACTCGGATGGGGCTGAGATCTGCAGTGCTCATGGCTTGGGCTCGCGTCGGCCGTCTGGCCGTCTGTTGGTGAACGGTGAGGGGGAGGAGGATCTTACAACTGATCTACCACTGGGGAGTAGCGAGTAGTGAGTAGCGGCCGAGCGACCCCAGGACTGCAACCGCCCAGGCCGTCCCCGCGTCCACACGCTGGTCAGTCCCCACCCCCACCCCAAATCGTAGCTCGTCCCTACTCACTACTCACTACTCACTACTCACTACTCGCTACTCACTACTGTCTACCAGCCTCACCGCGTGCTCGATGATCTCGCGGGCGATGTCCAGCCCGGACGCTTTCTCGAGACCCTCGAACCCGGGGGATGAATTGACTTCCGTGACGATCGGACCGTCTTCGCCCTCTAGCAGATCGACGCCGGCGACCTCCAGGCCCATCACCGCCGCAGCCTTCAGCGCCACCTCGCGCTGCCGGTCGCCGAGCTCGAGCGGCTCGCCCACGCCGCCGCGATGGATGTTGGAGCGGAACTCTCCGGCTCGGGCCACGCGCCGCATCGCAGTGACGACCTTCTGACCCACCACCAGCGCGCGGATGTCGCGGCCCTTCGACTCGCTTATGAACTTCTGGATGAGGATGTTCTGGCCGAGTTGCCAGAGCGCTTCGAGCGTCTCCTTGGCCGTCTGATAGGAGTCGGCCAGGATCACGCCGATGCCCTGCGTTCCCTGCAGGAGCTTGAGGATGACGGGCGGGCCGCCGACCATGTCGATCGACTCGGCCAGCCGCGAAGGGTCGCGCGTCATGACGGTGGCCGCGATCGGCACGTGCTGCTCGGCAAGCAGCTGCAGGCTGCGCAGCTTGTCGCGGGCACGCGCGATCGCTTCCGAGCGGTTGACCACGCAAACGCCGCGCGCCTCGAACTGCTGCAGCACGGCCAGGCTGTAGGCCGCGCTGGGGCCACCGATCCGGGGAAGCACGGCCTCCGGCAGACGCAGCTGTTTCTCGTGGTACTGGATCGTGTGGCGGCCGCGGGCCGTGTGCAGCATGCAGCCCAGGGGATCGAGCACGCGCGCGACGTGCCCGAGCATCCGGGCCGTCTTCGTGAAGCGGCGCGTCGTGTAGAGCGTGGCTCGCCGGGAGAGGATGTAGAGGCGCATCGGGGCCGCTCAGTCCGTCCCGTGAGCAGGCTCCGGCCCAGCGGAGGCGCCGCCCTTGCGGTACGGCTTGGGGTCGATGCTGTGCTTGCGCAAGAGCTCGAAGAAGGCGCGGCGATCCTTCCCCGAGCGCCGCGCCGCGCTCGAGACGTTGCCGCGGTTGGCGGCCAGCGCCTCCGTCAGGTACCGCTTCTCGAAGCGCTCGATCAGACGCTGCTTGGCGATGGCGAACGGCTGGCCGAAGTCGACGCCGTCGAGCGGGTCTGCGACGGCCATGTCGAGGCTGACCGCGCGGGCGCCGCCGGGGAGCTCGTCGAAGCCGATCTGGTCCGGGCCGACTGCGCCCTCCGGGGCGATGACCAGGATCTGCTGGATCTTGTTCTCCAGTTCGCGGATATTCCCGGGCCACGGGTAGTTCATCAGCTTCTGGAGCGCCTCTGGGGTGAACCGGTCCAGGCGGCGGCCGTACAGCGACGCGTACTTCTGGAGGAAAAAATTTGCCAGGATCGGAATGTCCTCGCGGCGGTTGCGCAGGGGCGGCAGGTGGATCGGGATGATGTTGAGCCGATAGTAGAGGTCCTCGCGGAAGGTCCCCTGGACGATCGCCTCGCGCAGGTCGCGGTTGGTAGCGGCGATGATGCGAACGTTGCTCTTGATGGTCTTGGTCGAGCCCAGCGGCCTGTACTCGCGCTCCTGGAGAAAGCGCAGGAGCTTCACCTGGATGGCCAGGCCGATCTCGCCGATCTCGTCGAGGAACAGTGAGCCCTGGTCGGCCTCGCGGGCCAGGCCGGGCTGGTCGCTGGTGGCGTCGGAGTAGGCCCCCTTCACGTGACCGAAGAGCTCGTTCTCCAGGAGCGTTTCGGGCAACGCGCCGCAGTTGAGCGTCACGAACGGGCCGCGGACGCGCGGCGAGAGGTCGTGGATGGCACGCGCAAAGAGTTCCTTGCCGGTGCCGCTCTCGCCGTAGATGATGACCGAGGCCTCGTTCTTGGCGATGGTGGGCAGGACCTCCTTCACCTGCTCGATCGCGCGGCTGTTTCCGCGGACCTGACGCAGCGCGTCATCCCGCTCGACCCTCGTCCGCAGCGTGGCGACCTCGCGCTTCAAGCTCAACGTCTCGAGCGCGCGCTCGATGTGCAGGAGGAACGCGCTCTCCTTGAACGGTCGCTCGATGTACTGGAAGGCGCCTCTCGTCATCACCTCCCCCTTCGTCTCGGAGGTGCCGAAGCTGGTCACGGCAATGATCGGCGTCGCCGGGTTGAGCGCCTTGGCCTTCTCGATGAGCTCCGCCCCGGACATCCCCGGCATGTTCAGGTCGGTGACGACCACGTCGAAGTGCTCCGTCTGCAGCCGCTCCAGCGCTTCCTCGCCGCTGTTGACCGCCACCGCCTCGTAGGGCTGCGAGGCCTTCTTGAGGAAGGCCTTCATCATGAAACACATCGCCTCTTCGTCGTCGACGAGGAGGATGCGGGCGGACGACGCCACGGTCGCTTGGGCGCGGTCAGGCATCGAGGCTGGCGATCAGGCGTTCCAGGCGCCCGCAGATGGCCGAGAGCCGCTCGCGCTTGGCCTGCTCGGCAAGGACGATCTCGGCCGGTGCGTTGGCCACGAACTTCTCGTTGGCCAGTTTTCTCGTCATGCCCTCCAGATCCTTCTGCTGCTTGCCCAGGTCCCGGGCGAGGCGCTCCCGCTCGCGGGCGATGTCGATCAGCCCGGCTAGCGGCACATAGACGGCTGCCTCGGCGACCACGTCGCTGGCGGCCTGGGGCGGCTGTGTCATGTCCGGCGCGAACGCCAGGTCCGCAACGCGCGCCAGTCCCTTGAGGAGCTCCCCGTGGCGCTCCAGGACTCGCGCGGCCTGCGGCGCCTCGGTCTTGATCCGCACCGTCACCTGCTGACTCGGCTTCACGTTCATCTCGCTGCGGATGGTCCGGATCGACCGCACCAGCTTCTGCAAGAGCTCCATCTCCCGCTCGGTCTCTTCGCAACGCAGCGTCGCGCTGGCCACCGGCCAGCTATCGGTCATCAGGCGGCCTTTCTTGCTCGGCAGGTGGCCCCAGATCTCCTCGGTCACGAAGGGCATGAACGGGTGCAGCAGCCGCAAGATCCCAGTGAGCACGTACTGGGCCGTCGCCAGGGCCTGGGCTCTCGTCTCCGGCTCGGCCTCCTCGCGGATGCGCGGCTTGATGAACTCGACGTACCAGTCGCAGAACTCGTTCCACGTGAACTCGTAGAGGCCCGTGACGGCGGCGTGGAAGTCGAACTCCTCCAGCGCGCGCGTGGTCGAAGCGGCCACGGCCTGGAACCGGCTCACGATCCAGCGGTCGGCGAACTCCTCCGTCGACGGCTCGGAGCGGGCACCTGCATCCGGCACATTCATCAGAAGGAAGCGAGCGGCGTTCCAGAGCTTGTTGGCGAAGTTGCGACCCATCTCGAACTTGTCCTTCGAGAGCTTGATGTCCTGGCCGCCGGCCGACAGCATCATCAGGCTGAAGCGCATCGCGTCGGCCCCGTACTCGTCGATTACTTCGAGCGGGTCGATGCCGTTCCCCAGGCTCTTCGACATCTTGCGGCCCAGGTGGTCGAGGATGGTGCCGTGAATGTAGACGTGGCGGAAGGGTTCCCGCCCCATGAACTCGAGGCCGGCCATGATCATCCGCGCCACCCAGAAGAAGATGATGCCGCGATCGGTCACGAGCGTGGAGGTCGGGTAGAAGACGTCCAGGTCCTTGGCGCCTTGCGGCCAGCCCAGCGTCGAGAAGGGCCAGAGCGCCGAGGAGAACCAGGTGTCGAGCACGTCGGGGTCGGGCACGAGCGCACCGCCGCACGCCGCGCACTTCTCGGGAAGCTCTTGCTCCACGGTGAGCTGGCCGCATCCGGAGCAGACGGCCGCCGGGATGCGATGGCCCCACCAGAGCTGGCGCGAGATGCACCAGTCCTTGATGTTCTCCATCCAGTCGAAGTAGAGCTTCTCCCAGCGGGGCGGAACGAACTCGACCTTCTTCTCGCGCACGACGCGCATCGCCGGCTCGGCCAGGTCCTTCATCTTCACGAACCACTGCCGCGACAGGTACGGTTCCACGACCGTGTCGCAGCGGTAGCAGTGGCCGACGGAGTTCTGGTGTTCCTCGACCTTCACCAGGAGCTGGCGCTCCTCGAGCATCGCAACCAGGTTCTTGCGGCAGGCCTCACGCGTCTGGCCCGCGAACTGGCCGCCCGCGGCGTTGATCGTCGCATCCGGGTTCATCACGTTCAGCGGGGTCAGGCCGTTTCGGCGCCCGGCCTCGAAGTCGTTAGGGTCGTGGGCCGGCGTGATCTTCACGCAGCCCGTCCCGAAGGCACGGTCGACGAAGCTGTCGGCTATCACCGGGATCTGCCGCTCCACTACGGGGAGGACGACCGTCGAACCGACCAGCGCCGAGTACCGCTCGTCCTCGGGGTGCACGGCCACGGCGACGTCGCCCAGCATCGTCTCGGGCCGGGTGGTCGCCACGACCACGCCGGGTCCGCCGTCCGCGGACGGATACCGGATGTGCCAGAGCTTGCCTTGCGTTTCCTGGTACTCGACCTCGATATCCGAGAGCGCTGTCTGGCAGCGGGGACACCAGTTGACAATGTAGTCGCCGCGGTAGATGAGGCCCTTGCGATAGAGGCCGACGAAGACCTCGCGCACGGCCCGGTTCAGCCCGGGATCGAGGGTGAAGCGCGTGCGCGACCAGTCGCAGCTTGCGCCCAGCCGCTTGAGCTGCTCGATGATGGCGTTGCCGTACTCGTCCTTCCAGGCCCAGACGCGCTTCTCGAAGGCCTCGCGGCCCAGCGCCTCGCGCGACTTGCCTTCCTTGGCCAGCTCCTTCTCGACGACGTTCTGCGTGGCGATACCGGCGTGGTCGGTGCCAGGCAGCCAGAGCGCCAGATCGCCTGCCAGCCGCCGCCAGCGGACGAGAATGTCCTGCAGCGTGTTATTGAGGGCATGCCCCATGTGCAGCCGGCCCGTCACGTTGGGGGGCGGGATGACGATGCAGTAGGGCTTCTTGGCCGAGCCGGAGTTGTCGACCCGGAACAGGTCCTCGCGGCTCCAGGCGGCGTAGATGGTGTCTTCGACAGCTTTGGGGTTGTAGGCTTTTTCGAGCTCGATGGGCATTGGGTCAGGCTTCAGGCCTCAGGGATCAGGGATCAGGGATCAGGCTTCAGGGATCGGGGATCGGATGTCAGACGGGGAGACGGGGGGGCGGGGGCACAATAGGGGGTGGAGCGGGGGGAGAGTCACGGGGAATCAGACGAGGCCCTGGAGACGTTCGACGATTTCGAGCTTGGTGCGGAGCCGGGCGCGGACATGCTCGAGATCCTCCGGGAGGACGGGCTGGCTGGCGAGCTGTTCGAGGCCGGCGAGAGCGTCGCGATAGCGACCAGAGGCTTCGCGGACGCGCACCAGGCCCCAGAGCGAGGCGAGGCTTGTCGAGTCGAGCGTGAGAACGTGCTGGTAGGCCTTCTCGGCGCCGTCGAAGTCGCGCGCGTCCTCCTTTGCCTTCGCGAGATCGAGGAAGCTCTTGAGGGTGAGCGCCGGATCCAGGGTCTGGATATCGGGGCTCTCGCGGCCGACGACCTTTTCGCCGCAGAAGTTGCAGTACCGGCTCCCCTCCCCGGCCACGCGCTCGCACTTGCGGCACCAGTACGGGTTCCTGGCGACGACGACCTCGGCCATCTTCACGACACTGGACCGGGCGGAGTAGCCCTGGCCGATCTCGCGGACGATCGAGTTGTGCGGGTGTTCGGTGGAGTAGACGACCTCCACGACCTGGTGGAGCTCGGGGTCGACGACGCGCCCGACGGACTTGATCCGCTCCAGGCCGATCAGATTCGAAATCTCCTTCAAGCTGCCCTCGATCGCGGCGAGCTCCTTTTGAGGACCCAATCTATCCTTCAAGTCCTGCAGCTTCTGGAAGAGCGTGATGATGGCCTGCACGAGCTGGAAGGACCCCGTCGGAGACGCGCTCTCCGCGTGGGCGCGCGCCTCGTCGAGGCGGGTCTTCAGCCGTTCGAGCTCCTCGCGAAGCCTGAGCTGCTCGCGCTCGGAGGCACGCAGCTCCTCGTCCTTCCTGGCCAGCTCGTCGGCGAGGAGTGAATCCCGCCCCGGCTCGCGCTGCTTGAGCTGGGCCAGCGTCTGCTCCAGGTGCGACTTTTCGGCCCGAAGCCGCTCGGTGTCCGCACGCAGCTCCTTGAGCTCGCGGGTCGCTTCGGCCGGCGGGCTCGTCTCGGCCAGCTCCCGCCGCAGCCGTGCGTTCTCCTCGTCCTTGCGGGTGACCTTCGCTTCCAGCGCCCGGATCTCGGCCCAGAGCTTGTCGAGTTTCTTGTCGTCGGCGCCCTGAGGGCCGGAACGCACTCGGTCCAGCTCCTCGGTCGCCCGCTCCAGCTTGGCCTCCAGCTCCGCAACGGCGCTCTCACCCTGCGCAGAGCGCCGCTCCAGCGCATCATTCTCCTCCTGGAGCTCCCGCTCGGTCTTCTCGAGCGCCTTGACCCGCTTTTCGTAACTCTCTAGCCGGCGCGCCAGAGACGACTCGTCGCCAGGAACGGCGTCGCCGCGCTCATCCTCGAGGTTCTTCACCTTCAGCTGGAGCAGCTTGATGATGTTCTCTTTCTGGACAATCTGCTGCTGCAGCTTCTTGTAGAAGTCCGAGTTGACCTTCGGCTCGGGACCGATCATCGATTCTTCCACGGCAGAGCCTCCTGGACTACGATTCGGCGCTTACGAAAACGCCGCGCTGGGCGCGGGAAGTGTATCATCCGTCTTCCCGACCGCGCAACGCACCCCGTCCGGCCGGCGCTTTGACATGTCCGGCCTCGCAGCTTATATTCCGGGGCAGATATGGGGACTCCGTCCACATTTCCCGAGCTGCGCGGCAATTTCACGCCCGTGCCGGATCTCCTGTTCGACACCTTGCTGAAGGCGTCGCTTCCTCGGGAGGAGCTGGTGGTCACGCTCTTCCTGGTCCACAAGAACTACCAGTTCGAGCGGACCATGACGCTGGTGCCGCTGGAGGCAATCATCGCCGGCACGGACCTGGACCAGGTCGCGGCGCTGCGTGGTTTGCGCGCTGCGCTCGAGCGAGGCACCGTGCTCCAGTTCCACACGGAGTCCTCGAGCACCCCGGCAAACTTCTACCTCTTGAACACGGAAGAAAACCAGCGCGTCATGGGACCCTTCCTGCCCGATGCCCCCGCCCCCCTCGCCGAGGCAGCCGCGCAGATTGCCGCTGGTGAAGAGCAACGACCGCGGCCAGCCGTCGCAGCCCCGCCGCCCAGGAGCGCTCCCCGCGC